>NZ_JBVCPH010000001.1:0-605704 GCF_057456235.1 Photobacterium sp. | reverse complement strand
GCTGTTGCAGACTGGGTCTGTTCTGTCTGTTGAGCTGCCTTACGCGCTTTGGCGCGGGCGACGGCAGCCGCGACAGCAGCTTTTTTGGGGTCGGCGTCAGTCGTATCGGTTACATCCGCTGTTGCAGACTGGGTCTGTTCTGTCTGTTGAGCTGCCTTACGCGCTTTGGCGCGGGCGACGGCAGCCGCGACAGCAGCTTTTTTGGGGTCGGCGTCAGTCGTGTCGGTTACATCAGCTGTTGCAGCCTGGGTCTGTTCTGCCTGTTGAGCCGCCTTGCGCGCTTTGGCGCGGGCGACGGCAGCCGCAACGGCATCTTTTTTCGCATCACCGGTACTTGCCGCACCATCCTCTTTTGTCGAAGACTGATCTTGGGCGGAAGACGCTTCTTTTGCTGCTTTTCGTTCGCGAGCCAGGCGCTTACGCTCCTCACGAAGCTTTGCCATTTCCTTATTATCGGGTAAAGAAGCATCAGGTAAAACGTGATCAGATGTTTCCGACTTAACTTGTGCCGCAGATGCCTGTTTGGCTTTCGCCCGGGCAATTGCCGCAGCAACGGCTGGTTTCTTCTCTGCGCTGGCCGATGATGCTGCCTGCTTGGCTTTTACCCGTGCAATGGCTGCGGCAACGGCGTCATCGCCACCGGCGCTTGCCATATCTTTACGACGTTCTTCTGCTGCTTTCTTAAAGCGATTTTCGCGTTCAGCCTTATCTCGCTCCATACGGGCAGTTTTGGCTTCATAGCGCAGCCTTGCTCGCTCGGCATTCGCTTCATCTTGTTTTCGGGTTCGGATCTCGGATTTTGCCTGGCGATAGTACTGTACCAATGGGATTTCACTTGGGCAGACATAGGCACATGCACCGCATTCAATACAGTCAAATAAGTTATATTCTTCACACTTATCAAAATCTTGAGCTTTGGCATACCACTGCAATTGTTGCGGCAGCAATGAAACCGGGCACGCTTCAGCACATGCGGTGCAACGAATACATGCCAGCTCGTGATTGGGCGGTGAAATTTCTTTACGGGTCGGTGCAAGAATGCAGTTTGCCGTTTTGGTTATTGGCACATCGCAGTGTGGTAGTGTAAAGCCCATCATCGGGCCACCCATGATTACGCGTGGCAGTTTCTTATCGGCTTTATAACCGAATTGCTCCAGCAGAAAGCTAACGGGTGTTCCTAGTAGCACCCAGGCATTACCCGGTTGCTTAAAGGTGTTGCCTGTTAATGTGACCACGCGCTGGATCAGTGGTTCGCCATTAATAACCGCGCGTTTAATCGCGTGAACGGTACCGACGTTCTGCATCAAGATGCCAATATCGGCTGGAATGCATTTCGCCGGAACTTCTTTTCCTGTCAGCACTTTGATCAGCTGCTTTTCACCTCCGGACGGGTACTTGGTTGGGATCACGCGGATCAAGATACCATCGTCTTCAGAGACAGAGCGCTTCAGGGCGTTGATCGCTTCGGGCTTGTTATCCTCAATACCGATCACCGTCAGTGCCGGCTTCAAAATGTAGCGAATAATACGAATGCCTTCGATTACCTCGGCGGCATAATCCTGCATCAGGCGGTCATCAGCGGTGATGTAAGGTTCACATTCGGCGGCATTAATAATAAGCAGATCTGTTTTACCTAAACCACTTTGTAGTTTTCGCCCGGCAGGGAAGCCCGCGCCGCCCATACCGGCAATGCCACTCAGGCGAATATGCTCAATCAGATCAGCCGCTTCTATATCGTTATAGTTGCTGATAGTTTTTCGTTCACCCCAGCGATCTTCACCGTCTGGCTCTATGATGATACACAAATCAGCCAGGCCGGAAGGGTGGGCAATGGTACGTGCTTCCACGGCTTTGACCGTACCTGACGTCGGAGCATGGATTGGTACACTCAATGCTACATCAGCGTGTGTCAGCGGCTGGCCTTTCACAACTTTGTCGCCAGCGGAAACTAAAATATCACCCACAGCACCTATATGCTGTTTGAGGGGAAGAACTAACTCATCAGGAATAATGGCTTCTGATATTTCAGATTGATTTGACAGCTTTTTTTGCTCCGGCGGGTGGATCCCCCCCGGGAAGTCCCATAACTGGCCTTGTTTTAATTGCTCTATGATTGACAGCATGGTTACTCTACCTTGTTGGCGCTAGCTTCTGCAGGAATGTTAACAACAGGGATCTGATTAAGATCCCACTTCCAGCTTTCCGGTGTGGTTGCAACCGGCACCATTTCAATACAGTCTGTAGGGCAAGGCGAGACACAAAGGTCACAGCCGGTGCATTCCTCTTTAATGACGGTATGTAGTGCTTTTGTGCCACCAACGATGGCGTCAACAGGACATGCTTGAATGCATTTAGTACAGCCAATACACATATCTTCGTGAATAAACGCGACTTTTTTCAGCCCTTTATTTTCGTCATGTGCTGAATCCTGAACTTCAACCCCCATTAGGTCGGCCAGTTTTTCGATTGCGGCCTGACCTCCCGGAGGACACTTATTGATTTCATCACCATTTGCAATGGCTTCTGCATAGGGGCGACAACCCGGGTAACCACACTGGCCACACTGGGTTTGAGGCAGGATTGCATTGATTTGTTCAACAATAGGATCCGCTTCGACTTTGAAGCGAATAGAAGCAAAGCCGAGAATAAGGCCAAAAATTGCGGCTAAAATGGCGATTGCAATCACTGCAATTAAAATTCCGCTCATCTTACAGTTTCACCAATCCAGTAAAGCCCATAAAGGCAAGAGACATCAGCCCTGCGGTAATCATGGCGATTGAGGCACCTTTAAAAGGTTCAGGCACATCGGCAGCCGCGATTCGCTCACGCATAGAGGCAAATAGAACGAGCACCAGAGAGAAGCCGACAGCGGCACCGAAACCATAAATAACCGACTCAATGAAGTTATGACGCTCGTTAATGTTTAACAGGGCAACACCTAACACCGCACAGTTGGTGGTGATAAGGGGGAGGAAAATCCCGAGTAAACGGTAGAGAGTAGGGCTCGTTTTGTGTACCACCATTTCAGTGAACTGTACTACGACAGCGATCACCAGAATGAAGCTTAGGGTGCGTAAGTATTGAATACCTAAAGGTACCAGAATATAGGCTTCAACCAGGTAAGCGCACACAGAAGCAAGAGTCAGCACAAATGTAGTTGCTAACCCCATACCAATTGCAGTTTCCAGTTTCTTTGATACCCCCATGAAAGGGCACAAGCCTAAAAATTTTACCAGTACAAAGTTGTTAACCAACACTGTACCTACGAGTAGTAGCAGGTATTCAGTCATACCATCTTAATTATGATTGAAAGGGATCTGCATATTATCTTCCTTTGTCCAGGCTATAACAACTCCCCTAAAGCAGGGTTTTTCGTAATTGATTAACTTTTCATCAACGGTTCAGGCAGGTAATGAAGGGGATAAGGCTCTAATTCACATATTAATACTCCGTCGGCCCCTTTGAAAGCTATGAGCATGAAGTCACTCATCGCATGGCCATGACAGAGAAAAGAGTTGTTAAGTGGTATGGATGATTAAGCAAGCAACAAACTGTTGAAAGTGTCACCGGTCGGTTATTTTTTAAAATATTTATGGTTGACACCTTTTAGGAGGCTAGATAATATTTGCCTCGCAAAACAAAGTGATTCCCCTTTAGTTCAGTTGGTAGAACGGCGGACTGTTAATCCGTATGTCGCTGGTTCAAGTCCAGCAAGGGGAGCCAAATTTAGCCTTATCGCAAGTATTTTAATTATCTGCGGTAAAGCACTTGGATAATTCCCCTTTAGTTCAGTTGGTAGAACGGCGGACTGTTAATCCGTATGTCGCTGGTTCAAGTCCAGCAAGGGGAGCCACATTTAAAGCCTCATCTTTCGATGGGGCTTTTTTTGTTTGATGTTAGGTTGAGGGTGAATGCCAAATCTATTAATTACCTGAATGTGTAACCAGTCACTAGGTATGAGAAACCAGGAGATATGTGGGATTAGGTGAGAACTTACGGTATTTGGTGGGTGAACCCTTGTCTTTACTGGATTCATGACATGTTTAAAGTCTGATTAAATGTGTTTATATGGAATCGCTTTAAATGGAAATTATGTTAGCCGGCCTAGCGGAAAGTCGGTTGGAATGACAAACCGCACTGAGAGCCATCCTCAAAAATCACATATCTGTTGACCTTTGAACAACCCTTCCAATAATACACAACTGATCTAGCTCTTCCTTTGGCACCTCGATAGGTGAGTACTCTTTGTTGTCACTGATTAATATGATTGAGCCATTGTAGCTTTTTTGTATGCGTTTAGCGTAGAGCTCATCACCTAGACGGATTACAAATATTTGTCCATCGATTGCTTGCGTGTCGCTTAGATCAACTACCAATGAATCATTGTCTTTTATGGTGTCGCCCATTGAATCGCCTTTGGCAAAGACTACAACAAGGTTATCGGGGTTTAATCGTCTATATTTGAAATACTTACGTCTAAATGCCAAATGACGTTTTGGTGCTTGATCAAACGCAGTACACCCGTTCCCCGCTGATACCTGCACATGATAACCAGGTACGAGAATAAATTCCTCATTAAACTCCTCAAGAGTGATGCTTGGTGAATTTATACAGTTTAATTGCTCGTTTTTGGACTCATGATGAGAGACTGAAAACTTAGGTCCTTCCCCCGTAGCTAACCATTCAATATTTACCCCTTTATAGCGCGAAATAGCCACCAATTTATCAAACGTAGGTTTGGAGTTATAAGGTGGAAGGTATTTCCTTAAACCGCTGTCCGTTACCCCTATTTTTTCCCCAAAGGCTCTGATTGATTCAGCTCCAATCAGTTCTTTAAGTCTCGTGGAAAATTGTGCGATTCTATCGTCAGAAAAAACACATTGAGTGCTTTTTTTATTTGGCTTGTGCTTTTCCATGTAACGTCCTGTTTTTAATCGCAATGATGTCTGGTTTTGGAGCCGTAATTGTTTAGAGAAAAACACATGTAAAGAGTTTTTCTATTGCAATAAAAGTGCGGCGCATCGTTATATTTTCCGATATACCGTCAAATATAACGATATTAATCTTGTTTCGTAATATTGTTTGCACTATCGTCATATTGTCGCAAAGGGAAAGTTACCAATTGCGACAGATTTTAGCACGGAGTGGCCTAATGAAAATAGAAAATGCTTACCAGTTACAAGGTGCTTTGCGTTCAAAAGGCTGGACTGTAAGGAGTTGGGCTATTGCAAATGGCTACAACCCGAGAACAGTTCTTCATTGTATCAGCACTTTTGCACCGGAAAATAAGAGGTTGCCCAAAAGGCGTCTATCAATGTCAATCATGGAAGATCTATCAAAGAAATTAGGCGTTGATCTTTTGGAGGTTAAAGATGATTAGACAATGGTTCGCTGTATCAGAACTCTGCGGAGTAGAAGGGCTCCCATCAGCAGCATATTCGATAAGGAGACGCGCACAAAAAGAAGAGTGGAAGACAAGAAAAGCACTAAAAGGCAAAGGATTTGAATATCACATATCGAGCTTACCTATTGCAGTACAGGTAAGATTGAATATTAAAGAACAAAATCAGGCTCTTACACAGGGAGATAAAGTAGAGCTATCGGCTCAACATAGCATTGTAACAACAGAACGTAACGAGGATGCAGAGCGGTTTGAATCGATCGTAACTAAATCTGACGGAATGAAGCGATTCATGTGCTTGCCTGAAAGTAAACAGGAGAAAGCCAAAGCGCGTCAGACGATATTGATAGTTTTGGATAACTTCTTGGCTCCTTATGTAGCTGCGGAAGCAAAGGTTCAAGGGCTTCAGATATTTGTTGAATCCTATAACCGATTGGAAATTTTACCTGACTCACCGGTGAGGCAGGTTATTGATAAAATTACGAAAACATCACTTTACCGATGGCAACGAAGTTACAACAAGCAAGGCATATTTGGCTTGGCTGATAATTATAAGCAAAGTGTTATTAGCAAGATTGATCAGATACCTACATTGAAGCAATTCCTAATAGCTTTGATTACCAGCAAACCGTACCTGATGAATAAGCCTAAAACATTACGGAAATTGGCAGCGGTTAAATCTGAAGAGTTTGGCTGGGAATTGCCTGCTATCAGCAGTTTTCGTCGATGGATACTGGCTTATCAAAAAACAAATGAAGTTGCTTTGGCATATACCACGAACCCTACGAAATATACCGATAAATACAGGCCACTATATGGACGTATGTATCCATGGATAACAGGACCAAATCAAGTTTGGGAATTTGACTCAACACCAACAGATGTCGAGCTGAATGTTGATGGAAAGCTGAAGCGCCACTGTATCGTTGCTGCTATTGATGTTTATAGCCACCGCGTTCGTTTAATAGTTTCACCTACATCCAATAGTGAAGCCATTTGCTTATTGTTACGTAAATGTCTGATTGACTGGGGAGTTCCTGAAAAAGATGCGTTCATGCGAACTGATAATGGTTCTGATTATGTAAGTGAAAGAACGACCACTATTTTTGGATTACTCGAATTAGGCTTATCAAAAGCTGCGGCCTTTTCTGGTTGGGAGAAGCCATTCATAGAACGTTTCTTTGGCACCATGAGCCGCGTACTAATGGAAAAAATGCCTGGCTACATTGGGCACTCAGTGACAGATCGCCAGCAGATAGAAGCAATGCATACCTTTGCCAAGCGAATAGGCCAAGGTAAAAAGCAAGTCGAGCAAGAGCGTATTGCATTGGCGTTAACACCGCAGGAATTACAACAAGTACTGGATGACTATCTTCAATACGATTATCACCACGAACAACATGACAAATTGAACAAATCACCTTTCGAACTTTACGCCGAAAGCGGTTACAGGAAGCAAGTAATTGAAGAAACGCATGTTCTTGACTTGTTACTTAACTATATCGGTATGGCTACCGTTGTTCGCGGAAACGTAAAAGCAGGAGGTGTTCAATATACCGCCCCTGAGCTGCAGGAAGTCGAGTGGCAACGTAAAAAAGTTAAAGTGTTTATTGACCCAACGGATATTGGCCGAGCAACGCTTTATCCAGAAGACGGCTGGGAGACTTATGTTGAAGCCGTAAATATGGACTTGATTGGCCGTGAAATTGACCCCGCAACCTATCGGGCCAAGCGTAAGGAACAGACAAAGGCTTTGGCTTCATTTAGAAGAGAAGCTAAGCGTCTTCAGAATGAATTTGGTATCGATACTATTTATGCCCAGGAACTAGCACAGAAGAAAACGCTAAACGGTAATTTAACAGCATTTGAAGGTGTTGAATCACATAGCAATGAAGCTCTTTCTGGATTAACAAAAGCGACAAACGGAAAGCCTGATCCGAATTATCGAAGTGATGATGAGATCTCCCGCTTAGAGCAAGCCAAACAAACCATTGAGCGCCGTGAACAAAGCGTTCAAGAGCAGAAAGGATTAATGATCCGCAATTTACATGACAAGGCTAAACATTTGGCTGAGCAGTCATTAAGCAGAGAACTGACAGAAAAGGAGAGCAAATTTTTAGATAAGTATAAGTTGGACAATCCCTTTGGCTGTAAAGCTGTCGAGGAAATAATGGCGCGCAGCCGGCAAGCATAACGCGCCATAAACACTAATTAAATTCATCGTTAAATAAACTATTAATGCTCGAAAGGAGTATAGCAATGAAACCAATTGTTGCACCAGTTAAGAACCTTATTGCAGCGCAAGTTGCGTTTGAAACCGTTGTCAGGCGTCCGTACGGCATTCCAGGAATTTGCCTCATGCATGGCGAATCGGGTTTGGGAAAAACGACAGCTAATGCATACATCTATAGCCAGGTTGACGGAATCTACGTCAGTGCTCGCGCACATGATTCAACAAGCAGTTTAATGATGCGAGTTGTTGAAGAGCTAGGTTCAACCCCAGCCTATCGAATCAGTAAAAATATCGATTTCATCATAGAGCAAATCAGTATGAATGAACGCCCGTTATTCATCGATGAGGCTGACTACTTAATGAATGATGTCCGTATGCTCGATACCATCCGTGACATTTATGACGGAGCAGAAACGCCAATAATTCTCATTGGCATGGATCAGATTGCTCGCCGTATCAGCAAGCGTAAACAATTTTTTAATCGTATTAGTGAGTGGGTTGAGTTTAAGCGAGCTGATTTAGACGACATAACTACAATGGCAAACTCATTGCTTGAAGACAACATCCTCGTAGAAGAAGAGCTTTTGGAACACTTAAGGAAAAGCACCTCAGGTGAAATGCGCAGAATTATCATCGGCCTAACTAAGATTGAAACGCTCGCAAAGGCCAATGATATTGAGTTGGTCACCCGGCAAGATTGGGGCAATCAACCATTTCATGGTTTACGTGATTAGCAGGGGGTTTTATGTCGAAGCGTCGTATGGCATGGAAGTTTATGTGTCAATTCGGCAAGTCCATGTTTTCACCAAAACAAATAATGGATGCTGTAGAAATGAACAACTCACAGGTGCGTCAGTTCATCAAAGAACTTGTCTCTGAGAATAGAATTCTGTTGGTAGAAAAGCGTACCTCAGTTTTAACAAGCCAGTATCAGTTAATTGATACTAATCCACTGCCAGATAAGAGAAAAACCTCAAAACGTCCCATAGTCATGCAGCGACTATGGAATGCCAGTCGGGTGCTGAAGCGTTTTAACCATCACGATCTTCGTTCAATCGCTGTTGCGGGCGAGCAGGTAACGAACCGGTATTTACGAGCAATGAAACGCGCTCGTTTAATTCGAGAGATAAAAACACCTGATGGCGTTATGTATCGACTGAATATTGATTTAGGTAATAAGCATCCATTGATCACTGATGACGGTATTCGCTGTCAAAACAGGGAGCGGTTCTTCCCTTACGAGGAGAATTTATGAGCAATGAAGATTGGCTTGAAACGTTAAAAGGAGAGGTTGCCAAGCCGGGAAGCTCACAAAATAAGATAGCAAAGGAATTGGGGGTTAGTTCCTCTATGTTGAGCCAGGTTGTCAGGGGGATTTATCCCGGCAACACCGAGATATTGAAGATCAAGGTTAAAGGCAAATACATGAAGGCAACCGTAACGTGCCCAATAAAAGGCGAACTGCCTATCAATGAATGCTTGATGTATCAGGAGATGCCCTTTTCATCTGCAAATAGAGAGCGGGTGCGAATGTATCGAGCATGTCGCTCTGGATGTCCTCATTCCTCGCTGGAAACAACAGCAAAAGCACAGCGGATTGATATCAAAGCCGCAACAGAGGAAGAGGTGTACCACCTCGATAATCAACTGGCGTACTTAAAGCGAACAGCTAAGGGAAATACTCTTGAACTCAACCAACTACTAGAAAAAGAACTGACCAAGCTTTCCGCACGCTACAACCAGCTGCTGTGGAGCAAAAAATATTCAACGAGCGAAAAATGAAACGAGCAAACGGATTACTTGCCAACTCACATCGCATCAATGCGGCGGTTCGACAGCTTCAAAAGTGTGGCATGGAAGTACGTTCAACCCGCGTCGGTATCATCCGCCCGGTGATTGAAATCGAACGGCCAGACGGCATGTGCCAGGGGTTTGATATTACCTGCCGGGCGCAGGGGCAAACCCGGCAAATGCGGGTGGCGTCATTGTGTGGTTGCCTGGTCACCTGGAGGGCATAGCTATGACGTTAGCAGAAAGAATTGTTGAGAAGTTGAGAGTACGGCCATTAACGCGGCCAGAGCTTTCAATACTGATTGATGAAGTGACATCCCGCGCCATTCTTCACCAGCTAAAAAACCTGACAAAACATGGATTCGTAAAAGGCGGAGATGAAACCAGCCGAGTCTATCACTTTATTACCGAAGAAGGCTTTCTTGAAGAGTGTGGTTGTTGTGGCAGCTTTCGTCCTTGTTGGACAGTAACAAGTGGTGTCTGCCACTTTTGCCGTAACTCAAGCTGGTTGGCAAGCAATAAGCCCCGCACCAGAGTCAACACCAGAACCGCGATGTATGCAAAAGATGATGCCTGCGCCATGGCATACCACCGTTTATTAAGGAGCCAGGCCATCGGCTCCCGACAAAGCAATAACCCTGTTTAAAAAGGAATGACTGAATGAATACCCAAGAAGTACAACCAGCGTCGGCAGCGCCAGAAGGCTACATGTTTGACAGCAAGCAGCGCATGGTGCCCATCACAATGGTTGATGACTATGACATGGAAATTAACGATTTCGTGATTAAGCACACGGCGAAAGCGCGAGAGATCCAGTCAGAACTGAGGCGGTTCAAGCGTGACGTCTTCGATGACTGCTACGCCTTTCAAGAGCTGCTGGCCGAGAAGTACGAGAGCAAGAAAAAGAAAGGTGGTGCGAAAGGTGGGTTCTCGTTCACCGCCTATGACGGCTCGCTGCAAATCAAAATCACCGTGCAAGATCGGATCACCTTCGGCCCCGAACTTCAGATAGCCAAAGAGCTGATAGATGAGTGCGTGCAAGACTGGAGCTCAGACGCCAACGATTATCTGAAGGTACTGGTCAACGACGCCTTTGAAGTAGACCGCGAGGGCAACCTGAACACCGGCCGTATTCTTTCCCTGCGCAAGCACAAAGACAAAATCATCGACCAGCGTTGGATGAATGCCATGGAAGCCATAGCCGACGCCATTATGGTAACGGGGTCAAAAACATACCTGAACTTCCGCGAGCGCACCAGTGAAGGCAAGCTGGTTAATATCCCGTTAGACCTGGCGGCATTGTAGGGGGCGCAATGAAGAAAATGAGTCATTTGAATATGCCGTTCGTCGCCCCTCATACCCGCTTGGCTGTGCTCAACGAGCTGGATAAGGCGCAGCAGCTTGAAGACATTAACGCAGAAGTTGCGGGTAAAAGCTATGCCCAAGGGGTGAGCGATGCCCTGTTATGGGTAGTGGGGAAAATACCGCCGCCGAGCGAGTAAAGAAGCGAAACATCGCCCTTGTTTGAGCAGTAAAAAGGGTGATGTCTATCCAGCGTAGCTGCTGGGTACTGATGAGCAGCTAAATTGAGAAATAAATGAAATTTTAAAAAGTACACGCCCCCGCGTGGGGCTTCGTACACTCTGAATTTGGGATTGAATATGGATGAGAAAATCACAAAAGAACAATGGGTAGCCATTGAAAAAGAGCTTTCGCTGTTAATTGCTAGTGTTCATTTTAACCTTGATGGGCATGAAATTAGTGTTGGGCGGAGGCTTGTTCGTGAAGGTGTGACTTCGTTGTTTGTTTATATTGATGGGGAGATAAAAGGTGGCTGGTATGTAAATAAGTTTGGAATTCGTCCGGCTGTTGTTGAAAAAGTCTGGCGTAAACGGAGTCAGGCTTGTTATTCACCATCAAAAATTCAGCGAATAGAGAAGTTGCACGGGAAACGCAATGCGAAAAAGTACTATCCGGAATTACATAAAAAACATGAGTACTTAGACCCAGAATTTACTAAAGCCTCCGTACTGGTTCGTCAGTTTAAGAAACTTGATGGTTTGACGTTGGTTAAAGCCAGCTGCTTGGAGGCCGCCAATGGATAACGAATTAATTGAAGAACTTATGTCGGTCAGCAATATGGACAGGTATGCAGCCGAACAATGGGCTGATAAACATTGCAAAGGGTGGCGGACTGAGCCACGAGCGAAGGCAAACCGCATTCTTACGGAGAAGGAGGCCGCCAATGGATAACCGCAACCGCCTAATTCAGCTCATCCATGTCGGCAAGCGCGAACTGGCACTTGATGATGACACTTATCGTGCTCTGCTGTTTGCCAATGGTGAGCATTCCAGCTGCAGAAAAATGAACATTAAACAGCTTGAGCTGGTGCTGGCCGTGATGGAGATACAAGGATTCAAACGTCAGGGGAAGGTCGGTAAAACACCGTTTAAACGCCGTTTAAGTCCCAAAGCAGGCAAAGCCAAACACGCTGAAATAGACAAAATCCGCGCCATCTGGATCACCATGGCTCAGCACGACATCGTGCGTGATCGCAGCGAATCGTCCCTTGATGCTTACGTTCGCCGTATCACTAACCGTAATAAAGGCGAAGGCGTTGAGCATGTAGGCTGGTGTGATGCCAACCAAGCCTACATGGTGCTGGAATCGCTCAAAAACTGGCACAAGCGAGAACTGGCCGATCGGATGAAAGAAGCGGGGTGGACAGTACCGCTCAATCGTAATGGCACAGGGCTTGCGGGATATCAAACCGTAGTCGAAGGGTATGAATTTATGGCCAGTCAACGGCTAGGTGGGAAGCGATGAGTGAATCATAAGCCATTGTTTTAGAAGCGCAAGAACCACAGCAATACGTGAATTAATGATAAACCGCCTTCAGGCGGTTTTTTATTGCAGTCCGTGGCAGTTCCAGACCTTTCTTACACGTACATAAAACACGCTTTGGTCACATACCGTCTTAGACCAAACAACTCGAACCTGAACCATTGGCAGATCCGTTTCTGGCTCGGTTCTGCCCCATTGCAGTTTAAAGCAGTTACTCAAAAGCAGATCTTGCCACTGAAAACATAGTACTTTTTCTCATGATTGTTAGCTGAGAAGCGATGCTAGAAAACTCCCATTTTCTTTATATCAGCATTTCTAATCAGATAGTTCCATCTGCATTATTATGCTGTTCTGTTGTAAGAGATAACATTGGACAAGATATTCTCAGAGGAAATCTCTACTTCACCCAATTTATATAATTTGATGTATAGAAAACTGCCTAGGTATTCGGAGGGGAGGGGCAAGTGAGCATGGAGGACGCAGCGTAAATACATAAAAGTTAGAAACTTATTCATAATCAGTGATTAAAAAATAACGCGACGCAATAATTTTTTTGCAACTCATTGATGTGGAAGGGCACTGCAAAATTCATGCGTTCGCCCTACTGGAGAACGTGGCTGACAACGAGGTCTTGCCGACCTTGCTCAACCCGCTCCAGCGTCGGTTACATCAGGAGTCAGGCGATGGCGCTTACGATATCCGGCGGTCACCGCGCTGAAATCATGGTGAAAACGTACCTCTAGCTACCATTAGCGGTCGCTGGCAGAAACGGCAATGTCCCGTTACAAACAGCTGGTGAGCCCCAAGCTCAGCCTGCGTAACTACAACAGGGGGGCTTGTGGAGTCAGGCATTTCTTATCGTAGTCTGACTCCAAAGGCCATATAAAATGATCGCTCTTAACTCATGAGCATTAATTATGGACGAAGCAGTACTTTACCCTTGCGCGATGATTGTAAGCTTGCTGTTACCGCATTTTTTACATCATTCATCGGGTAAATCGAATCCACTGGCAACTTCAGTTTTCCTGTTTCTGCCAAGCAGATAAGTTTCTCCATCATTGACTTCCTTTTTTCCACTGCCATGGACTGATTAATCTTCTTCTGCCAAAAACCTTTGACCGTAATCTGCTTGAAAGCAATGTCTGCAGCGGGAATATGCATCGGCTCTCCTGACATAGACCCAAAGGAAACAAGCAGGCCATTTTCACCTAATAATGCAGTCAGCGCTTCAGTTGCGGCTCCTCCAACGGAATCAATGGCATAACTGATAGAAGTTCCACCTGTCAGATCATGAACTCTTTGTTGCCAGCCTTGGTTGGCAGTCGAAACGACATACTCGATACCTTGCGCCGCCAACGCTTTTTTTGTTTTATTGTCACGAACTAGACTGATGGTATTCACACCCTGCTCCCTTGCAAGGATCGACAATGTTTTACCAATAGCTCCACCTGCCGCATTTTGAATGATCCATTGTCCTGCTTTCGCATTCAAAAATTCAAGTAATAACAGCGCACTAAATGGCATAGAACCAAGCTGCGCACCAACCTCATCACTGACTGTATCGGGAACAACCGTTAATATCTCTGCTGGGGCCAAGAAATATTCAGCCCATACCCCCATAATGGGTGACCCCACAACACGCTGGCCCAGTGTGAGCTCTTTGACTCCTTCACCTACAGCATCGATGATCCCTAAGGCCTCGCTACCACCAATTGCTGGCAAATTGGGCTTGTGGCCATATGTTCCACGGACTGTCCATAGGTCGTGATTATGAATAGGGGATAAAATTGTTTTGACTCTAACCTGATTAAAACCTGGTGATGGAAGAGATGTTTCTTCTTCATTTAGTACCTCAGAAGGCTCACCAAATTGATAGTAAATCGATGCTCGCATAAAACTTCTTCTTAAATACGGTTTTCATAAAATTCTAGACATCATATTCCAAGTGCGTTTGTCACTGGATGATTGGCAAGAATTGACTTGTGTGATTTTAGTTGTTGAACACTGTAGAAAGATGAATAAAATTATTGTTATTTTTCAGCTACTCACTAGTGATACGCATTAAAATATCGCTATCTGGTTTTGTGAAAAGAGAGGCGAGTATTTCAAAGTGGTTGACACCACTCACCTCTGTCACAGATATGTTGTAATCGTGCCGTTGTAATTTCTCACTGTAGTTGAGGGATTGCCCTTTGAGCTCTGGTTGCTCATCACCACCATAGTAAATATACATCGGTAGTGAGCTCTTGTTTGCTGGGTGAATGTTGTTTATTGGGCTTAGCTTGACAATTTCATTGTCACTCAGTTGTAAGGCGGCACCAATCTTCTTTGTCGCAGCAATAGGCGATAGATCAAATAGGCCACTGATAGGCAATATGGCTGAGTTGACAACTGGGTGATCTTTCCAGAAGGCTGCAAGATGGCCACCTGCAGAGTGCCCAGACAAGTAAACTGGCATTCCAGACATATTGTTATCTTTCATATACGTCTGTATGGTATCAAGAGCCCGGCCAACCTGATTGACTAAGGCTGTCATGCTCACTCGTGGAATAGTTTTCCCATCTACCATATTCTCCTTTGTGAGGTCATACTCAATTAACATAACATCAATATTCTTTTCTAGCAGCAGCTCTCCGATAAAAGCATAAGAGTCCTTAACCTCGCCTTGCCAATAACCACCATGAATAAAAATAAACACACCACGGGTGTCTTTGTGACTGAATCTTGGGTTATGGAAATGGTCAAAGCTTTCTCGAGAACCAAGGCCATAATGGACATTTTTTTTATAAATGTATTTATTGTAAACAATCTTACTTTTGTCTTTAAATGCAATCAGTTGCTTACTAGCTTTATCTAAACCTATATAATTCAAGGTGTCGTAATCTTCAATATCTGGTTTATTATTGATATGCAAACTGCTTATTATTGTTTTTTCTTGAGTTACGGGTTCACTCGCTTGTGTCGACATAACAAAGACGAGGTTCAACATGACAATCAGACTCACAGGTTGAAGGCTCACAGATACTCCGGTAGCTGGTTTGTAGTAGGTTTAGAAGATAATCGAAACCGCAGATGAATAAACGCAGTATTATTACAACTAACTCATGCAAAAATGCATCTTGACCAGGAGCTAAGATGAATTGGGACGACGCCAAAATTTTTCTGGCCCTCTATCGCGAAGGCACCCTGAGGGGCGCAGCCCGCAGAGTGGGTGTTGATCAGGCCACGATCGGTAGACGTATCGCCGCTATGGAGCACGCGTTATCAGCCACGTTATTCCTACGTACCTCGAAAGGTTATCTTCTGACCCAGATCGGTGAGGTGGTGCTCGCCAGCGCCGAGCGGATGGAGCTAGCAGCGACTGATTTCGTTCGCGCCGCCCAAGGGGTCGATAACCGATTGGTAGGAGAGGTGAATGTGGCAACAACCGATACCCTAGCCACGGACTTCCTGCTACCAGCCTTTGGGGATTTGCATCGCAATCATCCTGATATAAGGGTGATTCTCAAGACTTCCACGCAGGTGGTTAACCTGACCCTTCGTGAGGCCGATATAGCCATTCGCACGGTGAAGCCGACCAACCCCGACTTGATCATCCGCAAGCTAGCCTCTTGGCCGGTTGGTCTCTACGCTTCACAGGACTATCTGGCTCGACATGGTCTGCCGAAGGCGGGTAGCGGCTTTAGTGGCCACTCCTTGGTTGTTTACGAGCCCCATTGGCAGAGCTCCCGCTTCGCCACTGTAATGGAAGAGCCTGCTGATGGCGCTAAGATAGCTGCAGGGGTAGATACTAGCCTGATGTTACGCCAAGCGCTTTTGATGGGGCTGGGGCTTGGCGAGATGGCTGTACCGCTGGCAGAGCAAGCAGGATTGGTGCGGATCTGGCCAGAGCGACAACTCCCCACCACCTACGAAATATGGATGGTCACCCATCAGGATGTGCAGCAAGCTGCACGAGTCAGGGCAGTTATTCATGCCATCGAAACAGCATTCGAGGTGGTGTTTTAAACCTTGGCTGAAATGGTTATTGACGGTTGCATAATGTCCATCTAAGCGATGGTCTGTCAGACAGCTATAGAGACTCAGATTAACAAACAGGGGGATAAATATTATATACCGCCCTTGGCATGTAAATGATACTTACCCTCTGCAACAGTCCAGTATTTTTCGAACGGGACTGTCGTCCGAGTCAGTCAGTTCCAGACTGACTCACTTCTGTCCAAAAGTGAGATAGAACCGGTCACTCAAAATAGTCTGCTAATTGGCGTCCCTGTAACTCACGGGCGATGGAGAATCAGAACAATATATGGATGAGTGCTAACCGCCTACGGGCGGTTTTTTTACCCCCGCCCGGAAGCCTTGTATTGACCCGGAGATCAATCATATAGCTAAATAGGGAGATCGAAATTAATCCTCGGGGGGCAGTAATGGAACAGCAGCAGGAGATTTTCAAAACTAAAACGTCAGAGCTGGAACTACTGATCAATAGTGTTTCTGAAATTGCTGATGACAATGTGCGCCAGCGTTGGCCGTCCACCTTACAATCATTGAGTGAGGTTCTAAATAGCGAACTCAAACGGGCCAAGATTGATGCGCCCCATCTGGCCGACAAACTCACCATCGCCCTGGGCCATTACTTCGGTGGCCGCGACATCTACATCCCCAACGGTTCTAAACTGAAATCCGCCCTGCGTAATATCGAAATTTGGCGTGAATACAATGGCCGTAACATCGAACAGCTGGCTAATTACCATAAACTGACTGAACGACAAATTACCGAGATAATCAGAGAGCAGCGCCAGGCTGAAGTGAAACGCAGGCAGAGAAGTTTGTTTTAATTTGTGGACTACAAATAAATAACCCGCCAGGTTGGCGGGTTTTGGTACTGATGTGGTGTGTTTAGTTAAAGGCGATCTTTAAGCATGGTCAGTAGCGTGATGATGCCGCCGGCCAACAGTTTCACGAGAGCTTCCTTGATTATCTTACTAAGTAGCTTTTTCAGTTCTTTCATGAGCGATCTCTTTGCAAATTGAATGTTTCTTCTTTATGTGCAGATGATATCGTGTCTAGAGTGGCTGGCTAAAATTAGATAGGTATCGCGAAAAACCCTCAACGTTCACTATGAGATTTTGTTGCTGATAGGGCTCTGTTTTTTCTTTGAATTTGCCATAATTGTTCACGCTAACTGCTTTATATTTCAGCAGTCTTTCCTGAAAGAACTCGACAACACCTACCTAGCTATTCCCCATAACATCAACGTAATCAAAACGATTTTCAAATCAGATTGCGGGGATGCACATGGACAAGCTATTTCTCAAACGCCGTTATTTTCCTCACGGCACCTTTTCAACACTCCATACCAAAGACGGCGAACAGCTGTGCTGCATCGTCGAGCGTGAATGGGATAACAACAAACCGAGCATTTCATGCGTGCCGTCAGGTACTTATCGGTTCATCCCCCATCAGAGCAATAAGTTTGGCACCTGCTATGCGCTCGAAGCGCCGACGTTAGGTGTCACCCGTTATGGGCCAAGCCTGCGCACCCACTGTTTACTTCACAAAGCCAACCGAGCCAAAGAGCTGCAAGGCTGCCTCGCACCAGGCACACACTTTGGCGTAAGCCGTGGTGAGTGGGCTGTGGCGAACTCTGAAGAAGCATTCAATGGACTAATGACCTTTTTAGGTGGCAAGGAATGGCAGCTGGAAATCATCACCGCGTAGCCGTTGCAGGCACATATTCATTATTAGGAGTACATAACTAATGGACCCATTCACTATTTTCGGCCTGGCGAAAACCTTGCTCTCTGCCGGGCCGACGTTGATCAAAACCGTTGGTGGAATGTTTGGCGACAGTGCCAGCGAAACGGCAGTGCGGATGGCGGACAAAATTGAGCAGATTGACAAGTCCATCGTCCCGTTTGAAGTGAAGCAAAAGCACGTGGCCAACGAGCTGAATAAGCTATCGCCGGAAGAGCTGGAACGCATGGGTAAGGTACAGGTCGAGTTGGCAAAAATCGAAGCCGAACGCGAAGCCCGCCAGCTGGAGCATCAAGAAACCATCTTCGCGACCGGGCAGCAAACCATTCAGGCTGGCGATAAATCACAGAGTAAAAAGGTTGCCGCCTGCCGCCCGAACCTGGCCTATATCAGTGCCATATCCGGCTCGCTCTATGTGCTGGGGGCCGAAGGATTACAGGCGTTTAGTAAAGGTGACGGGGCCGACATGGTTATCGCGGGGATCATGTTCGCGTTGGCAACGGCCTATATGGGTATTCGTCACCGTGAAAAAGGCCAGGGAACGGCCACGTAAGGCTGGCTATTTAAGGCGTAGCTACACAAGGAATAAACCATGTCAGATGCTGTAGACAGGGCCGCAGTCGAAACCGTAATAGAAAAGATAGTTAAAGAAGAGAAACGCAAACATGGACGGTGAACTGATTAAAACCTGGTGGCCCGTTGTGGTAGTGGCGGGTGGCCTTGTTGGTGCCGGGGTGTTTGCCTGGTTATCCAATCGCTTTGCGACCAAGAATGACCATAACAAGCTGACAGAGCGAGTGGCTGCGATAGAGAAAGAGCAGGCCAGTCTGCCTTCGCGTGATGAGTGGCACCAGATGGATAAGAACGTGGTGAAAGTGACCACGCAGAATGAATCTATTCTCGCTTCGATGAAGAGCATCGAGAACCGTCTGGCGATGCTGTACGAAAACGAATTAAGACAGGAACAAAAATAATGGCTATCTCACAAATTATTGTTGAGCACCAGCGCCTGGTGATTCTCCGGTTGTTGTCGGAAGTGCCAGGGTATGACCTGAATGAATCCATTCTGCAGGATGGGCTGGATCGTTACGGGTTGGATATCAGCCGTGATGCTCTGCGGGCTCAGCTAGAGTGGTTGCAGGAGCTGTCGCTGGTGGCGCTGGAAAAGTTGGGCACAACGTATGTTGCCACATTGACAGTACGCGGTGGGGATATTGCGGTCGGTCGTGCCACGGTATCAGGGATTAAAAAGCCACGCCCAGGTGAATGATATGACGGATAAAACCGATAAAGCCACCCGTGGCCGCCGCAGCAAAATCGACTTGTTGCCTGATGATGTAAAACAGCTGCTTGACGGCTTGCTGCGTGATGGCAAGAACAGCCAGCAAGAAGTGCTGCAGGCCGTGAATGAACACATAGAACAGCAAGGCTTACCCGAAGACTTGAAACCGAGCCGCAGCGGTTTGAATCGTTATTCATCTCGCATGGAAGCCATCGGCAAAGATCTGCGTGAAGTCCGTGAAGTCTCGCAGGCGTTGGTGTCGCAACTGGGTGATAAGCCAACGGGTGAAGTCTCCAAACTCATCCTTGAAATAGGCCGCACCCAGCTGTTTAAAGCCATGATGAACGCAAATGAAAAAGAGGGTGAGGTCGATATCGGGATGATCAAAGATGCCATGTTAGCGGCGCAGCGCCTCGAAAGTGCCGCAATGTCGAGCCATAAGCGGGAAAAAGAGATCCGCAAGGCGTTTGCCGATGAAGCGGCCAAGGTGGCGGAAACCGTCGCCAAGAAAGCCGGAATGACCGCCGAAACGGTTTCCAGCATCAAGAAAGAAATATTGGGGATCGTCTAATGGTCAAAGAAGCACAGACCCTCGAACCTCGTCCCTCTAAATGCGATACGACATTTACCTTTGACCCTGATGAGCTGCTGCTGGGCTACCAGAAACGCTGGATGGAAGATAAGTCGGTACTGAAGATTGCCGAGAAATCCCGCCGTACCGGTTTGACCTTTGCCGAGGCGGCGGATTCATCGCTAACTGCAGGCACCGCCAAAGGTCAAGGCGGTAGCAACGTCTTCTATGTCGGCTCGAATAAAGAGATGGCGCGCGAATTCATTGATGCGGTGGCCATGTGGGCCAGGGCGTTTAATAAAGTCGCCAGTGAAGTGCAGGAAGAAGTGCTCACCGATGAAGACAAAGACATCCTCACCTTTGTGGTGTACTTCGATTCCGGCTTTAAGGTTCAGGCGCTCAGCTCCAACCCGTCTAACCTGCGGGGCATGCAGGGCACCGTTATCATCGATGAAGCCGCCTTTCATGATCGCCTGGCCGAAGTGCTCAAAGCGGCACTGGCATTAACCATGTGGGGCGCAAAGGTGCGTTTAATCAGCACCCACAATGGCGTTAATAACCTGTTTAACTCGCTGATTAACGATTCGCGGGCAGGCAAAAAACGCTATAGCGTTCACACCATCACCCTTGATGATGCCTGCAGGGAGGGGCTGTATCAGCGCATCTGCCAGATCCAGAAAATCGAATGGACGCGACAAAAAGAGGACGAGTGGAAAGCTAACCTGCTCAACGATACCGCCACCGAAGACGATGCCCTGGAAGAGTATTACTGCGTTCCCAAAGCCTCCAGTGGCCAGTATATCCCATCAGTACTGATTGATTCCGCGATGAAGCACGGTCCTGACATTTTGACCATTGAAGCCCCAAAAGGGTTTATGGAATGGAGTGACGGCCAGCGCAAGGCACACGTTGACGACTGGTGTAAACGGGTCTTAAAGCCGGAGCTGGAAAAGCTCGATGCCAGCCACTCGCACTCGTTCGGGGAAGACTTCGCCCGCAAAGGGGACTTGTCCATCTTCGTCCCCTTGGGCATTCGCCCCAACCTCAGCAAATACGTGCCGTTCGTGGTCGAACTGCGCAACATGACCTATGACGGCCAGCGGCAAATATTGCATTACTTACTTGAAGGGTTGCCCCGCAAACGCGGCATGGCCTTCGATGCTACCGGTAACGGCGGCTATCTGGCGGAATCGGCCGCGCTCAAATACGGCACCGATATGGTCGATCAGGTGTCATTGAACGATCCCTGGTATCGCGAATGGATGCCGAAACTCAAAGCCGAATTTGAAGACCTCAACATCGACCTACCCCGCCATGAAGATATCAAAGATGACCTCAGCCACATTCAGGTGATCAACGGCGTTCCCAAAATCGACAAAGGCAAAAGCAAAGGGCAAGACGGCAAACAGCGCCACGGTGATTTTGCGGTGGGGTTGGCTATGGCCGTCCGTGCCAGTTGGATGGACGGGGCCGCGATTGAATTCACACCACTGCCTGCCAAGGGCGAACTGACCGAAGACGATGATCTGTACGCCGATCTGTTTCATGAACCAGGGCATGCGTTCGATCAGGGCTGTTATTAATCGCACTGTTATTAAAGAAGGAACTGCCACATGGCGACGTCAATAATTGAAGATTTATGGGGCCGCCCCATTGAAACGGAAGATCTGGACGAGCAACAAACAGAATCTGACTCTAAGCTGATCCAACTTAAACGCCACTTTGCCGGGCATCCGTCATCAGGGCTTACGCCATCGAAACTGGCAGGCATCATGAAACGTGCCGAAGACGGTGACTTGATCGCCCAGTGCGAGCTGGCCGAAGACATGGAAGAGAAAGACGCCCATATTCAGTCAGAACTGGCAAAGCGCAAAATGGCCCTGCTCAATATCGACTGGAACATTCGCCCGCCACGCAATGCCACAGCAGAAGAGCAGCGCGATGCCGACATGCTGCAAGAGCTGCTGGAAGATGCGACCTGGCTAGAAGATGCCTTTTTTGACATGGCCGATGCCACCCTCAAAACCTTTTCCAATCTCGAACTGAAATGGGAAATGATAGAAGGGATGCACAGCGTCACCGGCTACGACCACCGTGATCCGTCCTGGTTTCAGACTCATCCGGATAACCGCAACCAGCTGCGCCTGCGTGATGGCAGCCACGAAGGGGCCGAGCTGAACCCGTTCGGCTGGATCTCCCACACCGCCAAGGCGAAGTCGGGTTATCTAAGCCGCCGTGGTCTGGTGCGGGTACTGGCCTGGCCGTTCCTGTTTAAAAACTACAGTATTCGCGACTTGGCCGAGTTCTTAGAGATCTACGGTTTGCCAATTCGCCTCGGCAAATACCCCGAAGGGGCAACCGAGCGCGAGAAATCCACCTTGCTCCGGGCAGTCATGTCGATTGGCCATAACGCGGGCGGCATTATTCCCAAGGGAATGGATCTTGATTTTCAGGATGCCGCCGATGGGGCCAGCGATCCGTTTATGGCGATGGTCAACTGGTGTGAAAAATCCCAGTCAAAAGCCATTCTGGGCGGCACCCTTACCAGTCAGGCCGATGGCAAAACCAGCACCAATGCACTGGGTAACGTCCATAACGAAGTGCGGGAAGAAATCCGCGATTTCGACCTTAAGCGTATCGCCGCCACCTTAACCCGCGATTTGGTGTTCCCTCTGTATGCCTTAAATGGCAAAAGCTATCGCACCCGCCACCGTATTCCCCGTTTTGAGTTTGATCTCACCGAAGCCGAAGACATTGAGCTGCTATCAAAGGCTTTACCTGGCCTGGTTAATATGGGAATGCGTATCCCGCAACGTTGGCTTCATCAAAAAACCAGCATCCCCATAGCAAAAGAAGGGGAGGCCATATTAGGGCAACGCAAATCAGGCCAAAACCCGGACAGTGAAGGTGCATCCACCCCACCAAACAAGAGCCATAAACTATGAGCAACTCAACGTTCGCCATTACCTTGCCAGCCATGCAGTCGCCCCGGCGCAAACTGCATACCATCCTTAAAAAAACAGCAAGCCTCCAGCCGCTGTATCAGCAAATCGGCGACTACCTGTTAACCGTCCATCGACAACGTTGGCAGCTGCAACAGTCGCCAGAAGGGCAGTCATGGCTCCCGCTCAGTCCTGACTACCAGCGCAGCAAGCCCGCCGCCAGCGATCTGATCTTGGTATTGAATGACCACCTGCGCCAGAGCCTCAGCTATTGGGGTGACGATCAGGGGCTCAGCTTCGGCACCCCGCTCGAATACGGCGCAATCCATCACTACGGCGGCAATACCGATATGTCGCCGCAAAATGCCGCCATTCCCGCACGCCCGTGGCTCGGGGTTTCCGATGATGATATTGAACAGATCAACCAAATTCTGAAACAGTATTTAAAAGAACAATAAACACCGTTAAATGAATTTATATAGACTGCGTGTATGTGTGTGGGGTGAAGATTAAACTTTATCCTCTTATGAAAATCAGACAAACCTCAGTACTAACGAGCAGGGTTGTCAACACGTTGAAACAGGCACACTTTGCGTTGTTCACGCGTATCGTATAACCAAGTATGTCGACAATCATTATCATAACTGTAACGGCCAGTGTGGACTTGGTATGGGCCAAACTGAACACCCTGCAAGGATTGAAAACGGCCTTGGAAAAGTAAAGAAAAATGCAAATGCGGTCCTGTGGATGAACCGCCTTCACAAAGTGCTATTGAACGTTGATTCGCATAAACACCTAACTTGGTATCTCTCGTTACCCATTGGTTATTACCCACCTGAATCCCGTCCATATGATAGTAGTTAGTTGCCCATCCATTAGGGTTGATCACTCTTACTTGGCAACGAGACATCACAGTCACATAACCATCGTGTGCGGCTGTAACACTATAAGTTGGAGCTCCCCATTTTGGCCAATCATAAGACACATCTATAGATGACAAAGGAAACCCAGAACCACTGTGCGAATGCGGGCCATTAGGCACCCATGCGTAGCCTTGTCGCCATGGCCATTGCATGAGGCCAGAATCAGCAAGAAAAGGCATTGCTGATTTTACTTCTGGCGTTGGGATCAGCAGATCAAACCACATTTCATATTGACGTTGCCAAATATGCCAAGCAGCTAGTGTAGGTAGTTGCTGTGCCACGGCCAAAGTTGCGGGGTTGTAATTTTGATGGGTCAGTGATGTGTGTGAATCGTAGTAGTAGAAATGTTGTGACAGTTGATTTGCCACGGCTTTAATGTCATTAACTGTCGGTGTTTGCTTTGGATGAAGAATCGCCAGTGTCGTTAATAACACTCTAGGATCGACACCCGTTGCTCCAGCCCAATGCTGAAGTGGTTCTTTAAGCGTTTGCCATGAAGGTTGGGTATCCGCTAAAAAGCTATCGAAATCAAACGGTCGAAAGTAGGGCTGGTAGACAAAATCGTTATCACTGATCAAAGCACTTGGCAGTTTGCTGCTTGTTAACTTTGCCAGTGGGATTTCGTGGGGGGTGATGTTGGGATATAAAGAATGTGCCATAGCGCCACTACTTATACCTAACAACACTAATCCGAAATACATCTTTCTTAACATGAACGGGCTCCTTTTGCGCCAAATTGCATATCAACTTTAGTACTGTCTGCGCAATGGGGAGTTTTAAATGTGCAATTTTCGAAAGAGCCCACAAGTGGGTGTAAATAAATGCAAATGTGTGAATGGTTAATGAGTTTAAAGACATAGATGACAATGAAAGCTCATGCATTAAAATGCATCAGGTATTTGATTTCACTTACAATAATAAAAAAACATTGTCTATCAACCAATGGCACCAATAGGAAAAAAACTTATATCGCTCCAGTGGGTTCAGGATGGACTAACGATTAACGAAGTTGCGGCGCTCAGTGGTTACAACAATGTAAGTGCTTATATTGAAGCATTTCGTCAGCGTTTTGGTGAAACACCTGGTATATTTTAATCCAAAGTGAGCTAATTAGTTCAGACATGACAATCGTTACGCCCAGGCAGTGTTAATGGCCAACTTCACAAGTAACGTTTTGTTCTGGTTGCTAATCTGAATGCGCCTATCGACAGCTGAACTACCAGGCATCCCCCCCAATCCTTCAAGTTCGGCACCAATTTTGAGTACGGCGCGATTCATCACTTCGGTGGTTCATCCGACATGCGCCCGCAAAATGCCGCCATTCCAGCTCGTCCCTGGTTGGGTGTTTCCGATGCAGATACCCAGCAGATTTATCAGATCCTCGGTGATTTCCTGACTGCAGACTAAAGCGCCTGTAACCCGCGCTAAGCGATTGAGTGGCTTTCTGGTGCAACGGTGTGGATGGGAAATGGTTAAACGTTTACAGGAGGATTTAAACGGGAAACTGATTGATAAATTAAGAAGATAGGCTATCTAGATCCTATTAAGAATGAGTTAGCTGCAGCTTAGCTAACTCATTTATGCCCCCATAATCATTTAGATTCAAAACTCATTCACATATTGTTTATCTGGATTTGCCGTATCTATTCTATTGAGCGAGGCAAACGTAAGACTTGTTCCTCTCTAACTCACTATCTGATACAAAGTTAGACTTTCATGCTATTAAATCATTTAATTTCAATGTGTTAAATGAAAATGTAACTTTCGCGGTAAACTTTTATGGAAAGTGGTTATGTTATGGTTCATAATTTACCGTATTGTTTACCACTAATTAATTCTTAGAATTTAAAACAGGATTAAAATGGACAGCAAAATTTTGCTAAATTTCATTGATACAGCGTTGTCTGGAGACGTTCAAGCTGTACAGATGTCTTTGAGAAAGTTAGCCAGCAAAATAAGAACAACAGACCATAAACTCTATGAACAACTGACGAATCGACTCAGTAATACTGTTGCTCGAAGTGTACAGTTGAAAAAACCAGTGCCTGTAGATTCAGATAGCCGTCAAAATTTGGTTAGAATTGAGCAGCCTGCATTATTTGAGCAACAACCCATCCATGATGAAACAACTAGCCTGCACCTTAATCAAATAATCAGAGAACGTTTTTTAAGTGAGCAACTTTTAAACGCAGGTCTTCAACCAACTAAAAGTATCATATTTTCGGGACCTCCCGGCGTTGGGAAGACTATGTCTGCTCGCTGGCTAGCTTCAAAACTTGAACTACCTTTACTTATTTTAGATTTAGCAACGGTAATGAGTAGTTTTTTGGGTAAAACAGGAAGTAATATTAGAGCAGTTTTAGATCACGCATCTTCATATCCCTGCGTACTATTGCTTGATGAATTTGATGCTATTGCCAAACGTAGAGATGATGATAGGGAGCTAGGGGAGCTTAAACGACTTGTTACTGTATTACTTCAATCAATAGATGACTGGCCCGTTACCTCTGTTCTTATTGCAGCAACAAACCATGGTGAACTTCTAGATCCTGCAATCTGGAGAAGATTTGATTCTGAGATTAATTTTGAGCTGCCCACTCTGGATATGAGAGAAAAATACATTGAGGAGTACTGGCCTGAGTTTGCCGTAAATAAAACGTTTCTTAGCTCGCAATTTGACGGTAGTTCATACAGCGATATGGATCGTTCAATAAAGAGGATAAAGCGTGAAAGTATTTTATCCAATATGGAAGTAAGCACTCTGGTTAAAGAAACAAATAACCTGCCAATTGACCAACTCTCTATGAATGAGAAGAAACGCATAGCTGTAGAGTTACATTTGGCGGGAGAATCACAGCGCACTATTTCTGAAAAGCTTAGTATTAGTAGACCGACCGTAAAAAAAGCTATTGATTCGGCTAAAATTAGTTAATAAGAATAAGGAATATTTATGAAGAACGTCATCATTGGCTATGGTGAAACACTAACTGACACTGTTGAGATAAAGAGTGGTGGTGGTGATAAGAATCACCCCTATTCTGAATATGAATCACGAAAGAGGTTTGTCCAAGGTTTAGGCCAAACATTATCACAACTTGATTCTAAACCAGAAATTGAATGTGCCAATGGTGAAATTGTTGTTAAGTTTATACAACATCCGGCTTATTTGGCAAAAACATATTACCCCAAAAGGCTATTCCAAAAGTATGGTATGAATGATCTTGGTTCAAAACCAGTGATGGTAAAACCAGAAAAATGGGCTACAAAAAAGCATCCAGTGCAAGCTGTTTCATCATGCATCTATGTTTCAGGAACTAAAGCTGAATATCATAAGCTGATGTCTGATGTTAAAAGCGGTAATATTGATGGAACAACGCTCAATTCCATTCGTACTTTTGAAAGTATTTTGAGTGTTGAGCGAAAAGAAAAAATAAAAGCAATAACTCAAGAATCTAGCACTCTACGGTTGGAAGTTGTAATTCATGCATCTGAGCATGACAAATCTGTAATAGATGACTTTAAAAAATATCTTCACTATCTTGACGGAAACCTTGAAGAAGCTCGTGTTAAAGTAGTCGGTGGTTTAACTTTTGTACCTGTTAACTTACCTAAAGGGCATGAAGAAAAACTGGCTGATTTTTCACACTTAAGGGCGTTAAGAAGTGTTCCGAAATTGCGGTTTAATAAGCCGGATGTAATAAGAAACGTTATAGCAAGTGATATAGTTCTTCCTATGTACCAGAGCTTAAACAACAACTTTAAAGTCTGCATTTTTGATGGTGGTATGGGAAATGCACATGCGCTTGGTCCGTGGGTCAATGAAATAATACCTGAAGATGTCACTTCTCTACACCCAAGCTTATTGGCTCATGGAAGTGAAGTGTGTTCTACATATCTTTTTGGGCCCTATATCAATGAAAAGTTAAGCTCACCGTATACGAATGTGGATATAGTCAGAGTTTTATCACCGGATGATGATGATCCCGATTTATTTGATGTGTTAACTCGAATAGAAAATGTATTGAAGCAAAAAAAATATAAGTACATCAATCTTAGTTTAGGGCCACGTATGTCCGTTGAAGATGATGACGTGCATGTATGGACGTCAGTACTGGATCAGTACTTACAGGACGGTAATTGTTTAGCAACAGTTGCGATTGGCAATGACGGTGATTTGCCGGGTGAATTGTCCAGAATTCAACCACCTAGTGATATGGTTAATAGCTTGTCAGTTGGCGCATGTGATTCGACTGACGATACCTGGAAAAGATCTTCATACAGCTGCATTGGGCCTGGTAGAAGTCCGGGGGTAGTTAAACCTGATGGTGTAGCCTTTGGAGGTTCAAACGAAAATCCATTTATGGTTTACAGTCCTTTGACACATCAAATAATAGGGACTATGGGAACGAGTTACTCAGCACCTTCAGTTCTTCGTGTAGCTGCGGGTATTGATGCTATAACCGATTTCGATTTAACCGCGACAACAATAAAAGCCCTGATGGTTCATAAAACAGATAAACAAGAAAACGACATTAAAGAGGTTGGCTGGGGAAGATTCCCTCTCAATCCCGAAGAAGTTGTTGAATGTTTAGAGGACGAAGCAACTATCATTTTCCAAGGTACTTTAAATTCTTCTCAACATGTTAGGATCCCGGTGCCTCTTCCTAAGAATATTGATTGCACGTGGGTACATTTAAATGCCACTTTTTGTATAAATACACTAACCGATCCTGAACACCCACTTCACTACACGAGAAGTGGGCTTGAAATTACCTTTAGAGCTAATAAGGAAAAGTATCCTACTGAAGGGAATCATCCAAAACCGTCAAGCTTCTTCAGTTGTGGTGAGTTGTATTCCAATGAACATGAACTTAGAGACGACGCTCATAAATGGGAAACATGTTTATCAAGAAACAAACGATTTAAAAGGACTACGTTAAATGAGCCGATATTTGATGTTAAATATCGTGCTAGAGAGCAGGGAGCATCTGCTACAGAACAGCTTCCACCTATTCAATATTCTTTAGTTCTCACAATTCGCTCTCAAGGTGATTCGTCAATTTACAACAGCATACTGCAACAGAATCAGACATTGCAGCCAATTAGAATCTCTAATCAAATTCGTTTGTAAGAATGCAAATTATAAAGGACGGATAATAACGAACTATTGGTAGTATTTTATAGCAACACTGAGACCTAACTCAAACTAAGTCATCGGGGCTGGTCTTAGATCTCGGACCTTATAATTTCACATGGTTTCATGAATCTAAGCGACCTAAGTTAGATATAATCTATCTAATTCGTTTTTATCCTGCATCGGCTTAGTGTGAGCACTCTAAGCCGTTTCTGCCTAAATAAACCCTCATTCCCGAACCCCTTCCACCACGCCCCCTAGCCAAATAGCGCCATCATGGCGCTATGAAAACATCAAAACGCACTCAAATCGCCCAGGCAGTTTTATCTGCCAACCATACCGGTAAGGTTGCCGTACTGGCCGCTGACTTAAACCAGTCAGATAACGGCTGGCACCAGCTGCTGCCTGCGGGCAAGTTCAAAGCCCGTGACGGTCGGCCACACGATACCGCTGATGGCCATTGGCACATCGATGCCGATATTGCCGCGCAGATGATTGCGGCCACCAAAGCTACTGCACCCAAAGTGCTAATCGACTACGAGCATCAAACCCTCAATACCGCTGAGAATGGTCAGAAGGCAATTGCGTCCGGCTGGCTGAATAGTGATATCGATATTGAGTGGCGAGAAGGGCAGGGTTTATATATTCGCCCCGATTGGACCGATACGGCGAAAGGCCATATCGACGCCAAAGAGTACGCCTTTCTTTCTGCTGTTTTCCCCTATGACAAACAAGGTCGCCCGCTACTGCTGCGCATGGCTGCTATCACCAACGATCCCGGTGTAGTAGGTATGGAATCGCTGGCAGCGCTGGCGGCTGACTTCAACCTGTACGGTCAAACGGAGGATCGTAATGTGAATGATCTACTGAAAAAGCTGCTCGGCAAGCTCGGTATCGAACTCGCTGACGATACGCAGCTAACCGACGCCCAGGGCGAGGCGGCGTTAACCGCGATCGATGCCCTCAAAGTCAAAGCGGATAAAAGTGGCGAGCTGGAAACCAGTATCGCGACACTGAAAGCCAAACAAGGCAGCGAAATCGACCTGACGAAACACGTGCCGGTAGAAACGTATAACGGCCTGGTTCAGCAGATGGCGGTGCTAAAAGCAGGCTCTGATACCGGCAGCATTGAAAGCACCATCAGTAAGGCCAAAGACAAAGGCCAGATTGTTGAAGCAGAAGTGGACTACCTGACTCAGTTTGGCAAGCAGCAAGGTGTGGCCGCGCTAACCGCAATGTTAGAAAACCGCCCGGCCATTGCGGCCCTCTCTTCGCAACAAACGGCGGCCCGGCAGACTACAAACCAAACCAAGAACGATGACGATCTGACAGCAGAAGAGCTGGCCGTGCTCAAGGCGTGTGACCTTGATAAGACCGCGTTCCTGGCAGCCAAAAAGGATAACAGCTAATGGGAGAAGCAAAACGAACAGGCACCCGCCGAGATTATCCGGTCAAAGGCGGCCAGTACATCGCCGGTAATGCGGTGGTGATGTTGGCTGCAGGGTTGGCCGTCGGTTTCGCCAGTGCAGCCGCGACGGATATCTGTGCCGGTGTGTCGAATCTCGGTGTAGACAACACCGCGGGTTTTGATGGTGAAACCCGTATCGGTGTTGAGGTTGGCGAGCACAAGTTTCTCAACAGCGGTGATATCGCTAACGCCGATGTGGGGGCTGATGCCTTCTTTGTCGATGAGCGCACCTTGTCAATGAGTAGCGCCACCAATACGCGGCCCAAAGCCGGGGTGATCACTCAAATCGATGATGACGGCGTGTGGGTCAGCCTTGGCATCAAGTAGGCCGGGGCATACCGGATAGAGCCAAATAGTTTGGAGCAATTAACACATGGACATTAATCAAAAGAATTTAAGCGCCCTTTATACGGCGATTAAAACCGCCTTTAACACCGGAAGCGGCAGCTATAAAGCACTGTGGCCGCAGTTCGCGACCATGGTGCCTTCATCGACGTCGGCGGAAGCCTATACCTGGTTAGGTCAGTTTCCCCGATTGCGTGAATGGGTGGGTGATCGCCAGGTCAAGAAACTGGCCAGCCATGATTACACCCTAAAGAACAAAAAGTACGAAAGCACCGTCGCCATTCCTGCCGAAGCCATCGACGACGATGCCTATGGTGTGTTTATGCCGCTGTATCAGGAAATGGGTTACGCCAGTGCCTCGCATCCTGATGAAATGCTGTTTGCCTTAATGGCGGCGGGCTTTACCACCAAGTGTTACGACGGCCAGTACTTCTTTGATCCCGACCATCCGGTAGTAAACCCTGAAACGGGTAAAGAGGAGTCGGTGGCGAACATGCAGGCGGGCGCGGGGGTGCCATGGTTCCTGCTTGATACTCGCCGACCGCTCAAGCCGTTCATCTACCAGAAGCGTAAAGACTATCGCCTCAATGCGAAAACCGATGCGGGTCAGTCTGATCATGTATTCATGGCAGACGAGTATGTCTATGGCGTCGATGGTCGCGGCAACTGGGGCGTCGCGTTCTGGCAGCAAGCCTTTGCGTCAAAAGCCGCTTTGGATGACACCAACTTTGATGCGGCAGTCAGCGCCATGATGGCGTTTAAATCCGATGAAGGCCGTCCGCTGGGGATCATGGCTAACGTGCTGGTGTGTGGCCCGAGCAATCGCAGTGCGGCGAAGAAAGTGCTGGAAGCCGAAAACAAAGCCCAGGGCGAATCGAACACCAACTACAAGGCCGTCGAGTTAGTCGTGGTGCCTTGGTTGGCGTAGTGACTCAGTAGCGAGTTTCGAGAGTCGAGGGGCTAGTTTCGAGTTTCGAGTATCGAGTAACGAGAGCCTAGCTTCTCTCTACTCTCTACTCGCCACTCGCCACTCGCCACTCGCCACTTTTCACTCGTTCCTTGTCCCTTATCTACGGAGATCTTCATGTTATGGAAAAATGCAATATTATCGATAAAAAGCTGGTTGTTAAAAGCGTGGCGCACGATGGCTACCGCCGTGCAGGCATGGCGTTCAGCGCCGGGGAGAACATTCTGGCTGCGGGTACAGTTACCTGCTCGCAGCTGGCCATGCTTGAAGCAGATCCACGCCTTGCAGTGTCGTATGCCGAAGCAGGTGCGTCAGACGATACGCCAGGGGCACTGGTTCAAGGACGTATATCTGACGGTGTAAACAAAAAAAGTAAAGCGAAGTCGAGCAGCAAGAGTCGAGGAGAGTAACGAGACTCGAATCAGGAGATGCTTTTCCTCGGTTCTCGTCCCTCGCCACTTAAATTAGGAGCCCCCTATGTATTGCACCCGAGACGATATGAAGGGCCGCTTTGGTGAGCAAGAGCTGATTGCGCTGACCGATCGCGATGGCAGTGCCGGTGCCGTTGTAGATTCAGTGCTGAACCAGGCAATCGATGATGCCTGCGCCACCATCGATGGCTATCTGGGGGGCAGATACAGTCTGCCGCTCCACATTGTTCCTCGGGTGCTGGCGCGTACGGCGTGTGATTTGGCGCGTTACTACCTCAATGATGATGTTCTGGGTGATGAGCACCAGGTCGCCAAACGCTATAAAGACGCCATCAGCTATCTGGAAAAAGTGGGGCGCGGCGTATTGCAGCTCGGTGTGGACAGTAACAATGCCAGGCCCGAGAGCAACAACACCGCCACCATCACCAGTGCGGGCAGTGTCTTTGGTCGCGACCGTGCGAAGGGGTTCATCTGATGGCCGATTTGATCAAGCTAACGGTCGAGAGGTTGAAATTAACCGTTGACGCCAAGCCGCCCTGGATTGACGTCCATGAACTTGATTCGTTGACGCAGCTGGACTTGAAACGCAGCAAAACCGTCAGAACCCCGTCGCTGTATGTGTTTCAGGTCGGTGATGCTCCGCAGCCCGATGTGCGTGGCAGCGGAGCCTACCTGCAAACCGTTACGGTGACCGTGGGTGTGGTGATTGTTGATGCCAGCAGTAACAGTAAGCCGCTCAACTGGAAGCCGTTGCGCGATGAGCTGAAAAAACGGCTGTTTGGCTGGTCGGGAGATGATGAGTTTGAGCCGTACTGGCTGGGTAGTGGCCGGTTGCTGGCGGTAGAGAGCGGACGGGCGACATGGCTCGATCAATTTGTAACGGAATATACCGAGGATCAAAACGCGTATGGCTCGTAAAGAACGGAAAAAAATTATCGGCTTTGCCCCCGAAACAACCTATGGCGTCGATGCGCTGTCGGCAGAAAACATCGCCAATGGTGCGGTGATGAAGCATGTGCTGGGGCGTGAGTTTTCTATTACGCCGCTCGCCGGTGAATCTCAGGCACTGGAATACGATGACGGTGCTTTGGGCCAGTCAGCAGAGATCATGACCGAGGTGTATGTCTCGGTTGAATTCACGGTGGATTTGGCGGCATCGAACGATCCGGCCAAGGCTGCGCCGTGGGGCGATCTGATGGCGGCCTGTTTGCGTCGGGTGACCGAAGATGCAGTGAACAGCCAGACTGTTTACAGCATCGATGATGATGCCACCGGCAGCCTGACGCTCTATTACTACCAGTCCGGCACCTTGCACAAAGTCGTCGGCACGCGGGGCAGCCTGTCGTTTAACGCGGCGGCCAAAGCTTTCGGCGGGATCAAGTTTGTGTTCACCGGCCTGCATGTACCGGCAGAGGCGCAGGTCCATCCCGCGCCCGATTTTTCAACCTGGCTGACACCGCTGAAGATCGGGGTGCAGCATTCCAGCTTCACCATTGATGGCACAGCGGCCAAGCTCATTTCCCTTGAATATGATCAGGCCAACCAGGTGCCGTATCAGGAATATGTCGGCCATGAAGAGGTGATGATCACCGACTACCAGCCGACCGCCACCATGGTGATTGAAGCGCCGCAACTGGCAGAGCTGGATGTGTTTGCCCTGGCGCAGGCCGGTGATGAGCACGAGCTGGTATTCACCAATGGCGCAATCGGTAATCAGGTGGTCTGGCAAAGCCCTCGGGTACAACTTGGCCGCCCGACCTATGGCGAGCAGGAAGGCACCCAGACCTACAGCATCCCGCTGCGCATTATCGCTAATGCCGATCAGTTTATTACCCGATAGACAGTCAGCGAGGATCTAGTTTCTAGCTTCTCGTTACTCGACTCTCGCCCCTTAAAACTCGACTCTAAGGACTATTTCCATGTTCAAGCTCGTAGCAGACCGAAAAGTAAAAGCCTGGCCCGTCAGTATCAGTGTGCCGGTTGATGGCGGCAAGGTGGAAACCTTTGACATGACCATCGATTTTAAGCTGGTCGATAGCAAGACATTTAATGAGCTGAGCCGTAAAGGCGATGCACAAATGTTTGCCGAGGTGATCACCGGCTGGTCGGGTATCGCCGATGAAAGCGGTGAATCATTGGCATTTACCCCTGAAAACCTCAACGCGGCGTGTCTGAACCCGCACTTTACCGCCGGAGCCTTGTCGGCCTACCTGAAAGCGATGAGCGGGCAGGCCAGCACAAAAAACTCTTAGACGCAGTTCGGGCGGCCATTAAGCGCCAGCCCGCGACTGCGAAAGATGAGCAGGACTGGCAGCAGGAACTCGCCAGTTGGGGGGTAAGTCAAAACCCCGAACCCAAAGTAAATGATGATATTGAGGTGTGGCAGGAGCATGCCGAGGTACTCGAATGGTGGCTCACTATTCCCGCCTTTCTGCGCTGGAATGGCTTCTGTTGCTTGGGGATGGATGTCTGCCAGGTCAAAGCCGATGCCGACCTGTCTGGCCGAACCATCAACCCCGATGATTATCAAAAACTCAAATCAATCGCCAGCGTCATGGCCGAGGAACTGAACCTGCGTGAGTAAAGATCTGAAATTTACCCTGCGCTTTGACGCAGAAAACAAACAGTTTATCGGTCAGGTTCGCGGCGCTGACAATGCGGTTGCCTCCCTTGGCAACCAGTCGGCCACCACGGGCCGTCAGATGCGCACCATGAACCATCAGTCTGATGCGCTGGAAGGGCAGATGTTCTCGCTGCGCAATCAGCTGCTGGGTGTCGCCGCCGGGTTTTCAGCGGTCGCCGCCGCCCAGAAGGCCACCGATAGGCCGGGAGCCTTGCTCAATGAGGCCGGGCAAGACCGTCTAGTGCAAATGCAGCAGCAAGTGCCTCAAAACAAACGCGATATCGAGGCGTTCTACGCCGAATCAGACGAAATCAACGGCGCATGGCTGATGCGGCTGGCGATGCAGGCCGACATGGAAAATCAGGCCAAGATCCGTGAAGAGTATGCTTTTGATGATCGCCTGGCGCGGCTCTCCCAGTCATTTCAATCTGCCTATGCGCAAGCCCAAGAGAACCAGCAGCTACAAGATGAGCTGGAACGGGAGTATTTCGCCAATCGGGAAATACTGCGGGCTGACCATGAAGCCAACTTAACCGATATTGATAAGCAGGCCACCGACGAGCGGGCGGCGTATCAGGCGCAGGTTGCCGAATCGACCCTGACGTTTACCCAGCAGCAGCTCAGCATAACCACCAACTTTTTAAAGCAAGCCGGTGAAGAGCAGGGCGGTTTCTATCGGGTGCTGTTTGCGGCCCAGAAACTGGCGGCCATTCCGTCGATGATCATGGCTACCGAAGAGGCGGCCACCAAGGCGTTAAGCTTCGGGCCGCCGCCGGTTGGGATGGCGCTGTCAACGGCGGTGCGCACCATGGGTTATGCCTCGGTGGGGATTGTTGCCGGGCAGGCGCTGGCAGGTCAGGCCCACGACGGGATCAACCGCGTACCGGCGCAGAACGAAGGCACCTGGATGCTGCGCAAAGACGAAATGGTCTTAAACCCGGCCCAGGCCGACAACTTCCGCTGGATGGTCACAGCCATGCAGCAGATGAAAACCATGCAGAGCCAGCAACAACAGGCAATGCAGTACGGTGGAAGCCCGAATGTCAATGTCGCCGCCCCGCCGGTGCATGTGGCGTTCCTCGATAACCAGCAGCAGCTGAAAGCGTATCTGCGCAGCGACTCCGGCGAGCAGGCGGTGGTGAAAATCGTACAGCGAAATAAGGCGAGTTTTTAAATATTAAGGATTGGGTATGGCGTGGGAAACAGGGACGGCGAATGGCTATCGGGATTTGTTGGCAAAGCTTAAGGTGTTTGCTCAGCAGAATGGCTGGACGGTAAAGCGTTGGCAGCCAAGAACCGTTGATACGGCATTTGATGAGTTGATTCTTGAATCGGTTGATGCGGTATCAAAAGAACGGTTCATTGCCGCATTTAAAACCGATGAAGAACCGACCGATGCACGCTTTAACTGGAAGCTCTATTGCGCGCCTGCGTATTTTGAGGCGTTAACGTTTGAGCAGATGCCGGATAAAAACCCGTATCACTATATGTATTTATGGGATCAGCCTCTAACGTATTACTTTATTACAGATGCCGACCATCGGCATTTAAAAGTTGTCGCTCAAATATCGACCACAACCCATGTGATTTATATGGGACGGGTCAATATGTTTGCATCCATAGCGCATTGGCCGGATCAGTATGGATGCTTTGGTGAAGGAACGGCCTCCAGCTTTAAATGGAATACGCAAAGTGATGGCGTATCCACGTTTCAATTTGCAAGGAATGACGCCCGCCATATTCATTGGCTGGACAAGTCATGGCTCAGTGTGGAATACACTTGGCCTTATCAGCCCAATTATTATTACGGCCTGTCATTGAATCTACAAACCAACTATTTAAATGATGATCATTGGATGATGCCCATCTATCCCTGCTCAAAAATACATCGGTGCCTTGGGGCGTTTATCGGGGCTTATCAGATGAGCGGGCCAAATACATCGACAGGACAAGTGATAAACACGACGGACAATTTACGATCATATTTGGTAGTACAGAACATTTACCGAACGGGTGATTCAGACTTTATGTGCTTGGAGTTAGATTGATGGCTTATTACACCACCGTGATGGCAAATCGAGAGGAACTTGTCGGGAATATCAAACAGTTTTTCTCTAAGCACCCATCATCCCATTGGGCGTTGAAATATGATAATGGTACCACCCAGTTTGTGGTCGCCCACAAGAGCAAGCCTGTTGCGATTGCAATTGAAGCGTTTCATCACTCGCAAACTGGCCACAATATGAATATCAATGGTGGGACAGCATGGCGCAGTGGCTTTCCCGGCTTAGAAAATAGGAGGGGGCTGGAAACAACACACCACTCACGAAACAGCACCGGCTCTGCGTTACATTTCCCCGTATATATCCATATTTTCAGTAATGAAGAACTGTTTGGTATTTGTTTAGTCAACTTATCGAATCATGAGCCATTTTATTCGATCGGCTCTGTTGCTACGGGGATAGGTAGTATTACTGCGGGTGATGAAGCCTATTTCATTGGCGGAGATGGGGTATCAAGTGCGACCTATAGAAATAAATGGCGGTTCTGTACACAATCTTACCTTGATAAAAGCAGCATTGTTTATTCAGCGGCAAACAATAAAACATATGAAATGCGTTTAGCCAGCGAAGGCAATTCATCGTCCAGAACGATCCTGAAATGTATTTATGATGCCAGAAATATGAACGACACTATTTATGGTTATCATCAAAATAACTCGGAATCCATGTCCGCTTATATGCGATTTAAGCCGAGTAATACCCGATTGTTTATGCCTTGGCTGCTATGCGCGAAACAGTCAAATGGGCGGTTTGCCCCTGAATACTCGCTGAATACATTGAGGATCACAACGATTGAGGACTGGGTGCTTGCCGATATGCCCAAGGTCATTGAATATCGCTCCAGGCCGTGGATTGTCTTTCAGTTGACGCAATTTCAACGGTTGAAATACGGCGTGGCGATTCAGCTTGAATCGGGTGATTTGCCTGCATCATCGGTGATAAAGGGTATCGCGGTATGAATACCGCGTATCCCGTTTTATCGTATTTTTGGTATAACGATCCGCCGCCCATTATTCCTCCTGATATACCGGCGGTAGATTGCGGGACGATTCTTTTTGGTACAGTCTCAACATCCAGTTCACTGCCAATGAAGCCCATGGTTGACGGCACAGGGTTTGTTGTTGATGGATTCTGGGATTCGCTGTTTAAAAATAATCTTTTCCTTTCACCTTCAACGATCGAACTGGGTTTCATTCTCAATGCCAGTGAGCATGCCATTGAAATGTGGAGCAGTTACACCAAGCCACTTACGCTCAATGCCTTAGCTAAAAATAACGATACAGGCTTAGCGCTTACAGGTCCCCATCCAGATAAGACGCTTGCATCCTATGGTGGCCATTGGGATTACGAGTTAGCGGTGTCACTCGATGTTGAAATGAATATTGACGCCCAGTACCAGTGGCAATTTAATAACGGTGCCGTTACAACAACGCTGCATGTGTACGGTTCGCGGATCGCTCTCTGGCCGTATCCGCCGATTTATCCGGTCACTGAACAATGGCAGTGGTTTACTGCGGTGCTTGAAACCCGCGCCAGCGAACAGCGTTTGTCGAATGCCGATAAACCGCTTCAGCATATTGAATACCGTTACAACCTGCCGACGTTAGCGGCGGCGGAACAACATGCCCGTTATGAATCGCAGGGTACGAGCATGCATGTCATCCCGATATGGGCGGATGCAACCCCGCCGGTGACGGTAAAGGCTGGTGATGTAGTCATTGATACCGATGTGTCCTCACGCTCGTTTCGTGGTGGTGGCATGGCGGTGCTGTATAAAAATGAACGAGAGTACGAAGTCGCGTTCATCGATAAAGTGAATGTCGATAATCTGTTGCTGAAACGTCCGCTAATGTATAGCCACAAGAACGTGATTGTCTTGCCCGCCATAACAGCCCGAGCCCCTGACGGGGTGAAATCCGTACGCCGAGGCGCAAGAACCGAGCAGCAAATTAGCTGGGTGAATAGCCAGCCGTTATTGATTGAGCCCTTATCGCCTCCCTATAACACTGATTTTGACACTGAATACCTGGGCAAGCCCGTTATTGTTCAGCGCGGTAAATCCGGCGGTGTCAGTGATGATATGGCATTCGCCTGGCGTGAAAAAACCACAGCCAGTGGCCATCACATTATGGATATCGACCGTGATTATGGCCGCCATGCAACCAATGTTGAATTCATTGCCAAAGGGCGACAGCAAGCCTGGCGGTTAAAGCAGTTTATCTATCAGTTTAACGGGCGTTTAAACGCCTGTTGGTGGGTCAGTTATCATCGCGAAATTCGCATCGCGGCACATTGTAACCGACAGCAAATCGTTATTGAGCGGGTGGGCCTGGTCGAGTTCGGCGGCAGGCATCTGTATCTGAACTGGCACGATGGCGTGCAGATGGTGTTGGCACAACCCGTGGGTTACGACAGTAACGGCAATGAAATTATTAAGCTGGGCGGTACAGATCATCGTGCGGTTGAGCCAGCTGATTTAAACGGCGGGCATATTATGCGCCTGATGCGACCGGACGAGGATGATGTCAAATTAGTCACCAATAGTCGTCATTTGTTATCAGCCAATATAAAAATGGTTGAGGTGCCCAGTGGCGACTATTGAATTATATCAAATTGAAATTCAAGCGGATGTCTGGCGGTTTACATCATCTCAATCGGATGTTTTGTATAAGGGATTTAACTGGCAGTCTCACGCTATCGAACGGGGAGCCTCAATCGAACAGTCTGACGATCCGTTGCGTGCCGATACCTCGTTTGAGGTGTCGGCAGGCAGTACCCTGGCCAATATCGCGTTAAATCCGCCGCTTAATGTCGCGCCGAAAATCACCATTCTGCGCTCTGAAGATGGCCTGACGTTTTATACCGTATTCGCGGGGCGATTGATGGCAGGAGTCTGGAATGACGGCTTTGTCAGTGTCGAGCTGGAGGCGGTTCACACTGAACTGCAGATCACCGGCCTGACCGAAACGGTGACCCCGCATTGTCGTTATTCGTTAGGCAGCCGAAAGTGCGGCCATACGGAAAGCCCCCGAACCGTCACCGTGGCGGCGGTTAATGGCAATCTCGTTACCCTCAATGAATCACTGTCGCTGGAATATCATTATGGCCGCCTTAAACAGGGCCATAACCATCACTATATTGATACTCAACCCAGCAGTAAGACACTGCGGCTGCTGCATCCGGCAACGTTCACGCCGGGGGAACAAGTCGAAGTGACCCGAGGTTGCGACCGCACCTTGGCGACGTGTCATTCGCGTTTTAATAACGCCATTAACTTCGGTGGCGCGGTGAATTTGCCCACCAAGAATCCCTATATCGGCGATCCCATCGACCGCTAAACCGTCCGTAAAAAAAGGAGAGTCAAATGTTTTGGGTTCAACTGGTTATTCTCGCGGTATCACTTTTTATGAGTTACCGCGCCATGAATCAAACCCATACCGCGCCGGATGCGCAAGAGCCCAAAGCCCCGGTGATCGAAGAGGGCAAACCGCTTGGGGTGGTATTTGGCCGGGTAAAAATCAGCAGTGGCAACGTTTATTGGTGGGGGGATTTAAGGAATGAAGAAATCAGAAAGTAACCGTATTTTCCCCAAAGATTTGGCCCCGATAGGTTACTGCTGCTCAGGGGCTCGGGGGGTATTTGAAGCTTACGGGTTGAGCTGGGCAGAATTTCTGAAAAACGGGGCCGATTGTGATGCCTTGCTGGCGCTGGATGATCCGGTGGTGACAGCCGTGGTGGTTAAATTTAGACAGGGCAAGGAGTAGTCCATGGGCAGAAAGAAAAAACAGGTTGCTGGGCACCGCTGGTTCTGGGGCCAGCACCTGGTGTTATGCCATGGACCCGTCGATGCCATTAAGCGGATCTGGTTTGGTGAGAAGGTCGGTTGGCAGGCCAAGGTATCGAGCAACACGCGTATTCATGTTGATCAGCCGACATTGTTTGGCGATCGTGACCAGTATGGCGGTATTGTGGGTGATATTGATGTCTGTTTTGGCCGTGCCGGCCAGCGCGTCAATGACTATCTGGCTCACCATTGCGGCCAGGTAGTTAACGGGCAGAAGGTGGTGAGTGCTTTTCGTCACCTCACTGCCCTGGTGTTTCGTCAGCCAGAAATGGGCAATTCCAGCTATCCCGCGCCGGTGGCCGTTGAGGTCGAACGCCTTTCCACCGGTTGGGATGGTCACGCTATCTGGTACAACACGAAGGCAGTCATTGATAATGGCCTCAATGGTGCCCACATTATCCATGAGTTGATCGAGTGCCCGGAGTGGGGCACCGGTAATGCCAATATCGACAATGCGGCATTTCAGGCTTGTGCTGATGTGCTTTATCAAGAAAGGTTTGGCCTTAATGCCCTCTGGGTAAAGCAGCAACCGGTAGAGCAGTTTGTTAAAGATATCTGCCGTTACCTCAATGGCTATGTGTTTACCGACGAGGCCAGCGGCCTGGTCACCATGCGCCTGGCGCGGGATAATTATCAGCCAGAGGCGCTGCCAACCCTGACGGTGAAAGAAATCAAGACCGCGAAGAATGTCCGCCGTCGAAGTCAGGCCGATATTATTAACACCCTGACGCTGACCTATACCGATCCGAAGACGTTTGAAAAAGCCGCCGTCACCGTGATCAACTCGGCCATGGTGCATGCCGTTGGGCGCACCATAGGCGAGAGCGTGGATTTCCCGATGATCCATGATGCCCAGCTGGCCTACCGGGTTGCGATGCGTGAGCTAAAAATGCTGTCGGCCCGCCTGATGACCACCGAACTCTACTGTGATACCACGGCATCCGTTTATCAGCCGGGCGATGTGGTGCGGGTGGTGTATCCGCCCGCCGGGTTAAACCATATTATGCGGGTACAGAAAAAGCGCCGGGGCAGCATGGCGCAGCCGGAAGTAAAACTCGATGTGATGGAAGATATCTTTGCTGCCGCAACCGGCGATTATATTCCGCCACCACCAAGCGGCTGGCAAGACCCTATTAATGAACCTGCGCCGATTGTCATTCAACAGATGGTTGAATCGCCTTACTGGTTGTTGGCCACCACCCTTAATCCGTCAGAGCTGGCAGTACTGAATGAACATAGCTGTTTTGTCGGCTGGATGGCCCGCAAACCAAGCAGTGATACATTAGGCGCGGAACTGTATTACAACCACTTTGGCCGCTGGATTTACAGCCATCGCGCTTCTTTTGCTAACAGCTCTATGCTGGCCGAGGTGATTTCTCCGATGGCAACCCAGCTCAGAATGATAGACAGCAATCTGCTTGCCGCTGATCTGCCTGCAGTGTGCCAGTTGAATGATGAGTTGGTGGTGGTGAAAAGTGTTGTCGATAGGGTGGCAGACGTTGAACGTGGCGTGCTGGATACTATTCCGACCGAACACCCCGCGATGACGGTGATAACAGCACTTGACGGTGACTCGTTAGAGGCAGAGTTCACGACCGGTGAGCAGGTGAGTGTCCGCGGTTTAACCGTGACGGCCCGAGGGGCATTACCCGAGGAAGAGGCGACTATCGTTACAACTGATCTGGTCGGGCGCGCCGCCAAACCGCTCTGCGTGACTAACGTAAAACTGAATGGAGGTTACTGGCCTGAAACCATCACTATGCCGGTTAATGTTACATGGTCACACCGTAACCGCATCAGCCAGGTCGTCGAGCCACAGCACCTGACCAATTGGTACACAGACGGAGCCCCCGAACCCGGCACAACCACACAGATATCGGTAATGGATGCTGATACCAGCGCAGTACTCTATCAAGGCGAGACGACCGAGACTGAATTGCTATTGGATCAAACCCAAATACCGGCAGAAACCCAGCGATTAACCATCACCCTAACCGCCACCCGAGCGGGCAATGAAGCAATGCACCCCTTCACCCACACATTCAATGTAGTGTTTACCCCCGCCACTGAAGTGTTTAAAGGTCCGGATAGTTAAACACTCTAAACAGAGAAACCGCTTAAACTGACAAATACCCAATTGCCAATCTAAGCGGTTCCCTTTGTCACACCGCGCGGCGGGCTACACGTCATTAGGAGACTGCAAAATATTACATCAAAAAACACTTGATTTTTTCGAGGCCAGAAATGGCAAGGGCTTTAGTCGGTTATCCACGGAAACTGTGGATAACTGTGTTGATGAATGTTAGAAAAACGTAATATGGTCTAAAGGATGGCGGATCCGTCTTAACCTGCTCGGTGTGAAATTATAGGCATAAGCATTTGTTATTCAATAGGAAAGAATAAGTGTTAAGAGGATGTTAGAATAAATACTTTAAACTGTTTTTTCTAATATAACAATTGTGAGTTGATTTACATCGGGAGATGAACAAGCTGTGGATAATTCTCATCAAGAGTTATGATGAAAAGGAATTTTATACTGTATTTGCAATACGGATTTCTAATCTTTCTGAGCGTGATTTTCTCCGTGGGCGGTGATAATACGCCTATGTAAAAATTAGATCAATCCCTACTTTTCATTTTGTTATTATTTATTCGTATTTAGAACCAGATGCCTGAGTAAAAAGGGTATAAAAAAGCCCAAACAGGAGTGTCTTGGTGTCTGGGTTGACGATATGCATGTTGTCGGTTGTCGTTAATTTCCAGCTTTGGCAGGTTGGCCAGCCAATATCACACAGGTCTTGCCTTTGCGGTTTTTGTTAGTGAAGGTTGTATTATAGCTGATGGCGTATCAATGGTTTGATAGTGTGAGCTTGAAAGGGATCTTCCTGCGCTGATTTGCCTTGAATTGAACTCGAAGAGCTCACTCTGAATCCTGTATCTTGCAGTTACTTGGGTATAGTAGCAAAATAGCTAACTAAGTAATGTCTTCCCTTGCAACGGAAACTAAGCATGAGCAAAGCGTTCAAACTGTCTTCTCATTTTTCACCATCGGGTGATCAGCCTACTGCGATCAATCAACTGCTTGATGGGTTAGATGCCGGCCTTGCTCATCAAACCCTGTTAGGGGTTACCGGTTCAGGTAAAACTTTTACGGTGGCGAATGTGATTGCGAAAGCCAATCGTCCCACCTTTATAATGGCGCCTAACAAGACGCTGGCAGCACAGCTTTACGGGGAAATGAAAGAATTCTTTCCTGATAATGCCGTGGAATATTTCGTATCCTACTATGACTATTATCAGCCTGAAGCGTATGTGCCGACGACGGATACCTTCATCGAAAAAGATGCGTCGGTAAATGCACATATTGAGCAGATGCGACTGTCAGCAACGAAAGCGCTGATGGAGCGTCGTGATGTGATCATTATTGCTTCAGTTTCGGCGATTTATGGCCTGGGTGATCCAGACTCCTACCTAAAAATGATGTTGCATGTGCGCCGGGGCGATATGCTTGATCAGCGTGATATTCTGCGTCGTTTAGCTGAACTGCAATACAAGCGAAATGATATGGTATTTGAGCGCGGTACTTTCCGCGTTCGGGGGGAAGTGATCGATGTCTTCCCGGCAGAATCGGAACATGATGCCATTCGTATTGAGCTGTTTGATGCTGAAGTTGATTGTATCAGTGTTTTTGACCCGTTGACTGGTGCGATCCAGCAGCGTGATTTGCCACGGTGTACGATTTATCCGAAGACTCACTATGTTACCCCGCGCGAGAAAATACTGGAGGCGATCGATAAGATCAAAGATGAGCTGGTCATACGCCGTAAACAGTTAATCGATAATAACAAGCTGGTCGAAGAGCAGCGTATTGCCCAGCGCACTCAGTTTGATATTGAAATGATGAATGAACTGGGTTTTTGCTCAGGGATCGAAAACTATTCACGTTACCTCAGTGGACGTGCCGAGGGTGAGCCGCCTCCGACGTTATTTGATTATTTGCCTGCTGATGGCTTGCTCATTATCGACGAATCTCATGTCACGGTGTCGCAGATTGGTGCTATGTATCGTGGGGATCGCTCGCGAAAGGAAAACCTTGTCGAGTACGGTTTTCGCCTGCCTTCGGCATTGGATAATCGTCCGATGAAGTTTGAAGAGTTTGAATCATTAGCCCCGCAAACTGTTTATGTGTCTGCGACGCCGGGCAAATATGAAATAGAGCGCTCCGGTGGTGATATCGCAGAGCAGGTAGTACGTCCGACAGGATTACTCGATCCGATCATCGAAGTTCGTCCGGTTGCCACGCAGATTGATGATTTATTATCAGAAATCCGAATCCGTGAAGTAAAAGGAGAACGGGTACTGGTTACAACGCTGACCAAACGGATGGCGGAAGACTTGACGGAATACCTGGCAGAGCATGGTGTTAAGGTGCGCTACCTTCACTCCGATATTGATACGGTTGAGCGGGTTGAGATCATTCGCGATCTGCGTTTGGGTGAATTTGATGTGCTGATCGGGATCAACCTGTTACGAGAAGGTCTGGATATACCGGAAGTGTCGCTGGTGGCGATACTTGACGCTGACAAAGAAGGATTCTTACGTTCTGAACGTTCGTTGATCCAAACCATTGGCCGTGCGGCGCGTAACCTGGAAGGGCGTGCTATTTTATATGGCGATAAAATAACAGGCTCAATGGAGCGAGCTATTAACGAAACCAACCGGCGCCGAGAGAAGCAACATGCCTATAATGAAAAACGTGGCATCGTACCTCAGGCACTGAATAAAAAAGTGGGTGATATCCTGGAGCTGGGTAAGCCAAGTTCGCGCGCCAGGATCAATAAAGCAGCCCAGCTAAACAGGGTTGCAGAAAGTAAGGGAACTTACACCAGCATGTCGCCGCAGCAACTGGAAACGGAAATTCAGAAGCTGGAAACGGAAATGTATGATTTTGCGCAGAACCTAGAGTTCGAAAAAGCCGCCGAAACCCGTGACAAGATCCATACTTTCCGGCAGCAGTTTATTGCAAATAGCTAACCCTACCACTCTGAATTTCAGGTAAAAAAAAACCAACCGATAATTATTTCGGTTGGCCTCATTGTTTTAGTGAAAAAAATCCACAAACAACGTCAGTTGGCTAGGTTGACTCTTAATTAAGAGTCGATTTATATAATGCAGGCATCGTGCCAACTTTTTTATGTTGTTTTTTTGTGCTTTTTACTGATGTTAAAGATATTTTTGTCATATTTATTTGCTAAACTGGGATTATTATTCGCATTTTGCAAACCGTTTTGCGATTCATAGTGAGACGGATAAAAAATAAAAATCGTGGTAACACAACTACTTGTAGTGATTAAAAAGTGATTTATGGGACTCATGTCTGAGGTGGGAATGGAAAGCACGGCAAAACAACGGCAAGTATTGATGGTAGAAGACACCGCTTCTGTCGCGGCGTTGTATAAATCTTATCTCAATCCTCTGGGGCTAAGTGTCAATATTGTCGGCACGGGGAGAGAAGCACTCAGCTTCATTCAAGATATTGTTCCAGATCTGATTTTGCTTGATTTACGCTTGCCCGACATGACTGGTATGGAAGTCCTGGAAGCTGTTCGACGTGATCATGGCAATCTTCCTGTTGTGATCATGACAGCCCATGGGTCGATTGATGTTGCCGTTGAAGCCATGAGATATGGCGCACAGGATTTTTTAATCAAGCCCTGTGAAGCGGATCTGCTGCGTATCACCGTTAACAATGTATTGAGGGATGGCTGTCATACTCAGGATGCTTCTCAATCCAAGTTGGGTGGCGGGCAATATCAAGGCTTCATTGGCAACAGTATCCCGATGCAAGCCGTATATCGTGTTATCGAATCAGCGGCGGCAAGTAAAGCAACGGTATTTATTACAGGTGAAAGCGGCACCGGAAAAGAGGTCTGCGCTGAGGCTGTTCACGCCGCGAGTCCGCGAAATGATAGACCGTTCGTAGCGTTAAATTGTGCCGCCATTCCAAAAGAGTTGATTGAAAGTGAGTTGTTCGGCCATGTAAAAGGGGCATTTACCGGAGCTTCAACTGAGCGACAGGGAGCGGTAGAGCTTGCCCATCAAGGAACATTGTTCCTCGATGAACTTTGCGAAATGGACTTGGATTTACAAAGTAAGTTGCTGCGTTTTATTCAAACCGGCACTTATCAAAAAGTAGGCTCTTCAAAAACCAGCACGGTAGATGTTCGTTTTGTTTGTGCGACTAACCGAAACCCTTGGGTGGAAGTGCAAGAAGGGCGTTTTCGAGAAGACTTGTATTATAGGCTACACGTTATTCCTATTGCACTGCCGCCTTTGCGTGATCGCAATGATGACATGATTGAGATTGCTGATGCTTTGCTGGCCTTGATGTCGGTGGAAGAAGGTAAAAACTTCAGTCGCTTTTCGCCAGATGTCGTTGCATTACTTAAAGCGCACTCCTGGCCGGGCAATGTACGAGAATTACAGAATGTTATCCGGAATATAGTGGTGTTAAATACTGGCGAAGAAGTGACCTTGCAAATGCTGCCACCGCCGATAAACAGTATTGCTGGCGCTGAAATTGCATCTCCTGTAAATAGTTCAACGGATATCCAAAGTCGTCTCATCGAACTTGGTGAAAATTTACATATTGAACAAAGTGAACGGTGGACGGTTGAGCCGCTTTGGATGGTTGAAAAACGTGCAATTCAGGCTGCAATTGATGTCTGTAACGGAAACATTCCGCGTGCTGCAGGTTTACTGGAAGTTAGCCCTTCAACCATATACAGAAAATTACAAACCTGGCAGGAAATAACAGGTGGAAACAGGGAGATCAAATAAATGGTAAAGAGTATTAATGCGGAAACCATCAAACGGCTGGCAGAAGAAGTCGGTGAAGAAACGGTCATACTCTTACTTAATGTATTTAGTGATGAGCTACAGCAGTACTTACGCCAGCTATCTGATCAACCATCGGTCAATCAGGTCGGGGAGATCAGCCATTCGATTAAAAGTAGCGCTGCCAGCTTTGGGGCTGACAGTCTGGCTGAAATGGCTCAAGAGTGTGAATCGCGTGTGAGACAAGGACAGAATGAGTGGATGGTGGATCATCTGCCTGAATTGACACAAATGGTCAAGGGTATGGCACAAGAGTACAAGCAATTAGCCTGTAACGATCAGTTTATCAATCGCTTGTTTTAACTTTATCCGGTCATGGCGCCACTCATGATTGCTGGAAGCTAAATCTTCAATCCGCTGTTCATACCTTGGGGAAAGTTCTGGCCAAGGATGATCGGTGATTATGCTATCAATGTGGCGCCCCTGCATTGCACGTTCACACCAATGCAGCATAGTGCTAAGAGACATTTTTCCTGCCGGTCCCTTCTCTTTATCCAGATTGGTTATAAAGACTATTTTGGCCGGACTTTCTTTTAGCGCTGAACCAATATCTTTGAGTAGTAAAGGCGGCATAATACTGGTTAGAAAGCTGCCAGGCCCTAACAAGATGATATTGGCCTTTTTAATTGCCTTCATTGCTTCCTTGGTGGCAGGTACCGCAGGCTCAATGTAAAGCCGTTGCGGTACTTCTTCCAGTTCATCGACACTGGTTTCACCGCAAATAATCTCGCCCGCCGGCGTCAATGCCGATAAGTCTGCCGGGTGTTCAGACATTGGGATGATATGGGGTTCGACTTTCAGCATATCCCGGATAAGATTGATCGCTTCTAAGGGGCGAATACAGAGGTTATCGAGTGCGGTTAGCATCAAGTTCCCCAGGTTATGCCCATTCAATTCGCCATTACCGCGAAAGCGATATTCAAAAATCATCGAACCGACAGAGGGTTCAGTGATCAATTGATTAATGCAGTTACGGGTATCTCCCCATGCAATTCCGCCCTGACAAGCACGAATACGACCTGTCGATCCGCCATTATCAGTCGTGGTGACAATTCCGGTAACTTGGGGGCCATAATCAGACAGAGAGGAGAGCATACGGCCCAAGCCATGACCACCACCGATAGCAACAATCTTGGTTTTAATTTCAGTCTTTGTGTTTGTCATGATCTTATTTGCAATTTTTTGTGATCTTGATTGATGTGTAGAGTATACAAAGCCGTAAAATGAATACAAGATTTCGCTGGGGATATGCTACTACTGTCACGATTAGGGGAGAACTTTCGCTGTGTGCTGGATGGGTATGCGTTAAGAGTATGATCGGGAGTGAGAAGCGCTGGCTACAGCCTGACGCATCAACACACCCTAAGATTAGTGGGGCTCTTGCATCATATTCATTAAATAATCACAGGTATCGAGACAATTTGGGGTATTAAGTAGTGCTTGTTTTTCACTGGCGGGAACGGGCAGAATCTCTAACCAGCGCTGACATAACCAGCTTAAATTGTTGAACTCTTTGGTTTGATGTAAACGGTCGAGTTCCGGGTATTTCTCAAACATAATTCTCAATTTCACAGCCAGTAGTTGCTGGTTGTTATGGAGCTGGATTTCTGTCCACAGAGGTATTGTCTGGTATTCAGCAGAAAACACGCCATTGCTATCTTGCGTTAATGATTTAATACGGAAATTGTCGTGTCCGTAGACGGTAACGATGAGGGAGCCATCATCTGTTGATCTGTCAAAATCTTCTACAGTGACCCGGGTACCGATATGGAAAAAATGTTGACCTGGATCGCTTTCATCATGCATACAGACACCAAAGCCATCGGTTGACGACAAAGCCACTTTAAAGGCTTCTGTTTGTGACCCGGGCGCGATACGCATAGGCATTCTGCCAGTAGGTAAGACATGGCGTTGTTGAAAAAGTAGCGGTATTGATTGCATCATAAACAGCTCCATTCATCATTATCGTGTCTGGTACCATATGCACTGCAAATGTGATGCCGAAGTGTCATACCGCGAATGAGCTGGAATGAAGTATCTTAATTGATAAGCAATAACCGCATTTGTTTTCATATTGCAAATCCCTGATGCAAATTGCAATGCAGTTTATACCCAAGCCACCTCAACCCTCACTTTTGGTTGGCAATGATTTTAAGCACATTATCGCTGGGTAATAACTCAAGGTGACCTTGCTCGTTGAAGTACCAACCTTTTATGATCCCTTTTGCCATCATGTCATAAAAGCCATCAATAATATGTTGTGCTTCCTGGTGGGCGTTCAGTGCATCAATGCCATCTTCGTACTGGAGATAGCGTGCGATATCATCAACGCTGGCAGATTCGATAATGTTGGACATGGCAGCCTCACTTGACATTAAATTAATCACAAATAGTCCCTTTAGTAGTATTGTCGGGATCTTTCTCGAAAGGTAGAATACAGCACGTTTTTTTTCGGTGAATTGTTTATATTGTCATTTTACTGATATTTTTATGATTAGATTAGCAGCTGTGTGAATGACTCTACATGCGCATCACATAGCAGCCCATAACTCCGAGCTTTGTTCACTAAGTTGCCCGCCTTTTGTGTTCTGTAATATGGACAGGTGCAGGTAATAAGTGACCAACGCCAGTGACAGGCTGTCACCAGGGTCTATTTAGAAATGAATCGGCCTCCCGTATTTGGAAAGGTGTTCCGTGGCAAAACAATTAGAAGATCATCTTCATTTTGAAGATCGCTTTAATCGTAAGTTTTATTACTTGCGATTGTCAGTTACCGACGTGTGTAACTTCAAATGTACCTATTGCCTGCCGGACGGTTATCATCCCCCGGAAAAGAAGGCATCTTCCTTTCTGACGTTAGATGAGATCCAGCGTGTAACAGGGGCCTTCGCCGAGTGTGGTACGACAAAAGTGCGTATTACCGGTGGCGAGCCAAGCTTACGCCGTGATTTTACCGATATTATCCGTACTGTTGCTTCTCAGCCCGGTATAACCAAAGTGGCGACAACCACTAACGGTTACCGTATGGCCAAACATGTCAAAAGCTGGAAAGAGGCTGGTCTGACTCATATTAACGTGAGTGTTGATAGCCTGGACCCGAAAATGTTTTATCAAATCACGGGTGAGAATATGTTTCATCAGGTGATGTCGGGTATTGATGCCGCTTTTGATGCGGGCTTTGAACAAGTCAAAATTAATACGGTACTGCTCAAAGACTTAAATTCACAAGAGTTGCCGAAGTTCCTTGATTGGATCAAAACCAGACCAATTCAACTGCGTTTTATTGAATTAATGCAGACCGGTGAGATGGATGATATGTTTGATAATCATCATCTCTCTGGAGTTAGCATCCGTAACCATCTGATTGCCAATGGTTGGGTTTTACAGATCAAGAGCAATAATGATGGTCCTGCCCAAGTATTTTGTCATCCTGATTATGTCGGTGAAATCGGACTAATCATGCCTTACGAAAAAGATTTCTGCCAAAGTTGTAACCGATTACGCATATCGGCAAAAGGTAAGCTTCATCTGTGCCTGTTTGGTGAGCACGGTGTGGACTTGCGCGACTTGCTTGCCGAAGACGGGCAGCGTGCCGAGCTGATTAAGCGTATTCAAGGTGGCTTACAACAAAAAGCGGTGGGTCATTTTCTTGATGAGGGAAATTCAGGCATGACACCGCACCTTGCCTCTATTGGTGGCTAATACCGGTAAACTAAACAATTGATGACAGCTATCACTGATGTGAACGGAAGTAATAATAATGACACAATTAACGCATATCAATGCTTCGGGTGAAGCGAATATGGTCGATGTTTCAGCCAAGACTGAAACTGTTCGTGAAGCGCGAGCTGAAGCCTTCGTGCATATGGCGCCGGAAACACTCGACCTGATTATTTCGGGTAAGCACCATAAAGGTGATGTCTTTGCAACGGCCCGTATTGCGGGTATTCAGGCGGCGAAAAAAACATGGGATTTGATCCCGCTATGTCACCCCTTGTTGCTGTCTAAAGTTGAAGTGCAGTTAGAAGCAATCGAAGCGGAAAATATGGTACGTATAGAATCGTGCTGTAAGCTGGCGGGTAAGACCGGCGTTGAAATGGAAGCATTAACAGCGGCATCGGTAGCGGCGTTGACCATTTACGATATGTGCAAAGCGGTACAGAAAGATATGGTTATTAGTCAGGTTCGTTTGTTAGAAAAAACGGGCGGTAAATCAGGTCACTTTAAGGTTGAAGCATGATTAATGTACTTTTCTTTGCTCAGGTGAAAGAGCTGGTTGGGGTTGATCGCTTAGAGGTTGACGCTGAATTTACGACGGCAGAAGCATTACGTGTTCATCTGACTGAACGTGGCGATAAATGGCTGCTGGCGCTGGAGTCCGGCAAATTACTGGTTGCCGTTAACCAGACAATTTGCCATTTAGAGTCTGAAATCAAAGACGGTGATGAAGTTGCCTTTTTCCCGCCAGTGACCGGGGGGTAATATGGTTTCGGTTCAGGTTGAAGATTTTTCAGTTGCTGATGAATACGCAAAACTGGCTGAAGGCACTGATGCTGGAGCGGTTGTGACGTTTATCGGTAAAGTGCGTGATTTTAATCAGGGTGATGACGTCACCGGTCTGTCGCTAGAGCATTATCCGGGAATGACCGAGAAGGCCTTAGCTGAAATTATTGAGCAGGCGGGTGAGCGCTGGCCACTCCTGAAAACGAGAGTTATTCACCGGGTGGGTGATTTGGCACTGGGTGATCAGATTGTGTTTGTGGGTGTAACCAGTGCACACCGGGGGGCGGCATTTGAAGCTTGTGAATTTATTATGGACTACCTTAAAACCCGCGCACCATTTTGGAAGAAAGAACAGACAAACAGTGAAAGTCGCTGGGTTGATGCCAGAGATACTGATACTTCTGCGGCAGATCGTTGGCAGTTAACATAACCTAATACTGGATGATTAGGGTGTAAAAAAGGAGCTGATAACCGGCTCCTTTTTTAATGGTTGAAATTTGTCACTGCTGGGTGGTTTGATACCGACTTCGATAAAAAAAGTATCTGTTCAGCCAACCATAATTAATTAGTCAAGATACTCGTTGCCCAGTCTTTGCCACCATATCTCTGCATGAAACAGCACTTCCCGCTAAATAGCCTTGTGGAATACTTCTTCGTTCCTCATCTCTTTTATAACATAAATGCAACCGCCATTAGCGTTGCAAAATAGCCTAACAAAAGGAAGGGTAACCATGCTGTAACAAATGACTGGATAATCTTTCATAAATATTCAGGTGTTGTTTCAAAAAGAGCTGTGCTATGTTTTTGTTATAGGAATAATTAACCATTATTGGTGAATGGTTATAAAGTTCGCAGTTGAGATTTAAGAGCCTGTAGTAATAGGAGGGGATTATGATCAGGAGTGATCGTTTACTCTATGAAATTGCACCCGATGGTTTTGGTAAACGTCAGTGTGAGCCTTGGGATCTCTGGCGTGACAGAGCACATCTGATGTTGCCTCACTTTCCCGACGAAGTGCTTGAGCAATGGGTATATCGCCATTGGAAAGCGGTCCTTTGTAATTGGGGCTGGCTTGATTTTCGTGCGATGTCCTTTACCAAGCAGGTTTGGACGAATGACGAGATCCTTAACAGAATTAAGACTCCTCATAATGATGTGGTCGATAAGTTTTCACGGCGTATGACTAATGAAATCTTTCAGCGCAGTTGGCTAGTGCAGAATATGCAAGGGCGTGGCACCTGGCCTGTGGCTCCTATTATTTTGCACTATGAGCGTGATTTGTACGCGACCAATGGCCGGGTATTAAAAGCGCCGTTTAACTTGCTGGAAGGACATCACCGGTTAGGTTATCTGAAAGGTATGATAGATCACGGAGAATTTACCCAGCAAACACATGAAATATGGGTTGCAAAAATGCCTGTTCATTAAGTGGTAGACGGCGGTTGTTGGGTTTGGGTATACGAAAGAAGTGCAGCCAGATTATTGGCTGCTTTATTCTTTATTATGAGCAGTCTTTTCGCTGCTTCATCTCCAGTTTTGATAATTGCTGGTAACAGTTCTTTTCCGCGGCATTTAATTCCATCATTACAGCTTGAATATCGGCCTGTTGCTGTACCAGTAGTCGTTGTCGATACTTAATCGCCTTGAGCATGTCATGGAGTTGTTTTTTATTGCTCTTCTCTGAATCGTACAGATCAAAAAGCCCTCTAATATCATCAAGGCTGAAACCGAGTCGCTTGCCTCGCAGTGTCAGCTTCAAGCGAGCACGATCTTGCCTCGAATAAATACGGTTTTGACCATTTCTTTGCGGGGTTAATAATCCATGATCTTCATAAAATCGAATACTGCGCAGGGTCACGCCAAACTCTTCCGCGAGTTGAGAGATAGAGAAAGTATCCTTACCTTCTGTCTTTAACATTGTTATTTAACCTAGATCCATTACCTGATGGGGATCATTTCATAACTGAGTGGCCATTGACAAGCACCTTTGCAGACTTGAATCGAGAGAATAAAGGGTCTGACAGGCATAAAGCAGGGAAATATTTCAAGCTAGCGACAAAAAAATAGCCCCTTTGAGAAGAGGCTATTGAAAGATGTGAATGGGTAGTTAATAACTACTTATTTTCACTTTTTGAATCGCCTTTAGCACTATGTGCTGGTGGCACATAACCATGACGGACTCGGGATGGACTTGGACGCGAGAAGCAAGCGGCTGGTCTCATATATTAACTCTCAAGATACAACGGAACGGGAACGGATTATTGAAAGCTCAACCTAATTGATGCGATCAGATTGACTTTTTCAATATAAATAATTCTAACGCGATTAACGTGTTGCAGATACTTGAAAAGTATTAAAAAACAGCCTTGTGAAAAGTTAATCTATCAGTGTTTTTTTTATTCGCTTTTGTTATTAAAAAGAGACGGTGAGGCAGGGTGGGAATTTATGTGCCATATTTATTTGGCACATAAGATTTCTTGCAAGGCGCTTTGGATGATAATTGTGCGTAACAGATTGTTTTATCAAACTTGCTGAATTTGACAGCGGAGGGTTCATGAAACATAGGCGTGTATCGAATAAGAGAATCAAGCAGATGCTTAATGAAATTGGCATTGGGAATGATCACGACAAAGACGATGATCAACAGCTTCTGCTGGAAAAAAGACACCAATCAGTCAGTCCTGACAAACAGGTTTTTGATATCGACAGTGAAAATAAATAATTTCCCCGACCTTTAAAAGCGCTCCTCGTGAGCGTTTTTTTATGCCTGTACATCAACTTATTAATGTTTTGTTATTGACTGCTACGTTTTTTGTTGGCTCTTTGAGTTATTTATGCTGATTACTTGTGTAAGTATGCAGTAATTGGTTTGGGAACTGAATTTTATTAGCTTTTCTGGCGGATATTTCTCTATAACCTAGTTTTTATAATAGAAAGGTCCATATAGTTCTTTTTGGGTGGTGGTTAATGCTGGCTAAGGGGTTTATATTAAGGATAATATCTCTTTTTGTAATGGATTTGTGGCAAATTACTTCAATGCCTGTTAAAGTTGCGAGCTATTCTTCGGTTTGTATTGTGTTATTTCTGGGAAATAATCCAAAAATTGTCGCTGTATGAACAACAACTGAAGAACGTCATGGATGCAATGAAATTATGTATTGGAGTTAATGCATGTATAAAAATAAAATCACTCAGGCGTTATTAATTAGCGCAAGCCTGACAGTCGCTGCCACTTCTTTTTCTGCTCTGGCTGCTGAGGTTCCTGAGGGTGTCAAGCTTGCTGCGAAACAGGAGTTAGTTCGTGGTAATGGAACAGAAGTCGCCTCACTCGATCCCCACAAAACCGAAGGTGTGCCAGAATCTCACGTTATTCGTGATCTTCTTGAAGGTCTGGTAAACCAAGACGCAGACGGTAAGACGGTACCTGGCGTAGCTGAAAGCTGGGAAACAAACGATAACCGCACATTTATTTTCCACCTGCGAAAAGATGCGAAGTGGTCAAATGGTGATCCGGTTACAGCAAGCGACTTTGTTTACAGCTTCAAGCGTGCCGTCGATCCGGCAACGGCATCACCTTATTCATGGTACCTTGAAATGACTACCATGAAGAACGCAGCCCAGATCATTGCAGGTAAAGCCGAGAAAGAAACACTGGGTGTTACTGCGGTAGATGCAAACACGCTAAAAATTGAACTGGAATCAGCCGTACCATATTTTGTCATGATGATGGGCCACACAACAATGAAGCCTGTTAATCAAAAAGTGGTTGAGAAATTCGGCGACGATTGGACGAAGCCAGAAAACTTTGTCGGTAACGGTGCTTACGTTCTTGATAAGTGGGTTGTGAACGAACGTATTGTCCTAAAAAACAACCCTCAGTACTGGGATAACGAAAAGACAGTTATCAAGCAGGTAACCTTCTTACCGATTGAAAACCAAGTTGCTGAAATGAACCGCTTCCTTGCGGGTGAAATTGATATTACCCACGAACTGCCGAATGAACACTTCCGTCGCTTGCAGAAAGAGTATCCAGAAGATGTATCCATTCAGGGTAACCTGTGTTCATACTACTACGGCTTTAACAATGCAAAAGCGCCATTTGATGATGTTCGCGTACGTAAGGCGCTGTCTTACGCAATCGATCGTGACATCATTACTAAAGCGCTGCTTGGTCAAGGTCAGAAGCCGGGTTATTTCCTAACGCCAGAAATTACCGCTAACTTTGACCCAGTAATGCCTGATTACGGTAAGCTCACTCAGAAAGAGCGTAACGCTAAAGCGAAAGAGCTCCTGGCTGAAGCAGGATTTGACAACAGTAATCCACTTGAGTTTACACTGCTTTACAACACATCAGAGAACCACAAGAAGCTAGCAGTTGCTATCGCATCTATGTGGAAGAAAAATCTGGGCGCTAAAGCTAACCTGGAAAACCAAGAGTGGAAAACCTACTTGGATAACCGCCGTCAAGGCAACTTCGATGTTACGCGTGCCGGCTGGTGTGGTGACTACAACGAAGCATCCAGCTTCCTTTCTCTAATGCAGAGCAACAACAGCTCTAACGATCCTAAGTATCATAGCAAAGCATATGACAGCATCATGGAAAAAGCGCTTAACTCAATCTCAGAAACTGAGCGTGAGCAGCTTTACGTTGATGCAGAAAAACAGCTGGCTAAAGATATGCCGATTGCCCCTATCTACCAATATGTGAAAGCACGTCTGGTAAGCCCTAAAGTTGGCGGTTTCCCTGCGAACAACGCAGAAGACAAACTCTTCACCAAAGATATGTACATCATTGCTGACTAATAAACAGCAAGATATATAAAAACACAACGCTACACCCTATGCCTAGGGTGTAGTGCTTTCTGTCACAGATAAAAAATAACGGTACAGTTTATGATTAAATTCGTAGCTAAGCGGATATTTGAAGCAATACCGACGCTGTTGGTATTAATCACTATTTCGTTTTTCCTGATGCGCTTCGCACCCGGTAACCCTTTCTCGAGTGAGCGTCCGCTGCCTCCTGAGGTTATGGCAAATATCGAAGCCAAATATGGCTTAGATAAGCCGGTGTTTGAACAATACACCATTTATCTGGGTAATATTATTCAAGGTGATTTTGGCCCATCTTTTAAATACAAAGATTTCACCGTAAATGAACTGGTGGTTAAAGCACTGCCGGTATCGGCAAAAATTGGCTTTTTCGCCTTTATTTTTGCACTTGTGATGGGGGTAACTGTCGGCACTCTGGCCGCATTGAAGCAAAATACGTGGTTAGACTACACCATTATGTCGACCGCAATGGCCGGGGTGGTGATGCCATCCTTTATCTTGGCACCGGTACTTATTTATATATTCTCTATTAATCTAGGTTGGCTTCCGGCTGGTGGCTGGCAAGACGGCTCTATCAAGTTCTTACTGTTGCCGATGTTTGGTATGTCACTGTTGTATGTGGCCACTTTCGCCCGTATTACCCGTGGTAGCATGATTGAAACCCTGAACAGTAACTTCATTCGTACCGCCCGTGCGAAAGGTTTGAGCTATCCGTACATCATCATAAAACACGCACTGCGACCGGCGCTGCTCCCCGTTGTCTCTTATATGGGGCCGGCATTCGTTGGTATCATCACCGGTTCCGTGGTTATTGAAACGATTTTCGGCTTGCCGGGCATCGGCAAACTCTTTGTTAACGCTGCCTTTAACCGTGATTACTCACTGGTTCTTGGTATCACTATTCTTATTGGTACGCTGACCATTATCTTCAACGCCATTGTTGATATCGTATTAGCGTATATCGATCCGAAAATTCGTTACTAAGAGGCCTTACGATGATGTTAACTAAAAAAGACAATGTAGAGGCACTCGGAAAATTTTCAGAGAATCTGGAAATTGAAGGCCGTAGCTTGTGGCAAGATGCGCGTACTCGGTTTATGCGCAACAAAGCGGCAATGACAAGCCTAACTATTTTGTTTCTGATCACATTGGCCGTTGTATTTGGTCCGATGTTAAGTAGCTATGCCTTTGATGACACTGACTGGTATGCCTTGCATGCTGCGCCAAGTCTTGGCGAGGAAGGTCACTTCTTCGGAACCGATAGCCTGGGACGTGATTTATATACCCGTACCTTAATCGGCGGTCGTATTTCGCTGATGGTTGGTATCTTAGGTGCGTTAGTTGCCGTTGTTATCGGTACTCTTTACGGTGCAACCTCTGGTTTCATCGGCGGCCGTACTGACCGTGTGATGATGCGTATCCTTGAAATTCTGTATTCCATTCCATTCATGTTTTTCGTAATTGTTCTGGTGACCTTTTTTGGCCGGAATATCATGCTTATCTTTGTGGCGATTGGGGCGATTTCCTGGCTGGATATGGCGCGTATAGTTCGTGGTCAGACCCTGTCTCTTCGTAGCAAAGAGTTCATCGAAGCTGCCCATGTGTCAGGTGTTAGCCGCTGGAGAATTATCTCTCGCCATATCGTACCAAACGTTTTAGGTATTGTTGCTGTGTACTCAACCCTGCTGGTACCGCAAATGATCCTGACTGAATCATTCTTAAGTTTCCTCGGTCTTGGTGTTCAAGAGCCAATGACGAGCTGGGGGGCTTTGCTCCAGGAAGGTTCGCAAACCATGGAAGTTGCCCTGTGGCAGTTAATGTTCCCGGCTGCATTTATGGTTGTAACCCTGTTCTGCTTTAACTATGTGGGTGACGGTTTACGTGACGCACTAGATCCAAAAGACAGATAATTATAGGAAGTTATTATGAGCTTATTAGATGTCAAAGATCTACGCGTAGAATTTACAACACAAGATGGTATCGTCACCGCGGTTAATGATCTGAATTTTTCTCTGAATCTGGGTGAAACCCTGGGCATTGTTGGCGAATCTGGTTCAGGTAAAAGCCAGACAGTATTCGCGATCATGGGTCTGCTTGCTAAGAACGGTATTATTAATGGCAGTGCAAAATTTGAAGGCCGTGAAATTCTGAATTTGTCGGAAAAAGAGCTTAATAAGGTTCGTGCTGAACAAATTGCAATGATTTTCCAAGACCCAATGACTTCTCTCAACCCTTACATGAAAGTAAGCGATCAGCTTATGGAAGTGTTAATGCTGCACAAAGGCATGGGTAAGAAAGAAGCGTTTGAAGAAAGCGTACGTATGCTGGATGCGGTAAAGATCCCTGAAGCCCGCCAGCGTATTACGATGTATCCCCACGAGTTCTCTGGTGGCATGCGTCAGCGGGTAATGATTGCGATGGCATTGTTATGCCGTCCTAAGCTGCTGATTGCCGATGAGCCAACGACAGCATTGGATGTAACGGTTCAAGCACAGATCATGGACATGTTGAACGATCTGAAAAAGGACTTCAATACCTCGATCATTATGATCACTCATGATCTGGGCGTCGTCGCAGGCAGCTGTGACAAGGTCTTGGTGATGTACGCGGGCCGTACCATGGAATATGGCAAAATCGATGAGATTTTCTATAAGCCATCTCATCCATATACTGAAGGCCTGCTAAGAGCTATTCCACGTTTGGATACGGAAGGCGAAGAACTGCCGACGATTCCAGGCAACCCACCCAACCTGTTGCGCTTACCTGTTGGTTGTCCTTATCAGGATCGCTGCCATCGTGTTACGAGTCGATGCTCGCAGGAAGCACCTGAACTGAAAGCGTTTACTGAAGGCCGTTTACGCGCTTGTTTTTCTGATGTGGGGACGTGGTAATGGATGCACAAAAAAACCTATTGTTGGATATTAAAAATCTGAAAGTTCACTTTAATATTGCGCCAAAATCAGCATGGCCCTGGACTAAGCCTTTAAAGCTTAAGGCGGTTGATGGTGTCGATATTCGTCTTTATGAAGGTGAAACCTTAGGTGTCGTGGGTGAGTCAGGCTGCGGTAAATCGACGTTTGCTCGCGCGATTATCGGTCTGGTGGAAGCAACCGATGGTAACGTTGTATGGCTGGGGCAGGATTTGACCAAGCTGGATCGTGTCAATATGCGTGAAAAGCGCAAAGAGATCCAGATGATTTTCCAGGATCCGCTGGCATCGCTGAACCCCCGTATGACGGTGGGCGAAATCATCGCTGAGCCATTGAAAGCCTTTTATCCGGAACTCGCTGTTGACGATGTTAAAGCGCAGGTAAAAGCGATGATGACAAAGGTTGGCTTGCTACCGAATGTGATCAACCGTTATCCGCATGAATTCTCTGGCGGTCAGTGTCAGCGTATTGGTATTGCGCGAGCGCTGATTTTAAAGCCAAAGATGATCATTTGTGATGAACCGGTCTCGGCGTTGGATGTCTCGATTCAGGCCCAGGTCGTCAATCTGCTGAAAGCATTACAGAAAGAAATGGGGCTTAGCCTGATTTTCATCGCTCACGATTTGTCTGTGGTTAAGCATATTTCTGACCGCGTGTTGGTGATGTACCTGGGTAATGCTGTCGAAATGGGGGAGAGTAAAGCGCTGTTTGCCGAGCCTAAGCACCCTTATACCAAGGCATTAATGTCAGCAGTACCTATCCCTGATCCTGAGCTGGAAAGAAACAAGCATATTCAAATGCTTGAGGGTGAACTTCCTTCGCCAATCAATCCGCCGTCGGGTTGCGTATTCCGTACTCGTTGCCCACAAGCAACGGAAGTCTGCGCACAGAAGAAGCCTGAACTACAGGGTGGTGACATTCATGCGGTTTCGTGTCTGCATGTACACTAGTTTGAGCCTGTGACAGGCTTTAAGCGCGGTGTAAAAGCCGCGCTTTTTTTATACACTTATTACTTAATAGCTGCGGCAAGATGGATTATTGCCACAAGGAATACATAGCAGTCAACATCATCAGATTTGACGTCCTGATTGGTTATATTTTCTGCCAGCTAGATATATACAAGGATTGTTTATATGCGCTCACTTTCGGTTCAGTGGAAAATCACCCTCGTAGCAGGCGTTGGTTTACTGCTAACAGTATTTGTTTTAACGGGCCTTTCTTTTTACTTCTCCAGCCAAAACCAACAACTGGTCAGTGAGCAGACATTCTCTTCTTTGCGAAGTACGTCCCAAGAACTGGTTAAGGTTCAGTCTGAGCGCCAGGCTATTCATGTTCAGCAGTATATGGATGAAGCAATATACCGTGCTGAAATGCTGGCACAGAGCGTGCTCTTCTTAAAATTCAACGCGGAAGAGAACTATACCAATAGTGCTGAACTCCGCAGTTCACTCAATGAGCTATTACGCCGTTCGGTCAATGACTTTTCGAATGTTTATGCTGCTTTCGTGGTATTTGAACCCAATGCCCTTGATGCCGAGGACAATAATTACCATGATGCCGATTATGTCGGAGCTAATGGCACCGGACGCTTCGCGCCATACTGGTCGAAATCGGCTGATCAGCAAGCGGTGCAGCGTATTATTACAGAACAACAGATCCTTGATAGCAGTCAGAATACAGACGGTAAACCGGTCAACGAGAGGTTTACCTGTAGTTTATTGTCGCAAGATACCTGTGTGCTGAATCCGGCGTTTTCCGATGACCAATCTGGACGCCACTTGATCAGCTCGATCACAACACCATTGATCGTGGATGGTGTCGCTATCGGTGTGATGGGCATTGATGTTAGGTTAGATGTTCTTCAGCCTGTGATTGCAGAGGTTGATGGTAATTTATTTTCAAGTACAGGTAAAGTGAGTCTGCTCAGCCAGACCGGTACTATTGTAGCGTGGGATCAGGCTGTTAGCCGTCTCGGTGAGACATTTACCGATAGTGATGCTTTGCCTGCTTCGCTGTCTGGCTGGTTAAGGCTGGGGCAGGAATTCGTCGGTTGGAGCGACGATCAGCAATGGTTGATGGCTTATACGCCGGTGATATTAGGCAACTCTTCCTGGGGCATTGTCATTCAGTTACCGGCAGAACAAGTGCTAGCCGAAGCGATTGCATTAGATTATGCGATTCAGGGCCAGCGCTCTGCCTCGTCGACCATACAAATTATCGTCAGCATCGTGATTGCAGTATTGGGCCTGTTTATCGTGTTAGTCGCCGCTTCACGGTTGGTGGCACCGATTAAACAGGTGGCAGAGAGCCTGAAAGATATTGCTTCAGGGGAAGGCGATCTGACGCAACGCATTAGTATTGCTCAGCAAGATGAAGTGGGGGAACTGGCTCTCTGGTTTAATCGCTTTTTAGATAAATTGCAAAACACCATCGGGCAGGTGATCGTCGCAGTAGATGAAGTGGGTAAAACCGCCAATGAGGCAGCCCATGTTGCCAGCAATACCCGAGATGGCAGCCAATCGCAATTTAAAGAGGTCGATATGGTGGCTACTGCGTCGGAAGAGATGACGCAAACAGCCGCACAAGTGGTCGGACATACCGAAACGGCGGTAGAGGCGGCGAAACAAGCCGATGAGGCAGCACTTGATGGCCAGAAAGTGATCCAGCAATCGGCTGAATCAATGACCAGCCTGGTTAATCGGATGGATTCTGCGGTGCCGGTTGCGAAAGAACTGGAAAGTAACAGTGAGAATATCAATCAGATTTTATTGGTTATTGAAGGCATTTCGCAGCAAACCAACTTACTGGCACTGAATGCAGCCATCGAAGCAGCCCGAGCGGGTGAACAAGGGCGTGGTTTTGCGGTTGTTGCCGATGAAGTACGCCAGTTAGCTAGCCGTACGCAGGATTCTGTCGGCCAGATCCGTATTGTGATTGAAGATCTGCAACAGGGAACCAGAGATGTTGTTAATGCAATTGAAGAAGGTAACCAGCTTGCTGGTGATACCGCACAGCAGGTTAGCAGGGCTGTCCTGAGCCTCAATCAGATCACTGAGTCTGTAAGTGCGATTCAGTCGATGAATGAACAAATTATGCGAGCTGCAGAAGAGCAGCAAGCCGTTTCGGGTGAAGTGAATCGCAATGTGTCGAATATTCGCGAATTGAGTGAGAGCATCCTTAATCAGGCGGAAAACTCAGCCGATATCGGCCAGCGGTTGACAGCGCTGTCACATCGTCAGCAAGAGTTAGCTGGTCAGTTTAAGGTGTAATACCAATTCCCTTAAAACGGGGAAGGAGAGCATCACGCTGATGTTCTCCTTCAAATTACTGGTAGTGCGTTATTCTACCGGGTACCAGTAACCCAGGTTGATGAGTTGTGTCAGCAAGGCGAGGAAAGCCGGGTTATCAAGTTGCTTACCTAGCAATGTACGTGTTACTTGCTCTTCATCACAAAGGCATTTAGCCGCATCTTTACACTCTTCAGGCAGTTCAAAACGCTCCCCGTTAATATAAAGCACATGTGGTTCATCTGGATGATAAAAAGCGCGTAAGCCACCTAGGCGCTTAAATGCTTCGCCATCTTCTAAAAACTGATAGGTTTCACCGTTCTGCCAGGGTGGTTCCGATGCAATGATATCGAGATCATGACGGCTTTGGCTTAAATACTCGCCCATCCATTGCTTCATCTGCTGAGGGTGGTCCAGCAGGCTGCGCATCATGGCTTCAAGATCGGTATATTCAGCCTCTAAAATGGCACCGCAGTTATTGCGAGCTGGCAGAGAAGGATTATGGTAATGCACATCACCCAGATCATTGGCGATGACAAAATCAGCAAAACTGCTTAACAGTTCCTGCTTCTTCGGTGATCTGAAGCCAACAGAAAAGCTCATTGCGGTTTCTGTGGCGTAACCATCATGAGGAAATCCCGGCGGAATATATAAAATATCTCCCGCTTCAAGGATCTCATCGATAATCGGTTCAAAGCCTTTAATTTGTCGCAGGGCAGGGTGATGAAGTTCTTCGTAGTTGTCATCTTTTGGCCCTACACGCCAGTGGCGCTTTCCCGAACCTTGGATAATAAATACATCGTATTGATCGATATGGGGGCCAACGCCACCACCTGGGGTGGAGTAGCTAACCATTAAGTCATCAAATAACCAGTTCGGTAACTGGCGGAAAGGCGTGACAAGTTGTGCAGCCCCTTCGTGCCAGTGGTTAGCTGCCTGAACGACAAATGACCAATGATCTTCCGGAGTATTATCAAAATTGAGCGGGCCATGTTGGACTTCCCATTCCGTACCAATTTGGGCGATATAACGGGAATCGACCTCTTCTTCCATGGCCAGACCTGCTAATTCGTCAGGGCTTATCGGATCGATAAAGTCTTTAAACCCACCTTTAATGACCGTGGGCTTTTTTTGCCAGAATTCGGCAAGAAATTCATCAAATGAGAATGTGAACTGGTACATATATAGGCTTTTGATTGTTGAGCTAAGTGCTTATTATAGCTCAAAGTATTGCATGCTTAGCGAAATTTAAATTTGTTCTGAGTATATGATCTGAGTTATCTGGTGTTATTTACATTTTAACGGGGAATAGAGTGATGATAGTCATTCGATGTGGGATTATGGATAAGAAAAAAAGAGAGGCAAAAAATGCCTCTCAAAGTGAATTCCATTTCAGCTCTTTTCATATCTGAACAGAGCAAGCAGTGTACAAGTGGTGTATACAATTACTCAGCGGGTAACAGTCGCAATAAAGGGAAGGCGGCTTTGTGTTGATCGTGGCTGACAACAAATCCGACTAACTGAGCGGTTTCCTTATCAAAAGCTTTAGCTATCAGGCCATTTGATTCCGTAACAACTTCCCACGACAGATCTTTCTTTACCGTGTTGCCAGACATGTGGAGTGGTAACCAGGGCGTTTTGGCCTTAATCAGACTAGCCGGAAGACGAACCGGGGTCGGGGAGCCCAACAGTGTCTTTGCCAGTGCCATAGCACTTAACATGGCCGGCTGTATGAAAGCCCGAACTTTTCCTTCGAGCTCAGCGCAATCACCTAACGCATAGACGTTCGACGCCGATGTTTGCATTATCCGATCAACTGTTATTCCCCGGTCAGTTTCAATCCCCGATTTTTTTGCCAATCCAATATTGGGTTTCAGACCCATCGCCGCAATCACCGCATCTGTTTTGATATGCTCACTACCGGAAAGTGAAACAACCAGTTCCTGGTGGTGACGGTTGATAGCGGTCACGTTGGAGTTGAGTCGGATTTGCACGCCTTTCCCGTGCATCTCCTGAAATAATCCGGCACTAATAAATGGCGGCAGCAGTGTCGGCATCAGGCTTGATGCCCTATCACATAAGGTGACGCTCTTGCCCGAGCTCGCCAGATCCATCGCGATTTCCGTGCCGATCAAGCCAGCTCCCAGTACCAGAACAGATTTTGCACAAGCCAGTTTGTCCTGCTGCTGTTCATATTCGGTCAGGCTGTTTAACGTCACTATCTCGTCGATGGCATTTCCTGCAAACGGTGGAACCAATGCCGATGCCCCTGTTGCTAATACTAGCTCGGAGTAGGTAATCGCATTATCGCCGTAATGCACTGTCTGGCTATCGGTATCGATAGATTCAATCAGAGTATTGTTGATTAATAGAATGTTATTATCTGCCGCGAATTCACAGGCAGATTGTCTGATCAGATCATTGGCTGTTTGCTGCTTGCTGAATACATGGCTGAGCTCGGGCTTAGAGTACTCATCACCGCTATCGGCAGTAATGACCGTAATAGGGGTATCAGTATCGAGTTTTCGCAATGATTTCACTAACTGGTAAGCGGCAAAGCCGCTCCCAATAATTACAATGTGCTTGTCCATGATCTTTATTTACTCCGTAGGTTCGAATACTTCTTTTCCGATGCCACATTCAGGGCAAAGGAAATAGTCAGGTACTTCGTACCACGGTGTCTTTGGTTCAACATCCTGGTTAGGCTCGCCGAATTCAGGGTCGTAAACCCACTGACAAACAGTACAAATCATTTTCTGATCTTGCTCAGTAGTAACAGAGTGACTGGTATCCGTTTTTTTTGACTCCGAACGAGAGATAGTCACTGTTTCTTGTTGTGTTGAACCTGTAGCGGTAACCTCTGCTTCTGCCTGCTTTGGTAGCGGCTGAAGTGCCCATTCGCGCGCAATTTTGCGGCCATGTTCGCGGCATGTTTCCAGTGCATTTGAGTCTGGTCGCCATTTTGTTTTAAGGCTAACAGTGGTAAAGAAACCGGCATCCGTTAAGCGGGCATGAATACGGTCAACAGCACCGCCATTCCAGCCGTAGCTGCCAAAAGCCCCCGCTTTTTTTGCTTTAAAGCGCAGACCGGTAATTTCTTCTAGCATGCCGGCAACTTTAGGCATCATCACGTTGTTCATTGTTGATGAGCCGACTAATACACCTTTAGAGCCGAAGACATGGGTCAGAATTTCATTCTTATCATGACGTGAGACGTTGAATATTTTTACCGTCACATTAGGATCCGCTTCAGTGATCCCCTGAGCGATACCATCAGCCATCATACGGGTGTTATTTGACATAGAGTCATAGAAGATTGTGATTTTGTCTTCTTTATACTCATCAGCCCACTCAAGATATTTTTCAATGATCTGAGTAGGGTTGTCACGCCAAATCACACCGTGAGAGGTGGCAACCATATCAACAGGCAGATTAAAGCCAAGTACCTCGTGGATCTTCGCGGTTACCAGCGGGCTAAATGGTGTCAGAATGTTTGCGTAATAGCGCAGGCATTGTTCCATTAACTCGTTTTGCTCTACTTCGTCATTGAACAGGCGCTCATCGCAGTAATGCTGACCAAACGCGTCGTTACTAAATAACACCGCATCTTCTGTCATATAAGTCATCATGCTGTCAGGCCAGTGCAGCATAGGAGTTTCAATAAAGACCAGTGACTTGCCATTACCGATATCAATACTGTCGCCCGTTTTGACGGTATTGAAATTCCATTCCGGATGGTGGTGATGACCGGTAATGGAGTCAATCGCATTTTCAGTACAGTAAATAGGGGTGTTTGGGATCTTGCTCATCAGAACAGATAATGCACCGGCATGATCTTCTTCCGCGTGATTGATCACAATAAGATCAATTTCGTTCAGGTCGATCTCTTGCTCAAGTTGTTGGATGAAATCGTAGCTAAACTTATGATCAACGGTATCAATTAACACGTTTTTACCTTCACGGATCAGGTAACTGTTATAGCTCGTTCCTTTTAATGTTTTATATTCTGTGCCGTGGAAATCTCGAACTTCCCAGTCGCGTTGACCAACCCAGTGAATATTGTTCTTAACGTGAATAGACATATCATTAACCTGCACTTTGCTTAACATGTATTTTGATTGCATGTTATATCCAGGAAAGACTTCTTGCAATACTAAAGTTGCATAAATTATACATGTTATAAATATATTATTGATATATATGGTTTATTTTCAATAAAAGCTTTTTCAGTCTTTGTTGCTACAGAGGGAGGATAAGAATAGGGGGGATAAAGAAGGAAAAAGGGCCGGCAAAAATGCCAGCCCATTTCGTAATGATATTTGAAAGAATTACAGCTTGTCAGTAAGCTTAATTGCGTCACCGATGTAGTTAGCCGGTGTCATCTCTTTCAGGCGTGCTTTTTCGTGCTCAGGCAGCTCAAGACCGTCGATGAAGGTACGCATGCCTTCGCCATCCACACGCTTGCCGCGAGTCAGCTCTTTCAGCTTCTCGTATGGCTTTTCGATGCCGTAGCGACGCATAACGGTTTGTACAGGCTCAGCCAGAACTTCCCAGTTCTTGTCCAGTTCAGCCTCTAGTGCTGCCTGATTGACTTCCAGCTTGCTGATACCTTTCAGTGTCGAAGTATAAGCAATGATTGCGTAGCCACAACCGACACCCAGGTTGCGTAAAACGGTTGAGTCAGTCAGATCACGCTGCCATCGGGATACAGGCAGTTTCTGGGCAAGGTGAGAGAACAGCGCGTTAGCAAGACCCAGGTTACCTTCAGAGTTTTCGAAGTCGATTGGGTTGACTTTGTGCGGCATCGTTGAAGAACCGATTTCGCCCGCGATTGTTCTTTGCTTGAAGTGACCCAGAGCAATGTAGCCCCAAACGTCACGGTCAAAATCCAGAAGAATAGTATTGAAACGAGCAAACGCATCAAACAGCTCAGCAATGTAGTCATGCGGTTCGATTTGCGTTGTGTACGGGTTCCAGGTAATGCCAAGAGATGTGACGAACTCTTCGCTGTACTGGTGCCAGTCGATTTCCGGATAAGCAGAAATGTGAGCGTTGTAGTTACCTACAGCACCGTTGATTTTACCCAGAATTTCAACGTTTTCGATTTGCTTGAACTGACGTTCCATACGGTACGCCACGTTGGCCATTTCTTTGCCCATCGTTGATGGAGAAGCGGGCTGGCCGTGGGTACGGGAAAGTAATGGAATGTCGCGGTATTCCTTCGCAAGGCCTTTGATTGCATCGATAACGTTGCGGATCTCTGGCTGCATTACTTTTTCACGCGCTTCATTAAGCATGAGTGCGTGAGAAAGGTTGTTGATGTCTTCAGAAGTACAAGCAAAGTGAATGAATTCATTGACTGCGTGTAGTTCTGGTACTTCTGCAACTTTCTCTTTCAGGAAGTATTCAACAGCTTTAACGTCGTGGTTAGTCGTACGCTCGATTGTTTTTATACGCAGCGCATCTTCTTCGCTAAATTCAGCAGCGATGCGATCTAAAAACTGATTTGCTTCATCACTGAACGCAGGAACTTCGACGATAGCATCAGTAGCGGCTAGTTTTTGTAACCAACGGACTTCAACAATAGTGCGATATTTTAGCAGACCAAATTCGCTGAAAATGCTGCGAAGTGCACTTGTTTTACTTCCGTAACGGCCGTCTACCGGGGAAACAGCAGTCAATGCTGACAGTTCCATGTTGTCTCTCTCCTGATATTGATGAGGTTAGAACAGTATATGTAAATCCTTAGCTGTTCAGCTGATGAATAGCTAAGGATATCGATTAATAAACTACATTATGACTTATCACATAAGCGGGTAAGCCCGTAAAATTAACAGCGGGCGAGCAAGATCTTTGCTTGTTCAACCATTTGTTTCCGACCGAAGATCAGGTGACGACGTTTGCCGCCAACCTGGCGCCAAAGTACGGCACTTCGTACCGCTGCTAAAAGCAAAGCGCGTACTTTATGTTGTACTTGTGGCTGCTGAAGATGCGCAGGTGTACCGGTTACCTGAATTCTTGGGCCGAGAGGGCTGATAATATCCAGATAGATACTGGCAAGATTACTTATCATTTGATCATCTAATAACTCGTAATGATCCGTTTGACGTTTGATGGTATCAATACGATCGCCCAGCTGTGCCATGCTGTCACGTCGGCCGGATAGCTTGCGCTCCAGTGCCATAACGCTCACCAGATAACGCGTAATTTCATTACCCGATGGTGTGCTATCTATTTCGGACACTAAGGTTTCAAGACCAAGTCTCAGGTTGGCCTCATTACCATAAATTTCAACAGTATTTGAAGGATCTGTTACAGAGATACTGTTCAGACATGCTTCCAGTTCATTGCTATCACACGTGCCGTCACGGGCAATTGTTTGAACAAGCTTTATAGCCTGACAAATACCGGCAAATGCGATAGTTCGGTCATACAGAGTGTTTGCCACGAGTGCCTGCTCCTTTAGATTCGCTGCTCAATAATACCGCCGCCAAGGCAGATCTCATCTTGATAAAATACTGCGGACTGACCCGGAGTAACGGCAATTTGAGGCTCATCGAAAATCACTTTGATGTTCTCATCATCCACAGGGATAATGGTGCAAGGAATATCTTGCTGCCGGTAACGGGTTTTTACAGTGCAAGTCATTGGTGCACGAATTGGCTGACGATCAACCCAGTGTAGCTGAGAGGCGATTAAACCATTCGATTTCAGGCGTGGGTGATCTTTACCCTGTCCAACAACCAATACGTTACGCTCAACATCTTTATCGACAACGTACCACGCATCTTCATTGCCGCCACCGCCTTTCTGACCACCGATGTGCAGACCTTTACGCTGTCCCAGGGTGTGGTACATCAGGCCCTGGTGCTCGCCAATCACTTTGCCTTCATCAGCCGTCTCAATATTTCCTGGCTGAGCCGGAAGGTACTTACTTAAAAACTCAGTGAATTTACGCTCACCGATAAAGCAGATACCGGTTGAATCTTTTTTCTTCGCGGTGATCAGATCTTGCTCTTCTGCAATACGGCGTACTTCGGGTTTTTCCAACTCACCGACCGGGAACAGGCTGCGCGCAATTTGTTCATGGCTAAGGGTATACAGGAAGTAGCTCTGATCTTTGTTGGTGTCGACACCGCGTAACATCTGTGGCTTTTCGCCTTCACCGGTCGGGAAACTACGTCGAGTGTAGTGACCCATCGCAATGTAATCAGCTTCCAGAACTTCATCGGCGAACTCCAGGAAGGCTTTGAATTTGATCTCTTTGTTGCAAAGGATATCCGGGTTAGGTGTACGACCTGCTTTGTATTCAGCCAGAAAGTACTCGAACACATTATCCCAGTATTCTGCTGCAAAGTTAATCGTATGAAGGTGGATCCCTAGCTTGTCACATACAGCTTGCGCATCAGCGAGATCTTCTGCGGCAGAGCAGTATTCTTCATTATCGTCTTCTTCCCAGTTCTTCATAAACAGGCCTTCAACCTGATAGCCCTGTTGAAGCAATAAGTAAGCTGATACGGAAGAGTCAACGCCGCCGGACATGCCGACAATGACTTTTTTCTGGCTGTTATCTGACATATTTCTCTTAAGTCGCTAGTAGTGATAAGAGTGTAATTCTAACAGAAAGCTCAGGGCCGAAACAGACCGAGAGCAGAATCACACTTTAATAATTTTATCGTACTGAAAAAACGACAATATGCTGCATGAATACGCCTTTATGATAAAAACTCAAGGTCTTACCTTACAGTCACGCAAACGTTTGCTAATTGCTGGCAATAATAGTTGAACACGCATGCAATGTGTAGCTTTTTATGTGTGGACCCGTGATAAAAATCGGTCAGGAAATACCGGCAGCGAACGCTACCGGCAAGCAATATTTATTTAGCCGCACAGAGGTTAGTGGTCAGTTGTCGGTATTAAAGTCACTTCACGCCACTCGCCAGGGGCCAGATCATTAACTGTCCAGTCCGCCATCTTATAGCGGATCAGGCGCAAGGTCGGAAAGCCGATGTGGGCGGTCATACGACGTACCTGCCGATTCCGGCCTTCTCTCAACGTGATCGCAAGCCAGGTTGTCGGTATGTTTTTACGCTCACGAATTGGTGGGTTACGATCCCATATTTCAGGTTGAGTAATACGCTCAATATCTGCAGGTAGGGTTGGCCCGTCATTTAAGGTTACCCCTTTACGGAGTTGCTCCAGATCATCATCGCTAGGAACGCCCTCGACCTGCGCCCAATAGATTTTAGGTGATTTAGATTTTGGCTGAGTCAAGCGAGCCTGAAGTACGCCATCGTTGGTTAACACCAACAAACCTTCGCTGTCTTTATCTAACCGTCCGGCAGGATAGATGTCTTTTACCGGGATGTAATCAGACAGTGTTTTATCGCCAGGTTCACCGGAAAACTGAGTCAATACATTGAATGGTTTGTTAAATAAAATGATCTTTTGCGGACCGCGAGGGCGCTTTGGTTTATGCAGTTTTCTTGATGCTCTGCGCTCATTATTGGACCGTTGAGCTTGACGATAGGAGGTGTTTGGCTTCATAGGTAGCGTGCTGTTCTGGGGGTTGGTAATTTCGACGGTCCCATTATACGCTAAAAAAACTCAATTGGCGTGTTGGTAAAATTTCAAGTATGATTTGCGCGCATCTTACAAAAAGATAACAAATGGACGCTAGGAGATTTAAATGGATAGTAAAGTAGTTGTACCAGCTGAAGGTCAAAAAATTACACTTGACGCAAACGGTAAGCTGGTCGTTCCTAACAACCCGATCATTCCATACATTGAAGGTGATGGTATTGGTGTTGATGTAAGTCCTGCAATGATCAAAGTTGTCGATGCGGCAGTGAAAAAAGCGTACGCTGGCGACCGTAAAATTGAGTGGATGGAAATCTACACCGGTGAGAAATCAACCCAGGTTTATGGCGAAGACGCGTGGCTACCGCAAGAAACTTTAGATTTCATTCGTGAATATAAAGTGGCTATTAAAGGCCCGTTAACGACTCCAGTTGGCGGTGGTATTCGTTCCCTTAATGTTGCTCTGCGCCAAGAACTTGATCTGTACATCTGTGCGCGTCCGGTTCGTTATTTCGAAGGCGTACCAAGCCCGGTTAAACAACCGGAACTGACCGACATGGTTATCTACCGTGAAAACTCAGAAGATATCTACGCCGGTGTTGAATTTCAAGCTGGCACGGCAGAAGCCGATAAAGTCATTAAATTCCTGCAAGACGAAATGGGCGCAACGAAAATTCGTTTTCCGCAGCAGTGTGGTATCGGGATCAAGCCTATTTCTGAGGAAGGGACTAAGCGTCTGATCCGCGCAGCCCTCCAGTACACAATCGATAATGACCGTGACTCGTTAACGCTGGTTCACAAAGGGAACATTATGAAGTTCACCGAGGGTGCCTTCAAAGATTGGGGTTACGAAGTTGCATTGCAAGAGTTTGGAGCAGAGCTGTTGGACGGTGGTCCATGGATGACACTGAAGAATCCAAACACTGGCAAAGAGATCGTTATTAAAGACTGTATCGCAGATGCATTCCTGCAACAGATCCTGCTTCGTCCTGCTGAGTACGATGTTATTGCGACCATGAACTTGAACGGTGACTACATTTCGGATGCACTTGCCGCTCAGGTTGGAGGTATCGGTATTGCCCCAGGCGCAAACATTGGTGATGGCGTAGCGCTATTTGAAGCCACTCACGGTACAGCACCGAAATATGCCGGTCAGGATAAAGTAAACCCTGGCTCACTCATTCTTTCGGCTGAAATGATGCTTCGCCACATGGGCTGGACTGAAGCCGCTGATCTCATCATCAGCGCGACCGAAGCTGCCATTAGCAATAAGACGGTAACTTATGACTTTGAACGCCTGATGGAAGGTGCAACGCTTCGTAAGTGTTCTGAGTTTGCTAATGATATGATTGAGCAGATGTAAAAATTCATTTTTTACTCTCGTGATATGTAAAGGGCTCAGCTTCGGCTGGGCCTTTTTTGTTGGTCTTTAATCTGTCGGGTGCACTAGATTTAACTTGTTAATTAAAATGTTAATAATGACGGTGGGTTTATTCACTTTTTATTCAGTGGTCGGGAAGGTCTGACTTTTCGCTTATTGATGTATTACGTGAGTTAAAATGAGATCAGAAATAGATTACTTACATGTTAGTCAGGCGACGAATGCAGCTTGGTGAGAAGGTTGGTTCGTTTGATAAAAAAAGGCGAGCACATTGCCCACCTTTAGGATTTGATGCGACTTAACGTTGATGACTATTTTGCCGTATCACCGTCGAGCGGGACTATCTCGCTGGCATGGAAACCTTTAGGACCAGTCTGAACATGATAGTTGACCTGCTGGCCAGCTTTTAGTGTTCGATATCCATCCATCTGGATGGTTGAATAGTGTGCAAAGATATCACCATCTCCTCCTTCAGGGCAGATGAAACCAAAACCTTTGGCGTTATTGAACCATTTAACCGTACCTGTTGCCATGCTTTACATCCCTCTTGCATTCAAGTTCCATTCTGCATTAGTTAGCAAGGCTCATCCTCGAACTCTTGCATACTAATGCTATTTGATGCAGTTTATATCTACTACAGGTTACACTTTAGTAAAAAGTGCTAGACAGTCAAGTGCATATTGTAACATTTGGATAAAATCTTTTTTTATTAATCCGGATATACTAAGTGCTTCAACAAATGATGAAGATGAAATCATAAGCTTCGCCGCCCACAACCCGCGCCATATGGGCCCTGAGCCGATAATCAGAGACTGTTCAGAATCACTAAACTCAAATAAAATCATATTTGGTATCTATTTATTACATGTGCGCCACTTTTCGCTATTTGTGACAGACTCGATATTTAAGGGCGTGAATATAAGTTCATCGACAGAAAGCGCACCTTCGCAAGAGCCAAAAAGCCTTAAGATTCGCAGGGCAGCAGGATAGTGAACTTGTTTTAAACGGGTGATTAAACATTTGGTTGAGCTTCAAGGAATGTTTTTACCGTTTTTGGTTAAAGAGCACGATAAAGATCGTTGAGCTCAACGTAAAAAGGAAAAATGGAAATTGAGGAAATAGTTAATGCCGTAAAAAATCAGATTAAGCTGGCACTTGCCGATCAGTTTATGACAAACGTGGCCATATTGACTGTTTTAACAGGCTTAAACAGATAGGTGTTGCTGTAAAAATTAATTTGGTCATAGCCACCTTAGATTTGCTGGAATACAATTGGTGGATTAGTGTTGATGTATAGGTAGAGAAAAAGTGTCGCCATTTAGTCGCCATGGATTTATGCATTGATCTTTTAAGTTTTTGTTAATAAATGGCATTTGGATTCTTTAGCTATAAGATGAGATTATGAGTAAGTTATATGAATGGATTATTCCTGAGTCAGATGTATTAGATGAGGAAAAAACTCAGGTTAAACCACCGTCGATGTATAAAGTTATTTTAAACAATGATGATTACACTCCGATGGATTTTGTGATAGAAGTGTTACAGAAGTTCTTCTCCATGGATCTGGAGAAAGCCACACAGTTGATGCTTTCTGTACATTATGAAGGGAAAGCCATTTGCGGAACCTTCACCGCTGAAGTCGCTGAAACGAAAGTGGCACAAGTGATGATGTATGCTAGGGAGCATGAACATCCACTACTGTGTACTATGGAGAAAGCTTAAACTTTTTCCGGCACGCCATATTGAGTGGTATTTAGGGGAGGTGCCTTATGCTAAATAAAGAACTTGAAGCCAGCTTGAACGGTGCATTTGCACGTGCGAGAGAAAAGCGCCATGAGTTTATGACCGTTGAGCATTTACTGTTGGCCTTACTAGAAAACGTCGCCGCTCAAGAAGCGCTGTTAGCGTGCCGCGCTGACCTTGATGTTTTACGCAAGGAGCTTGATTCATTCATCGAGCAGACCACACCGCTCATTCCTATGGATGATGAGAGCCGTGAAACGCAACCAACACTAAGCTTTCAGCGTGTTCTGCAGCGCGCTGTTTTCCATGTCCAATCATCGGGTCGCAGTGAAGTCACGGGTGCTAATGTGCTTGTTGCCATTTTCAGCGAGCAAGAATCTCATGCCGCTTATCTACTGAAGAAAAGTGACATTAGCCGTTTAGATGTGGTCAATTTCATTTCGCACGGTACTGTCAAGGACAGTGACAACGATGATTTGGGTGGTTCGGATGTCGGAGGGGAAGAACCTCGCGCTGAACAAGGCTCAGAAGACAAGCTGGAAAACTTTGCAACTAACCTGAACCAACTGGCCCGTGCCGGTGGTATTGATCCGTTAATTGGCCGAGATAGCGAACTTGAACGCACCGTTCAGGTTCTGTGTCGCCGTCGAAAAAACAACCCATTACTGGTCGGTGAGGCCGGTGTCGGTAAAACCGCCATCGCTGAGGGGCTGGCATGGCGTATTGTTGAAGGCCAGGTTCCTGAAATTATTCAAGACTGTGTTATCTATTCATTGGATATTGGTTCTTTGCTAGCAGGAACGAAATATCGTGGTGACTTCGAGAAGCGCTTTAAAGGTATTTTGAAACAGCTTGAAAAAGAAGCTCACGCGGTTCTGTTCATTGATGAAATTCATACCATCATCGGTGCAGGTGCTGCGTCTGGCGGTCAGGTAGACGCCGCCAACCTCATCAAGCCGTTACTGAGCAGCGGAAAAATTCGCTGCATGGGGTCAACGACTTACCAGGAATACAGCAATATTTTTGAGAAAGAGCGTGCGTTGGCTCGTCGTTTCCAGAAGATCGATGTTATTGAGCCTACGATCGATGACACCACTAAAATATTGATGGGCCTGAAGCCCAAATACGAAGCACACCACGATGTACGCTATACCAATAAAGCGATTCGTGCCGCGGTCGAATTGTCAGCGAAATACATCAATGAACGTCATCTGCCTGATAAGGCAATTGATGTGATAGATGAAGCCGGCGCCCGCTGTCGCCTTGCGCCTGCGAGTCGCCGTAAGAAAACCGTTAACGTTAGCGATATCGAAGCGATGATCGCTAAAATGGCACGTATTCCTGAAAAATCAGTGTCATCGAGTGACCGTGATGTCCTGAAGAATCTGGATAGTAAGCTGAAGATGCTGGTGTTTGGACAGGATCCGGCTATTGATGCGCTGACTGAAGCGATCAAGTTAAGTCGTGCCGGTTTGGGGGCTGAGAATAAACCTGTCGGTTCATTCCTGTTTGCGGGCCCTACCGGGGTAGGTAAAACGGAAGTAACCGTTCAGCTGGCGCGTACTTTAGGTATTGAGTTGCTGCGTTTTGATATGTCGGAATATATGGAACGACATACCGTTAGCCGTTTGATTGGTGCGCCTCCCGGTTATGTCGGTTATGACCAGGGTGGACTGCTCACTGATGCGGTTATTAAGCAGCCGCACTCGGTCGTATTGCTTGATGAAATTGAAAAAGCGCACCCTGATGTGTTTAACCTGCTACTTCAGATAATGGATAACGGGACATTAACGGATAATAACGGTCGTAAAGCCGATTTTCGTAATGTCATCTTTGTTATGACTACCAATGCCGGTGTCACGGAGACAGTGCGTAAGTCGATTGGTTTGATTCAGCAAGATCACAGCCTGGATGCGATGTCGGAAATTAAGCGTGTGTTTACACCAGAATTTCGTAACCGTTTAGATAGCATCATTTGGTTTAACAACCTTGATAAAGAGGTTATTTCTCAAGTGGTCGATAAGTTCATTGTTGAGTTGCAAGCCCAGCTTGATGCCCGTGGCGTTTCGATGGAAGTCTCTGATAGTGCTCGTGTCTGGCTGGCAGAGAAAGGGTATGACAAGAGCATGGGGGCACGTCCGATGGCCCGACTCATTCAAGACCGCCTCAAGAAGCCTTTGGCCAATGAATTGTTGTTTGGTTGCCTGGTAAACGGCGGTTCGGTACGGGTTGATTACATCAATGGCGAACTCGATTTCCATTTCAATAGCGAAATGGAACCTGCGCATTAGCCAGTGCTTTTACCAACAACTGTTTTCAACAATACAAACGAAATAACCGCTGAGAGGTGGTTATTTTTTATCTGCCGATGTAGATAGGTATTAGGTGAACACTAACAACAGACAAAATAAAACCCGGCAACTGGCCGGGTTTCACAGTATTCTTTAATCTCGTTTTAAGATTAACGTGCGCGGAAGACGATGCGGCCTTTAGTCAGGTCGTACGGAGTCAGTTCCACGGTAACCTTGTCACCAGTCAGAATACGGATATAGTTCTTACGCATTTTACCAGAGATGTGAGCGGTAACTACGTGACCGTTTTCCAGTTCAACGCGGAACATAGTGTTAGGCAGTGTATCTTGTACAGTACCTTGCATTTCAATTACGTCTTCTTTTGCCATTGAATCCTCTTAGGCTACCTGCCATTCTTCTGATCGGGCAGAATAATGCCTTTAAACTGTTTAAGTGTAAAGTTTAGGCCGCAATTCTACCCTTGCCTGTACTCTTTGTCAGCTTTTGTTACCGACTAAAGTTCATTTTACCCTGATTTTGTCGAAATACACATATTAGGTAACGGTTAAGTGTACTAATTTCAGTCAGGATGGCGATGTTACTGGCTATTCCTGCCATCGCCCCTGAATTAATTTTTGGTGTGGCTTAAATCTGATTTTGTAATTCATCGCCTTGCAGGCATCAATTTGATAGCCGGGGTAGAGCCACTTTCGTCCGGTCTGCTGGCAGTATTGAATCTGGAATAATACACACAGAGTACCCAGCGACAGCGTCGAGTCCGGTTCGAAAAAGCTATATACCGCGCTTAGCGCATCAACAAACACGTCAGTAACGGCAATGGCAACCAGAGTGTCGTCCTCATAGACGTGAAGAAAAAGCGTGTCCATCCATTCGGCGGTGCAGAAATCAAAGAACTGTTGTTTGTTCGCGGGATACATGGCGCCTTCAGCATGACGTAACCGGATGTACTTTTCATACAGCGTGAACCAGTTGTCATCTAACTTGGCTTTAAATTCCCAGCGCAGCTTCTTCATCTGATTGAGCTGGCGCTTCTGACTTTTCGATGGTGTGAAACATTGGCAATCAACACGGATTGGGGTACAGGCCGTACATTGTTCGCACATGGGTTTATAGACAGCGCAGCCGCTGCGACGATAACCTGAAGCTAACAGTACGCTGTAACCTTTGGCTGAAAGCCAGTGTTGGTCCATTACCACGCCCAGTTGCTCTTGTTTGCCGGGCAGATAGTTACAATAAGAAAAGGGAGTTAAACCAATTCGTAAAGAGAGGTTATTCATAGACGCCTTTATTCTGCTGGGACCAGCAACTCTTGTGCTGTGTAGCAGCCGGTTTTAAGTATTGCATCTCTATCCCGATGCAATTGTTGCATGAACGGACGACGTTCAATTTCGACAGCACCTAATGATTCTAGATGGTCATTCATGATTTGGCAGTCGATTAAGCTACCGCCGTGCGCGGTGAAGTGGCGACAGAAAAACCATAGCGCGATCTTTGACGCATTGTCTGCCAGCGAGAACATCGATTCACCACAGAAGATTGTCCCGACTTGTAAGCCATACAGGCCACCGACCAGCTTGCCCTGATCCCACACTTCGACGGAGTGGCAATAGCCGAGATTATGCATGACTTGATAAGCTTGCATCATGCTGGCCGTTATCCAGGTGGCGTCCGGCCCCCGGCTGGCGGCGCATTGACGGATCACTTCATGACAGGCTTTATTCAGCGTGATTTGGTATCCTGATTTACGGTAAAATTTACGCAGGCTTTTGCTCGGTCTAAACTTGTCTGGAAGGAAGATCGCCCGGGGAGCAGGGCTCCACCATAAAATAGGCTCGCCATCAGAATACCAGGGGAAGATCCCTTGTCGATAAGCAGACACCAAACGTTCAGGCCGTAAGTCTCCGCCAAAAGCCAGTAAGCCATTGGGATCGTCAAGAGCGGTTTCCGGGTTAGGGAAATGCGTATCAACCGGGTCTAATTCCGGCAGGTAAATAGCCATAGAAACTCAATTATTCAGTTTAATATTAGGGCCTGTGGGGAAATTATATATGAGAACGTTGTTAATGTTACTGTTATTGCTGCCACTGACTTTAACGGCAGCGCCATACAACCGTAATGAAGCCCGTGCTGTTAACAAGATAGTCTTCGGCCAAGTCGATACTGTTCGCTATATCACCCAGCAGGAAGTGATTAACTCGCGGCATAACGGCTGGGAAACCTTATTGGGTGGCGTGGTGGGAGGCTTGATTGGCAATCAGTTTGGTGACGGTACAGGCCGTGAGGTTGCAACGGCTGTCGGTGTTGTGGCCGGAGCCAGCATTGCGCATAATCGCCAGCCTGGTCAAACAGTCGTTGAATATCGCCTGGTGGAAATATTGATTAAAACCGATGACGGAAAATTGATTGATGTGATTCAGGATGTCGACCAGAGTATGATTTTCGGCCGGGGTGACAATGTGCGAATTCTCTATTTCAATGAAGGGGTACGGGTGGATAAGGTTTTTTAAAAACGAGGAACTCTCATTCCTCGTTTTTCTCAATTATCAAACCTTAAATACGATTGCACAATTCTGAATAACGGCCGCCTGCCGCCAACAGTTCTTTGTGCTTCCCGTGTTCAATGATTTCGCCTTCATCCATCAGGCAAATCTGATCCATCTGTTCCAGACCCACCAAGCGGTGGGTGATAAACAGAACGGTTTTGTTTTTGGCATGCTCCAGTAGCAGGTTCAGGATCTGCTGCTCGGTACGGCGATCCAGCCCTTCTGTCGGTTCATCGAGCAGCAGGATCGGTGCATCATGTAACAGTGCACGGGCAATACCTAAGCGACGGCGTTCACCACCCGAGATCTGGCGTCCCCCATCACCGAGCCAGGTATCTAACCCCTTACCGTCAAGCAGCACTTGCAGACCGACGCTATTCAGCGCCGCGATAAACTCTTCGTCACTACCTTCCGGTTTTGCCAGTATCAGGTTTTCACGCAATGAGCCGTTAAACACGTCAACGCGCTGGCTGACGACGGTCACGGCTTTCCGGAGTGAGTCTTCATGCCAATCCGGCAGTACCACGTCATCAATACGGATTTGGCCCTGTTGCGGATCCCAGTTTCGGGTCAGAAGCTGAAGCAGAGTAGATTTACCGCAACCAGTACGGCCAAGCAGTGCCAGCTTTTTCCCTTGTTTCAGACTGACGGACACATTGTTCAGTACCGGTTGGTCACTGCCGTAATAGGTATAACTGATATTATCAATAGTGATATCACCCTTCACTGCAGCCTGATGGCCATTTGGATCAAATAGCGTGTCCGGTGTGGCTTCGATGATTTCGTTCAGGCGACGAGCCGATGTCAGGGTCTGCCCCAGATACTGGAAGGCACCCGCAACAGGCATCATCAGCTCAAAGCTGGCCATCGTGGCAAAGGCAACCATGGCGACGAAAGGATCGGGGGCAGCACCACCGACACCGTCAGCGGCAATCCAGATAATCAGTACCAGGGTCCAGCCCGTTGCTGCCATCAGGATGGCATTGGCTAATCCGGTCAGGCTGGCCATCCGGCGTTGCGCTGCCAGCAATAACTGCTGTTCATCTTCTGCCTGCTTGCGGTAGCGTTCTTCCGCATTGAACAGCAATAATTCTGCGTGTCCCTGCAACCAATCCAGCAGCTTAATACGATAGTTGGCTTTGGCATAGGTTAGCGCGGCACCGTTGGATTTACCCAGGCGGTAGAAAATCACTGGCAGAGCTAGCATCAATGTCAGCAGGATAGCTCCCAGGGTCAGGCCGATCGTTAAATCAAACCAGGCCAGAAAGCCGGTGATCGTAAGCAGACCGATAATGCCGATAGTCAGCGGGCTGATCAGGCGCAGGTAAACGTGGTCCATCGCATCGACATCTGCCACCAGACGGTTTAGCAAGTCTGCATCTCGTAAGTTAGCCTGACGGCCCGGAATTAAGGGGGTCAGCTTTTTGAAAAAGAACAGACGCAGATCGGCCAGTAATTTAAAGGTGGCATTATGGCTGACCACACGCTCCCCCCAGCGGCCTGCGGTACGGGCAATTGAGAACCCGCGAACCCCGGCTCCGGGCAGCATGTAGTTGAACGTTTCACGGGCAATAGTTAAGCCTGCAACCGCCGAAGCGGAAATAAACCAACCGGAAAGGGTTAACAGACTCATTGCCGCAAGCAAGGTCGCCAGACCTAATAGCATGCCCAGAGTCAGGCCGAACCAGTGTTTACGGTAGAGCTTCAGGTAAGGGATTAAATCACGCATTGAGATCCCTCTTATCGGTATGGGAAAGCATGTCGGCGAGTAAACCTTCATGACTGATTTGATCGAAATGACCGTTCTGAACCAGCTTACCGTCTTCTAATACCAGAACACGGTCAATGGTCGATAACTGATCTAGGCGGTGGCTGACCATTAACGTTGTTTGGCCTTGTACGGCTTGGCTCAGGCTTTTCAGCACCAGTTTTTCACTGTTAGCATCAAGACTCGCGGTGGGTTCGTCTAAGACCCAAAATGCACCGCTTTGCAGCATGGCACGGGCAACAGCAATACGCTGTGCCTGACCTACAGATAAGCCTCCGGAGCGATCACCGACATGGTGTTGGTAGCCCTTTTCGAGACGGTTGATAAACTCGTCTGCATAGGCCTGTTTTGCTACCAGGCCAACATGCTCATCGGTTGCCAGCGTGTTGCCTAGGGTGATGTTGTCATGGACAGTGCCATGAACGAGCAGCGGGTTTTGTCCCACCCAGCTAATCGCCTGACGCCACTCGCTGTGATCCAGCTCTTTCAGTTCGATCCCGTTGATTTTCAAGCTGCCGCGATAAGGCAGGAAACCGAGCAGGGCATTAAGCAGGCTGGTCTTACCCGCGCCGCTAGGTCCGACCAGAGCAACCTGTTCGCGGGCCAGAATATCGAAGCTTAACGGGCCGGCAAGAACCTGACCCTGAGGGCTCAGTACTTCCAGATCGCTTACCCTGATTTCGATGGTTTCCGGTGACGGCAGTTCTTTGTCACCAGCGGCCATTTCGTCGGCTTCAACGTTAAGAAACTCAACGATCGATTCTGCAGCACCGATAGCCTGGGCCTTAGCGTGGTAGAAGGTACCCAGATCACGCAGTGGCTGGTAGAACTCGGGAGCTAAGACGAGGACAAAAAGGCCGGTAAACAGCGAGATTGGTACACCATAGTGGCCGAAATTTAATTCACCGATAAACGAGAAACCAAAGTAAACGGCAACGATAGCAACCGAAATGGCGGAGAAAAACTCCAGTACTGCAGACGACAGGAAGGCGAGACGCAATACTTCCATGGTGCGTTTACGCAACACATGCGAGGCGGTATGAAGGTTTTCAGCTTCTGCATCCGCGCGGTTAAATAAACGAAGGGTAGACAGCCCTTGCAAACGATCGTAAAAGTGGCCGGAAAGGCGCTGTAATGCTTTAAAGTTACGTCGGTTAGCATCTGCTGCCCCTAAGCCGACTAACGCCATAAACATTGGTACAAGCGGAGCTGTGATTAAAAAAATCAAGCCTGCAGCCCAGTTTATAGGGAAGACTGTCACCAGGATGACGACAGGAACCAGTACCGCAATCGATATCTGAGGGAGGTAGCGAGCAAAAAAATCTTGCATCTCTTCGACTTGCTCAAGAACCAGGCTGGCCCAGGCACCGGCTGGTTTGCCTTTGATGTAAGCCGGTCCCAGACTGTGCAGGCGGTTTAAGATCAGCCGGCGGATATGGAGCCGAATTTGTTCGCCGCAGCGGTAGCCGAAAATTTCCCGCCCCCAGCTGCAAGCTGCGCGTAAGCCTACAATGGCGATCAGGCCGACAAACTGGCTGACGAGTTCATACTTGTCGGTGTGTTCTATGATCAGTTGGTGGAGTATATTGGCTAATAGCGCAGCTTGGCCGACTAAGAGCACCCCTGAAAGGAAACCAAGCCCGACACTCAGCATAAGCCAGCGTTTGGCTAACTTGCTTTGTGATTTTAACCACTGGGTTAAATCACGTTGTAATTGTTTATCCATAAAAAAGGTATCGTTGTTAAACGGTGCGCTGCAGTATGCAGGCAGATGTTGAGCAGACTGAAAAGATCTGGCCGTTATTAACAACGGCCAGAAATAAGATTATTTTTGTTGTTCTAATGCATCCAGATAACGCTCTGCATCAAGGGCGGCCATACAACCGGTTCCCGCCGAGGTAATAGCCTGGCGATAGACATGATCCATGACATCACCGGCAGCGAAGATCCCTTCGACACTGGTTTGGGTGGCATTGCCCTGAGTACCTGACTGGACTTTGATATAGCCGTTGGCCATATCCAGCTGGTCTTCAAAGATTGCCGTGTTCGGCTGATGGCCGATAGCAATGAAGGCACCCATAACGTCAATAGTTTCTGTCGCATCAGATTTGGTATCTTTAATGCGAACCCCCGTAACCCCCATATCATCGCCCAGAATTTCGTCCAGAATGCGATCGGTGTGAAGAACGATATTGCCGTTTTCTACCTTATCCATCAGCCGGTTGATCAGAATCTTCTCTGAACGAAATGCGTCGCGACGGTGAATAAGATGTACTTCAGATGCGATGTTGGACAGGTATAATGCTTCTTCAACCGCAGTATTACCGCCACCCACAACGGCAACTTTTTGGTTACGGTAGAAGAAACCATCACATGTTGCGCAAGCTGACACGCCACGGCCTTTGAAGGTTTCTTCCGACTCCAGCCCCAGGTATTTAGCGGAAGCGCCGGTTGAAATGATTAGCGCATCACAGGTGTATTCACCACTGTCGCCTTTCAGACGAAACGGGCGCTGGCTAAAATCGGTTTCATTGATGTGATCAAAGATGATTTCAGTCTCAAACTTCTCGGCGTGAGCTTTCATGCGATCCATTAGGGCCGGACCGGTTAAACCTTCCGCATCACCTGGCCAGTTTTCAACTTCGGTTGTCGTCGTGAGCTGACCGCCTTGCTGCATGCCCGTGATCATCACTGGGTTCAGGTTGGCACGAGCAGCATAAACCGCGGCGGTATAGCCAGCAGGGCCAGAACCGAGGATGAGCAGATTACAATGTCTTACGTTACTCATTACTTCTCCAGGCTGAATGGGATTATTTCTTATTAAGTGGGTGATTGTAGGTAAATTGGGGGCGTAAAGAAAGCGTGTCATTATGCCAAATGAAATACAGTCCAAAAGAGGGCGTAAAAACGAGGATGATCAGCAGAGCAAAAAGGAAAATCAGCAGGAAGATTTCCCTCATACAGTACGTTCTCAGCGAGATGCTCGGTCGATCAATGCATACTGAGGGCAACGGTGGGATCGGTGAAATGAAGATCGAAGGCATCCGCCACTTCTTTACAAGTCACTTTGCCGTGCATGATGTTCATGCCATTTAAGAACCCTTCATCTTCTAGCAGCGCTTTCTTATATCCCTTGTTTGCCAGGTTGAGTACATAGGGCAGGGTGGCATTGTTTAACGCGATCGCTGAGGTGCGGGCAACGGCGCCGGGCATATTGGCAACACAATAATGGACGACATCATCAACAATATAAGTCGGCTCGGTATGCGTTGTCGGGCGAGAGGTCTCAAAACAGCCGCCTTGGTCGATAGCAACATCAACCAGCGCAGAGCCCTGCTTCATGATTTTGACGTGTTCTGCTGTGATCAGTTTGGGCGCAGCAGCGCCGGGGATCAGTACCGCTCCGATAATCAGGTCGGCATCGATAACCAGATGATCGATGGCTTCTGCGGTTGAATAGATGATTTTCGCCCGGCCTTGAAATTCAGCATCTAATGCCCGTAGTGTCTCTATGTTCCGGTCGAGAATCGTGACGTCAGCGCGCATACCTAATGCGATACGTGCAGCATTCGAGCCAACGACGCCACCACCTAAAATGACGACTTTTGCCGGTTCGACCCCCGGTACGCCACTTAACAATAGCCCGCGTCCGCCCCGCGAATTTTCCAGTGTCTGGGCACCTGCCTGAACAGACATTCGTCCTGCAACTTCAGACATTGGTGCTAAAAGTGGTAATGTACCCTTATTATCTGTTACCGTTTCATAAGCAATACAGACAGCTTTACTCTTTATCAGGTCTTTTGTTTGCAGAAGATCTGGTGCAAGATGGAGATAGGTGAATAAAATCTGCCCTTCGTGGAGCATAGTTCTTTCTACTGCCTGAGGCTCTTTTACTTTGACAATCATCTCTGATCTGGTAAAAACTTCTTTGGCGCTAGAAATAATGAACGCACCGGCAGCTTGATAGTCAGCATCGCTCAGGCCAATACCAGCCCCGGCATTGGTTTCGACGAGGACTTGGTGATTGAGTAAGACAAGCTCACGAACGCTCGATGGGATCAGACCCACGCGGTATTCATGGTCTTTGATTTCTTTGGGTACACCAATGATCATCCTGCTTCCCCCTTGGCATCATAGTGTTATTTGCTATCGGCAAGGTTGTTAATGCGGATCTAATGGCAGTATAGTTTGACTATCAGAGTATTTGATTCTAAATATTGGAAAGTTGTAGTATATTTTTTTGCAAGGAAGTAAGAAGGTGGAATAAAAAATGGTAGATACCAAAAAGAAACCATCCAAGGAATTGGATCGCATTGACCGTAACATTTTGAATGAGCTGCAAAAAGATGGTCGCATTTCGAATGTTGAACTGTCTAAGCGTGTTGGGCTTTCTCCAACACCCTGTCTTGAGCGTGTGCGTCGACTAGAGCGTCAAGGTTATATCAGCGGCTACACTGCACTGTTGAACCCTCAGTTTCTAGATGCATCGCTGCTTGTTTTTGTTGAAATCACGCTAAACCGCGGTGCGCCTGACGTATTCGAGCAATTCAACAAGTCAGTTCAGGAGCTGGAAGATATTCAGGAATGCCATCTTGTATCCGGTGATTTCGATTACCTGTTAAAAACACGCGTATCTGATATGTCGGCTTACCGTAAACTGCTAGGCGAAACACTACTTCGTCTACCTGGTGTTAACGATACCCGCACTTACGTGGTCATGGAAGAAGTTAAGCAAACTAATAACTTGGTTATTAAAACTCGCTAATGACACTGTGAGCTATCTTTGATGGTGATTCGGTTGCTGGTGGCAGAGTGAGGCGAGTGGATCGGGCGGCGTATGCCGCTCGATTTGTTTCTGGACGTGATACCGACAAGTTTTAACCATCTTGGTATTGTCAGCTCCGACCCTGTTGCGAAGTGATATTTTATTTTTATTAAACGCGATCTATTTCGCTTCTGTTCATTTTTACTTTTCAGGCAAGAATCCGTTGTCATCCGAAGACGTCACTCATCAACATAACTCCCCCCGAAAACATTCTGAATGGTCAGATAATCAATAGATTTGGCAGAACGTTGATAAATTGAGCGATTATCACCGTTAATTAACAAAATGATGAATTTTATCAACGCATACACGTCTACAATACTGAGTTTCAGCGTCTTGCTTCCAGTTTTTGTTTCTTACACTGATAACATCACAAATGATCTTAACTGGTATAAGATAGGGCAGATAGAAACGGATTTTTCTGGGTATACAAATGCAGTCAATAATAAATTAATCAATGAATCAACCAACGGGTGTTGGTGGCGGGTGCTGAGATAGCCCGTTTTCAAGATTGGTTATGACGCCGTTTTTTTTGTTATTAAAGTAGAAACACCGGAGTTTTTTTTGAGGAAGGTTAAAGGCAAACAGCAGCCCAAAGCGCGTCTTTCTGGCGGACAGCGCATTCTTGAGAGCTTTCTAATTATCGGCATTCTGGCCGCCATTTTTATCATGGTGGCATTGGTAAGCTTTGATCCCGCCGATCCGTCATGGTCTCAAACCGCGTGGGAAGGCCCCGTCCAAAATAAAGCGGGGGCCATGGGGGCACTCGTCGCAGATACTTTTTTCTTCGCTTTCGGCTCTCTGGCTTATCTCTTGCCGGCCGCCATTGTGCTGGCCGCATGGGTATTATTCAGCCATCGCAAAGAGCCGAAGTCGATTGATTATACGATCTTCGGAACGCGTCTGCTCGGCTTGCTTTTGCTGTTTCTGACCAGCTGTGGTCTAGCCGATTTGAACTTTGATGATATCTGGTACTTCTCGTCCGGTGGAGTGATTGGTGATGTTGTTTCGAATATGACCTTACCTCTGCTCAACATACTCGGTACCACCTTGGTGATGATGTTTGTCTGGGCCGTCGGCTTTACATTATTTACCGGTATTTCCTGGTTATCCATTGTCGATACATTAGGCGACACGACGTTAGGCAGCCTGTCTTGGTTGCTGAACAAGATCCGCGCTGATAAATCAGAAACCCTGACACCGTTTGCGGCCGATATTCCTGATGAGCAGCAAACCCCATATGCACAGCAGATGATCCAATCTCAGCCAGACGCTGATGATGTGTTATTAGCCTCTTACAGCCAGAAATCGGGAGCAGGAGAGCCGTTTGCACAAGAGGAACAATTATCTGCGCGCCAGCCATGGGAAGCCGAAGCTCCGGCTCCGAGAATTGTAATGTCTGGCCGTGCCCAAACGTCCAGAAACGAAGCCGCCGCGGTTGAAGCCCTGGGCGCCGCTGTGGCTGATGAGCACCTTGCCGGCACGGCGTCGGCGCAACAACGTCCGGATCAGGCAATGCTTTCGCCAGCATCCGTTGAGATCACCTCAACGGTACAGGCAAAAGGACTGACCATTGCCCAATTGGAACGTGAACTGGAAAATGACGAAGATTTTACGGTTTATGTCGAAGAGCAAGAGCCGCTGACAGCTCAAAGTAATGTGTTGGCAGCAGATGGGCCTGCAGCAGAACCGGAAATGGCAGAGCATTCATTACAGGAGCCTTATGAGCCGGCTTTAGGTGACTTGTCGCTCGTTAATAACCGCCCTTCTGCCGAGAAGGCCATCGGGCGTGATCAAGCCACGTATCAGGATTTACAGCAAGACGGCGCTGACATACCAGCAAGCATCGTTTTATCGCAAAATGAGCCAGTTTCGGAGCCAAGCCTTCCTAGGGTGGAGGCCAATCAACAACCGATGGACGCCATGCAAGTCACAGAACCTGAGCAAGCTGCTGTTGAGCGTGGTATCGAACCACACACCAGTATCGAGATCGGCGTCCACGACGGCATGTCGGAGTTAGAACGCGCACAACAAGCCGGCGCAGAACCTATGTCCGATGAAGAGATCTTTTTGCAAAAGATCCGGGACGCGCAAAAAGAGCAAGTCCATGCCGCCGGTCTCGATAATCCGTTTTTAATGAAAAAAGGTCCTGATCTACCTGTTCCGACCTCACCCATGCCAACGATTGATTTACTGGCACCGCCAAAGCAAAACGTTGAGCCGACATCAGAAGAAGAGCTGATGGAAACGGCACGGTTAGTTGAGTCAAAGCTGGCGGATTATAAAATAAAAGCCCGGGTGGTCGCGGTGTGCCCCGGGCCGGTTATTACCCGTTATGAATTGGATCTTGCGCCGGGTGTCAAAGTCAGTCGAATTTCCGGTCTGGCAAAAGATTTAGCCCGTGCCTTATCGGCAACGGCGGTACGTGTTGTCGAGGTTATACCGGGCAAACCCTATATCGGTCTGGAGCTGCCTAACCATAGCCGTGAGACTGTGTATATGTCGGAAGTGGTCGACAGCGAGCGCTTCCGAAATATGAAAGGCGCGCTGCCTATCGTATTGGGTAATGACATAGCCGGTGAAGCGGTGGTGGCGGATTTGAGCAAAATGCCGCACTTGCTGGTCGCCGGTACAACGGGGTCTGGTAAATCGGTGGGTGTCAACGTCATGATCCTGAGCTTGCTGTATAAATGTAAGCCGGAAGATTGTCGTTTCATCATGATCGACCCGAAAATGCTGGAACTCTCGATCTATGAAGGGATCCCGCACCTGTTGACGGAAGTGGTTACCGACATGAAAGATGCAGGTAATGCACTTCGCTGGTGTGTGGGTGAGATGGAGCGCCGTTATAAAATAATGTCTGCGGTCGGGGTGCGTAACCTTGCCGGTTATAATGCGAAATTACAGGAAGCGGCAGAGGCCGGCCATCCGATTTATGATCCGTTATGGAAGCCCGGCGATAGCATGGATGAACATCCCCCGTTGTTAGAGAAAATGCCAAGTATTGTTGTTATCATCGACGAATTTGCCGACTTAATGATGGTTGTTGGTAAAAAAGTGGAAGAACTGATTGCTCGCCTGGCCCAGAAAGCACGTGCTGCCGGAATCCACCTTATACTGGCGACTCAGCGCCCATCTGTGGATGTGATCACCGGCTTGATTAAAGCCAATATTCCAACCCGTATGGCATTTACGGTATCGACCAAAACCGATTCCCGCACCATTCTTGATCAGGGCGGGGCAGAGTCGCTACTGGGAATGGGTGATATGCTGTATTTACCACCAGGTCAGAGCCATACCATACGTGTTCATGGTGCCTTTGCGTCAGATGATGATGTGCATAATGTTGTCAATGACTGGAAAGCCCGCGGACGGCCACAATACATCGACAGTATCTTAAATGCAGAGCAAGGTTCAGAAAGCTTATTACCGGGTGAATCTACATCCGCAGATGACGACCGAGATCAATTATTTGATGAGGTTGCCGCTTTTGTAGCAGAAACACGGCGGGGCTCAGTCTCCGGCGTACAACGCAAATTTAAAATTGGTTATAACCGCGCGGCGCGTATTGTGGAGCAACTGGAAGCACACGGGATTGTGAGCCCTCCGGGGCATAATGGTAACCGTGAAGTATTGGCTCCGCCACCGCCACCAAGGGATTAGCCAGAATGGTTAAAAATATAGGTTGTTGAAAATGATTAAAAAAATAGTAATGAGTTTGCTGGTTGCAGCGCCCATAATCGTTTCCACCGCTGCTTGGGCTGATCCGCAGCAAGAGCTAAGTGAGCGGTTAAATCTAGTGAATGCGTTCAGTGCACAGTTTGATCAACAAGTGCTGAGTCCCGAAGGTGATGTACTGGTGGAAGGTCAGGGCGATGTTGCCATTAAACGTCCGAATCTTTTTCGCTGGAATACCGTCACGCCTGACGAAAACATATTGATCTCAGATGGCAAAACGCTGTGGTACTACAGCCCGTTCATCGAACAGGTCACGGCAATGTGGCTGCAAGATGCCACAGAGCAGACCCCATTTGTGTTGCTGACTCGCAATAGTGACAGTGACTGGGCGCATTACAACGTGGCGCAAACGTCAGATACATTTACCCTGACGCCCAAAGACAACACATCCTCAATGGGCAAGTTTGTTGTTACTGTCGCTAAAAGCGGTGAAGTGCGTAATTTCTCTGTTGTTGAACAAGACGGGCAGCGTAGCAATTTTACCTTCCGCCAGTTCAGTAAGCAGATGCCTGAAGGCGGCATGTTTACCTTTTCGCCACCGAAAGGGGTTGAGCTAGATGATCAGCGCAATTAAGTGTTTCAGCGATGAGATGCGCGTATTCTAGTAGCGAGGATCTGGACCCTCGATCCTCGACCCTATCGCAATTGTTTAAATAGGTGGTACTGAGTACCGCCTTTTTCCGTATTAAAGAGAGTGGTTATTTTGAGTAACTTTAGCCTCGATTTTTCTTCTGACTTTCGCCCGCTCGCAGCGCGTATGCGTCCCCGTACTGTAGAAGAGTACATTGGTCAGCACCACATTCTGGGTGAAGGAAAACCGCTGCGTCGTGCGCTTGAGGCGGGTCATCTGCACTCGATGATCCTCTGGGGGCCGCCAGGTACAGGTAAAACGACGTTAGCAGAAGTTGCGGCAAATTATGCCAACGCCGAGGTCGAACGAGTCTCTGCCGTTACCTCTGGGGTCAAAGACATCCGTGCTGCGATAGATAAAGCCAGAGACAATAAGATGGCCGGTCGCCGTACTATCTTGTTTGTCGACGAGGTGCACCGCTTCAACAAAAGCCAGCAAGATGCTTTTTTGCCGCACATCGAAGACGGCACGGTGACGTTTATCGGCGCGACCACGGAAAATCCCTCTTTCGAGTTGAACAACGCATTGTTGTCACGTGCCCGGGTCTATAAATTGAAATCGCTGGAAACGGAAGAAATTCTGGCGGTCATCGAGCAGGCGTTGGCCGATAAGAGCCGCGGCATCAGCGATACTAATATGCGCTTCGTCGATGATGTAACAGAACGCTTGGCCGAGCTGGTTTGTGGTGATGCCCGTATGGCGCTGAACTATCTTGAGCAGCTCATCGATATGGCGGAAGAAGACGGCAGCGGCATTAAGCAGATCACCTTATCTTTGCTGGCTGAAGTGGCCGGAGAGAAGATTGGTCGTTTCGATAACAAAGGCGATCTGTGGTACGACATGATTTCCGCTCTACATAAATCGATCCGGGGCTCGAATCCTGATGCGGCACTGTATTGGTATGCCCGTATGCTGCAAGCGGGCTGTGATCCGCTGTACGTCGCTCGTCGTTTACTGGCAATTGCTTCGGAAGATGTCGGCAATGCCGATCCGCGCGGTATGCAGATTGCGGTTTCTGCCTGGGATTGCTTTACCCGGGTGGGGGCATATGAAGGTGAGCGGGCGATTGCTCAGGCAATCGTCTATCTGGCATGTGCACCGAAAAGCAATGCGGTCTACGTCGCCTTTGCGAATGCGAAAGAAGATGCCCGTAACCACCCTGATTATGAAGTACCACCTCATTTACGTAATGCACCAACCAAGTTAATGAAAGAATTAGGCTACGGGGCTGAGTATCGTTATGCCCATGACGAGCCTGGTGCCTATGCGGCCGGAGAGAACTATTTTCCACCGGAAATGAAAGAGACACGTTACTATCAGCCGACAAATCGAGGCTTAGAGACCAAAATTGCAGAAAAGTTGGATTATCTTGCTTCTTTAGATGCCAAAAGCTCATTAAAGCGCTACCAATAATAAGGCTTTTTGGGTATCGTTGAACAATTGACGTCAGACTTGCTGGCGTATGGAAAAATAAGATTATTTTGACATGAATTGTCTGAATAACATGCATTTCAGAATATTTAAGAGCACAGGATTAGCATGCTAGATTCTAAATTACTTCGAACTGAGCTGGACGAAACAGCTGAAAAACTCGCGCGTCGTGGTTTTAACCTCGATGTTGAAAAATTACGCAACCTTGAAGAGAAACGTAAGTCCCTTCAGGTAAAGACAGAAGAGCTGCAGGCTCTGCGTAACTCGCGATCGAAGTCGATTGGTCAAGCTAAAGCTAAAGGCGATCATGACGCAGCCGAGAAGATCTTGGCTGAAGTTGCCAATCTTGGTAACGAGCTGGATGACGCGAAAAAAGCCCTTGCTGAACTTCAAATCGAACTTCAGGACATTACGCTATCTGTGCCTAACCTGCCGGATGATTCTGTACCAGCAGGTAAAGATGAAGACGAGAACGTTGAGATCTCTCGCTGGGGTGAGCCAAAAAGTTACGATTTCGACGTAAAAGATCACGTTGATTTGGGTGAAATGGCCGGTGGTCTTGATTTCGCAAGTGCGGTTAAGATTTCTGGTTCACGCTTTATCGTAATGAAAGGCCAATTTGCGCGTCTTCACCGTGCGATTGCACAGTTCATGCTGGACCTTCACACCGAAGAGCACGGCTATACAGAAATGTATGTACCGTACCTGGTGAACAAAGACAGCTTGTTTGGCACAGGCCAGTTACCTAAGTTTGGCGAAGATCTGTTCCACACCCAGCCAGCTACTGAAGAAGGCGTAGGTATGTCACTGATCCCGACTGCCGAGGTACCAGTGACAAACATGGTGCGCGATACCATTACAGACGAAGCTGATCTTCCTCTGAAAATGACTGCTCATACACCGTGTTTCCGTTCTGAAGCGGGCTCATACGGTCGTGATACCCGTGGTCTGATCCGTATGCACCAGTTCGACAAAGTGGAATTGGTACAAATCACCAAGCCTGAAGATTCAATGGCTGCCCTGGAAGAGCTGACGGGTCACGCTGAGAAAGTTCTGCAGTTGTTAGAGCTGCCATACCGTAAAGTGGTTCTATGTACGGGTGACATGGGCTTTGGCGCATGCAAAACCTACGATCTGGAAGTTTGGGTTCCTGCGCAAGAAACTTACCGTGAAATCTCTTCATGTTCTAACATGTGGGATTTCCAGGCACGTCGTATGCAAGCTCGCTTCCGTCGTAAGGGCGAGAAGAAGCCAGAGCTTGTTCACACGCTAAACGGTTCTGGTCTTGCTGTTGGCCGTACGATGGTGGCGATTCTTGAGAACAACCAAGAAGCAGACGGCCGCATCGCTATCCCTCATGCACTGCGTAAGTACATGGGTGAGCAGACTCACATCGGTTAACGGCTCTGATCACCGTATGATCATTACAGCTGTTTACCGCTGGTAGAATACAACCTTGTTAAAACCCGGCTTCGGCTGGGTTTTTTATTGATTATTTAACCCCCGTCACCACTATCCGGCTCTTCTTACTCTTATGTCCAGCTTGCTTGTCTGACTTAATGTCCAGTGGAATAATATTTGCGTCATTGAGATTAATCGCCGGGAAACGGACTGAAATATCATTGGCAATATCCCTTAACATCACATCAAACAGAATAAAAATGGTGTCAGATATTCTTAAGGACAACTGATAGAGTGATTGTTTAGTCATCATCACATCTTCGGAGTCTAGATTGATCTGATCAAAATCGGCCTGCAATTCGTCAAGCATAAAGGCTGGGGGAGTCTGGCGCATGAGCACTGATAATTGCCCTAACCGACGCTGAACCATCTTAATATGGAGTTTGAGTTCTTGTTTTGAACCGGAATTATCAACATTGTAGTTTTCGATGGTGTGGCGAAAGCGACTTAGGCTATCGATAGCATTGAGCGTGATGGGCCAAAACGCCTGATACTGGTTGAACAATTGTTCTTTGCCGGCAGCCAGTAAACTTTGGGTAATAATATCATCAATAAGATACAGAACATGGCGTATAGCTTTGCCATGAATCGCTTGATTACGCCTTACCGAGAAGTGAAACCATTCATTCAGCAGGCTGTTAATACGCTGGCGCAAAATTCGGTGCATCGGCTTATGCGTATGCTCAGCCCGGTTAACTAAGGTTTGTAGCAGGGCTCTAATTGCTTTGGCTTCATTCAGTTCTTTCTGTGCGGGGGAATGGATCTGCGACAGACACTGATGAGATTGCCGGCGGTGAAAGCGTAATAGGTAAATTAGCTGGCGTAATCCAATTACCTGGTCAAATCGTGTCTGTAAGAGATCATTTGTTTGCTTTGACTGCCAGACCAAAAAACTGGTCGCGATCAAAGAAATCGCAAGTAGTAATATTATCCACATAATCCCTCCTGACAGATATTCAAACTTCTGGATATATTGATTCTGCAATATCTGTGCCGAAGAAAAGATAAGAACCGTTTGAATTAGTGCTATTTAAAACAGAGGGTTAACTGTTTATTGTTGAGGGGGAGGTGATGGGGTGTGCGATTTTGGGGAGTATTGACCCAGATTGGTGCAAACGGACTGCTGGATCTGCAGGTATAAAAAAGGCTCCGAAGAGCCTTTTTAAATAGAGTAATCGCTGTCTGCTTGAGTCAGTAATTAACTATGTTTTGTGATTGGATGAAGGTGAAACTCTTCGTCTTTCTCGCCCGCTCTCGGATCGTTGAAGTGTTTGATGTCCATTTCATTTTCAGATTTAGCCACGATACATGTTACCACGCTATCACCCGTGATATTCACGGCGGTACGGATCATATCCAGCAGACGGTCAACACCCATAATCAGCGCAATGCCTTCAATTGGGAGACCCACTTGGTTCAGTACCATTGCAAGCATGATCAGACCAACACCCGGAACACCCGCAGTACCAATCGATGCAAGAGTGGCCGTCATAATCACTGCCAGATAGTCACTCATGGTCAGGTCAATGTTAAAGGCCTGTGCAATAAAGACCGTCGCCACACCTTGCATGATGGCGGTACCATCCATGTTAATCGTTGCACCTAGCGGCACTGTAAATGAAGCAATCTTGTTGCTAACACCTAAGCGCTTGGTCGCTGTCTCCATGGTTACCGGAATGGTCGCATTTGAAGAGGCGGTAGAGAACGCAAACATAATAGCGTCTTCCATTTTCTTCAAAAATATCTTAGGGCTTAGACCTGTGAAGATCTTCAGCATTGAAGTATAAGTAACCAGACCATGGATCAGTAGTGTTGCTGTGAGTACCAGGAAGTATTCAAATAAGTTAAAAATCGCATCCAGGCCTAAGCTGGTGAACAATTTTGCCATCAGGAAGAAGACGCCGAACGGGGCGATGTTCATTAATAGCGCCACCAGCTTCATGATCACTTCATTTAAGTCTGTAAACATGGCAGAGATGCGTTCACCCGGCTTGCCTGCTGCACTGATAGCAATACCGAACAGAATAGCAAAGACAATGATCTGAAGGGTATTACCCTGAGCCATCGCGTTGATTGGGTTTGTCGGGAACATGCCAATGATGACATCACCCAGTGACGGCGCTTCTTTTGAAGCAAAACTGCTTGCTGCGGTTAAGTCAGCACCTGTACCTGGCTGGAAAATTGTACCCATGGCAAGGGCGAGTGTGATAGCAAGCGCGGTCGTTGCCAGGTAAAAAGCCAGCGTTTTACCCCCAAGTCGACCCAGGGTCTTGATATCATTGAGTGAACTGGTACCACATACCAGAGAAACAAAGACGAGTGGCACAACAAGCATTTTCAAGCTTGCAATAAATATTTTACCACCAACGTCGAACAGGCCATTGACAATGTATTCAAAGACAAAAGAGGTTTCAGCAAAAAGGGAACGAATGACAAATCCTGTCAAGATGCCCAACACCATACCGAGAATGACACGGCCGGTAAGCGACATTTTTTTCTTCTGTGTCTTCATGAATAGAACACTCCTTATAATTATTCACTCTGTAAATCATTCATCAGAGAGCGGAGCACATTAGCAGTAGTTTGGGTGTTAAAGCGAAGTAAAAGATGGCTCAAAATGCAAAGGTATGTTTCAGATCACACTTTTTATAGCGGAATAGCGTTCTGAAAACATTAAATTTAACCAAGCTTTAACCTGCGGTTTGATATTTAACCAAATATGATGTTGTTGCGTTGATATTTTAGGATGTTGCTCGCGGAATTTCGAATTACAAGCCATGTTATTGGCTCGATCAAAATTTTCATTAACAACTATAAACAGCAAGTCTTTATTCTACAGCGTGTTTTTCAGCACTAAACGTAATGATTTGGTTAACTATTTCACCAGTCAGGGACGTTTCAGGTAACGCCGCTGCAATTCAGAGTACGGCGCATAGAGGCACTGATATGAATATTTATGCTTAGACTTAAAGTGTGGGAGGGGGCTAAAAGAAACATTAAATAGTGTAAAGAATAAAAAAGGAGCCTCAGCTCCTTTTTCGATTAGTGATGTTAATGATTACATCACACGCATACCAGGCTGGGCGCCTTCGTGTGGCTCAAGGATCCACAGGTCTTTACCACCCGGGCCAGCAGCCAGGATCATGCCTTCAGACATACCAAACTTCATTTTACGAGGTTTAAGGTTCGCTACCATGACAGTATGCTTACCCACTAACTCTTCTGGCGTGTAGGCTGATTTGATACCGGAGAAAACCTGACGCATTTCACCACCGATATCCAATTGGAACTTCAGCAGTTTGTTTGCTTTAGGCACTTCTTCACAAGAAACGATTTTCGCGATACGCATATCCACTTTGGCGAAGTCATCAAACTCGATTTCAGCTTCAATAGGTTCGTCAATAAGAGGGCCGGTCGGTTTTTCTGCGGCTTCTTTTGCTGCTTTTTCTGCTGCCGCATCCTCTTTAGATGCTTCGAGCATGGCTTCTACATGTTTAGGATCGATACGGTTGAATAGCGCCTTGAACTTAGTCACTTCATGATCAGTGAGAGGCTTAGCAATACCCTCCCAAGTTAACGTCTCATTCAGGAATGCTTCAGTACGCTCTGCCAGCAGAGGCATAACCGGTTTCAGGTAAGTCATAAGAACGCGGAACAGGTTAATACCGACAGAGCAGATTTCTTGTAGCTCTTGATCTTTACCTTCTTGTTTCGCAACAACCCATGGGGCTTTCTCATCAACGTACTGGTTGGCTTTATCAGCAAGCGCGGTAATTTCACGGATAGCGCGGCTGTACTCGCGCGATTCGTACAGTTCAGCAATGCGATCAGCCGCTGCAACAAACTCGGCATACAGTTCTGGCTCGGCGAAGCTTTCAGACAGCTTGCCGTCAAAACGCTTAGCAATGAAGCCGGCATTACGAGATGCCAGGTTAACAATCTTGTTGACCACATCGCTGTTTACGCGCTGGGTAAAGTCGTCAAGATTAAGATCCAGATCATCAATACGGCTATTTAGCTTTGCCGCGTAGTAGTAACGAAGACATTCCGGATCCAGATGCTGAAGGTAAGTACCCGCTTTAATAAAGGTACCTTTAGACTTCGACATTTTCGCGCCGTTTACGGTGACATAACCATGCACAAAGACATTGTTTGGTTTACGTAAACCCGCGCCATCAAGCATCGCAGGCCAGAACAGGCTGTGGAAGTAAACAATGTCTTTACCGATGAAGTGATATAGTTCGGTAGAACTGTCTTTGTTCCAGAACTCATCAAAGTCCAGGTCATCGCGTTTGTCGCATAGGTTCTTGAACGAGCCCATGTAGCCGATCGGTGCATCTAGCCATACATAGAAGTATTTGCCGGTTTCACCTGGAATTTCGAAACCGAAGTAAGGTGCATCACGGGAGATATCCCACTGTTGCAGACCAGACTCAAACCACTCTTGCATTTTGTTTGAGGTTTCGGTTTGAAGCGCGCCTGACTTGGTCCACGCTTTCAGCATCCCTTCGAACTGAGGCAGGTCGAAGAAGAAATGTTCCGAATCTTTCATGATCGGCGTTGCGCCAGAAACGGCAGACTTAGGATCAATCAGATCGGTCGGGCTGTAAGTTTCACCACAGTTGTCACAGTTATCGCCGTATTGGTCTTCAGCTTTACATTTCGGGCAAGTGCCTTTTACGAAACGGTCGGGCAGAAACATTTCTTTCTCAGGATCAAACAGCTGAGAAATCGTGCGGCTAGTAATAAAGCCATTATCTTTAAGCTGAGTATATACAAATGATGCCAGCTCACGGTTTTCATCTGAATGGGTGCTGTGGTAGTTATCAAAGCTAATATCAAAGCCAGCAAAGTCCGCTTGGTGTTCTTTGCTCACTTCCGCAATCATCTGCTCAGGTTCCATACCCATCTGCTGGGCCTTAAGCATGATTGGAGTACCGTGTGCATCGTCAGCACAAATGAAATGAACTTCGTTGCCGCGAAGGCGCTGATAGCGCACCCAAATATCCGCTTGTACATGTTCAAGCATGTGACCTAAGTGGATAGAACCGTTAGCGTACGGCAGGGCGCAGGTCACCAGAATTTTTCTTGGATTTGCAGCCATAATTACTTATTTCGCTCATGATGGGTAAAAAGATTTTAAGCTACAAATATTACCTGAAGGGCACGCTATTGCCTAGGGTCTGACAGCGTTATTCGACCTCAATAGCAGCGATATTTAGGGTTTGGTGATACGCTATACCCAAGTTACCTCAAGATGCAGGATTCAGAGTGATGCCAGCCAGTTTACTTCAAGGAAAATGTGCGAAGGAATGGCTGGTCCTTTCGAGTGCATTTGACACAGAAGTAAACTGGCTGGATCACTCCCGAAGGGCGAGTTTTCCAGGTACTAATGTTGCGTTGCTGATTTTTAATGTAGAGCGCTATATCTGCAAATCAGCGCCTGACCTTAGCACCTGGAAATTCTCGCTGAAACGAGCATCTTGAGGTAACTTGGGTATAAACCCGGAATAATAATAACGGAGCGCTATACATTATGGGTAACGACTCAATGATCCGATTTGAAAATGTTGCAGACATCTGCCTATGGCTGAACCATTTTGAGCACCCCTGGCTGCATCACGCATGGGCTGAAACGCCGAATGTGGTGTCGGTTTCGGCCCAGGGATTGGTCACCATTAGTTTGCCTTTTGCGGCCGCAACGGTGGCTGAGCTGTTAGAACACTGGATTATCACCCAGCAACAATTACATCATGTTGCTGCCAATATGGCCTTCACTGTGCAATGTCATGTCGCCCCGCTATCGAGCGGTGATAAAGCCCCGCTGAAAGGGGTAAAGAACATTATCGTTGTCAGCTCAGCCAAGGGGGGGGTCGGTAAATCAACCACTGCTGTTAATCTGGCACTCGGCCTGAAACAGCAAGGCGCAAAAGTCGGGCTGCTCGATGCTGATATTTACGGCCCATCTGTCCCGATGATGTTGGGAACGGTTGATCAAAAACCGCAATCGCCTGACGGCAAGATGATGATGCCGATTGAATCATGCGGTTTGTTTACAAACTCTGTTGGTTATCTGGTTCCCGCGGAGAGTGCGACGATCTGGCGTGGCCCGATGGCTTCAAAAGCACTGACCCAAATTCTGACTGAAACCTGGTGGCCCGATCTCGACTATTTGGTGATTGATATGCCTCCGGGTACCGGCGATATTCAATTGACGCTGGCTCAGCAGATCCCGGTGACCGGTGCGATTGTTATTACGACGCCGCAAGACTTAGCGCTGGCAGATGCGATTAAAGGCATCAGTATGTTTAATAAAGTCGAGGTGCCCGTCATCGGGATAGTGGAGAACATGAGTTACCACATCTGCAGCAACTGCGGCCATCATGAACCTATTTTTGGCACCGGTGGCGCAGAGCGAATGGCGAAGGAATATTCGGTACCGTTATTGGCCCAACTGCCGTTGCATATCAAAATTCGTGAAGATATTGACCGTGGGAAGCCAACCGTTGCAGCCTCGCCTGATTCCGAGCAAGCCGCCGCCTATATTGATCTGGCCGGAGCGGTTGCCAGTCGATTATTTTGGCAAGGTACAGTGGTTGCAGAGCAGATTACTATTCGTACAATGTAACGTTTTGCGTGAAAATCTGTGAAGGATTTCCAATCTAATGTGTCAGGTGTCTCATTTTTGCTGGTATCTGACGCTGTGAATCCCTATAATCAGGCCGTTTAATTTTTCACCTAGCCACGTTGTCTTACAGGTGCTCTTTGATATGTCTGAAAACTCACACCAATGCGTAATTATCGGTATCGCAGGCGCTTCTGCGTCCGGTAAAAGTCTGATTGCCAGTACTGTTTATAAAGAATTAAAAGAAAAAGTAGGCGATCATCAGATCGGTGTAATCACGGAAGATTGTTACTACAACGACCAAAGCCACCTGAGCATGGATGAGCGGGTTAAAACGAATTACGATCACCCGAATGCTCTTGATCACAACCTTCTGTGTGATCATCTGCAACAGCTGATCGAAGGTAAAGCCGTAGAAGTACCTCAGTATAGCTACAGCGAACATACCCGCACGGATGAAACGACCTCAATGACACCGAAGAAGGTGATCATTCTGGAAGGTATTCTGTTGCTGACCGATCCGCGTTTACGTGAAATTATGCACGCAAGTATATTTATGGATACGCCATTAGATATTTGTTTGCTGCGTCGCCTGCAGCGTGATGTTGCTGAACGTGGCCGTACCATGGAATCGGTACTTGTGCAGTATCAAAAGACCGTACGTCCTATGTTTATGCAGTTTATTGAGCCATCGAAACAATATGCTGACATCATTGTTCCACGAGGCGGTAAAAACCGTATCGCGATCGACGTGTTGAAAGCGCATATTGCCAGGCTTCTTAAATCATAAAATTGCTTATTAAGGCTGACGTTGTCAGCCTTTTTTATATCCGTTTTTTAAGCCATCATGAATAAATACGGATAACATGACTATTTAAATGGGCAGCCTATACGGCTGTCTTTTTTTTACTTTACTCATCGCTAACCCCAACCATGTTAATGAATTCTCGCTGAACTCTGCATCTTCGGTGGTTTGGGTATATACTTTCTTTCTTGTCTTTGATGTAAAAGCATTTTTATTTTACGTGCGAATTATGAGCGGTGAGTGTTTGTAGGAAACTAACAATGGTTATCGCTGTCATAAACGGCAATTGGCTAGATTGCCTGACGGATTAATTTACCAGCTTGATATGATTTACCTCATCGAATCAGGAAGAACGGATCACACAGAGGATACAATGAAAAAGCTACTTTATATTTTACTGGCCATCGTACTCATCGTTGTCGTGGGTATTGGTGCTTTACTCGCGCTGGTGGATCCTAACCAGTTCAAGCCCTTGCTAAGCGAACAAGTTAAGAAGGCGACGGGGCGAGATTTGGTTATTACGGGTGACATTAGCTGGCGTTTCTTTCCGAGTATCGGATTTAACCTGGGGGAGACCGAATTTAGAAATCCTGACGGTTTTGCCGAACCGAATTTGGTGAAACTGGGCAATGCAGAGCTATCTGTTTCAGTCATGCCATTATTCTCGCAGCGTCTAGATATTGGCAATATCAGTCTTTATGATGCGCGTGTTTTTATCCAGACACGTGCGGATGGTGTGAGTAACTTAGATGGCTTGGGTGAGCAGCAAGGTGAAGTGAGTGAGCCGGCTACACCGTCCACACCTGCAGAAGCTGAGCCTGAGCCCGTTGGACCTGAAAGCAGTCAGCCGTGGTCAGTCAGCTTAGCGGGTATGGAGCTGGTTAATGCCAGTGCAATCGTTCGGGATGATAAAGCGGGCACCATAACGGAAGTCAGCCGCTTGAACGTCAGTTTGGCTCATTTCGCCCCGGGCGAATGGACCAGTGCTAATTTTGATGTCACCGGTAACAATGGCGAGCTGAGCTTTACGGCCAAAGGTGAAACGGGGCTGCTTATTCTGCCGGGTTTCAAAGATGGCGAGCTGAAAGCATTAACCTTATCTGCAACCGCGAAGGATCCTGTGAATGATATTGAGGTATTTGAGCTAGGCGTTGATAAGTTTAAAGTGGGAGAGTGGTCGACTATTTCCTACAACACCAAAGGGCAGGTGCCAGATCTTGGTTTTGATGCCAATGGTCAGACACGGCTTAAACTCAGCAAAGATTTTAATGTTGCCGAGCTGGAACAACTCACATTGGCGGCCAAACTGAAAGGTAATACGCTTCCCCGTCCGGAGATGACCGTCAAGCTCAATGCAGATGCCAGCTATGATGTGGCCAAAGGTCTGGCAACGCTGAGTCGTTTTGAAACCGCTATCGACGAAATTACGATGAAGGGCAAGGGATCATTCCAGAATGCCGATGTTCCGGCTGTACGATTTGCCGTAAACAGTGACAACATCGATTTGGATGCCTTCCTTGGCCTGAAGCAAGCACCTTCAGGTAAGCCTTCGGCAGAGGATGGCAAGCAGGTTGCACCCTCTCAGCCTGGTTCGCAATCGGATGAAGCGGTCCCGGTATCGGATATCGAGCCGGATCTGTCGGTACTGAAAACACTGGATCTGGCGGGTACGATGAATATTGGCAAATTGAAAGCCGCCAATGCCAGAGTCTCTAACGTGCAGATTGATGTGAAAGTTAAAAAAGGGATACTTACGCTTAACCGCTTTGACGCCAATTTATATGGTGGCTCAGTGAATGCGCAGGCAACGATCGATGCCAATGGCAAGCTACCCAAGTACCAGGTAACCAAGCAGATCAGGGGCGTGCAGGTTCAGCCAATGCTGGTCGACATTGTACAAAACGATACCCTGGCAGGTACCGGGAATATCGATGTTACGTTATCGGGTGCAGGGCTTGCGGAAAAACGGATACGTCAGAATACATCGGGTACGATAGACATTAACTTTGCCGATGGTGCTGTTTACGGAGTCAATATTCCGCAAATGATCCGTGAAGCCAAAGCAACCCTTAAAGGGCGAAAGGCGGAATACGTGAAAGAAGACAAGAAGACCGACTTCTCTGCGTTAACAGCCACCGTTAAGTTAGGCAAGGGGGAGGCCTCAACCAATAACCTGTATCTTGCATCACCGTTGCTTCGGATTGATGGCAAGGGCAAGACCAACCTGATGAGTGAAGCGATTAACTTTACCATTAACACCTCTGTGGTCGCGACCAGCAAAGGTCAGGGCGGGAAAGAGATTGATGAGGTTGCGGATTTAACCGTTCCAATTGATGTTAGAGGTGACTGGAAGCAGCCGACCTTTTCGCTTAACCTGAAACAGTTGCTCAAACAGAACAATGAGTTGGAAGAGAAAGCTAAAAAAGAACTGGATCGTGGTCTGGAGAAGTTGCTTGGCGATAAAGCCAAGGATGACAAAATTAAGGATGCAGCGGATAAATTGCTGAAAGGCTTATTTAACTAATCGCTTTATTTTACCGAACGACGAAACGAAAAGGCTTGCCACAATAGGGCAAGCCTTTCTTTTTTCTGATAAATCTGTATGCCCATTATCCTTATCGGAATTAGGCGGCCGATTTTCGCTTCTTATTGATTTTTTGTGACACCAAAGTGTCCTGGAATGCTAATAACAGATCAACGGCAGATAACATTCCTACCAGCTGCCCGGTTTTATCTAACACCGGAGCCGCCCCAATGTGGTGATTCAGTATCGTGCCGACAGCCTTGGTTAAGGTATCGTAAGTCCGGACATGAATTACATTTTTAATCATCACGTCACCCACATGCAGATCGTCTGTCAGTGCATAGTCATGGCCAATATCAGGTGACTCATCAACCCAGCCCGGTCGGCGTAATTCTCGGTCACTGATAATCCCCCTCAGCTCACCGTCAGCACCGATGACCGGCAGATGGCGAATGGCTTTATCGCGCATCAGAAAGAAAGCCTCACGCAGGCCGGCTTCAGGGGAAATAGTAATTACTTTGCGGGTCATGTATTCCGAGACTTTTGTTGGCATCACATCTTCCTTTGGTGAAAGTGAATGGATGTTGCCTTTCTTACGCTAACCAAATCAAACCGTATGAACTGCGACTCGTTACACATTTTTACTTTCTCTTAACTTTTTTGTCGCTATTATGTGTGGCAGGGTTAAGAAAGCTTATGAATGTTTTACCCTTTGGGATAATTGTGCCGATTGGCCCTATCCAAAGGGGATTAAAGGAGTTGATGTGGATTCGGTTACTCAGGCTGCGCTAGGCGCCACGGTTGCTGCCGTGGTTGCAGGAAAAAAATGTACGCCTAAGGTGTTACTGGCTGGGGCTACTCTCGGCACTTTGCCCGATCTGGATGTCTTTATTGGTTATGGTGATCCGGTCTCTGATATGGTGAAACACCGTGGCTTCAGCCACTCTCTGTTGGTTCTGCTGCCCTTTGCCAGCATACTTGCATGGGGCTGGCAGCGTTATATGGCAACGCGATTGACGTTTCCACGGTTATGGCTGCTTGTCACGGCGTGTCTGCTGACCCATCCCGTACTGGATGGGTTCACGTCCTATGGTACGCAGTTGTTCTGGCCACTGGATGTCAGCGTGGCGATATCGAGTATCTTCATCATCGATCCGCTTTATACCGTGCCGTTACTGGTGATGCTTTCAGCCAGTTTGCTGTGGCGTGAAAAAATGGCAAGGTTATGCGGAATAGGCCTGACCATTTCCACGCTTTATCTGGTTTGGTCAGTCGTTGCTCTCAATCTTGTTGAGTCCAGAATTGCTGCAGACGTCAAAGATACCCCATTGGAAAATAAGCCAATATTTATTGCGCCGACCCCTTTCAATACGGTGTTATGGCGGGTTGTTGTGCTTGATGGTGATACTTATTGGGAAGGACTGACCTCATTGCTGGATGACAACACGGCAATTGATTTTATCTCCAAGGAACGTGGACAGTGGCCGCTAGCAGATAAACCGGATCATCTTGTGATGCTGGAAAAGTTTACCCGGCAGTTTGTGAAGTATCGTCAAATCGATAATACGCTGACGGCAACCGATCTTCGCTTAGGGATGGTAGACTACCTGCCATTTCGTTTTGTCTTTGCTAAGCTGGGGGCAGATCAACAATGGCAAGCACTGGTACCTGAACAACTTGATGCGGCTCGCGTCAGACCAAAGCATTTACCTGCGTTATGGCTGCGCTTATTGGGTAACCAGGACATTAATGCAGACTTATGCCATGTAAAAGAGTGCACGGAAACGATAAATACTCATTCATAGGAGAAGGGAGCGTTCAGCTCCCTTTTTTATGCCTGTTTGTCTGCATTGACTTGGCTGGATTAATCTTCAGGCTGATTTTTGCTCGGATCGGTCACTATCTCGTAAGGCCAGTAATGGTGGCCGATACGGATCAGCAGTGTGGCGGCGGCAAGGATAAACGCGGCCAATGCCAGCCAGACGACCAAAATGCCGTCCAAGTCTTTCATTCCCAGTGTGATATACCGTGCTATCGCCATTATTGCGATATAGATAGGATAGCGAACGGGAATTTTACCGTTAACAACGAATTGCTGCACCATGGCCAATACTTCAAGATAAATAAACATCAGCAAGATATCTGTCAGCTGAATATTACGGTTAACGAGCACATGAATGAATTCATTGATCATGGCAAACAGGGTTGCCAGAGTGATAGCGACTAATAAAATAGCTTCAAGAACATGAAACAATTTCAGAAAACGAGAGCTGAAGGCTTTAGGTAAATGTGATGGCATAAACTCTCCGGGCATAACGCCTGACCGTGTTATTACGGCTTATTGGAATAATTACTTATAACGTAAAGCGAATAGCAAACCCTGCGGCAGTGGGCTTGCACAGCCGCAGGGTGTTGTAAGCACTTACCAGTCGATACCTTTACGGGCTTTAATCCCGCTTTCAAAAGCATGCTTAATGTTTCTGACTTCAGAGACGGTATCTGCCATATCGATTAACGAACGGTGCGCCGCGCGGCCTGTAATAATGACAGACTGCATCTTAGGGCGGTGACTGATTGCTTCAATGACTTCATCCAGCTCAACATAACCATACGTGACCATGTATGTCATTTCATCAAGCAGTACGACATCATAGCTGTCATCGGCCAGCATCTTCTTACATTCGCCCCAGGTCGCCTGTGCTGCGGCTATATCGGTTTCTTTGTTTTGTGTATCCCAGGTGAAACCGGTTGCCATTACCGAGAAATCAACGCCGTGCTGTTCCAGTAATTGACGTTCACCGCAATCCCAGGTGCCTTTTATGAACTGGCCGACGCCACACTTAAGGCCATGGCCAACAGCACGGGCAACGGTGCCGAAACCGGAGGTTGATTTTCCTTTGCCATTACCTGTAATGATCAGAAAAATCCCTTTTTCTATCTGAGCGGCTTCAACACGCGCATCCACTTGATCTTTTACTTTCTGTTGGCGCGCCTTATAGCGTTCGTCTTTAGTGGTTTCGTCAACCATGGGTCTTCCTTTGTTTTTATGTCGAATTTAATTATCAATATGATGATGAAAACAGGGCTAACAAGGCCATATACCCTGATAGTTCGGCAATTTGCTGCGCGGCACCCAGACAATCACCGGTATAGCCGCCCAATTGTTGCTGAAACCATTTACCACACAGATAGCGTATTGCGACCATAACAAGCGTTAAGGTAATCGCTGCGTCAATTGGCAGTAACAGTAACATAACCAGGCCAGTACCGAGTAAAATCCATAGATCCTGCTGGCTTTGCTGATTAGCCAGTGGCTTAACTTTACTTTGCTGATCGGCCCTGACATATGGATATGAAAAAATCAGGCTGGCAGCGCAAATACGGCTTATGCTGTGCATGACGATCAACAGGATTGCCGGCAAGGCTGGATCAATACGTGCCAGTGCAGACAGGCTCACCCATTTACACCCGAGCATCATGACTAACGAAGCAGCCCCATAGGTTCCCAAGCGTGAATCTTTCATGATGTCGAGCTTGCATTCAACCGTCCAGCCACCGCCAAAACCATCAAAAACATCGGCGAGTCCATCCTCATGAAAAGCCCCGGTAGTCAGGATGCTGGTCACCATTGCGAGGGCAAGGGCGAGTTCCGGTGGCCAAATGAGGATGGCGAGTAAGTAAACCGCCGCACTGATCAAACCAATAATAATACCTACAGCACCAAAATAGCGATTGGCCTGATTGAGGTGCTGAGTTGAGTAGGGCGTATCTGCCGGAATCGGGAGCCGGGTAAAAAAGGCCAGCGAAACAAGGAATATCTGCCATTGTCGCTGCCAGCCCGTTGCTTCGTTTCGTGCCGGTGGCATGGCCGTCTGTTCTTGTTCTGATGGCGCGTGCTGTTCAGTGTTTTGCTGGCTCACACCGTGACTCCTGCATCGGTGAAGCTGGCCATTTCGTTATAGAAAGTACAGGCTGATTCGATAATTGGCAGTGCCAGGGCTGCACCGGTTCCCTCGCCCAGGCGTAGCCCCAGGTTTAATAGTGGGGTCGCTTCAAGGTGCTGCAGCATACGCTGGTGGCCAGACTCTTCAGAGCAATGACAGTAAATGAAATAAGCGTTCGCTTCGGGATGCATACTGACAGCAATCATTGCCGCAGCGGTTGAAATAAATCCATCGACGAGTACCACCATTTTATTTTCGGCCGCTTTCAACATACCGCCGACAATTTGAGCAATTTCGAATCCACCGATGCTTGCAAGTATATGCAACGGATCATTAAAGCGGTCTTGGTGCAGGTCGAGAGCCTGAGTGATCAGATCAACTTTACGCTGCAGCTGCTGATTATCGATCCCGGTACCGCGGCCGACGCATTCATCGGCAGGAATACAGAGCAAAGCTGCCATAATTGCCGACGCACTGCTGGTATTGCCGATCCCCATCTCACCAAAGCCAACCAAATTACAGCCTTGCTGATAAAGTGCATCAACGACATCTGCACCGTACTGTATGCCTTGCAGTGCAGTATCGACGGGCATTGCAGGTTGCTGGCTGAAATCAGCGGTACCATGGCCCAGACGGTGTTTGATCAGGTTGTGATGATCTTCGGGTTCAACCTTAATTCCGGCATCAATGACTTTTAATACCATATTATTGGTTCGGCAGAAGCAGTTGATGGCTGCACCTCCGGCAAGAAAGTTAGCGACCATCTGTCCCGTGACTTCGCTTGGCGCGATGCTCAGGCCATGCCGGGCAATTCCATGATCGCCAGCAAAAACCAGCAGGTGAGGCTGGTCGACCGAAATTGTTTCAGTCTGCTGAATGAGCGCTAGCTGCATCGCAACGGTTTCTAACTGCCCTAGAGAACCTAATGGCTTGGTTTTATTGTCAATTTTATCCTGGATCTGTGCTGAAAGCATGGTGTCTGGTCGGGTGATGGTAAACATGGAACCGCTCTCCTTGGGCAGGTATAGGTGGTACTGCGAGAGAAATTTTGCGGGAGAGAAGGGCACAAAGCAATGAAAATATTCGTAATAATCAGCTTGCTAGCAGTTACATTAAAAAAGTGGCAGAAGGGTTAACCGAATGGATACAGGAGGGCTTTAATAACCGATTCTTCCTGAATATAGAAACGCCCGCAATCGCGGGCGTTTCTATGTTGTCAGCTTGAAACCAAACCGGCAGGGTATTAACCGCCTAAGGTATCTGTTGCAACTTTATAGGTTGGATCTTCCAGCATATTCACTTCAACCAGATTACCGGCTTTTTTCAGTAAGCTACGGCACTCTGGGCTTAAATGACGGATATGCAATGTTTTACCCTGGCTGGCATAACGTTCAGCGATGGTATCAATGGCTTCAATCGCGGAATGATCAGCGACGCGCGATTTAGCAAAATCAATGATGACAGCTTTAGGGTCATTTTTCGCGTCGAACAGTTCTTGGAAGTGAGACACCGAACCAAAGAAAATCGGTCCATTTACTTCGTAGATCTTAGTGCCTTTCTCGTCAGTATGCGTAGCCGCGTAAACATGCTTAGCGTGATCCCATGCGAAGACCAGTGCAGAATAGATAACACCCACGATAACCGCAGCGGCAAGGTCGGCGGCAACAGTGACACAAGTTACCAGAATGATCGTGAAGAAGTCATGCTTCGGTACTTTACGGGCCATCTTAAAGCTTGCCCACTCAAAGGTACCGATCACGACCATGAACATAACACCAACCAGTGCTGCCAGCGGGATCATCTCAATCAGCGCCGAACCGAAAAGAATGAAACACAACAAGCCAACCGCACCAGAGATGCCAGACAGACGACCGCGACCACCAGAGTTAATGTTGATCATAGACTGTCCAATCATCGCACAACCACCCATGGCGCCGAAGACTGAACAGGTCACATTGGCAACACCCTGACCGACACATTCACGGTTACCCTTGCCGCGAGTTCCTGTCATTTCATCAATAACGGTCAGAGTCAGTAGCGATTCAATTAAACCCACAGCAGCAAGGATTAATGAATAAGGAAGGATAATACGCAGGGTTTCCATATTGAAACCGACTTCCGGTAATGCAAAGCTTGGCAGTGTGCCAGCCAGGGTGGCATTAACATCACCGCTCATCGCCCGAACGAAGTCGATAACGGTACGGGAATCAAGCCCAAGAACGTTTACAAGCACAGTAACGGTAATAATGGCCACAAGGGAAGAAGGTACTGCTGTGGTGAGCTTTGGCAAAAAATGGATGATGAACATTGTCAGGGCAACAAGCCCTAACATGATGTACAGCTGAGAGCCCTGCATCCACTCGAGTGCACCTGTTGCATCAGGTACTTTGAACTGGCCCAATTGAGCAAGGAATATAACGATGGCAAGACCGTTAACAAAGCCGATCATCACAGGGTGTGGCACCATGCGGATGAATTTACCGAGTTTGAAAACGCCAGCAAGAATTTGAAACAGGCCCGCCAGCATAACGGCGGCAAACAGGTACTGAACACCATGTTCAGCGACGAGGCTGACCATTACAACAGCCATAGCGCCTGTTGCACCAGAAATCATACCTGGGCGACCACCTAAAATAGCTGTGATGATACCGACAATGAAAGCGGCATACAGGCCAACCATTGGGTCAACACCTGCCACAAAGGCAAAGGCAACGGCTTCAGGGATCAGGGCTAACGCAACGGTCAAACCCGAGAGTATGTCATTTTTTATAGAGTGGTGTGAAAATTGAGGAAATTCAAACATTATAATAAGTTTTATATCAGTCGGGTTGATGAGATCAATCACATTAAGTAACTGCGCTGAATGTTCAGTTATTTAATACGGTTGGTATTACTGAGCATTGAAAGACGCGAATCCTACAGAAATATGTGATTTGGTTCAACTTTCATACTAAATTAGTTTACAGAAATGTCAAAATTAGCATCAAAGTTTGATGTGAATTGGATTAAGGGTGAAAAATGATGATTATCAGCGTCGCTGAATTTAAGGGAAAAAAAAGCCATGCATTAAGCATGGCTTTTTCGGTTTATGCTACTTAGTCTTGCGAAGGCTTCGTCATCGGTGCCGTCGCTGTACTCGTGGCCGTTTTACTGCCAGCCTGACGAATTTTAGATCGTACTTCGCGCAGAGGAGCAGAGGCAACAACTGTCGACTCCCCACTTTCTGCAGGTGCCGGCGCTTTAACCATCGGAGATGTGGTATGGCGTCCACGAGGGGCTGTTGATGTTACAGCTGCCTGCGTAGCTTTCACTGTTACAGGTTTTACAACCGGAGCTTCAGCGGCAGGGGCCTTGGTTGCAACAACAGGCTCTGCAGATTCAGCCTCTTTCTCTTCGGCAACAGGCGCCGCAGAGATCGCTGGTTGAACGCTTTCAGCGACCGGCTCTGCGGTTGCTTTAGCTTCCATTGTGTTCGCGTCTGTAACCTGCGTCTTGGCAGCAGGACGAAGCGGGAACGCTTTACCCATTGCCAGCTCAGGCATTGCAACGCCACCTAAAGTTGTATGAACCGTTTCTTTCGTATCAACGATTTCAGCGGTTACAGCTTCAGCAACTGGTGCGGTTTCAACAACCGGTGCCTCAGTAAGAGGTGCTGCTTCAGCAACGTCAGCTGTTGGTTGAACGGCTTCAACAACAGGTTTAGCTGCACGAGACCAAACTTTACCCATTGCCATTTCCGGTGAGGCGACACCTGAAACAGGGCGGGATGATTTTGGCTTTTCAACAATTGAAACAACGTGTTCCAAGTTGTTTAATGTATCTGAAGCTTCTTCAACAGCATGGCCTACAGCATCAGTAACGGCCTGATCAACAAGGTCGGTTTTTTCAACTTTGGTATCACGCATACGACGACGGCGTTGACCGCTGGCACGTAGATGACGCGGAGAACGTCGATTACGGCGCTGACCACCTTCCTGCTCGTTGTTCTGTTCTTGCTGGTCGTTATCAACCTGAACATCTTGAGCTAATGCTTCTTTGGCAACAGCCGTGCCCATTTCTTGCAAAGGAGAAGCGACTGTATTCTCTTCCACAATTTCTGGCTGAGTGGCCGGGGTTTGTACTGGTGCATTGTCGACATCATTTGTGATGCGTACTTTTTTACGCAGCTGACGACGCTGACGGCGTTGTTTCACTGTCGCGACTTTTTCCTGCTCAGTAACACGTGGCTCGTCGAGGACAGGCTTTTCAACTTTAACTTGTTGTTCTTCCTGATGACGCGGCTTCTGAGGTTTTGTTTCGTCTTTACGTGGCTGACGCTTCGCTTCCTCACGCGGAGGACGTTGCTTCGTTGGTTTCTCCGCTTGCGGTTGCTGATCTTGCTTCGGTTTTTCCTGGCGACGACGTTGTTGACGTTGCTCCCCGTCAGCTTCCTGACGGTTACGATTCTTACGTGAATCATCGCCATCACGGCGGCTATCGCGGCGGCTATCACGGCGGTTATCACGGCGGCCATCGCGGCGGCCATCGCGCTGGCCATCGCGGCGGCTACGGTCGTCTTTTTCTTCTGTTGCGTTCTTCTCTGGCTCCGCTTCAGCCTGACCAGAGAAAAGATCAGTTAATGCAGAGAAAAGGCGACTGAACAGGCCTGGTTTCTGCTCTGTTTCAATTTCAACTTTAGCCGGTGCTTGAGGCTTTTTAGCCATTGGCGCAGGTTTTTTGGGAGCAGCAAACCCTTGCAGTACAGGCTCTTCGCGCTTTTTAGCAATACGCTCTTGCTGTGGCGATTCTGCTGCTTCAGCTTCTTTCAGTTCATCGATAATTTTCGGAATGTGGTAAGAAAGTGTATCTTTCTCATCCCCTTCGCGTACACGCATCACTTCAAAGTGAGGTGTTTCCATATCCGAATTAGGTACGATCACAACACGAACTTTGTGATACTTCTCAATATGTTGGACCGATCGACGTTTTTCGTTCAACAGGTATGAAGCAACGGCTACCGGAACAATGGCCAAAACCTGCGCACTGTTGTCTTTCAGCGCCTCTTCTTCGATCAGGCGAAGGATAGACAATGACAGTGATTCGTTATCACGCACAACACCGGTACCGGTACAGCGTGGACACACATGGTGGCTTGCTTCAGCCAGTGACGGGCTTAAACGCTGGCGTGACATTTCAAGCAGACCGAAGCGAGAAATGCGACCAATTTGCACGCGTGCACGGTCCATACGTACTGCTTCACGCAGACGATTCTCAACTTCACGCTGATTACGAACCGGCGTCATATCGATAAAGTCGATAACAACAAGGCCGCCTAAATCACGCAAACGAAGTTGACGCGCAATTTCATCTGCGGCTTCAAGGTTGGTTTGCAGTGCAGTTTCTTCAATATCACTGCCTTTAGTCGCACGCGCTGAGTTGATATCGATAGATGTTAAAGCTTCTGTCGGATCGATAACAATGGAGCCGCCAGATGGCAGATGAACATTACGCTGGAACGCAGATTCAATCTGGCTTTCAATCTGGTAGTGGCTAAATAGCGGTACTTCACCTTCGTACTGTTTTACTCGAGAGAGGAAATCAGGACGAATAAGCTTAATGTGATCACGTGCACGATCGAAGATTTTCGGGCTATCGATAAGAATTTCACCGATATCACGACGTAGGTAATCGCGAATTGCACGAGCAATGACATTACTTTCCTGATGGATCAGGAAAGGTGCAGGGTTTGAGGCTGCGGCTTCTTTAACAGCACTCCAGTGATTAAGCAGAACATTCAGGTCCCACTCAAGCTCTTCACCCGATTTGCCCACACCCGCAGTACGAACGATTAAGCCCATACCATTTGGCAGTTCCAGCGTACTGAGTGCCGCTTTAAGTTGGGTACGCTCTTCACCTTCGATACGACGAGAAATACCGCCTGCACGAGGGTTATTCGGCATCAGAACAAGATAACTTCCGGCCAATGAGATAAACGTAGTGAGAGCCGCGCCCTTATTGCCACGTTCTTCTTTGTCTACCTGAACGATAACTTCCTGACCTTCTTTCAGCACTTCCTTGATGTTAGGACGGCCCTGATAAGAGTAGTTAGCTGGGAAGTAATCGCGAGCAACCTCTTTAAGAGGAAGAAAACCGTGACGTTCAGCACCATAGTCAACAAACGCAGCTTCCAGGCTTGGTTCGATGCGGGTGATACGGCCTTTATAAATATTTGCTTTTTTAGATTCGTGGCCAGGGCTTTCGATATCAAGATCGAAAAGCTTCTGCCCATCAACTAATGCGACGCGCAACTCTTCCTTCTGAGTCGCGTTAATCAACATTCTTTTCATTATATTGTACTCGTTTTATTGTCGTTGTTTTAGCGAGCTAATTAAAAATACTTTATCGGTGGTGCCGGACTCCAAGTCTTATGTACGAGTGCAGCCTCACGGCTGGAAATTCAGGAGTGCTTCTGGCAACACTTATCATCCAACGGTATCGAGATGGTTAGATCTGAAATATATCGCTGGTATCACCGCATCGACGCGGTTGTATCTATCACACCAATAAAAAATCTATAATCTGACACGCTAATAATGGCTCTAGCGACCATAACGTCTTACGCCGTGTGCTGCGTATATCACTAGAGCTGCATAAGAAATAGTCATTCAGGTGGGCTTTTGCTCACCTTGTTATTAAAGTAGGCATATTTCCCTACTCTGTACGCAATGATAGCAGGGTGACTTTTTTGCGGCAATCTGCTTTGCATGCATGATACAATCAAAACCTATGAAAGAAGATAAACCAAAAGTGCAATTCATCGAGATATCCGATGACTTTGCTGGCCAGCGGATCGATAACTTTCTCCGCGCTCGGCTTAAAAACGTTCCAAAAAGTATGATTTATCGCATTGTGCGCAAAGGTGAGGTGCGAGTAAACAAAAAACGCATAAAACCTGAATATAAGTTACAAGACGGTGATCTGGTTCGAGTACCGCCGGTTTTTGTGCCGGAGCCGGAAAATCAAGCACCTGTCAGTACCAAGCTGACCAAAGTGGCTGAACTGGAATCATGTATCATCTATGAAGATGATCATATGCTGATCCTGAACAAACCCTCCGGAACGGCTGTTCATGGTGGTAGCGGGCTAAAGTTCGGTGCCATTGAAGCGCTGCGTGCATTGCGCCCGGATGCTAGGTTCCTGGAACTGGTTCACCGCATCGACCGTGATACCTCTGGCATCTTACTGATCGCCAAAAAACGTTCGGCGTTGCGCAGGCTGCAAGAGCAGTTCCGCAATAAAACGGTGCAGAAGTATTATTTCGCATTGGTGATGGGTGAATGGAAAGCCAGCTGCAAAAAGGTAACCGCACCTTTATTGAAAAATGAAGTGAACAGTATTGTCCGCGTTAATCCTAACGGTAAAGCGTCCGATACTCGGTTTAAAGTATTAGAGCGCTTTGAGCAGGCGACGTTAGTACAGGCTAGCCCGGTCACCGGACGCACGCATCAAATTCGAGTTCATTGCCAGTATGCCGGCCACCCTATAGCCTGGGATGACCGCTATGGTGATCCGCGTTTTGATGCTTATACGAAAAAAGTTGGCCTGGGGCGCCTGTTTCTGCATGCGGCGAATATTAAGTTTACGCACCCGCAGACGGAAGAACTGGTCGATATCAGTGCCCCTATGGATACGACGTTAAATCGAGCCATTGAAAAATTGCGTCAGCAGTAGTTGAGAGACGAGTAACGAGATCTGTAAGCTCATAGATAGGTTACTCGTCTCTCATTACTTGCCGCTATAGGATATCAACGCCTTGTTTGGCAAGCTGTTCACGCAGTGCGATCAATGGTAAGCCGACGAGGGTGTTAGGGTCACGGCCATCGAGCTTGCTAAATAGCGCGATACCTAACCCTTCACTCTTAAAGCTGCCGGCGCAGTTTAATGGCATCTCACGCTCGACATAGTGCCGAATTTCTTGTTCAGACAGCTCTCTGAAGTGAACATGGAAAGGTTCACAAAGTATGTCGCTTTGTTTTGTTTTGGCATTATACAGACATAAACCGGTGTAGAAGGTGACCGTTTGTCCGCTAGCGGCTTTGAGCTGCTGGCATGCGTTTTCAACGGTGTGGGGTTTACCAATAATACGATCGTTGATGACACAGACCTGATCTGAGCCAATAATTAGATGATCGGGAAAATTGTTTTCACAGGCTTTCGCTTTTTGCTCTGCTAATCTTTTAACCAGATCTTCTGCAGATTCTCCGTCAAGCGCACTTTCATCGATCTCCGGGCTGGTGGTTTCGAATGGATACTGGAATTTTTCCAGTAGCGCTTTTCTGAATGGGGAGGTTGATGCAAGTAGCAAAGGTTGAGTCATGGTGGTATCTGATTAGTGGATGGTCACAATAGTCTAACCAGCCCAGATAAGAGATGCGAGTTTTTCACTTTATCCGTGATCTTGTCACGGTCTTTGTGATCAGAGCAGGGCACTCATACGCTGGTATTGCTCCAGAGAGAGAAAGATAGGATCAGGGTTTAGAAAAGCTGTGATGCAACTGGGTACAAATAGCGCTACGGCTACCGTGCCGAGTGATTTTTGAACTGTATTTGTCGGTTATTTATCCGCTTCAGATAAAGGAAGCAAGTGGTTGAGTCACTGGTAAATAACCGTTCAACCGATGGGAAGGTGGATCTTAAACCTCGACGTGTTTAAGGCAGGCAGATGAAATGGCTAAAAGCTGTTAATTCGTACACATTTCCTTTGACTCAAACAAATTAGAAGGCTAATATTCGCGCCCTATGCAAAAGGTAAAATTGCCGCTAACGGTCGATCCGGTCCGCGCTGCTCAGAAAATGCTTGATTTTGATGGCATCATCAAAGCCGAGTTACTGACACGTCTGGCTGAATCCACTCAGAGCGTAGTAAGTGATGCAAACGTCACCTTGTCATTTGACTTTGACCGACGTCACCTCGCATTTCTGCACGGTCGTGCAGATGTTGAAGTGGTGTTGACCTGTCAGCGATGCCAGGAAGGGTTCAATCACACTCTTAGTGTGGAATTCTGTTATAGTCCGCTCCTCAAACCTGAGGAAGAAGACGAGTTTCCGGAAGCTTATGAGCCGGCTGAAGTCGACGAAAATGGTGAGATCAATCTGCTTCAAATCATCGAAGATGAGTTGATTCTAGAGTTGCCTCAAGTCGCTATGCATGATGAAGCTGACTGTAAAGCCAGCGGAAACATGACTTTTGGTGAGATCCCCATTGCTGATGAGCGTCCGAATCCGTTTGCAGTATTGAAAAATCGAAGTTAAGCGTTTATTTAAGGAGTAGGGTTAATGGCCGTACAAAAGAGCAAAAAATCACGTGCAGCACGTGGTATGCGTCGTTCACACGATGCACTAACAACTGCAGCTGTATCGGTAGATTCAGCAAGCGGTGAAACCCACCTACGTCACCATGTGACTGCTGACGGTTTCTACCGTGGCCGCAAGGTTATCAACAAATAAGGTTGAGCCTTGACTGGTCTAACCGTTGCACTTGATGCAATGGGTGGGGATTTCGGTCCTCATGTAATAGTGCCTGCCGCCGTGCAGGCACTGTTACAATACCCGGAGCTAAAAATTATTCTCTATGGTGATCAAAGTGCGATCACATCTCAGCTATCTCTCCTGAATCAACCTGGCAACCCTCGAATCACCGTTATTCATAGCGAAAAGACTATCGCCAATGATACTCGTCCGTCACAAGCATTACGCCGTAGCCAAGGTACTTCCATGCGCATGGCCTTAGACTCAGTAGCAGAAGGCCATGCCGATGCCTGTGTCAGTGCCGGTAATACCGGGGCTTTAATGGCGCTGTCTCGCTATACTCTAAAGCAGTTGCCTGGCGTTGAGCGGCCTGCATTAGTGACAGCTATCCCAACTCAAAGTCAGCACAAGACCTGGTTGCTCGATCTTGGCGCAAATGTCTCCTGCGATGCTGATACTCTGTTTCAATTTGCGGTAATGGGCTCGGTGCTCGCCGAGCAATGTTTACCGTCGAAACCCCGGGTGGCGCTGCTCAATATCGGTGAAGAAGAGATAAAAGGGAATGATCTGGTTAAGCGCTGTGCCGAAATGCTCAGTAGCTCGCCAGATATCCACTATATAGGCTACATTGAAGGTGACCAATTATACGCAGGAAAAGCGGATGTAATTGTCTGTGATGGTTTTGTTGGCAATGTCAGCCTGAAAACCAGTGAAGGCGTTGCTAATTTATTTATCAATAGTTTTAAGCAAGCCGTCACCAGCAACCCAATTAAACGTTTAGTGGCTAAATGGTTGTTTCGTGACCTATTTGTTAGCCTCAAACAGTTGAACCCCGACCAGTACAATGGTGCAAGTCTGTTAGGATTGCGCGGTATTGTGGTCAAAAGCCACGGAAGTGCTGATATTTCCGCTTTCGCAAATGCCATTGGCGAAGCGGTACACGAGATCAAGCGGCAAATACCGACAAAAATTAGTGACCGTTTGGAAGAAGTATTACTCGAGAGGCCATATTAGTCTTCATGTATAGCAAAATTTTAGGTACAGGCAGCTACCTGCCAGCCCAAGTGCGTTCTAACGCCGACTTAGAACAGATGGTCGAGACCAGCGACGAATGGATTGTTGCTCGTACCGGGATTCGTGAACGGCGTATTGCTGCGGCGGATGAAACCGTTGCCGTAATGGGGTATCAAGCTTCTTTAAACGCTATCGAAATGGCGGGTATTGATAAAGAAGAAATTGATCTTATTATTGTCGCGACGACCAGTGCCAGCCATTCTTTCCCGTCTGCTGCCTGTCAGGTTCAGGGCATGTTAGATATCAAGGGCTGCCCTGCATTCGATATTGCGGCCGCGTGTTCTGGTTTTGTTTATGCGTTAAGCATTGCGGATCAGCACATCAAGACCGGGATGGCAAAAAATGTGCTGGTGATCGGTGCTGATGCTCTGTCACATAAATGCGATCCGGAAGATCGTGCAACGATCATACTGTTTGGCGATGCTGCTGGTGCTGTGGTTGTGGGCGCGAGTGAAGAGCCGGGTATTATTTCGACCCACTTGCATGCTGATGGTCATTTTGGTGGCCTGCTAAGCCTGGCAACGCCTGAACACGGGCAGCCCTTTAGTGATGACCAATGGCTCTATATGGCCGGTAATGAAGTGTTTAAAGTCGCCGTTACTCAGCTGTCAAATTTAGTGAAAAATACGTTAGCCGCTAATGATATGGATAAGTCAGAGCTTGATTGGTTAGTCCCTCATCAAGCCAATTTGCGGATTATTTCGGCCACAGCCAAAAAACTGTCTATGTCCATGGATCAGGTGGTTGTCACCCTTGACCGCCATGGTAATACTTCAGCAGCAACGGTACCGACGGCACTTGATGAAGCGGTGCGTGATGGCCGTATTCAGCGTGGCCAGATCTTGTTGCTGGAAGCTTTTGGTGGCGGTTTCACCTGGGGCTCGGCATTAGTTAAGTTTTAACAAAATAAAAATTAAGGATCCTCGAATGTCTAAGTTCGCGATTGTTTTTCCTGGGCAGGGCTCTCAGGCGGTCGGCATGTTGGCTGAGCTGGCAGAGCAATTTGATGTTGTTAAGCAAACTTTTGCTGAAGCATCTGAAGCTCTTGGTTATGACCTGTGGGCATTGGTTCAAAACGGCCCCGCGGAAGATCTGAATCAGACTCACCGTACTCAGCCTGCGCTATTGACTGCTTCTGTTGCTATCTGGCGTGTATGGCAAGAACAAGGCGGTGAGCAGCCAGCAGTACTGGCAGGCCATAGCCTGGGCGAATATTCGGCACTGGTGTGTGCGGGCGTTATCGACTTCAAAGAAGCGGTTAAGCTTGTTGAACTTCGTGGTCAGCTAATGCAGGAAGCCGTACCAGCAGGTGTCGGCGCAATGTCGGCCATTATTGGTCTGGACAATGATGCTATTGCGAAAGCATGTGCAGAAGCCGCGCAAGATCAGGTTGTTTCTCCGGTTAACTTTAACTCTCCGGGCCAAGTGGTTATTGCCGGTAATAAAGAAGCCGTAGAGCGTGCCAATGTATTATGTAAAGAAGCAGGCGCAAAGCGCGCACTTCCTTTACCGGTTTCTGTACCTTCTCATTGTGAGCTGATGAAGCCTGCGGCAGAGAAACTGGCAGTGGCGTTAGAAAGCATTCAATTTAATATGCCGTCTATTCCTGTCATTAACAATGCAGATGTGCAGACCGAGACCGCTCCTGAAGCCATTAAGCTGGCACTGGTTAAGCAGTTATACGGTCCGGTTCGCTGGACTGAATCTGTCGAGCGTATGGCTGGCGAAGGCATAGAACAACTATTTGAAATGGGTCCCGGCAAAGTCTTGACGGGCCTTACAAAACGTATTAATCGCGCACTTAGCGGTGCCGCTGTCAATGATCCGGCTAATTTAGAAGCCGCTAAGTTAAGTATTAGCTAAAGAGGAATAACAATGAGCCTGCAAGGTAAAGTTGCTCTGGTAACGGGTGCTAGCCGCGGTATCGGCCGTGCGATCGCTGAAATTTTGGTTGAGCGAGGCGCTACCGTTATTGGTACCGCAACATCTGAGAGTGGCGCAGAAGCCATCAGCGTATATTTGGGTGATAACGGTAAAGGCCTAGCCCTGAACGTCACGTCACCTGAATCTATTGCTGATACGCTAAAACAGATTAAAGAACAGTTTGGCGATATTGATATTTTGGTTAATAATGCCGGTATTACCCGTGACAATCTGCTTATGCGTATGAAAGATGACGAATGGCAAGATATCATTGATACTAACCTGACATCTGTTTTCCGCCTGTCTAAAGCGGTGCTGCGTGCGATGATGAAAAAGCGTCACGGTCGTATTATCAGCATTGGCTCTGTGGTGGGTACCATGGGCAATGCAGGACAGACGAACTACGCAGCAGCGAAAGCCGGCCTGATTGGTTTCACCAAGTCGATGGCGCGCGAAGTCGCATCGCGTGGTATTACAGTGAATGCGGTTGCGCCTGGTTTTATCGAAACGGATATGACAAAAGCCCTGAATGATGAGCAGCGGGCTGCTACACTAGCTAACGTACCAGCTGGTCGCCTGGGTGATCCGCGTGAAATTGCAGCAGCAGTCGCGTTCTTGGCGTCTGAAGATGCTGCTTATGTAACCGGTGAAACACTGCATGTTAACGGTGGCATGTACATGATTTAATCAAAAAAGTTGCAATACTTGATGACGCAAGTCAAACTCACCATGTTTTAAGGCAAAATCGTGGTTTGACCAGCAATGAGAGTCTTGCAACTTTTGCCGTAATGAATAAACTACAGCAAATCGCATTAGCGAATTCTTGTTTTAAGGAAATATATTAGTATGAGCAACATCGAAGATCGCGTAAGAAAAATCATCATTGAGCAACTAGGCGTAGACGAAGCAGAAGTTAAAAACGAAGCTTCTTTCGTTGACGATCTAGGTGCTGATTCACTAGATACAGTTGAACTAGTAATGGCTCTTGAAGAAGAATTCGATACTGAGATTCCTGACGAAGAAGCTGAGAAAATTACTACAGTTCAAGCTGCAATCGACTACGTAAACAGCGCTTCTGAGTAATAAGAACACCCCCCAGGCGGTCACCATGACCGCCTGATTTTTTTTTAAATCTGTTAACCCCCCTCAATACCCGGAGAAATTAATCGTGTCCAAACGTCGCGTAGTTGTTACTGGCATGGGTATGCTAACTCCTGTTGGCAATTCGGTTGAATCTTCTTGGAAGGCTTTACTATCTGGTACCAGTGGTATCAGTACGATCGAGCACTTTGATGCTAGCTTGTTTGCTACTCAATTTGCCGGAATGGTAAAAGACTTTAATCCTGAAGAATACATGACCAAGAAAGATGCTCGTAAGATGGATTTATTCATCCAATATGGCATTGCTGCTGGCGTGCAAGCATTTAAAGATTCTGGCATTGAAGTGACCGAAGAAAACGCACACCGTATTGGTGTCGCAATCGGTTCAGGCATTGGTGGTCTTGGTCTTATTGAATCAAACCATCGTGCATATTTGGACAAAGGTCCGCGCAAAATTAGCCCGTTCTTTGTTCCATCAACAATCGTAAACATGATTGCGGGCCACATGTCTATCATGCATGGCTTCCGTGGTCCTAACATCGCTATCTCTACAGCTTGTACTACTGGTCTTCATAATATTGGCCATGCGGCACGTATGATTGCATATGGCGATGCAGACGTCATGCTGGCCGGTGGTGCTGAAAAAGCATCGACTGAACTCGGTATGGGCGGCTTTGCTGCTGCTAAAGCGTTGTCGACTCGCAATGACGACCCACAAGCGGCTTCACGTCCTTGGGATAAAGACCGTGACGGCTTTGTTCTGGGCGATGGCGCCGGCATGATGGTCGTAGAAGAATACGAACATGCTAAAGCTCGTGGCGCTAATATCTATGCTGAACTTGTCGGCTTTGGTATGAGTGGCGATGCTTACCATATGACATCACCAACACCTGACGGTTCTGGTGGCGCACTGGCCATGGAAGCGACCCTTCGCGATGCAGGTATCAATGCCGACAAGATCGGTTATATCAATGCACATGGTACGTCAACGCCTGCCGGTGACGTTGCTGAAACGCTTGGTATCAAGCGTGCTATGGGTGCGGCAGTGAATGATGTCCTGGTCTCTTCAACCAAATCAATGACCGGTCACCTGCTGGGTGCCGCGGGTTCTGTTGAAGCGATTATTTCCGTGATGTCTCTTGTTGATCAGGCGGTACCGCCAACAATCAACCTGGATAACCCTGATGAAGGTTGTGATCTTGATTACGTTGCCGGTGAAGCACGCCAGGTAAACCTAGAGTACGCACTGTGTAACTCCTTTGGTTTTGGCGGCACAAACGGTTCGTTACTGTTTAAGAAAATCTGATAATAACCTGATATCATAGAACGGCCCGATACTCATGTACCGGGCCGTTTTTTTATATGCAGTATGGATAAGGCGTCAGGATGGTACTGATCAACGGCAGAGAACAGACAACCGTACCGGTTGCAGATCGTGCGATGCAATATGGTGATGGTTGCTTCACCACTATTTTAGTGGACCAGGGTAAGCCTCAATTATGGCCGCTACATCTGCAGCGATTACAAAAAAATGTTTCGGCGCTTTACATTACAGAACCCGACTGGGCAATCCTGGCCCAACTTGTGCGTCAGCGAGCGGCAAGCTACTCTGACAAAGGCGTGGTTAAGGTACTGATCAGTCGTGGTGTCGGTGGCCGGGGTTACAGTGGCATTGGCTGTGATGATACTCAGGTTGTCGTATCTGATTTTGCCTGGCCGCAGCATTACGCACAGTGGCAGCGAGACGGTATTGAACTGGGTGTCAGCCAGCAACGACTGGGGCTGGTACCGATGTTAGCCGGGCTTAAGCATCTGAACCGTCTTGAACAGGTATTGCTGAAACGAGAGGCAGAAAGCCGCGGTTGGCAAGATGCGGTGGTGTTGGATGTCAATGGGCATGTCACGGAAACCACGGCTTCGAACATTTTCTGGCGTAATGGTAAAACCATTTATACCCCGGAGCTCGATGCCTCAGGTGTGCATGGCGTAATGCGAGCCCATGTCATTGAGCTGATTATAGGTACCGGATATTGTGTAGAGTTTGTCAAAAAGCCGCTTGAGGGATTGCTTCTCGCTGAGGAAGTCTTTATTACTAATGCCCTGATGGCGTTAGTGTCTGTAACAAAAATTAATGATCGAGATTTTCCTGAGCGTACTGCGTTCAGTGTATTGAACAAGAGGTTGTATTCGTGTTGAAGAAGTTGCTTATTGTTGTAGTGGTGCTGGGAGTCATTGCCGCAGGAGCCGTTGGTTGGTCATACCAACAAGTTAAGGCCTCGCTGGAGCAGCCTGTCATTAACAACCAGGAAGTATTTATCACGGTTAAATCTGGGACCAGTTTTCGTGGTTTATTGAATCAGCTAGCCGATGCCGAAGTGATCACGCCTTCGCAGTGGATGCGCTGGATAGGTAGAATCGCGCCTCAGCTGACTCAGATTAAAGCGGGAACCTATCAAGTTTTACCGGCACAGAGCTTACGTGATGCCCTTACGGTGATTGCGTCAGGAAAAGAGCACCAGTTTGTGATCACACTGGTTGAAGGTGACCGCCTGGTCGACTGGCTGGCTCAGCTCAGTCAGGCTCCGGCATTGGAATATAAAACGGCAGGAATGTCAGAAGCTGAGATTGCCAAAGCTATCGGTGCCGATGTCGAAAAACTAGAAGGTTACCTGCTGCCTGAGACCTATCATTACACCAAAGGCACTTCGGATCTTGAACTGTTAACGCGCGCTTATAGGCAAATGACCGCTCTGCTGGCTGATGCCTGGCAGGCGCGTGATAAGAAAATCCCGCTCAAGTCACCTTATGATGCCCTGATCATGGCATCCATTATCGAAAAAGAAACGGCGCTAGACTCAGAGCGTACATTAGTTTCGTCGGTATTTATGAACCGTTTGGTTAAAGGAATGCGGCTGCAAACGGATCCTACCGTGATCTATGGTATGGGCGATAAATATGACGGTAACATCCGTAGAAGGGATTTACGCACTCCAACGCCTTATAATACCTACACTATTTTTGGCTTACCGCCGACACCGATAGCGATGCCGAGCAAGGCTTCTGTGCTGGCGGCGGTCAATCCCGAGACAAGTACATACCTGTATTTTGTGGCTGATGGTAAAGGCGGCCATAAATTTTCGAAATCACTCACAGAGCATAACCGCGCTGTTCGAGCTTATTTAAAGACGTTAAGAAACTAATGACTGGTAAATTTATTGTAATCGAAGGCCTTGAAGGGGCGGGTAAAAGCACGGCTATTAATCAAGTGATTAAAACCCTGGCAGCACACGGCATTGATGATCCAGAATCAACTCGTGAGCCTGGCGGTACGCCACTTGCCGAGCAAATGCGGAGGTTGGTCAAAGAAGGGCATCCTGATGAGCCGTTAACCGATATGGCAGAGCTGCTATTGTTGTATGCCGCACGCATACAGTTAGTTGATAACGTCATTAAGCCAGCCCTGGCCCAAGGTCGTTGGGTTGTCGGTGATCGTCATGATATGTCATCGCAAGCTTATCAGGGGGGCGGCCGAGGCTTCGATAAAGCGCTGATGGAAAACCTGCGTGATATGGTACTGGGTGATTTCCGTCCTGATCTCACTATCTACATGGATATTGATCCCGTGCTTGGCCTTGAGCGTGCGAGAGGACGTGGCGAATTAGACCGGATCGAGCAAATGAACATTGATTTCTTTCACCGTACCCGTGCGCGTTTTCTTGAATTGTCGGAAAATGATCCGACGGTATTGGTCATTGATGCGAGTCAGTCACTTGAAGCTGTCTCCGCGGATATAACGCAGACATTAACTCGATGGTTGGAGCAGCAATAATATGCTTTATCCCTGGCATCAATCTTTGTGGCACAACTGGCAGCAATTGCTGGGGCAGGGGCGTCTGCATCATGCGGTACTGCTGCTTTCTGCTAAAGGGAGTGGACGGGAGGTTTTAGCCAAACAGCTGGCGAAGACGATGTTGTGCCAAAATTGCGATACTGAGCCTTGTGGTATTTGCCATAGCTGCCAGTTGTTTGCGGCTGAGACCCACCCTGATTTTCATATTGTGAAGCCAGAGCAAGAAGGTAAGCAAATTGGGGTTGATGCCGTCCGTCAATGTAATCGGTGGGCGATGGAAACGTCGCAACTGGCTGGTCAGAGGGTGATCATGATTGAACACGCTGATGCGATGGGCGAAGCCGGCGCTAATGCGATATTGAAAACCCTTGAAGAACCGCCCTCGGGCTGTCAGTTTATTTTAACGGCACAGTCGATTGATAGTTTGTTACCGACGATTGTCAGTCGTTGTAACAAATGGCGTTTGACAACACCGGATGAGCAGGATGTGAAGAGGTGGGTTGAAAAGCAGTTAATGCGGTCGATTAAGATAGAGGCGGTCCGTCTTAATAGTGGTGCGCCACTGGCAACTATGCAGTTTGTCGAGCAAGGGCTGGATATCCGTCATGGTAATCTGATCGATGCATTTGCGGCATTTTTACAGCCTCCCTATATCGGCATCTACGATGTGGCTGGTTTATGTTCCAGCGAAGGGATCCCCAGTTTAAAGTGGCTAAGCTATTTTATGGTTGACTGTATTAAACTTCAGCAAGGGGTCAGTGAATATCTGGTTCACGGCGAGTCTCTAGCCAAAGTACAAGCGGTTGCCGGGCTTGTGCCGCCTGCCGTCTTAATAAAGCAGGTAAGAAAGATTAACGAATTACATAGAATGTTAGAAAAACAACGCGGATTAAATACCGATCTGCTCCTTGTTGAGTGGTTAACCGGTTTCTTAGGAGAAAATAACAGTGTTAGTTGATTCACATTGTCACCTGGACAAATTAGATTACGAGCAGCTTCATACAGGGATTGATGATGTGTTAGCTAAGGCCAAGGCACGTGGTGTCGACTACTTCCTTTCGGTTGGTGTTACGCTACAAAGCTTTCCTGCCATGATGGCAATGATTGAACCACATGAAAATGTGTTCGCATCTTGCGGCGTGCACCCACTGGATATTGAAGAAGGTTTTGATTTTGACCAGTTGAAAGTGTTTGCACAGCATGAACGTGTTGTGGCTATTGGCGAAACAGGGTTGGATTATCACTATCAGCCGGAGCTTGCACAGCAACAGCAGGACATTTTCCGTCGGCATGTGCAATTAGCGGTAGAGCTTAATAAGCCATTGATCATTCATACTCGTATGGCGCGGGAAGATACGATGCGTATTTTACGCGAAGAAGGCGCTCAAAAGTGCGGCGGTGTGTTGCATTGCTTTACTGAAAGCCTGGAAATGGCACAAGAAGCGATTGAGTTAGGTTTCTACATCTCAATTTCAGGCATCGTAACGTTCAACAAGGCCAGTGAACTCAAAAATGTTGTGAGTAACTTGCCACTCGAACACTTGCTGGTTGAAACGGATTCCCCTTATCTTGCACCAATTCCGTATCGAGGGAAACAAAACCAACCAGCCTATGTCCGGGAGGTTGCACAGTACATCGCATTATTAAAAGGGGTATCGGTTGAAGAGGTTGAAGCGGTCACGACCAATAACTTCTTTACACTTTTTTCGCGAGCCGAGCGTTAGAATATTGAATGATAAAAAAGGAGCTAAGGCTCCTTTTTTTATTTATTCTGTCCAAAATTGGTCGATGTGTTTTGATTTAGAGACACTTCTTCATTCAATGCATTTATCAACATTTAGTGATTAAATTTTAAATAAATAATATAGAGCAATAATCACTAGAAATTTGCATGGCACCCCAGCAACTGGGTTACTTACCAGTTTTTGTTAGTTTACATTTAAATACAGTGTCTTACGATGGTTTCGGGCGGATTTCAAACCGGGTGTATTGACTTTCATGATTATATTTTGACATTTTATTTACTGTCGTGTGGCGTTTTGGTGGTTGTCAGCTCATATTTAAGGCTATGTTTTATAGTAACAATGACATAAGTGAGAAAAGTAGTGCTAGCATTATGACTGCGAAGGTATATCGCTTGCACGTATATTGATCTCTAAATAAAACATCGCACTCAGGAGCACAATATGTTTAAGAACCTTTTTGCTAACCTGCAGAAAGTCGGTAAGGCACTTATGTTGCCTGTATCGGTTCTGCCGGTAGCCGGTATTCTATTGGGGGTTGGCGCCGCTAACTTTAGCTGGCTGCCAGAAATTGTTTCTCAGATTATGGAACAAGCTGGTGGTTCCGTATTTGGTCAAATGTCACTATTGTTTGCAGTAGGTGTTGCACTTGGTTTTACCCACAACGACGGTGTTGCAGGTCTGGCTGCTATCGTTGGCTACGGTATCATGACGGCAACGCTGGGCGTGATGGCCAGCGTGATGGGGGCAGAGAAAATCGATACCGGGGTGCTCGGTGGTATCCTTGTCGGTGGTTTGGCTGCATGGGCTTTTAACCGGTTTTTCCGTATCCAGCTGCCGGATTACCTCGGTTTCTTTGCGGGTAAACGTTTTGTACCTATCATGACCGGCTTCTGTGCAATTGGTCTTGGTGTTGTTCTTTCTGTGATCTGGCCGCCAATCGGTGGGGCAATTGAGTTATTCTCTCATTGGGCCGCAGATCAGAATCCAACGGTTGCGTTTGGTATCTACGGTATTGTTGAACGTTCTTTGATCCCGTTTGGTCTGCACCACATCTGGAATGTCCCATTCTTCTTTGAAGCCGGTAGCTGTATCAATGCAGCGGGTGAAGCACGTACGGGTGTACTGACCTGCTATCTTGAAGCGAACGAAGCAACTCGTATTACTGGTAACGGCTTCGGTCAGCTTGCGGGTGGTTACATGTTTAAGATGTATGGCCTGCCGGCTGCAGCAATCGCTATCTGGCATTCAGCGAGACCAGAAAACCGGGCGAAAGTGGGCGGGATCATGATCTCTGCGGCCCTGACGTCATTCCTGACCGGAATTACTGAGCCAATCGAATTTTCGTTCTTGTTTGTGGCGCCAATGCTATACGGAATTCACGCGTTGCTGGCGGGGTCTGCATTTGTCGTGACCAACATGCTAGGCATGGTGCACGGTACGTCTTTTTCGCATGGTTTTATTGATTTTGTGGTTCTTTCTGCAAACGCTGAGAAAATTGCGTTATTCCCATTAGTGGGCCTTATTTACGCGGCTATCTACTATAGCGTGTTCCGTACCGTTATCGCCAAGTTTGATCTGAAAACGCCAGGCCGTGAAGAGGAAGAGGAAGATGCTGCAATCGCCTTTACTGGGACTGAAATGGCGAAAGAGCTGGTTATGGCATTTGGTGGTAAAGACAACATCACCGGTCTGGATGCATGTATCACACGTCTGCGTGTTTCAGTTGCAAGCATCGATAACGTTGATCAGGATAAGCTGAAGAAATTAGGCGCAGCAGGGGTCGTTATTGCAGGGGGAGGGGTTCAGGCTATCTTCGGTACTAAGTCAGATAACCTGAAAACGGACATGGATGAGTGGATACGTAATCACTAAGACGGCTCACTGATTTAGTCACCTGCGTATATGCATATAAAGGGAAGCTTCGGCTTCCCTTACCGGTTTGCTAAGGAAAATATCCAGTCAGTAGTCAGGAAGCTTGTTCCGCGGGTGCGTTATGAACTTCTACAGTGGCACCAAAGGCTTAACGGGTTCCATGTTGATGATTTTCCGAGGCTCAAACAGCTCCAGCAGTAAACGCTGTTCTCGCAAAACCAGAGGGATGACTTTGGCATCAAACTCGTGGGCAATACTGCTCTCTGACGCTGGCGGTTTAAGCGCTTTAACATCGACAATATCCAGCAGGGCATAGAATTTGTGCACGTAATTAACCGTTTCTTGCGGTAATTGCAGGGCGGAAAAATGTTTGTCTACTTGCTGTCTGAGGGCTCGCTGAACTCTTCCTTCCCCTGAGTTATAGGCTGCTAAAGTGAGTTTGATATCCTGATCGAACTTATTGTAAAGGAAACTTAGGTATTTAATTGCAGCTTGGGTACTTTTGCTGATATCAAATCGCTCGTCATTCATTTTGTCAACGTTTAACCCGAACCGTTTTGCGGTTGCTGGCATTAGCTGCCACAAACCTGCGGCCTTGGCTGGAGAAACTGCCTCAGGATTAAAGGCTGATTCCAGCATCGGGATTAAGATCAGGCTCTGGGGTAACTGATGTTGTTTTAACTGGAAAAGGATTTTTTGAATGGTTGGCTGATAGCGTTCGAACTGCTTATTGATAAGTACTGTATGTGGTGAAAGTTGATTGTAATGCTGGGCGACTTTTCTATTGAAGACCTTGTTGTTAAAGTTATTGTTGTTGAATCTATTATTATCATTATGGAAATTATCGCGATGGTAGGCACTGTTAGTTACACTGTCAGCCGGGACAGAGAAGAGTAGTATCGCAATGAGTATGGGGGGGAAAACCAGGTTTTGCCATAAACAGCCGAAATAAATGGATCGGATAGTCAGCATAGGGCTTAGCTTTGCATCAGTTGGCCAGCACCATAGCTCTCCTCTTGTTGCAGCTGTTGCAGCACCTCACTGTAGGATGCTGAAATGTGGCCATTAAGCTGATTGAGTTGCTGGCAAGATCTCACCCGAGCTTCCAGTGTGTACCAACACTCGTTCATTTGTTGCTTCAGCTGGCCGGGTAATACATTGAACAGTGTTGTTATACCTTGTTTCGAATTGCTAAGGCCAAGCTGCTGCATGAGCAAACTGCGTTGCTGCGCACTTTTATGCAATTGGTCAATTAAAGGCTGCTGTTGCTCCGTCAGCGCACCGAGCGCTTCGCCATTAAAATCGATGTAGCTGGCCTGCTGCTTCACCATTAAACGATAAAGCAGCTGGTAGTGACGGGTATCATTCTGGATGCCTTGTATCACTAACTTAATTGCTTGGTGTCTGTTCATTGTAGTATTCACTCGTGACCGGTATGGAAGCGCATCACGGCACTAGAAAGTGCACCAATATCCAGGTCGAGTTCACCACGAGCCAGTGCTTGTTTGACCGATTCCACTTTGGCCATATCAACATCTGGCAACGTGTTCATCTCTGCTTGAGCTTGAGATATCAGCGTTGTATCAATACGGGGGTTGGGTTTTACTTTGCCTTTGGACTCGTTTGTTTCCGGTGCTTTTGGCTCAGAGTGGTTAGCCTGAGTCGCCTGAACCTGAGAGCCGAATACTTTATCTATCTTCATTGCCTGATCCTGCTGCATCATCGCGAAAAATATCATTACTTTATTAAAACGACAGGTAAAGAAAAATATTAAAAAATAGTTTCTACTTTTCCGCGGCTGGCGACGATTGTACGAATGATCTTCGATGAACTGCTATTGCGGACATCGATTTGTTCGCCTTTCACCCCGTTATCCTGAGCGATCCCTTTCATACTGGCTTGCATGCCGTTTTTGCTGGCGATAATGACGACTTCATCCCCTTTTTCTACCAGCCACAGTTGCTGTAGCTGTGCGGGATTAATGAGCTGACCAGAACGAATTCTTCGTTTGACCCGTTTGCCAATGACGTCGCTAAATTGTGTAGTGAATGTTTTGGCCTTGGTTAAGTGTAACTCCTGCATTCTTAGCATCGAGGCAGTAATTTTGGTCTTCCTGTTGATCGTGGTTGTTGCCACGACAACAGGTAGCCTAATGGCGGCTCTGATGGTGGCATTCAGCACCCACGTCTGATCTTGGCTATTGCATTCAACCTGTCTTTTCAGGTTGCCGACCGGCATGCTTTGTTGATCACTGGCTGTGATGATCAGAGGTACCTGGCAGAGTGGTAAATACTTAGCCGTTAGCGGTATGGTGATATCAAGGTTAGTACTGAGATCTTGCCAGCGGTGCCGCTCGGCGTAGAGTTGAATTTCTAGCGTAATCTGCTCTTTCAGAAACTGCGTGAGCTTTTTTGTATCCATTTTTGCTTCTGAGGCATAAGCGGAGGTACAGAGAAAAAGCCCAATAGTTACCAGCCATCCCGCCCATTTCCCATGTTTCCGTGTTGCTTCCGACTGGCGGAAGTTCCGCTTCCGTTTTGGTTTGTAAATCATTGAAAAGTAACACCTAAATTTATGGCATGTATTTTGTATATTGTTGTTCATGCAGCCTGATATAAAGGAAGAGTGAATGGCAATCAGTTTTGACAATGCGCTTGGTGTTCATCCTGAAGCGCTTAATTTCAGGGTTCAGCGAACTAAGGTATTAGCCAGTAACTTAGCAAATGTTGATACCCCAGGGTATCTCGCTAAAGATTTGAATTTTCAAACAGTGATGAAAAACACGGGATTAAAAAAAGTTAACCAGTCAGTACCTGAGTTAATGGTCGCGACCAAGTACCGCATACCGTACCAGAACTCGAAGGATGGTAACACTGTGGAGCTAGGAGTTGAACAGGCTAAGTTTGCTCAGAACAACATGGATTTTCAAACCAGCCTGACTTTCATGAAGATGAAATTCAGCGGGCTGGCTAAAGCGATAGAGGGGCGTTAACGATATGTCATTTACTGATATTTATTCGATTGCAGGTTCAGCCATGACCGCACAGACAGTACGTCTGAATACCGTGGCGAGTAACCTGGCCAATGCGGATGCAGTTTCAGCCAATCCGGATGATGCCTATAAGGCACTAAAACCGGTTTTCGCGACGGTTTACAGTAAAACTCAGCTGTCAGCCGATCAGGATGTTTACCCAAATGCTGAAGTGAGGATTGTGGATGTGGTTCAGAGCAGTGGCGATGCCGACAAACGTTTTGAGCCGCACAATCCACTGTCCAATGATGAGGGGTATGTCTACTACCCGAATATTGATGTTGTGGCAGAAATGGCCGACATGATGTCAGCAACCCGAAGTTTTGAAACCAATGTTGAAGTGCTGAGCAATGTCAAAAGCATGCAGCAAGGGTTGTTAAGACTGGGGGAAGGTAGATGAGTCTTGCACAGTTTACCGCGCTAAGTGCGGATAATCTCGTTACGGGCTCATCAGCAACGGCGACGTCGGCGAATCAGGTTCAGTCCAATCCGGCTGACATGAACAGTGGTAGTTCACTGAAAAATGAGTTCATCACGTTGATGGTGGCGCAGATCCAGAATCAGGATCCTCTGAACCCGCTAGACGGCACGGAATATGTCGGTCAGTTAGCTCAGTTTTCTCAGGTAGAAAGCACCGAAAACATGACCAAGCTGATGCAGAACAGCATGGTATTGCTGGATAACATGCAGGTGTTGTCAACTGCCGGGCTGGTGGGACAAACCGTTTATGTCAGTACGAATGAATTTGAACTGTCAGAGCAACCGCTGAAAGGCAAAATTGAATTAGATCATTCTTCCAGTCAGGTCACCGTGCTGATTAAAGATGAGTACGGACAAACTACCCGTATGCCGCTTGGTGCACGCAGTAAGGGCGATGTGGACTTTACGGTGGATCCTGAAGCGCTTGGGCTGAAACCGGGTAATTACACTGTTTCTGTTGAGCTAGAGAAGGGTCAGGCACAGCCAAATATGCAGTTGGCCGGAGAGGTAACACAAGTTCGGGTACCCAGTAATGGTGGTGCAGCACTGGTTAATATCGCCGGTGTAGGCAGTGTTCCGTTTTATCAGATTAGTCAGTTTGGTAGCTAACCAAACGTTATAGCACAGAGGGTTTTATGAGTTTTGATATCGCACTAAGTGGTCTGGATGCCACGAATATTCAGTTAAATACCATCAGTAACAACATTGCAAACGTATCAACATCTGGCTTTAAAGAGTCTCGTACCGAATTCTCGGCGGTGTATAACGGCATGCAGGCGGGCGGGGTGGAAGTTGCTTCCATTTCTCAAAACTTTGACAAGAACGGCTCTATTACCGGTACCGGCCGATCGCTTGATTTAGCAATAAACGGCAGCGGTTTTTTTGTGGCCAAAGATAGCCAGGGGCAGACGCTATACACCCGCTCCGGTGTGTTTGGTACCGACAAGAATAACAATATCGTTAGTAATTCTGGCCTGAAGCTCCAGGGCTATGCGGTTGACGGTAACAACACTCTTCAGACTGGCTCAGTCAGCGACTTGAAAATCAGTACTTCATCGCTGGCCGCTAAAGCGACCGACAGTATTGATTTTGTTGCTAACTTTGATGCGCGTCTCGAGGTACCGACTACAGCAGCATTTGCTGCCGATGATCCAACGTCGTTTAACTCTTCATACACCTCTAAAGTGTATGACTCTTTGGGTAATCCTCATACCGTAACCCAGTATTTTGTCAAAACAGATCCTGTTACTAATCCTAATGAATGGAAAGTACATATAGAGGTTGATGGTAAACCGACGACTCCGACGGCAACAGAGGCCACGGTGAGTTTCAATACCGATGGCACGCTGGCCTCGCCAGCGACACCTGTCAACATTGCATTCAACCCCGCAGGTGCGGACGCGATGAGCGTAGATTTGAGCCTTAATGGTACCACGCAGTTTGGTGCCGATTTTGGTGTCAGCACCAACAGCCCTAATGGCTATTCATCCGGTGAACTGGCTGGCGTGCGTGTTGAAGATAATGGCATGGTGTTCGCGACGTATACCAATGGCCAGTCACAACTTCAGGGGCAGGTTATTCTGGCTGATTTTGCCAATGAGCAGGGGTTGGTAAAAATGAGCAATAGCGCCTGGATGCAGAGCTACAGTTCAGGTGCTCCGATCACCGGCTCTCCGGGTACCGGCACATTGGGTGGATTAACCCCAGGTGCATTGGAAGGTTCGAATGTTGATTTGACCAGTGAGCTGGTTAGCCTGATGACGGCACAGCGTAATTATCAAGCCAATGCCAAAACCATTTCGACCTCTGATCAGTTAACTCAAGCATTATTCAATGCGGTGTAAAGGGCTGAATAATGGATAGTTTGCTTTATACCGCAACCAGTGGCGCCAGCCGAGTGATGATGGCCCAGCATGTGCGTTCCAATAACCTATCAAATGCGGATACCACAGGCTTTCGTGCTGATTTAGAGCGCGTGCAAAGCTACGCTCTGCAAGGTGCCGGTTTTGACGGTCGAACCATGGTCGTTACCAATTCGGCATCGACGCGCTTTGACTCCGGTGACGTGATAAAAACCGGTCGTAGCCTCGATGTTGCCATCAACGGCGAAGGTTTCTTTACCGTACAGACCCCAACCGGTGATGAAGCTTATACCCGCGCCGGTAACTTCAAAGCGGATCAACAGGGCAACCTGACCGTTAATGGTTTTCCGGTGATGGCTGACGGCGAACCGATTGTATTGCCTGATTACCAGAGCCTGGATATTAGTGATAAAGGTTTGATCACCGTTGTACCGCCTGGTGGTGGCGCAGAGATCGAAGTCGGTCAGCTCAAGCTAGTAAAGCCTGATTTAACTGAACTGCAAAAAGAAACTACAGGTTTGCTGCATTCGCGTGATGGTGGTGCATTTGAAGCCGATCCGACCGTTGCCATTGCAGCAGAACACCTTGAAGGCAGTAACGTTTCCGCTATCGATGAGCTGGTTAATGTTATGTCATTGACCCGTAACTTTGAGATGCAGGTACGGATGATGAAAACTGCAGAAACCCTGGCTCAGACGGGTAATCGTCTGCTTCGTGATCGTTAACAAGGAGAAAAACAATGCATTCAGCGTTATGGGTAAGTAAAACGGGCATGGCAGCTCAGGATACCAAGATGACCGCCATTTCGAACAACCTGGCGAATGTGAACACCGTTGGTTTTAAGCGGGATCGGGTTGTCTTTGAAGACCTGTTTTATAGCATCCAGCGTCAGCCTGGCGCGCAGGTCGACCAGGTCAATCAATTACCTAGCGGTGTTCAGCTAGGTAGCGGTGTACGCGTTGTTGGAACCCAGAAAGTTTTTACTCAGGGTAATTCGCAGAATACCAGCCAAGATCTGGATCTGGCAGTCATGGGGGCAGGATTCTTCCAGATTGAAAACTCAGATGGCGAGATCATGTACAGCCGTAATGGCCAGTTTCATGTTAACTCAGAAGGGTTAATGGTCAACACTCAGGGTTTGCCGCTGATACCGCAAATTCAGATCCCGGAAGATGCAACGCATCTGTCGATAGGGGTCGATGGCACGGTTACATCCGTCAGCGCAGGGGATCCGCAACCGCAAGAATTAGGTCAGATCACCCTCGCCAAGTTTATTAATCCGGCGGGCCTGGAAGCCCTCGGCGGAAACTTGTTCCGAGAGACTGAAGCCAGTGGTCAGGCCGACGAGCTAGTGGCAGGATTGGATGGTGCAGGCAGTATTAAGCAAGGCGCTCTGGAAGGTTCGAATGTGCAGGTTGTCGAAGAAATGGTGGATATGATCACCACTCAGCGCGCCTATGAAATGAATGCCAAAGTTGTCTCTGCCGCCGATGATATGCTGAAGTTTGTCGCCCAGTCGCTGTAAGGACGAATCTATGAAGTCGCTAATTCCTTCGTCATTAATTTTGTTATCAGTGCTGTTGTCAGGGTGCTCAATGCGCCCTGAATTTCTCGCGCCAGAACCTAATGATGAAGCCTATGCTCCGCCAGAGCTGGATTATTCGTTGCCAGAAGCAACTGATGGCAGCCTGTACCGCCATCAATACATGATGACGCTGTTTCAGGATCGACGTGCCTACCGAGTGGGTGACGTATTGACCATATTACTGAATGAAGAAACCCAGTCGAGCAAGAAAGCCAATACCAAGTATGGTAAAGAATCATCTCTCAACTTTGGGGCACCGACATTCGGTAACAAGGTTTATGACGATTTAGCGGTGGGTGTTGATGCTGATCGTGGCTTTGACGGTTCTGCTGCAAGTTCTCAGGGTAATAAACTGGAAGGGGCGATTACGGTCACAGTCCATGAAGTGTTACCCAATGGCGTGCTGAGGATCCGCGGCGAGAAATGGATTCGCTTAAATCAGGGCGATGAATTTATTCGCCTGACAGGGATTGTGCGGGTGGATGATGTCGACAGGCGTAATCGAGTGTCATCGCTGCGAATAGGCGATGCTCGCATCACCTATTCTGGCCGGGGAGCCCTGGCTGACAGTAATGCATCTGGCTGGCTTACTCAGTTCTTCAACAGCCCATGGATACCATTCTGATGAAATTGATTAATGTAATGTTATTAATGGTGTTGTCACTTAAAAGAGTGCTGCTTGCAGTCGCGATGGTGGGGGGGGCAACACTGGCATCGACAGCTCAGGCCGAAACTCCGACGGCGATTATGGATCTGGTGGATGTGCAAGGGATCCGTAGTAACCAGCTGGTTGGGTATGGTCTTGTGGTCGGTCTGGACGGTACTGGCGACCGTAATCAGGTCAAATTTACCAGTCAGTCGATCACCAATATGCTGCGTCAGTTTGGTGTTCAAATTGGTGATGGCGCCGATCCTAAGCTAAAGAATGTCGCTTCGGTGAGTGTCACGGCCTATGCGCGCCCGATGGCGGGCACAGGACAAGAACTCAACATTGTCGTTTCCTCTATTGGTGATGCCAAAAGCCTTCGTGGTGGTACGTTGCTGATGACGCCGCTACGCGGTATTGATGGTGAAGTTTATGCTGTCGCCCAGGGTAATGTTGTGGTTGGCGGGGCTAAGGCGGAAGGACGCAGTGGCTCAAAAATTACGATTAACACCCCAACCACAGGGCGAATTCCAAATGGAGCAACGCTGGAACGCGAAATTCCTTCTGACTTCAATGACAAGCCTCAGATCACCCTTAATTTACGTCAGCCTAGCTTCACGACTGCCAAGAATATTGCCCGGGTGATTAACGCTACCTTCGGACCGAATGTGGCGATTGCTATCAATCAGGGACGGGTGAAATTAAGTGCACCAGGAGATACCCAGCAGCGGGTCACCTTCATGTCGATGCTGGAAGATCTTAAAGTGGTTGAAGGTCGTAAACCCGCTCGCGTGGTGTTTAATTCGCGCACAGGCACTGTGGTTGTCGGCAAGAATGTTCAGGTCAGTGAAGCCGCTGTTAGTCACGGAAATCTGACAGTTACTATCCGTGAAAATGACCAAGTCAGCCAGCCAAATGCGTTCAGTGAAGGTGAAACGACGGTGGTAAACAATTCGAGCGTTGATATCAATCAGGAGTCAGCACAAATGTATATCTGGCCCGAAGGAACGGAACTCAACACTATTGTCGATGCGGTGAACAGCCTGGGGGCGACACCGGATGATCTGATGTCGATTTTACAGGCTTTGCATGAGGCCGGCGCCCTGAATGCTGAACTGGTTGTGATTTAAGGAGGTACGATGAAAATTGATAGTAATGGCGGCAACAATACCTTGCTTTATCACGACAATAACGCGCTCTCGAGCATTAAGTTCGATGCCGACAAAGAGCAGGCGCTGGAGACCGTTGCCGGGCAGTTTGAAGCCATGTTTCTGCAAATGGTATTACGCCAAATGCGAAGCAGTAGTGACGTGCTTGCGCCAGAAGACAACCCCTTTTCCAGCAAAGAGCAGGGGGTCTATCGTGATTTTTATGATGGTCAGCTCGCGATGGAACTCGCAAAAAAACAGCGCAGTGGTATCGCAGACATGTTGATCAAACAATTAAGCCCTAATCATGAGGGAGCTGTTGATTCCGAGATTATGGCCGCAAACGAAGCTGCCGCTGAGCCCAAGTTAATACGGCAGAAATCGGGCGTTGAGGCGGATATGGTAAATGCCGTTCGCCCACTTAATGAACCGAGTGATTTGGCCGCCTATGACAAAAGAGAGTCTTTTAAAGACACTTACCAAGAAGCAATGAGTACCGTTGCTTTCCAGCAACCGCTGAACCGTAAGATGGAGCTTTAATACCGATGAGCTTAATTAACATTGCATTAAGTGGCCTCAATGCAAACAAAGCGGCGCTTGATGTAACCGCGCAGAATGTCGCAAATGTTAACACTCCTGGTTACAGTCGCCAGCAGGCGCTAACGTCAGCATTAGGGCCGGGGAGCAACTCGCGCTACAGTGCGGGCAATGGCGTTGAAGTGACCAGTATCCGCCGGATAGCAGATGAATATCTGGTTAAGCAGACCTGGGCAACCAAGAGCCAGGCGGCTTATTCCGCCCGTAACCTGACGAGCATGAGCCAGCTGGAAAACATGTTGGGTGCCGACGGTTTCAGCCTTTCTGCTGGGCTAGATACCTTGTTCGCCGCGCTGAATGATGCGTCAATCAAGCCGGAATCTATTCCGTTGCGCCAGCAGATCATAAATGAATCTGAAGCCTTGTCCCGTCGTTTTAACACCTTGACGGAATCGCTTCATGCCCAGCACAAAGATATCAGTGATCAACGGGTGGCGGCGACAGAACACGCCAACAGCTTGCTGAGCAACATTGCCGATGTAAACCAGAAGATTGCTGAGATGGCAGGTACTGGCGGCAATTCCACCCAGTTACTTGATGCCCGCGATGAACTGATAGGCCAGCTGTCTGAGGTGATTGATATCAAAACCACCAGTCAGCCAGATGGAAGTTTGCAGGTCACGCTGGCATCGGGCCAGCCGTTAGTTCTGGGTAGTGAAGCGGCACAGCTCAAAGTCATCCCCGATGTAAATGACCCCTACCTGGCAGATATTCAGGTGAATATTTCCGGTCAGAGCTTTGCTGCCAGCCGCAATATTGGCGGCACATTGGGTGCGATTAATGATTATCAGGTCACGACTTTAAAACCTTACCAGAATGCATTGAATGACATGGCTGTCGCGCTGGCGGATACCTTCAATAATACTTTAGCGGGGGGGCAAGATCTGAATGCTAACCCGGGTTCTCCGTTATTCAGTTATGATCCCGCCAACCCCGCAGCCAGTCTGACTATCACCGCTCTTACGCCGGAAGAGCTGGCGTTATCGTCAGATGGAAACCCGGGCAACAGTGATGTGCTTAAAGATCTGATTGGTATCAGTAATCAGGCATTCGCGATTACCGGGTTTGGTAATGCGACACTCAATGACACTTTTTCGTCCATGGTCGGGGAAACGGCGATTAAAACCCGTCAGGCGACATCGGACTGGAAAGCCACGGAAAGCCTGAAGCTGCAGGCTGTTGCCACGCGAGATAACCTCAGTGCCGTCAACAGTGATGAAGAAGCGGCTAACCTGATGGTGTTTGCCAATGCCTATCAGGCCAACATGAAAGTGATCAGTACGGCTAATCAGCTGTTCGATACGGTTCTAACATTATTCTAAGGTGATGAGATGAGAGTCAGTGACACCCAATTCAGTCAGATGATGCTGCGCAGCCTGCAAATGAATAATGCCGGGCTGGGGGAAGTATTACAGCAAATGTCGACTGGTGATCGCTTAACTAAGTTATCTGATGATCCGATTGATTCGATCAAATTGCTTAACTTAGAGCGTGAAGGCAGTGCCATTAATCAGTATCAGGCCAATATTCGTAACCTGAAAACAGTATTATCGAGCCAGGAAGCATACTTAGACCGGGCGAATGAAAGCTTGAAAAGTAGCCGTGACCTGGTGTTGTGGGGATCGAACGGTACCCTAAGCGATGATGACCGAACCGGTATTGTCAGCGAGCTGGAGAACCTGAAAGAGTCATTAGTCGCCACCTTTAATGCGCAAGATGAAGAAGGCCATTATCTGTTCTCAGGAACGAAAACGAATGCCCCGGCAGTCACCAAGTCAGGCGCAGATTATGTCGTTGATGGCAACGCTGATAAACGTTCAGTGACAGTTGCAAAAGGGGTCACTATGGAGGCTAATTTCACCGCACAAGAAATATTGGATATTGGTGGTGATAACGTAGTGAACCAGCTCGATAAATTGATTGCTGAGTTTAACAACCCGAGCGCGAACTTCCAGGTTGAAGTCGCAAATACACTGGCCGCGATAGATAAGACATCGGGTAACGTATTAGGGGCGATGACGACAACGGGTGGACGTTATAACAACCTCGATTTACTTGAAAGCAGTCACAGCGAAAACAAGTTGTTTGTCGACAAGGTAACGGGGGATCTGGAAGCATTGGATTACGGTGAAGCTTCTGTTCGCTTAACCAATTACATGAGCGCGCTACAAGCGACTCAGGCAAGCTATGTAAAAATTAATGATTTATCTTTATTTAACCGACTGTAATGGGATGGAAATGCGATGGTTAATTCGACGGTAGAAGTCAGGCCGCAAGGCGTTAGACTGCCTGGTAACGAGAAGGCATCCATTGCGCCCTCATACAGCGCTGAAAAAACGACCAATAATCCGCACTCTGTGTCAGTCAATAATGCCTCCTTACCTAAGGGGGCATATTCTGTTTCGAAGGCCCTGCTGGCAAAAGGACAGCAACAGGTTACTGTGGTTCAGATTGCCCAGCAGGCGATCCATAAAGTAGGCAGTGAGCTGCAGTCGATGAAGCGGGTGCTGACCCAGACTTTACACTCACCGGGTGATCCGTCGTTATCAAATTCAAATCAGGCAAAGCAGTTAATCCAGCAACAGACTAACATCAAAAGCTGGCTGCAAAGCGCAGTATCAGATGGCGTAAGGGTTCTCGATTCCCAACTTCGTATACAGGTAGATCGAGAACCCGAGCGTAGTTTTATGATCCCGGGGTTGGACTTAACGCGTCAGCGCCATCAGGATGAGCAAATTCGGCTCGATTTCCCGAACAGTGGCACTGCTTTAATTACATTAAATAGTCAACGCGACGACCAGCAACTGGCAAGTCAGATTGATCGTTCTCTGGTGCCGTTAGGCATTAGAGCCTCGTTGGGAAGTAACGGTGAATTACTCTTTAAGGCGAAAGAGTCTGATTTTTCTCAGATGAGCCAGCAAGTGATGGTGACTGGCCAAGGCCACCGTTATCCAGCGGGTCAGCCAAATATGATAAAGCTTAAGCCAGAGCCGGAAGGTATAGAGGATTTATCCATCAACCTCAGCAGTCGGGATAATATCCGACGCACGATCAGCAAGGTGACTCAAGGCCTGCGCCAGGTTCAGCAAAGCATTGATGAGATAAAAGTGTATCAAACAGAATTCGCCCGACAGGTGACGCAAATTAAAGCTCAAATCAACGTTGACGATATTGCGGCCATTGAAGGCAAAATCAGTTCACTTACCTCGGCAGTGAACACTAACTTCACCGCCACCTATCAAGCCGTTTCAGCGCAGGCCAACGTGCATCGTCATACGGTGGTGGCACTGCTTAAATGAGTTAAATTGCGACATATATAGAGTAAAGTCTAAGCGCCTCAGTGGCGCTTTTTTAATGTCGGTAAAAGAAGGCTGGGAATGGATGCCTGACTGTAAGTTTATGCCAGCAGAAAGAAGAAATATAAGAAAAAGATAAACGCCAGCAGAGTTGCCGATAAGGTCGGGTAAATGATGTAGTTATCATCGTGTCGCTTAGCGCGTTGAAAGCAAAAATAGGTGAGCAAGCCATTATAGAACACCAGCATAGAGCTGATAGCCGTGCCCGCTTTTAATGTCAGGCTTGATAGCTGTAGCAGGAAAAAAGCCAGCAGGGCGTAATCAACAATGATTAGCCACAAAAAAATCTTTTGTAGGCTATCGGCTTTTCGTGTTCTGACCTGCTGTTTAGACATGTTTGACCTTTCAGTAACATGAAGTCGTTCGACATAGCCTTATGAATAAGAAAGCCTCGTTAAGCAACTTACTGTATTTATCTGTTTATTTCAGGGTGAATTCTGCTTTGAATCTAATTATGAATTTACTGCCGTAGCTTGTACTTTTTGCTTAATTTGTTGTGGCTGACCAGCCACCTCACGCCTCAGTACCGGTTGATTAAACGCGGCTTGTTGTCGAGCTTTATCAAGGGCGTTATCGGCTTTTCCACCAAACAGTGCATCAAGTATCTGAGCGGCAGGTGTTGTGAGTACAAATAGTTCAATGCGGCGGTTTTCGCTGGCGTCAGGCGCCGCTGAATTTAATAGTGCTCGGTTAGACATGCCGGCGACTTGCAATACCCGCTTTTCTGGCATGCCGCCTGCAATCAGAGTTTGGCGGGCAATATTAGCGCGAGAGGCAGAGAGTTCCCAGTTAGACTTATTGCTAAAGCGGCTTTTGTAGGGAATGGAATCAGTATGGCCACTGATTATGAGCTGATTGTGGATCTTGCGAAAAACCGGCGCAATAGCTAACAGCAGATCTTCAAAGAAAGGGGTTAGCTCGTTACCGCCACGTCTGAACATATTCTGTTTATAATTATCTTGCAGAATGATACGTAAGCCTTGCGGCGTGACGTCGACCATCACATTACCATCAGCCGAGACTTGCTTGGCCATTTCTTCAACCACTTTAGCCAGCACCGTCAGTTGCTCCTGAGTTTCGAACGAACCGGGGATCAACGCATCGCTTTCTGCCCCATCGCCATTGCCATCAAAGAAAGAGCTGACGGTCACGGCGGCATTATGCGAACTTAAATCAGACGCATCGCCGCCGAAATCAATAGGGGATAAGCTTTGCGAGGTATCGAAAGGATTGCCTGAGCCTTCATCAAAAATGCTTGAGCTGTTGAGATAAGCGACGATTGCTCGCCGCTCTTTTTGATCGACAACCTCCATTAACCACAGGACGAGGAATAACGCCATCAGAGCAATCATAAAATCAGCAAAAGCGACCTTCCATGCTCCTCCATGGGAACCATGGTCGTGACGCTTCTTTGAACGTTTAAATATGACTTGCTCTTGTTTTTGCATTATCCCTCCTGTTCCGCTAACCATTTCTCCATTTCGTTGAATGAAGGCTTAATGTCTAACTGAATGTGTTTTCTACCGGCATCAATGGCTAGTAATGTTGGTTTTTTGGCGACATAGGCAACCAGTGTGGCGCGTACACATTCAAAGGCTGACATGTCACGTTTAACGCGCTGTGCCATGGCGTTACTTGCCGGATCAAGAATGCAGTAACAGCCGAAAATACCCAAAAATGTTCCTACCAGGGCGGCGGCAACGTGATAGCCAATTAGCGCAATTGAACCATCTATGGATTGCATGGTAATAATGATACCCATTACCGCAGCAAGAATACCGAAACCCGGTAAGGCTTCTGATGTACGTTGCATCGAACGTGAAGGCAACAGAAGGTCTTCTTCAATGGCCATAATTTCTTGTTCAAGCAGCCCCTCTAATTCATAAGGCGACATTTGTCCCATTGCCATTAAACGCAAATTGTCGGTGATGAACGAAACAATGTGGTGATCTTGGATGAGTTGCGGAAATCGATTGAATAATTCGCTGTTTTGGGGGTCTTCAATATGACGATCGAGCGCCTTGAAGCCGCTGCTACGAATAGTTTCTAGCAGGATCTGTAATAATGCCATCAGCTCCATATAATAGACTTGCTCATCATTACGAGTGGAGAGGATCCGGCGGAACTGACCACGCATTTCCTTTAATACGTGGGGCGGGTTGCCGATAATTGTCGAGCCAATTGTAGCCCCGGCAATGATCAACATTTCTGCGGGCTGCCAGATAGCGACCAGATCACCGCCGGCCCAAACGTAACCGCCGAAGACACACAGAATAATAACGATGGCACCAATGAACTTTTGCATCTGTTGCTCCTAGCTTGAAAGATAGTGATTGAGTTGCTTGAGTGCCTGTTTATGAAGTTGGCACACTCTGGGCGGGGTAAGGTTAAGAACCAGAGCAATTTCATGCAGGTTCATTTCATGCTGATAAAATAGAGTGAGCAGCAACTGTTCACGTTTCTTTAATTTTGTGAGAGTGGCTGCCAGTGTTCGCTTAATTTGCTCGTGGTTGATGCTGTCAGCATGGCTGCTCATCACTAAGTCACTGCCGTTCTCAAGTAATTGATCCAGGCTCTGCATTTCACTGGCCATGCTGGCATTAAGCCGTTGGTAATAATCGGCCTGATCGGTCCCTAGTGCGTTAATGATTTCAGCTTCGCTAGGCTGGCGGCCAAGCTTTTTCACCAGATCCCGAGTGATGTCATTCAGTTCATGTGCCTGTTGGCGGGTCTGACGAGAGCGCCAGTCCAGCCGGCGCAGCTCATCAAGAATGGCACCGCGGATCCGACATACCGCAAAAGAAGGAAATTGTGGGTCTTCGACATTCTGATAACGTCGAGCCGCTTCCAGTAATCCGAGCAAACCAATTTGTTGCATATCTTCAATACTACAGTGGTGGTTGGCATGGATGCGCAGCTGGTTCACTACCCGCTTGACCAGTATCAAGTGTTTACGAACCAGTAAATCCTCATTAAATGAGGATTGGACTGGCGTGACTTCCGGTTCAGTGGAATATTGATCCGCGGGATTCATCTCTAGCATAATTACTTACCTCACTGAACCACGTATTTAGTCAGCAATACATCGTCAATCATGTGGGAAAAGTTGGTATTAACGAAGGCTGTAACTAAGGTCTCCCTCACTTCTTCCTGTAACGCATCAATGGTTGGTTGGCTCTGTAGTTGTTCATAGGTTTTATTGCTGAATAACCTAAGCAGCGCATTACGGACTACCGGCATATAGTTGTCGATGTCTTTAATTTTCTCAGGCTGGCGAGTTTTCAGTGCCAGTTCCAGCATGACAAAGTGGGTCTGACGCTCGCCTTTTACACTAAAGACCAATTTATCCAATGAATGGAAACTTGATTGTGCTGACTGTTTCGGCTCTGTAAAAGGAAGCGTGGTGGAAAAGTCTGACATTTCTAGATTGTTGTGATTTTTCATATACCAGACTCCCCCCACGAAGGTTGCACCAGATACAACAATACTGGTTAGGATCACGGCGACACAAATTAAGGCAAGATTACGTTTAGTCATTAACCAGACTCCTTTACTAGGCTTTTGTAGAAAGCCAATGTTCTGAGGTTGTATTGATTGTTGCGTCTGTCAGCACATCGGCAGACAGGATTGCAGGTTGGTATTCGTCGTCAGGTTGAGCTTGGTGCTGTGAAGGCTGTCCTCGCTCACCATCGCCAACGTTGACGTCGACATGGACAAATTGCTGTTGTTGCAATTCAAGTCGCAGACGCTCAGAAACCTGAGCCAACGCATCGCGAATAGCGCCATGAGCAGCGTTAATTTGTACGTTCAGGCGATCACCGTCGACCCGAATAATCAAGTCCAGCTTGCCAAGATCGGGTGGGTCAAGACGGATACGAGCTTCCTGCATATTCTGGCTGGCCTGCAATGTGACCCGGTCTTGTAAAACCTGCAGCATTTGCTCGCCCCATTTACCGGGTGAAGAGTCCATCTGAAGATTGGCCCAAACCGCTCTCGGTTGAGCAGCTTCTGCCGGTGATGATGAGATGGCTGCTTGCAGGGTGGCAGACTGGCCAGCATGAATCTGTCCCTCTACTTGTTGTGGCAGGGGAAGAGTGATTTGGGGCAATGAACCTGTCTCGGTTTTTATCGAGAGCAATTGATTCATTTTACTGCTGAATGGTTCTCCGGCATGACGGGTGTGACTGTTTTCCTGCACCGAGCCTGACGGCAATAATTGCTGTTCAGCAACGTGACTCAAGCTTTGAAGCTCTGGTGATTTTACGTTGCTGCCGAAGCCGTTGATGAACAAGTCGACTTTGGCGTTATTCCCGCTGGCTTCAGTACGGTTTGCTGTGAAGGCAGGGTTGACAGAATTGGTCTGTGGTGAGAATCCCAGGGTACTTGTCGCGGAGTACTGCCCAATCAGTGGCGCTTGCGTACTGGGCTCAGAAGGCAAATTCTCAGCAACAGGGGAGGTTCCGTCAGCTGACAGATCTTCCTGCATCTCGAACGTTGACAGGGCCTTATGAGCTAAGTCTGCGAGGGATGAAAAGCCGGTGCTGGCAGAAAACGAAGCGAGGCCTGAAGACTCTTCTCCATTGGCTTGTTTCACTGCATGAACGAGGCTTTTTGTCGCAGATGAAGTATTATCCACTCCAGGTAAACTACCGGAAGCGGTTAGGGTCACGTTAGTCATCTGTTACTCCATGTCCATGGCCAGTTGATAGGCAAGTATCCGCTCTTTTTGCTCAGAGGCTGAATCAATGCTGCCTTTGGCGTTATTTCGGATATCAGTGACTGCTGCTACCGCTTGCTGGTGACACTTTTTCAGCTGATCTAACTCGTCCCGGATCGCGGGAGTTAAAGGCTGGTTGTGACAGGCGCGAAGCAGCGAGCGCAGCCGGAGATCAAGGCTTTTCAGCTCTTGCCACTGTTCGCTTTGTATTGCAGACAATATCTCTTGTTGCATCTGGCGCAGCGTTGCTGGAGTAACGCTACGCATGCTGACCGAATCCTTCCCAGCCCTCGCGGATATTGGTCATGATGCGTTCTACGTTGCCGATCCGTGCCGTATCATTACTGACACTGGCCTGGTAGAGTTCGATTTGGGAGAATTCATAAAGGTCGTGTAAGTTCATCGCGACTTCGCCACCGCTCGACATATCCAGGGCACTATCCAGGCCGATCAAGATATTCATGCATTTGTTAATCGCCTGGCCCTTTTCGGCCAGGCGCTTTGCTTCAATATGCCCCTTGGTGCGGATCAGTTCATTGAGCAGGCCGTCAATCAGCATGAGCACCAATTGATGCGGAGAAGCGGAAGCTGCCTGGGCATCCAAATCGACGCTTTGATAAGAATCAAAGCCGGAATTTTGCATTAACATGAGAGACTCCTTTACATAAACAGACTGCTGGTCTGGTTCATCTGGTTCATTAACGTGTTCATCTGGGTAAATTGTGCCAGATAGCGGTCGTAAGACATTTGGTACTTACGTTCAAGATTGACTTGCTTGTCGTCGAGACGAGACAGGTTTTGCTGCAGATTATCTTTACGGTTATTAAACTGGCCGTTAGTGAAGTTAAGGAAGGGATCGATAACATCATCAATAGATTCGAGCAGTTGGCCCGCGCCATTAAACATGGCTTCGAGACCGGCACTATCATTAAGCTGAGCACTTTCAAATCGCTCGGTATCGAGTTCCATCTTGCCTTCACGATTTACACTTACCCCGACTTCAAACAGACTTTTACCGTTATATTGCTGTCGTAGCAGTCCGTTAAGCTGGCTTTCAATTGAACGTATCGTTGGGTCGCCAGCCAGAATACCGCGCTGATTTTCATCTGACCCGGTTTTGGTGTGGTCAGCGATGGTAGAAACCAGCGAATTGTAGGCATCAATTAATGTGTTGAGCTGTTCTTTGGTGGCTTCGCTGTCGGCACCGATAGTCAGGTTGATTGGCTGCTCGGCAGCGGCTTGTGCTTTCGTCACCGTAAGGTCAACACCGGTGATCACATCAGAAAAGGTATTTGAACTGCTGGTGAGTGCCAGCCCTGTGCCTTGCGGGCCAAGCCAGATTTTGGCGTCTTGCGGGGTACTGATGTCGGTCAGGTTAGTAAAGGCATCTTCAAACCAGACTTGCCCTGTTCCTGACGCACTGACGTTGATGGTGTTGGCAACCCCCGTTTCGGTGCTGGAAAGCATGAAGTGGGTTTCGCCGTTAGAGCGTACTAACGTCGCATTGACGCCAGGATTAGTACTGTCGTTATTGATTGCGTTTGCTAATTCCGCAAGCGTATTTTTGCCGTCGCCATTACTGTCGACAGTCGATAAATCAAGCGACATGGTTTCACCATTAATGGTGAAATCCAGGGTGCCCGTAGCGGGTACTTCGGTATCGGCGGTAGTACCTCCGGGCATACCGGCAGAAACCTGATGCGCAGTCGCCACCTGCTCAACAAAAACCTGATAGCTGCCACTCAGGGCATTGGCATCGACGTTAGCCGTTAGATTGCCATCCTGCGAAAAAGTAGCGCTGTTTTTAATGATGCTGGCTGTCATGCTGTTCATTTTATCGACAACCGTTCTGAATTCACGCAGTGCCGCTTCAACTTTTCCCAGCGCGGTTAATTGACTTTGGTATTTATCGGCTTGTAGCTGGTATCGATGTTGAAAGGGCTGCACATCATAAGTGGCCAATTGAGTAGCCATCGTAATCGGGTCCATTGAACTCATTGCATAACTCCTTATTTATTTTCTTATATAGGCAAATTACGTGCCAGTTTGAAAGTGCTTGTTACTTATTAAAATTAATCGGTTCAGCATGCTTTACACCTGGGCTGCGGAAGGGTTACTTCCTCTTTTGCTTCCGTACGGTGCTTCCGCCATTCCTATGGGTCCGCGGCGGATACCGGATAGACAATGGAGACTAGTTACATAAGGCGACGGAAAACGGGGGAAATTAATAGCTGGCGGGATAATTGATAGTGGAGCGGAGAAATGAAAAAGCCTCCGTGAAGGAGGCTTTCTGGAGTGGAAGGCTGTACGTTGCTTAGCGAAGCAGTGACATCGCCATACCAGGTAGCTGGTTAGTTTGCGACAGTACCGTTGTACCGGCCTGCATCAGCATTTGGTTCTTGGTCATGTTTGAAGATTCAACCGCAAAATCAGCATCCATCATACGGCCCTTCGCCGCCGAGGTATTTTCTACCATGTTACCAAGGTTGGTGATGGTGTGGTCAAGACGGTTGATTGTTGCACCCAGGCCGGCACGTGCGGCACCAACTTCATTAATCGCTGTTTCTAGCCCGGTCATTGCAGCCGTTGCACCAGCAGCAGTGCCGATATTAAAGGCTGGAACTGTCGTTGATAGCGCAGTATGTGCCGCAATGACATCGGTATCAACGGTCGTCGCTAGGCTTAGAACTTCTGCAGCAGAAGCGCCGATTTGTAGATTCAGGCCACCTGTTTTAATACCAGCACCAGTGATCAGCGCATCGCCTGCATACTTAGTGTTGGTGACAATGTTATTAAGTTCTGCACCAAGTTCGCTAAATTCTTTTTGCATTGCGGTTTGGTCTGCAAGAGTGTTAGTGCCGTTTGCAGACTGAGTCGCCAGATCGTTCATACGGTAAAGGATGTTGGTTGCTTCATCGAATGCACCTTCAGCCGTTTGCAGCATTGAGATACCATCTTGCGAGTTACGCATCGCTACCGACATGCCGCGAGTTTGAGTTTCAAGGCGGTTTGCAATTTGAAGGCCGGCAGCATCGTCAGCAGCCGAATTAATACGGTAACCCGTACTCAGACGTTCCATTGCCGTATTAAGCAGGTTTGAGTTCTTGTTCAGACTATTTTGGGTGACCAGAGACGCGTAATTCGTGTGCATAGATAGAGCCATGGTAGTTCTCCTGATTTATCCATCGGTGTATTGTTAATCTGTGCACTGATTAAAGGCGGACGTAATTAGGAGAACATTAATTTAATTTTTAAAACTTTTATGTTTAATTTTATGTGTCTGAAATTAAATGGATTATTTTTTTGAATGTCGACGTTGGAATATCACTGATATAGCCAAAGTAATAGGTGGCACCCAGTAGTTTAAAATGCATCAACTCATTTTTACTCGCAATTCTTCCCGCTATAAATTGAATATTATGTTTTCGGATAAATTTAATAACAGGGAGCAAGCCGGATTTATTTTCTTTTTCCTGAAGTTTTTGAGAAATTTTAATGGCATCAGGTCGGCATTGTTCAAGAAATGGCAAATATTCAGTTGGGGTATGAATATCAATCCACAGGCTCGGGGCCTTCTTTTGCAATGAGGCTAGGTTGTTCGAGAGGATGCCCTGATCCAGGTTTGCCGTATGCAACTGCAGACAAGGAATGATATGCCGCATCGCTTTCTGGTGGTGGCGGTAAAGTTGCTCAATGAAGGTGTGACCTTGCGGCCAGTGTAAGGTTTCAGCTTGAATGGGCACCACCAGATCGTTAATGACGTCAGGGTGAAAGGTGTCGAGCTGAAAGGTAATGTGTTTGACCGCCAGGTAAAGGCTGTAGATATCGAGGCACAAGGCCATGTCTTCTGACAATGTAAAATTGTAAACGCTCTGCTCGCAGTTACCGCCGAACCGGAGTGTCAGGTGCTGGTACTCTACCTCATTGGTATGGATATTTCGAATTGCCTGACAAACATGGCGTATATCATTGAGTCGAAATGCCTCAATGATAATGCCATCGTCTTGGGTGTCCACCGCCGTGGGGATAAGCTCCGCCACATAATCATATAGCGCTTGATTGCTTGATAAATTAGCCAAGGTTTCCTACCACATTGATCTGTTTATTTTCAGGTACTTCATTATACGAGAGCACCGCTAAACCTTGCGCAAAAGTGCGTGCATAGCGAGACAGTAATGGCCTCAATTGCGGCATTACCAATAGGATAGGTGCCATGCTTTGCTCTTTCATCTGCTGTTTTACCAGCGGTAAATTTTGCTGGAACTGGCTCAGAATATTTGGCTCGATAGGGAAGCTATCGAGAACGATCTGCCCGCTGGCCTGTGCCTGCTGCAGTGACTTCATCAGCATCTGTTCCAGTTCATCAGAAAGGGTATAGACATTCAGGTCTTTACGATCGCCATTGATCAGATTAACCAGGGTGCGGCGCAGGCTGCATCTGATGTCAGCGGCAATCAAGATCGGATCTTTGGTGTTTTCAGCACTTTCCAGCATGGTATTGGCGATCGTTCGGATATCTTTCAGCGGAACCTGATCAACCAGTAATTGGCGGTAGACTTTTAATTGCTGGCTTGGATTTAACGATGTACTCAGGGCTTCTGCCAGTTTGGGAGCCTGCTGTGCCAGGCGGTTATTGATTAAGTCCACATCATCATGGGTGAATAACTCTGCCAGATGGTTTTTCATGATTTTACTGATATGGGTGGCAATAACCGTCGCATCATCCACGACTTGATAGCCCATATTAAGCGCCTTGGCTTTATCATCGTGGCTTATCCACACTGCGGGCAGTTGATAGGCTGGATCTTTACCCAGAATACCGTCAACTTGGCCATAAGTATCACCCACGGCAATGGCCATTAAACGCTCAGATTCAATTTCCCCGCGTTCAATCACTTCGCCTTGTACCGAGATGGTGTAATGGTTCGGCTTCAGGCTCAGATTGTCACGAATACTGACTTCAGGAAGGAGGTATCCCACTTGCTCAGACAGGTTTTTCCGTACCCCGCGGATCCGCTGGGGAAGTGGTGCCCCTTGCTCTTTGTTGACCAGGTGAACCAGGCGAAAACCGAGTGCCAGTGACAGGCTATGAACATGAGGAATGTCATCCCAGGTGAGGAGTTGGTCACTCTCGTGCTGCATGGCAGAGCTGATCGCCTGAATTTCATCGAGTTTATCAGCCTGGATGGGGGCTTTCAGCTGTCGCCAACCTGCAAAGGCGAGTACTGCGGCAAAAGAGAAGAAAGCCAGATGCGGCATGCCTGGTACCAGGCCAATGATCAGCATTACACCCGCGACAGTAAACAACGTTGCCGGAGACGCCAGCAGTTGGTTGTGCATGGTTTGTGCCATGTCGTGGTCGCTGTCATTGATACGCGTCACGATAATAGCCGCAGAGGTTGCCAGTAATAGCGATGGGATCTGAGCAACCAAGCCATCACCAATGGTGAGCAGGGCATAGGTTTTGAACGCCTCAGATATTGCTAAGCCATGTTCAAATACCCCGATGCTGATACCACCAATGATGTTAATAAACAGAATGAGCAAACCTGCAATCGCATCACCACGAACAAATTTCGAAGCACCGTCCATTGAGCCGTAGAAATCAGCTTCATTGGCGACATCTCTGCGGCGTTGTTTGGCTGTGTTCTGATCGATTAATCCGGCATTCAAGTCAGCATCAATGGCCATCTGTTTGCCTGGCATGGCATCAAGGGTAAAACGGGCGGCCACTTCTGAAATACGTTCGCCGCCTTTGGTGATAACCACAAAGTTGATGATCATCAGGATGACAAAGACCACCATGCCGACCACATAGTTACCGCCGATAACAACTTCACCGAAAGCCTGAATGACCTTACCGGCAGCATCGCCACCATTTTGACCTTCTAGTAACACAACGCGGGTGGAAGCCACGTTCAGGGTCAAACGCATTAAGGTGGCAACCAGCAGGATAGTCGGGAAGACAGAGAAGTCGAGCGGACGTTTTGCCGTTGTGCTCACTAACAACACCAGAATTGCCAGCACGATGTTAAAGGTGAATAAGGCATCAAGCAGAATAGGAGGCAGCGGCAGAATCACCATTGCCAGAATCATCAATAAGGCAGCGGAGATTCCCACATTACCGCGATTGAAATTTTTTATAGTGTGTAACCAGTTGAACATGCTTGGTCCTTATTGATACTGCTTTAGTGCTGTAAATGGCGTGGAATAGCAAATTTTGGCAGTGACTGAGGTTTGTCTCCCTGACCTTTGCGGAAGGTTTTCAGCTGTAAGACATAGGTCAGTATATGCGCAACGGCGATATACAATTGGTTTGGTACTGCTTGTTCCAATTGTGTCGTGTGGTAGATAGCACGGGTTAATGGCGGCGAGTTTAACACCTCAACCTGATTTTCACGGGCGATACGCTGAATATGCAAAGCCGTTTCATCGGTACCTTTAGCTACCACAAAAGGGGCATCCGATAGTGCGGGATCATATTTAATCGCGACGGCATAATGGGTCGGATTGGTGATCACGACATCGGCTAGGGGAACGGTTTTCTCAATTTTACGTCGGGCAAACTGTTGCTGGATCTGCCGGATACGCTGTTTAACCTCCGGGCGGCCTTCGTTGTTTTTGTATTCTTCTTTCATTTCATGTTTGGTCATTTTTAGCTGTTTCAGGTGTTCCCAACGTTGATAAGGAATATCCAGCAGGCCAAAAATAAGCAGAGCGATCCCCATGCGTAAGACGCCATCGAACAGGACGGTCAAGATCATGATCACACCTTGCTGCAGCGGCAGGCTCTGCATTGCCAGTAACTGGGCCAGGTTACTTTCAAGATAGTGGTAAAGCAGACTGAAAATCACCGCAACCTTGAGCGACGATTTCAGTAGCTCAACCAGCGAGCGGGTCGAGAATATCCGCTTGATACCGGAAAGCGGATTAATTTTAGACAGCTTTGGCAGAACGCTCGCGGGATGAAACAGCCACCCGCCAACAATCAGGCTACTACCGATTGTGGCGACCAAGATCACCACAAATAGTGGCAGTAACAGTTCGATGAGGATCCCAAGGCTATTTCCCAGGTGTTCAATCGCTTGCCACGGGTTATCTAAATCGGCTCGGGAAAGGCTCATATTAAAGCGAAACACGCCGGAAATGCTTTGCCAGATTGTCTGAAACTGAGTCTGGAAAAATAGGCAGACAATCAAGAATATGACCGCCGTCGTTAATTCTTTGCCGCGGGCGATTTGGCCTTCATTACGGGCTTTCTGAATTTTCTGTTGGGACGGCTTTTCTGTTTTGTCCTGGGCACTGTCGTCGCTCATGCTCCCCCCATCATGAAAAGGCGCAGTTGTTGCAGGCTGACATGAACCAGTTCAGTGTAGCGGGTCGGTACCCCACTGATTGACAGTAATATGCTAAATAGCCCTAGTAACATCGTCATCGGAAAGCCTAAAGCATAAACATTCAGGCTCGGGGCGGCGCGATTCATCACCCCGAAACTGATGTTAGCCAGCAGCATTGAAACAATGGCGGGCAGTGCCAACGCCAGTGCTGAGGCAAACATCCAGCCAAACATATTGATAACGAGCTCCAATGACGGCCCTGTCAAGCCGGAACCAACAGGCCAGACCCGAAAACTTTCGACCAGAATATCGATAATCAATAGGTGACCTTCTAAAGCCAGAAATAGCAACGTGCAAAAAATCAGGAACATGCGGCCAAGAATAGCGACAGACAGACCATTAACCGGATCATTCATCACTGCCATGCCAAGGCCCATTTGTAGTGAAATAATTTGGCCTAGCGTGGTCATGACTGAAAACAGTAAATGGACGATAAAACCGAAGAACAGCCCCCACACGGCTTGTTCAAATGCGAGAATAATGGCTTTCAGTGACAGGGGATCAATGGCTGGCATGGCAGGCATCAGCGGAGCAGTAATCACCACCAAAGACAGCACCAGCAACGCTCTGATCCAAACGGGAATGATAGCATCACCAAAAAATGGCATAGCCAGCAGGGCGGCGCCCATCCGAAAGAAGGGCCACCATAATTGACCTAACCAGGCGGTGATGTCGGCAAAGCTCAGTTGCAGCATTAGCCTATCATCCCGGGAATGTTGTGAAACAGGTAATCAAATAAATCGAGAATTTTACGCAACATCCAGTGACCTGCAAAAATTACCATCAGCAGAGTAACCAGCAGTCGCGGCAGAAAGCTTAAGGTCTGTTCATTGATTTGGGTTGCGGCCTGAAAGACGGCGATCAGTAGGCCGACACATAGACCTGGTACTATCAGCACCATTACTATCATGATGATCTGCCAGACAGCATTGGAGAACAGGGTAACGGCTAGCTCGGGCGTCATGAATCTCTCCTAGCCGAAGCTGGCTGACAAGGTGCCAACCGTCATTGCCCAGCCATCAGCGAGGACAAATACTATCAGCTTGAATGGCAGCGAAATAATCAGTGGTGATAACATCATCATCCCCATAGCCATCAAGACACTGGCAACGACCAGATCAATAATCAGAAAAGGGATAAACAACATAAACCCAATCTGGAATGCGGTTTTCAGCTCACTGATGACAAAGGCGGGCAATATCACGGCAAAGGAAATATCATCGACCTGCTGATCCAGCGGTTCATTGGCAATGCGCAGCATCTGCTCCAATGAGCTTTGCTGGGTTTGGTGCAACATAAACGCCCGCACGGGTTTTTCCGCGACAGAAAAGGCTTGCATCAGAGTGATATCGCCATTGTCATATGGGAGAAAAGCATTGTCGTAGACGTCGGTCCAGACCGGACGCATAATCAATATAGTCAGTGCCAGAGTGATCCCGACCAGTACCCGGTTAGGTGGACTTTGCTGCAACCCAAGCGCTTGGCGTAAAATGGCTAACACAATAATAATTCGTGTGAAACTGGTTGCCATTAGCAGAAAGGCCGGAAGAAAGCTGAGAGCAGTCATCAGCAGCAGGATCTGCAATTTAACACTGTATTCCTGCTCAGTTTGACCATCGGTAACGGTCAGGAATGCCAGGCCATTCGGCTCTGCTGCGAATGACTGGAAACTGACTAAACCCAGTAGCAGAATTAAAAGTGGAAGCCAACGCTTAGGCATAGATCAGCTATCCATCGAGCTAAGCGGTGAGTCAACAATATCGATCAACCGCAGGCCATACTTCTCATTAACGACAACAACTTCAGCATGGCCCATGAGTGAACCGTTAACTTTGACATCTAAGGGTTCGCCATTGAGCTTATCGAGTTCAATGATGCTGCCTTCACCGGCTTTCATTAAGTCGCCAAGCGGAATTTCTGTACTGGACACTTCAAGAGTGACCGTGACCGGAATTTTCTTAAAGAAACTGATATCGCGAGTGGGTATTGTTTTTGCCGGGGTGAAAATAAAGTCAGAGCTGTCTTCGGCATCAGAATCCAGCTGTTCCAGTTGCAGATCATCAAAGTTGAGATCGTCGGTATCGAATGTAGGTTGATCTTTCATGTTGTCCATTGAGTTAATCCTTTACATTGTTCAAAATCAGAACGAGTTGACCATTCTGTTCAGCGACTCGCGCACTAAACAGCTGTTCCTGACCAACACTGACCGGTACGTTACTAAGTAAATCAATGTCGATGATGTCATTAGGTTGCAGATTGAGAACCTGATCTAAGGGCATGGTTTTCTGGCAAAGTCTGGCATTCACTCTGACCGGTGTGTGTTCAAGAGCACGTTTAAAGGCTTTATCAATTGGTTTTGCAGGCTCCTGATCCAATTCATTAATCAGAGTCTGGACCAGGGTGGCATCAAAATAAGCCGTTAGTTCAGCACTTGAATCTTGGAAGGTGATATTAAAGCGAGCACTCAATCCAACCCCTTCACTGATAGCGGAGTCAACAGGCTCCCACATTTCTTCTGGCGCAACATGTTGAGCGATTATCTGCCCAATACGTTGCTGTAAACGCATGTCACTGCTTGTAATCTTTGATTTTTCGACATCAGAGTTACGCGCAATATCAGCACTATAAAAACTGTCTGCCATGGTCAGCAACAGCTGCTCAGAGAGATGGGAATTCAGCAAGCCACCAAGTTGATGTTGAAAGACAGCTGCTGGATGACTAAATGTTTCGCTATTAGCTCTATTCAGTTCAATATCAATCAAACTGACAGAGAGTGCGTTATTTTTAATCCATCGTTGTAACTCATGAGTAAGCGACGAAGATGCTTGTAAAAGGATCTGCTTCAGTTCTTCTCTTACGATATGAATCGGTCGTCCCAAAAGTTCAACATTTAAAGCTGGATATTGTTGGGTATTTTCAAGCTCAATTAATTTTATTTTTGGCATGAGATACATAATTCATATGAAATTGGTTTAAATATGATTTTGTTTTTAAATTATATTTAAACAATGGTTTGATACTTTATAAGACTCAGTTTAGCCTGATGTATTTGTTATACTTTAGCTTTTGTTTTCTATTTTGTGACTTTCGTCCATATGTTGTTTATAAGTTTGTGTTTATGGTTTTATTAGTTTTATTAATAACTGACACTATATAAGCTAGGCGTATGTCGGAGATACTTAGAACGGCGAGGTTTGTTTTTAAGTTGTTGTTTTTGTTTAAATTTATACTGATTGATTGTTTTTCGCTCTTTGCGTTTGATTTTAAACCTAAGCGTCAGGCAAATGTCATGTGAATGTCAAAAATAAGTCTTATCATGAATTTCGAACGATAATAAAATACGTTGAGTGCACTTTGTCCGATGCATGTTTAGGCCGTGTTCTGGTCATAAACAAGCTACCGTCAAGGTCCGGTTAATAAATTAAATTAATAACTTTCGAGATGATTCAGCGAGGGTATGCTCGTGCGTATTATGTTTGACAAAAAAATTGGACTGTTACTACTTTTGTTAAAAATTAGTGCGGTTAGTGCACAAAATATATCAATACCCATGGATTTAGTTAAATGGGAATATAAAGGCGACCAGTTTCAGTGTTTATTAAATCAAAATGTAAATAAATTTAGGCAATTAACGTTTATAGCTGAGCCGAATGACAAATTGACGTTGAAAGTTGAGAACAGCCAGATTCTGAAGCACATTGATAGTGCCAGTTTATATATCTCGGACGCGCCATGGGCTGTTGAAAATAAACCGGTTCTGATTGGTACCGGGCAGGTGGCGGCACCCCATGTATTAACGTTTGACCAGTCTGTTGGTGAGTTATTACGCGCCATGTCTAATGGGAAATGGGGTCAGTATGTTATCTCCTATCGTTCGCAGTCCGAGCCGGTATCGGTTGAGTTACCCAGTATCCGGATCACCGAACCACTGAATCAGTTTAATCGCTGCCGCTCTTCGTTACCCGCTATGTCTTACAAGCAAGCGAGAGATATGGTGTTAAGTTTTGAACTAGGGCAGCGAGTTGTCGATAAGCGGCAGAAACACTCACTAGTACAGCTGGCAGACTATGTCAAAGCGGATAAAAAAGTTCGTAACATCTTGATTGACGGGCATACCGACAATGTGGGTCCCTCTCTGGCTAACTTGCAGATTTCAAAAGTGCGCGCCGATGATGTCGCCAGCATACTGGAAGAGGCGGGTGTTAAACCTTCCCTGCTTGAAGTACGTTCTCATGGTTCGCGTTATCCGGTTGCGGGAAATACAACTGATGAAGGCAAGGCGTTGAATCGCAGAGTCACTGTGAGAGTTATCCGAAGTGCACCAAACGAAGAAAGTAAGGTCCACTGATGCGAAATAAAACCGTTCAGCTGATTGAGCCGAACCTTAAAGTCGCCGCTCAAATAACGAGTGTCTTAGAACAAGCTGGCTATCAGGTCAACCATACTCCTGACGGACGATTGGTACCGAATGCCCGGATTACATTGGTCAGCTCAACGCTGCCTGATATGAGCCTGACAGAGTGGATACGATTGAGTCAAGCTAAGACGGGGAATGGGCGACCGATAGCGATAGCAATTGTCGAGCAAAATGAAGGCTTGCTTGCTGCCGAGGCGATGAAAGCAGGAGCAACGGATTATTTACTCAAACCGTTTGAGGCAAACCAGCTTACAAGCTTGCTTCGGCGGGTTGAAGCGCTGGATAAGCCGATGGCGGATATTGTTGCCGAGTCGTGGCGCAGTAAGCAGATCCTGCAATTAGCGCACCGTGCCGCATGTACCAATGCCAGTGTGTTGATCACTGGTGAATCCGGTACCGGCAAAGAAGTGCTGGCGCGATACGTCCATAATCAGTCAGATCGTTGTGATAAGCCTTTTGTGGCGGTGAACTGTGCCGCGATCCCTGAATCAATGCTCGAGGCGGTCTTATTCGGTCATATGAAAGGTGCATTTACGGGGGCAACGCAAAACCAGACCGGTAAATTTGAAGAGGCCAATGGCGGTACTATCCTGCTGGATGAGATTGCAGAAATGTCACCAGCGCTGCAGGCCAAACTACTGCGTGTATTACAGGAACGCGAGGTTGAACGTGTTGGTAGCCATAAAACGATTAAGCTCGATATCCGAGTTATTGCTGCAACCAATAAAGATCTGCGTGTTGCGGTCAAAGAGGGGGTGTTCCGCGAAGATTTGTACTACCGCCTTGACGTTCTGCCACTTCACTGGCCGCCACTTCGCGAGCGTTCAGATGACATTTTACCGCTTGCTCAATTCTTCATAAACAAATACCAGGCCAACAGTGTTTGCTGTCTGTCTGATGATGCCAGCATGGCTCTTAGACATTACCACTGGCCCGGTAATATTCGTGAGCTGGAAAATGTGATTCAGCGTGCGCTGGTTATGCGTCACGGTGACTTTATTACCGATCACGATCTGATGTTACCGATTGAACAGAATACCGTTCATACGCTGAACAGAGCGCTTCCAAATAACGGCCATATTGAAGCGAAGAAAATGGCGGAATTTCAATATATTATCGACATACTAAAAGAATTTAGCGGTAATCGAACCCAATCAGCCAAAGCCCTTGGTGTAACGACTCGGGCTCTGCGTTATAAGTTAGCGGCAATGCGTGAACAAGGCATTGATCTTCAAGCTGAATTGGGCTCTGCCGCATAATAAGGAGATACAATGGCTACTAATATGATTCAGTTGGCAACATCCGAGCAATTAATGCTAGAAAAAATGCAGCAACTGCAGAGCCGGGCCCAGCCGGAGTTTGTGGTGTCTGCTAACCCGCAGGATCAACTGTTATCGCAAACTCAGCTATCGCCGCCGATTTCATTTGCTGGTGCCATGCATCAGGTGCTGGGGGTGGTGAATAATCATCAGGCGATTGCTAGTGCCAAAATGACGGCAGTAGAAACCGGTAAAAGTGATGATCTGGTTGGCGCAATGGTTGCCAGTCAGAAGGCCAGCCTGTCATTTTCTGCATTGATGCAGGTGCGAAATAAAGTTGTATCTTCTTTTGAAGATGTTATGAAAATGCCGGTGTAAGTTATGAACAATGTAATTTCTCAAACCATACCGCAAGTATCGTCAGGCAGTACGATGACCCAACATGTCGATCGGATAAAAAACTTTTGGCATAGCAGTCAGCGTAACTTAGTGTTATCAGCGGTACTTGCGGCAATAGTTGCAGCCATTATTGTGGTTGCGCTATGGAGTTCCAGCCAGAATTATCGCCCGCTTTATAGCCAGCAGGAACAATTCGATACCGGAGAAATCATTTCGGTATTGGAAACGGAAGGTATTCCGTATCGCTTACAAGAGAAAAACGGCCAGGTGTTGGTTGCTGAAGGGGAAGTGTCACGGATCCGTATGCTACTGGCGGCAAAAGGGATCAAAGCTAAATTACCGACGGGTCTTGATTCGCTGAAAGATGACTCCTCGCTCGGTACCAGCCAGTTCATGGAAACCGCCCGGTATCGTCACGGTCTGGAAGGTGAGTTGGTCCGTACTATTATTGCTTTGAATGCTATCTCAAATGCCCGCGTTCATCTGGCTATTCCTCGTAAGACACTCTTTGTGCGTCATAATAGCGAAGCGCCCTCAGCGTCAGTCATGGTGGAATTGAAACCAGGCGAAGACCTGAAAACCAGTCAGGTTGAAGCGATCATTAATCTGGTGACCGGCAGTGTGACCGGAATGAAACCGGAAAATGTGTCGGTCGTCGATCAGTTTGGTCGTCTACTGAGTGCTGACGTCGGATCTGTCGAAACGGGTAAAGTGAACGCGAAATATCTCGATTACCAGAAGAATTTTGAGAAACAGGTTATCTTGCGTGCGGCCGACATGCTGACACCGATTGTGGGTGCAAGTAATTTCCGGGTTCAGGTTGCTGCGGATCTTGACTTCAGCAGCACTGAAGAAACCAAGGAAATTATCGATACCAGTCCAGTGGTGCGTAACGAACACAGTATTCAGAATAGCTCTATTGATAAGATCGCTCTTGGTATACCGGGCTCACTAAGTAACAAGCCTCCAGTGGTTGAAGACCCATCGGCCGAAGACAGTAAAAATACCAATGAAAGAACGGAAATTAACCGTGAATATGCCGTTGGTAGCAGTGTGCGTCATACCAAATACCAACAAGGGCAGATCAATAAACTAACGGTTTCTGTATTGCTCAATTCGGCTGTTGCACCAAACGGTACCGCTTGGACAGACGAAGAGAAGAGGCAGATCAGCATGATGGTTTCTGATGCCGTCGGTATTTCTGCCCAGCGTGGTGACAATATCAGTCTGATGAGTTTCAACTTCACTCCGATTGAAATTCAGACCACGCCGGAAATCCCTTGGTGGCAAGATCCGACCATACAGCAGCCGATCCGTTATCTGATAGGCGGTATTCTTGGCTTGTCGATGATCTTCTTTGTACTTCGTCCTTTGATCACTCATTTAACTGGCATTGATAAGGTTAAAGATGAACTTGAATTTGCATCACCAGAAAGTGATAAGAACGATGAAGGGCTGGTGCAAACCCGTGCTGAAAGAGAACATGAGAACGCATTGAATCAACGGTTATCAGATCGGGGTATTGAAGCGACAAGTTCAGCGCTGGACGCTAATTATGACATGTTACCGCCACCAGGATCGCCGTTGGAAATTCAGCTGAAACATTTACAGCTGATTGCCAACGAGGAGCCGTCCCGCGTTGCTGAAGTATTAAAACAATGGGTGAATGTGAATGAACAAAGCACACACAATAAAGCCGTCTAAACCACATCAGTTAAATAATGTTGAGAAAACAGCATTAGTGCTGCTGGGGATGGGAGAAGATGCAGCGGCTCAGGTTCTGCGGCATTTTTCTCGCGATGAAGTGCAGCGTGTGACCCGTTCAATGGCAAAACTGAGCGGTATCAAAAGTGAAAACGCTAAGAAGATCATCCAGCACTTTTTTGATGATTTTAGAGAGCATAGCGGTATTCGTGGGGCATCTAAAGAGTACCTGTCGAATACTTTACGCAAAGCGTTAGGGAATGATCTGGCAAAAGGGCTGCTCAATACTATTTATGGTGATGAGTTGCGCAATAACATGCAGCGTCTGCAGTGGGTAGACGCTGAGCTTTTGGCGAAGTTCATCAGTCAGGAACACCCGCAGATGCAGGCTATTTTTCTGGCCTACTTACCGGCTGACAGTTCATCGAATGTGTTATCGAAGATGCCGAGTGACTATCATGATGAGATCATTTATCGGATTGCCCGCTTACAAGAAATTGACCATGAAGTGGCGCAGGACCTGAATGACCTAATAGAACGTTGTATCGAACAGATCTCTGTTAATCACAGTGCGCCTATTTCGGGTGCCAAGCAGGCTGCTGATATTATCAACCGTTTTGACGGCGATCGAAGCCAGTTGATGGAGTTGCTCAAACTTCATGATGAGCAGGTGGTTAGCGACATTGAAGAGAATATGTTTGATTTCGTTATTCTGGCCCGTCAGCGAGAAGCCACGATGGATCGTCTGGTACAGGAAGTAACGGTAGAGTTGTGGTCACTCGCACTTAAAGGTGCTGAAATTAAACTGCAGCAAGCGATTAAACGTTCGATGCCCCAACGAATGGTCAAAACACTGGAAGATGAAATGGCTGTGCGCGGGGCTGTAGCTATCAGCCAAGTAGAAAAGGCCCGCCAGGACATTATGCAACTAGTTCGGGAACTGGCTGCGAACGGTGAAATCGACTTGTTGCTATACCAAGAAGCGACGGTGGAGTAGGTCATGAAAACAGCAAAGGTTATGCGCTTAAACCCGGGCCAGTATCGTTTGCACCGTTTCCCGCCAGTGGCTGAACCAAGACGGGAACCCGATTCTAATAATTTCGACGGTGGCGAGGACAGCTGGCAGGATAACCAATTTGACTTACAGCAACGACTCGAAGAAGGCTTCCAGCAAGGGTTGCAGCAGGGGCATGATGAAGGCCTGCAACAAGGAATAAAACAAGGCCGGCAACAGGGCTTAGTTGATGGACAGAATGAAGGTTTTCAGCAAGGCTTTGTTAAAGGAGAGCAGCTAGGGCGTGAAGGCTTTACGGCTGCAATTCAGCCAGTCAATGAGTTGTACAACAAACTAGCGTTGTGGCATACAGACAAAGAGCGAGAACAGCGCCAACAGATTTGTGATCTGGTACAAAAGGTCGCTCAGCAAGTTATTCGGGCCGAGTTAACGTTAATGCCTCAGCAGATCTTAGCATTGGTAGATGAAACGCTGGAAGCTCTGCCGGGTAAAACGGATCGGGTGGTTGTTCATCTTAATCCGCAAGATCTTGAACGGATCAATAATATCAGTACTGAGCTGCCAAAATCATGGAATTTGGTGGCGAATAAAGATCTTACTATTGGCAGTTGTCAGTTGGTAACTGATCATGCGGAAGCTGATGCCAGTTGCGATGCCCGGCTAGAAACCTGCATGGAAAATGTACGCGAGCATTTGCTGGATGATGAAGTAATAAAATCGGTGATTTCACAGGAGGTCGCAAGTGAATAACGACGTGCTGGCTGATCGTCTGAGTGATGCGATAGCATCTTTGGAGTCGATACCGGTTGCTCGTGTTACCGGGCGGCTGGTCAGAGTCAGCGGTTTGATGCTGCAAGCTGTCGGGTGTCGTTTCAAGCTCGAGCAGCGGTGTCTGGTTGAAGCCGATGATGGCGAAATGATCGAAGCACAGGTTGTTGGTTTCGATCATACAATGACCTATCTGATGCCTGTGCGCCAGCTTGGCGGATTGTATGCGGGCGCGAAGGTTATCCCTCTTGATGGTGACAGCATGGTCAATATTGGTGCTCATTGGCTGGGCCGAGTCGTCAATGGCCTGGGTGATCCATTTGATGAGGGGGGGCCATTGAAAGGGGGGGAACGGGTATCTTTAGAGGCTCGTTCTATTAATCCGTTGAAACGTCGTCCGGTCGATACCCCGCTTGATGTTGGCATTCGTTCCATCAATGCGCTGCTGACCGTTGGTAAAGGACAACGTATCGGCTTAATGGCGGGTAGTGGAGTGGGTAAAAGTGTTCTGCTTGGCATGATCACTAAAAATACTACAGCAGACGTGGTGGTGGTCGGCCTGATTGGTGAGCGCGGCCGAGAAGTCCGTGAATTTATTGAACGCAACCTTGGCCCTGAAGGGTTAAAAAGGGCGATCATCATTGCCGCTCCAGCCGATGAGTCTCCCTTGATGCGACTTCGAGCCACCAAGCTTTGCCATCGGGTTGCTGAATACTTTCGTGATCAGGGCAAAGACGTCTTACTATTAATGGATTCACTGACACGTTATGCCATGGCGCAACGTGAAATTGCACTGTCATTGGGCGAGCCGCCAGTCTCCAGAGGCTATCCGCCCTCGGTCTTCAGCTTATTACCACAGCTGTTAGAGCGGGCGGGGAATAGTGAAAATCAAGATGGCAGCTTAACCGCTATTTATACCGTACTCGCCGAAGGTGATGATCAGCAAGATCCTGTCGTCGATTCAGCCCGGGCTATCTTAGATGGTCACGTGGTGCTGTCGCGTACGCTGGCAGAGCAGGGACATTATCCGGCGATTGATATTAATGCTTCAATCAGTCGCTGTATGAGCAATTGCACCGATAGCTCTCATGTTATGGTCAGCAATCGGTTTCGGCAGTTTAACGCCAATTATCAACAGGTGAAGGAGCTTTTGCCGCTTGGTGGTTATCTCCCCGGCCAGGATCCCGAACTGGATCAGGCGGTAATGATCCAGCCTAAGCTTAAAGCCTTTTTAGTCCAGCAAGTCGATGAAGTAACCGATTATCCAGCCAGTTTAGCCCAGTTAGCCCTGCTGTTTAGTGATCAGCCTGATCCGCAGGCGGCAATATGAATAACATGGTGAAAGCGGTGGGCAAACTGCAGCAATTAGCTGAGAAGGATAGGGAACGGCAGGGAAAGTCTTATAAACTGCATCAGCAGCAAATCGGCTACTTTCAACAACAACTTGATGAATTAAGCCTGCTCAAGTCTGGCAGTAGCGAAGGCTATACAAGCATAGCCAATGGTATAACTCTACAGAATAATACCCGTGTTCAGGTGATGTTGAGCAGAATGATTGATCACCAGCTGCATGAAATGGCAGTTATGGACGCTGAGTGCCAGCGGGCTAAATCCCAGTTGGAAGCAAGCCATGCCAGAGTGAAGGGGCTGGAAACCGTACTTGACCGTTGGAAAGCTAAACAGCAGTATGAGCAGGCTAAAAAAGAGCAGAAACAGATCGAAGATCTTATTAGTGCCCGTTATAAGCGAAAAAGAGTGTAGCTTCGTTCAAATCGGGCGGTTAGCTGTTGCGCTAATGAAGACCGCCCTATTGGTATTACAGCGATAAAAAGAACAACATCAGTACGGGAACCAGCAAGCTCAGGATAAAACCGCTGACTATTGCAATAGGAACACAGCGAATGCCGCCGCAGTTCTGAATGACCGGCAGGGTAAAGTCCATCGCAGTGGCACCGGCATAGCCGATAGCCGTATTGGGATAACGCTGTATAATGATTGGGATCAGGCTGAGGGCAATAAGCTCTCTGAGTAATTCATTTAAGAAGGCGGCACCACCATAAACTGGCCCCAGTCCGTCGCCCATTAATATGCCAGCCAACGAGTACCAGCCAAAACCCGACGCCATCGCTAAACCGTGGTTAAATGGAATATCCAGGATAAAAGCAGCAACCAGGCCACCGGTCAAGGAGGTGGCGATGATCACGAGGGCAATAATAATGCCTTTCTTATTCAATAAAATTTGGCGTAAAGTCATGCCGCTATTTCTAAGTTGAATGCCAATCAGAAAGAGCAAAATGAGCAGGATTGTTTCGCTGGCTTGGTCAACCCATGAAAGATCGAAACCCACGGTGATCCCCACCAACAGCCCACCGGCGACGACTAAAACCAAACGAACTGATTCCATGACCATTTTACGAAGGGGGAGTTGACGATGATCGTGACTGGTATCCGTTGGCCATAGCCGATCTAAGAAAGGCAGTGCCGCCAAATTACATAAGCTAATCGAGATAAAAAACGTCAGGGTATAGGTAAGAATTTGGTTCAGATTCTGCCCTAAATTATCCAATCCTGCCAGGCTTAACCCCATCAATGCAAGAATCACCAACACAAGGCGGCTGGTCTGGGTATTAATGAATTCTAATACCGAACTTTTGCTCACCGGTATTAAATAGCCAATTATCAATGGCAGGAAAATGTAGAGCATCCCTGAGAACATGAGCATCCTTACGTATTGTCTAAATATCAATATTTGATATGTATTTTAATAGCTTATCAATAGGGCTTAGCCATGGTCAATTGAAACAACGCGGTATATTGTACCGCATTGGGAAAGGAGGGGGTTACATACCGGAGTCTTTCATGATATTTCGTATTTGGCTTTCGAAATCGGCATCAGGCATGTTGGTGAGTTCATACATGACTTCGGCACCAGCTAAATCAAGTTCAACATGGTGTTCGTTGATGGCCTCATCATTACTTTTAAACATCAACAAGTGGTTGGCCATTCTCGCGATATCCAGATAACTGGTATTATTATACTGTTCCTGATAGGGCATCGCTTTATTTGAAGAGACTTCCAGATAATCATCATCAAATCCCCAGTGCTTGAGCACCATGGGCGTCGCTTTACCACAGCAGTGCTGGAAAACATAGATCGCGATGTCGAGATCCAGGTAATTACCATTATCCAAGTAAGACTGGTACTCATTAATTAAACCAAATACGCCGATATCGGCTAATAAACCCGTCAGTAAGGCTTTTTCGGGTTCAAGTCTCAATGGCTTATTACTATGCTTAGTTACCCCCTGACAGATTAATGCCATGGTACCGGCTAGCTGGCGAGAACGAAGAGCACTTTGCGACAATAATAAATTACATTCATGACTAAAATGATTTTTATTTTTCAGCTCTTCAATTGCTTGTGCTGTGACAATATCCCGGACTCTGAGAATACCTAAGCGTGATACTGCGGTTTGAATATCATGACAAATAATATTACGCCTATTGAACATAATAGTATTCGAAGTGCGAACAATCGATGCTGCCAAGCTGGGATCATCGAGCAAAAGGTCAGCAATATCACGAACCGTCGTATCGTCAGCGTTACAGAGCGTATGTAGCTGAGCTAACACCTCCGGTATCGGTGGAAGTGATAGACGATTTTTCCTGACTGCGTCCTTTACAAGAGAGCAAAATTCAGACTCCAGCCCTTTGATGATTTTTTCATTTTCGGGTTTTAGCCAAAAAAAAGATAAATGTGTCATTACTTATTGTAGTTAATGATAGATAAAAAGATTCTAACGCGAGCGGAGAGTGATGGACAGAGGCATGGAACAAAAAAGAGAAAGAAGTTAAAAGTTAAAAATTCAAATTACATCGCACTACTCTCGTCATTATATTCAGTATTTAGCAATCTCAGCAGAAATCGAATGGTTAACTTTGGACTTTCCTGGGTAATGAGCAATTGTTTATATCGAACCTCAAGAGGCAGGATCTCAATCCACCTCTGACAGATCCAACTAAGATCATGGTATTTTGGGGCGGGATATAATGCACCGATATCAGGCATGGTGGAGTAAAACAGTTTTAGCTTATCACTTAAACATTGCGTCTTACTCGTAATCGGCAGCGAATGCCACTGAACATAAGGCTTATATTCTCCGATCAGAAGCCCGTCATTTTCAATCTGAATATCGAGCAGACGGATTTTTTTCCTTCCCTCAACCGTCACTCCCAGCAGCCCCCCGTCAAGCGCGTTAAAATCGACAATGTTGACCAGAGTTGCAATCGCAGGAATTTTTTTTATCTCCTGGTTTTCATCGGCCTCATTGACCATGCACATAGTAAAGCCAGAATTTGATGCTAGCGCTTCTTTTACCATACGAATGTATCTTATCTCAGCAATTGTAATTTCGACTCTTCCGCCGGGTAAAACATGATCTGATGATGGAAGCAGTGCCGTACGTGCCATTTTATACCCTCAACTTATTACTATTAACCATAGACCTCAGTGATAAGAATAACGATAAGGCATAGGCATATTATTCGATGTTTCTGAGATATTACTCGACGAAAAATATGGTCACTTTTTGTCACTTTTCGCTTATTTCGCGATAAATAATATGCCTCAAATCTCAAAATCAAGTGTTCATTGTTTCATATGTGGCAATTATAATTCTCGTGTGTCATTGTCAATTTATTGGCGATTTTGTTGGCTGGAGGATATACAGTGACTTCGTTCAAGGAAGAGTTTTTTAACTATCTGAGCGGCTTCGGATGCCATGAGAAACGCTCAATGTTCGGCGGAACAGGTGTTTTCATCAATGGCGCAATGTATGCGATTTTAACGGATACTTCATTTTTTCTCCGTGGAGGAGGAGATCTCGATAAAAAACTTGTAGCATCAGGCTGTGTGAAATTTAAACATATCAAAAGAAGTACAACCGCTGTAGTTAATTATTATGATATTACTCAATTGTTTTTGCGAGATGCGAAAAAATGCAGCGCACTCGTCAATGAGTCTATCGACATATCGCGAAAAGAGAAGGCTTTTAAAACATCGGAGCAGAGTAAGCGATTGCGAGACTTACCGAATATGCGTTTGACCTTAGAGCGCATGGTTAAAAAGGCGGGCATTCCGGATGTCAGTAGTTTTGTTACATTAGGCGCTGCGGAAGTGTATCGCAAAGTAAGAAGTACACATGGCAATGATGTTGACGTGAAATTGCTCTGGATGTTTGCGGGGGCAATTGATGGTTGCCATTGGACGTTATTAAAAGAAGAGCAGAAACAAAGCTTACTAAGCGCTATTAAATAAAACTCTCTCTCCTTATCGTCTGGCCACCTCTTCTGGGTGGCTTTTTATTTGGTACAATGTGACCAAATAAATATGCCCCATTTGGGACTCTATGCAATTACCTAAACTTACGGGATCTGTGCTGTCTGGCCTGCACTGCTTTCTTATTGCCGCAGATCAGATGAGCTTTACTCGCGCGGCAGAAATTCTTTGCCTTACTCAAAGTGCAGTTAGCCATAAAATAAAGAACCTGGAAGGCAGCCTGGGAGTGCAGTTATTTATTCGACAGCCACGTAAGCTGTTATTGACGGAAGAAGGTAAGCGTCTAAAAGCCGTTGTTGCTCATAATTTTGGAGATATAGTCCATGAAATTAGGGATTTAAAAACATTAGAGCTGAGTGGAGATCTGAATGTTTCAGTACCGCCGACTTTCGCTCAAACCTGGCTGCTACCTCGTCTTAAAAACTTCATCGATAAATACCCGGCATTGCGTTTTCATCTTCGTACCCGCAATGATCTGGTTGACTTCCAGACTGAATCATTTGATTGCGCGATCTACTTTGGCCATGGGAAATATGCTGGTCTGCATTCAGAGAAGTTAATGGATGAAACGATGCTGCCTGTTTGTAGCCATGAATATGCCACGGCACATAATCTTTATGAGCAGCCTGAAAATCTGATTTCATGTATGTTGTTGCATGATGCAGCACCATGGGCCAGGGCTGGTCGTAACGATGAATGGCAATACTGGGCGCAGCGGCAAGGGGTTGCTTTACCGGAGAGTGGCTGCACCTTTGATCGAGCTGATTTGGCCTTACAAGCCGCTGAAAGAGGGCTGGGTGTTGCAATGGGGCGGACGTCATTTATCGCAGAGCAATTGTCGACCAATCGTTTAGTAACACCGATTAACCGGCCTGTTCGTTCCCCGCTCAGTTACTACGTGGTGTGTCGTCAGGAAGTCGTTTCCTCACCACGGATTAAGGCATTTCAGCAGTGGTTAACCAGTGAAATCTCTGACTGAACGCCAAGTTAGCCACGATAAAAAGCCCCTGGCGGGGCTTTATTCTTTAGTATTTGAAGCGAGTGGTCAGCATGATATGGTCGCTGTAAGTGTCGTTGAAACGACCTTCTGCACCAATAGAAAATAACTCCGTCGCATGGAATCGCGCGTATATTGCACCGATAGTGCTCTCGTCATCATCGATGCTGGTATGGCCAATCAGACCGCCAACTTCAAGTTGCGGGCCAAGCCACTGGCGAATACCAACGTTCACTTCCATGCCGAATTCTCCGCTCGAACTTGTGTGCTTATCACTTTTTTCGTTACGAAGCTTAAGCTGACCCGTGATATCGGCCCAGTTGTTAACCGGGGCGTGGAAACCAACCCCCAAGGCCAGATTCCAGTCGTCTTCGAACTCTGTATCAATATTACCGGTAATATGCGCATTCGGGTGTATGGATTTACTGAAACCTGCGCCGTACGTTAGCGGGCTAATACCAATACGCGCTTCAGCGTAATCGTAACTGAAGTTACTCATCGTTGTTGATGACTCAGCATGGACTGCTGAAACAGATGCTAGCACAAGGCCTGTAGCACAAAAAAATTTACGCATGATAATTAGTCCAAGGAGCAAAAATAATCCGCTCATTTTAATAGACAAATAAATTCAATAATAGATTTATGGTCTATTTAGTTGAGAAATTGATGTGTGTGTGGCTAAAAGTGCAGCAAAAATCACAGAAAAGCGTGATCTGGCACTCGGTTATCATTATGAGCTAATGAGATTAAGAGCATATAAGTGTTTAAAAAATAGGCATATAAAAGCCGATGTAACGAATAACCTAAATTTAGAGTGGATTCTCGCGGACTTAACCTTACAGGAAGCAATAAAATGTTCCCTGTAAGGGGGGTAATGTAGACCAGGCAGTGCAACGAATAGGCTTGGTATTACTGAATCAATTCATTGCCCGATGCCGTACCGGCTTCGAAATGGCGAATGTTATTTAATGTCGCATCCGCAATATTCCCCAGCGCCTCTTCTGTCAGAAAGGCCTGATGGCCGGTAAATAAGACGTTGTGGCACGAAGATAGGCGGCGGAAGACGTCATCCTGAATGACGTCATTTGATTTATCCTCGAAGAACAGATCTTTTTCATTCTCATAAACATCGATGCCCAGCGAGCCAATCTTACCGGTTTTAAGTGCTTCGATAGCATCTTTAGAATTTAGCAGCTCACCACGGCTGGTATTGATGATCATCACGCCGTCACGCATTTTGTTAAACGCGTCCGCATTCAGCATGTGGTAGTTTTCCTTTGTCATCGGGCAGTGCAATGTGATCACATCCGCTTGGTGGTAAATCTCATCAAGGGTGCTGTAGGTTACACCTAACTCAATGGCTGTCGGATTTTCGTAGGGATCATAGGCCAGAATATTCATGCCCAAGCCTTTCAAGATCTTGATCGTGGCGATGCCAATTTTGCCGGTACCAATAACACCGACAGTTCTACCGTGAAAGTTAAACCCGGTTAATCCCTCTAATGAAAAGTTCGCATCGCGGGTACGCTGGTAGGCGCGGTGAATTTTCCGGTTGAGGCTTAGCATTAGCCCTAAGGCATGCTCGGCGATAGCTTCCGGAGAATAGGCTGGAACACGAACAACCTGGATGTTTAATGCTTTTGCGGCGTTAAGATCGACCTTGTCGAAGCCGGCGCAGCGCATTGCAATCAGGCGGACACCATTGCTGGCCAGTTCTTGTAGAACGGGTTTGCTTAAATCATCGTTAACAAATGCACACACAGCGTCAAACCCGTGAGCCATACGGGCGGTTTGTCTGGTCAGACGGAAATCAAAGTAAACCAGTTCGTGCTGGTAGCTATCATTAACCAGCTCAAAAGAGGCCTGATCGTACTTTTTGGTGCTGAAGACTGCAATTTTCATATGTCACCTTTCCGGAGAACGATTATGTGATCAACATAACATTTATGGATTCTCGCGGGAAGGTTTGTATGATAATTATATATCTGACAGAGATAAGCGATTATCGCTAAGTGCTTGCATGATTCTGGCAGTATCCAGCACGCGTGCCCATGGCATTAAATCTTTTTCATTATCAATTATATAGGTGGTCAGTTGGTCAGTGGCAACATCTTTTAGCTGATCGCCGTTCCAAGGTTTTGCAATAAAATAGTCGAGACTGGCGTTATTGACGGCCTGGACGGTTTCCTCTAATCCGGCCTGGCCTGTCAGCAATACTTTTCGTGCCTTGGTGGTTTCTGACTGCTGCTTCAGTTCGATGAGAAAATCGATTCCGGTTTCTCCCGGCATGATGTGATCGCATAAAATCAATGCCAATGGGATATGATCCGCAATGGCTTCTGCCAGCACTTCCTTTGCTTCATCTACCGATTCCGCCGCCTCAATAATAAAGTGTTCTTCAAGTGTCTTGAGATCATGCAAAACGCTGTCCAGCACTTCTCTTTCGTCATCGACACATAAGATAAGGTATTTGTTCATACGGTCTCCTTCCGCTGCATTTACTTGACCGGCAGCGTGACTATCATTCGAGTAAATTGACCGGGTTCTGATTCCACCCGAATCTGTCCATGGTGTTGGTTGATGAGCTGCTGGCAAACCGATAACCCGATACCTAAACCGAAATCGCCTTCGCGTTTGGTCGTGTAATTCAATGCGAAGATTTTCTGCTGATCATCTTCGGGGATCCCCTTGCCATTGTCTTCAATAATAATATCAATTTGTTGCTGGTTACTCTCTGGAGTATAACGAGTTGTGATATGGATCTCTCCAGGCTCTTCAATGGCATCCAGCGCATTGGCAATAAGATTAGTCCAAACTTGCTGTAAGGCGATAGGCTGACAGGTGATCGGGGGAATGTCGGCATACTCTTTCGTGACGTGATGACGCTTTAAACGGTTTTCAAAGATGACTAAGGTGTCTTCCAGCCCTTCGTGTACATCAACCGTATGCAATGTTTCGTCATCCTGACGGGCATAACTTTTTAAACTTTTCACCAAATCGGCGATGCGATGGGCGCAGACGTTAATTGAACGTAGAAAATTACCCATCTGGTAATAGTTATCCCACTCTGCCATGACTTGCTTTAACTGGTTTTTCTGCGGTAATAACCAGGAAGTCAGATGGTCATGATCATCAATGCCCATTTGTACTGCTTTACGGGCTAGCTGGCGATCACCAAGCAGCCCTTCTAATTGCTTAGCCCGCTGACGGGTTTCTGAGGTTGATAATGGCCTCGATTGCATGGCCTGTTGCAGAATAGAGTTACCACGTGTTTGGTTGTCATGGCTAAGCTGAGACTCTGTGAGCTTACTGATCGTCTCTTTTAGGGTTTCACTGCCGCGTAAAATAGCAGAGACCGGGTTATTGAGTTCATGGGCAACCCCTGCAACCAACTGCCCCAGGATGGCCATTTTTTCTTTCTCAACCAGTTGGTGATAGGCCTCATCCAATGACTTCAATGTCTGCTGCAGTCGCAATTCAGTTTTAATGCTGCCTTGTAAACGGCGGTTGAAGTTACGTAGCAGTAAGTTAGTAAATAGCGGCAATAGCTCGTTGCGTGAGTTCATGACCTTGGTAAATAGCTGGCGGTCGAGCTTGATAACATCAGTTTTACTGAGGGTGATACCGGTTGAGAACGACGGTTCACCGGTAACAAATGACATCCCGCCCACTAAATGTCCGGGACCGACCCTGACCACTTCATGTTTGCAGCCGTCATTATCTTTCTTATAAAGCGCGACTTCCCCCTGAGTGATGAGCCAGAGCAAACTGTTGGGTTCCCCCTCGGTGGTGAGCAAATGGCCTTCACTGTAGGTACGGCAGGCCCGGCTTTCATCATTACCATCAAAAAATTCATGCAGTGCATCAGCGACTTGTTTTGCTAAGCTTTCATCATCCAGGCTGTTGGTATTTTGAATGAAACCGGAACGAAAACTCGACATCTGACGGTCGATATGTGCTTTTAGAATACGGCGATGATCAAGTGTCTGGCTGTATTTCAGCCAGTCTTCTTCCGGGTGTTTGAGGATGTAGGTGGTGAGCTCTTTAACCAAAACCCGATGGAGTTCGTCTTTATTCCAGGGCTTGGTCAGGCAGTAATTTAAGCGCCCTTCATTGACGGCTTGCATGATGGTGTCAAGCTGCGGCCGGTTATTGAGAAGAACGGTACGTGCTTGCTCGGTAGCAGGATACTGATCAAGCCGGATCAAAAAATCTACGCCCTGATCGGTCCCTAATTCGTTATCACAAATTACCATGGCAGCCCGTTGGCCATTTTGCTCAATAAAGTGAAGGGTTTCATTGGCTTCTTTAATGCTGTCGGCACCAACAATATCGAACAATTTTGCAAAAGGTGCTAAATCCCGGCTTAATCGTTCAACCACTTCATGGTCATTATCGAGGCATAAGATGACAAAACTGTTCACCCACATATCCTTATAAAAAGATCCTTGTCCAGAGTGTATGATAATTCACCAAAAAGGACTGAGACGCTGATTACAAACCTGTAAAGAAGAGTTTCATTAGTGATTGATCAATAGAGGAATATTCTAAGTTGTAATAGACTATACCCAAGCTTACTCAAGATGCTGAATCTTGCATCTTGTGGATATACATTCACTTGAATTTTTAAATCAGGATACGACATGCTGAAGAAAGTAGCTGCGGCTGGTGGTGCTGTTGTTATTGCACTCTGCTGGCCATTTGCGACAGGTCAGGTAGGAGAGCGGATATATCTCGATACTGTTGGAAAATATGATAGCCCTTACGTGAGCATTACCAATGCCAATTATGATCGTGGTTACTTATCTTCTGATGCTGTCTCTCGGATAGAGATAAAAGATGCCTTTAAGGCGATTTTTGAAGATGAGGGGTTGCCAACCGTCTGGTACCTTGAACATAAGGTAAAACATGGCCTGTTTGGGGTAAGCTCTGTCAGCTCTCTGGTGTTGGATGAAGCGTTTCAGCCGATTGCCAACGATCTATGGGGGGACGGCGTCTCCCCGATCACTTTTACCACATCGACGGCATTGACCCGCACAACAGACTTTAACATTACGATTAATCCGGTTTCTTACACGGAAGAAAGCGGAGCCAAAGCCGACATCAAGGCTTTTGTAATGGAAGGTACGGTTGATGCCAAAGGGGCAAGTGAATTCCGGTATCGTTTACCTGAAGCCAAGATTATCACCCTGGCAGATGAAGCGATGGTGATGAGAGAACTTGCTGGGGGAGGGAAAGGCGTATTAGCTGATCAGTTCTGGATTGGCAGTCAGAATGTCAGCCTTAACAGCGTGAGCTTTATTGATCAGAACAATGATAAGAGTGTCGAGGTTGAGGATGTAAAGCTGGCAATGAGCAATACCCTGACCCAGCCCGATCCGGCATCTGATACTGCAGAACAACAGCTTACCAATCTGAACACGGTGACAATTGCTAAAATAACATCGCTCGATGGCGAAGAGTTCAGCAATTTTAACTTTAAAATGGCATTCGCAGATCTGAACTATCGTGCCATTAGCCGCTTGGGTGACATGGCTGATGAGCTTGACGATCAAATGACAGCCGAGCAGGCTGAGGAAGCCTCGTTAGCCCTTGATCTGCTGGTGGCGAAAGGGCTGACGTTTAATCTTGAAGATTTAAGTGTAACGACCCCGCAAGGCCATGTGAAAAGTAATATCAATGTGGTGATTGCCCCGGGGATTGCCCGTGCGTCGGAAAATCTCGCGCAAATCACTGAGAAGTTATCCGGACAGATTAACCTGATCCTGCCACAGGCAATTGTCGATGAAGATCCTGTTTTGTCTGAAAAAGCGGCGATGATGGAGCAAGGCGGTGTGGTTGTGAAAGAAAATGGTCAGTACAAAATGCAATTGCAGATTGAGGGTGACCAGATCATTTTAGCATCGGGTGATCAGCTACCGCTGGCCATGTTGTTAATGCTGCTTATGTAGCATTGTTATCGTGGTTTATGTTTGGTGAGCTTTAATCAGTTATATCTATTGATAAAATTGGTTATTTCGATTTAGTAATTTTAAAGAAATAGACGACACTTAATTTAACGGGGCAGGTATCTTGACATCAAAAAAGCTCGTAGCCTGTTTATCCGGCATTAACAATAGGTTCTGGGGGATACATGGAATCGTTAAAAGTAAAAGATTATATGAAGCTGCAGCCAGTAACATTCGATCCGAAAATGTCGTTATCTGTCGCATTGGATAAGCTATTATCATCAAAACAAATCGGTGGTCCGGTTGTTGATGAGCAAAAGAAAGTCGTGGGTTTTTTGTCGGAACAAGACATGATCCACAAGTTACTGAAAGTGGGGTACTACTGTCAGGACACCGACAATGTGCGAGATTGTATGCGTTCTGATGTGCTGACCGTGTCTCCTGAAGACTCAATCATCGAGCTGGCAGAAATCATGTCGGCTCAGAAGCCCAAAATTTATCCGGTCGTCGATCCGAAGAATGGAAAATTGGTCGGTGTGATCACCCGACGTGATGTGTTAACGGCTATCAGTACTCAGATTGGGGCGTGCTTTAAACACCCGGTATAATTTTACATCAACGTATTAAAGAAAGGCGCATCGGCGCCTTTTTTTGTTGAATATAATTCATATTTAAATTTATTGTGAGTGAAGTCGCGATTTGACTTATTTGGTAATAACTATCTGTCTTATGGTCGTTTAAGAATGAGAGACCTAGATCAAAAGCCTTTCATATTTCACAAAATTATTGATCTGAGAGGGTGAAATCAAGCGGATTAAGAAGCAGAATGATTAACGCGAAAGGTTTATACCCAAACCACCCCGATATACGGTGTTAATACACCTTGAAGTGGTTTGGGTATATATCATTCGCACGCCGATGAACGTAGGTTCGCACGGGTGCAGAATCACTGCTGATTATTCTAAAGCATAAGCAAAAAAAGCAATGAACGCAGTGGTTATGAGTGATGTTTGTACATTTTGTTTTAAGGGAATAACACCATTATGCGTCAATACATCAGGTATATCGTACCTATTCTGATCCCGCTTTTGATTCTTTTGTTGCCGGCGACCGCATTTCCTGTCGAGGGGCTGACAATTGTCCAGCAACGGGTCATTGCAATCTTCTTGCTGGCGGCTTTGTGCTGGGTTCTTGAGCCTATTCCCATTTATGCGACTTCTGTGGTTATCATTGTTCTAGAGTTATTGTTGCTGTCAGATAAAGGACTTTATCTGTTCCGGCAAGCGGAAGGACAAGAACACTTTGGTGATTTGCTGGTTTACAGCGATATCATGGCTACGTTCGCCAGCCCAATCATCATGCTGTTCTTAGGTGGCTTTTTTCTGGCGATGGCAGCAACGAAATACCGTTTAGATGTTAACTTGGCCCGCGTACTGCTGAAGCCTTTCGGAACTCAGCCGAAGTATGTGATGTTTGGTTTAATGCTGATCACCGCAATTTTCTCAATGTTTATGTCGAACACGGCCACCACGGCGATGATGCTGTCTATTCTGGCGCCGGTTATTGCTCTGTTTGGCAGTAAAGATCCGGGCAAGATAGCGTTTGCTTTATGTGTACCCGTTGCCGCGAACATCGGTGGTATTGGTACACCGATCGGTACGCCGCCAAATGCGATTGCGCTGAAATACCTGAGCGAAGAGAACATGATCACTTTTGGTGAATGGATGTTCTTTGGGGTGCCGTTTGTCGCAATCATGCTGGTATTTGCGTGGGTACTGATAAACTTTTTGTACCCGGCCACGCAGGAAAAAATTGAACTGACCATTAAAGGAAAGTTTCTGAAAACACCTCAAGCGATCACTGTGTATATCACCTTTGGTTTGACCATTTTGTTGTGGCTGATGGGCTCGTCCCATGGCATGAATTCATACACTGTCGCATTGATCCCAGTTGCAGTTTTTTCACTGACCGGCATTATCAACAAAGAAGACTTAAAGAAAATTTCATGGGATGTTCTGTGGCTGGTGTCGGGTGGTATTGCACTGGGTCTGGCCCTCGATCGAACCGGTCTTGCTCGCTTGATGGTACACAGCATTCCGTTTGATAGCTTCTCACCTTACGTGGTGCTGGGGGGGGCAGCGTTACTGTGTTTATTGATGGCGAATTTCATGTCCCATACCGCAACAGCAAACTTACTGATGCCAATTATGGCGGCTTTAGGCACATCGATGACCTCATTGGTGCCATTGGGTGGCGAAATCACCCTGATCCTGGTTGTGACTTTTGCCGCTTCACTGGGGATGTCGTTACCCATCAGTACTCCGCCCAATGCGCTGGCACATGCCACTGGCCATGTCGAGAGTAGCCAGATGGCACGTATTGGAGTCGTTGTTGGAGTCGTCGGTGTGACCTTAAGCTTTGCGATGATTTGGTTACTGCATTTAATTGATCATATCTAAGGAAAGGCGAGGTTCGAGTAACTAGTATCTGAAATCACATTCTTGGCTCCTCAAATTTAAGGAACTAAAAGGCGTATTCATGCATCAACCGAAAGCATTACAGCGCATTGTCGACGTCTATTTTCAGGATCGTACGCGCACAATATCGGTCAGTGCAAACACTCAGGTGTTAAAGCAGGATGGCTTTAACGACAGGTTGTACTGGGTTAAGAAAGGTGAATTGTCGGGCTATCTGCACAATGAAAATAGTGGCTTAACGGCGAAGGTATTTCGGGTTGAACAAGGGATGTATTTTGGCGTACACAGTTATTTTGCTAAGACGCTGGTGGCCTCAACCACGGTGATTGCGGAAAAAGACAGTGAGATCGCCTGGATTGATTTAAATACCCAGGCGGTCGAGCCAGAGAAGTATGGTTCACTGATCGAGCAGTTTATGCCGGTGATGGTCCACGAGCTGGCACAACGGCAAATGCTGACAGGCATGCAAGCACTGGAAAAAGAAAAAGCGTTACAAAAACTGTATGCGGCTGAGCAAATGACGACATTAGGTCAGCTGGCTGCGGGTATTGCTCATGAATTGAATAATGCCGTTGGCGTATTGAGCAGTAAAACGGAAGGGATCCAAAACTCAATTTGCCGTTTTCTTGAAGAAAACAGACCGGAAGTTTCACCGTTTTTAGAGCGTGGGATCTGTGACGGTCAGTCATCCACTTCCGCTGAGGTGAGAAAACGGGCAAAAGAGTTGCAGGAAAAGTATTGCCTCAATCGCGATCAGGCTCGCCAGTTAGCTCGGGCCTTGCCGCAAGGTGATGTACCTGATACCTGGTTGGCTGCTATTGATGATGCATTGCAGTATTGGGACATAGGTCGGGATCTGCATGATATGCGGCTTGCTGGTAAGCATGCCGCCAGTATCGTGCGTTCGGTGAAACAGCTCGGTGGCAGTGATCAGACTCGCCAGTCGGATATCGACGTCAACGATACGATTCACAAATCACTGGCATTGCTGCAGAGCAACTTGCGTCGCGTCAATGTGATATTGCGTCCGGCGGTATTACCCACGATTACTGCAAGTGCGACCGAGTTGGTGCAGGTGTGGGTTAATATCATTAAAAATGCCTGTGATGCGATGGAGCAAACGCCTGAGGCGCAGATTGAAATTATCACCCGTTATTCTAAAAATCGGTTGCTGATCACTATTAGCAATAATGGTCCGATGATTGATGAAGCAACCCGGAGAAAAATTTTTCAGCCAAACTTCACCACCAAGAAAGGGGGCTTGTCGTTTGGCTTAGGGCTGGGTTTGTCGATCGTGCAGCGTATTGTAAACAGTTACGGCGGTACGGTTGCACTGAAAAGTGACCCAGAAAAAACCAAATTTCGAATTAAACTGCCTATTGCGTAAGGGACGGTTATGGAAAAGCTAAACATCATCTGTGTTGATGACCAAAGGGAAGTGCTAAGTGCCGTACTTAAAGACTTAGCGCCGCTGAATGACTACTTTCATGTGGAAGATTGTGAGTCGGCGGATGAAGCATTAGAGCTGATGGATGAGCTTGATGCTGAAGGTGAGTATGTGGCTCTGGTGATATCCGACCATGTGATGCCGGGTAAAACCGGGGTTGAATTGTTAACGGAAATATCACAAGACTCACGTTTCAGGTTCACCAAAAAAGTACTGTTAACCGGCCAGGCGACTCACCAAGATACCATTGCTGCGATTAACCGGGCTCGGATTGAAAGCTATTTTGAAAAACCCTGGAAAGCAGAAGTATTACTTACTTCAGCCCGTAACCTGATCACTGAGTATGTGTTTGACATGGGCTTCGATTATCAGCCGTGGATCGAGATTCTCGATAACAGCGTCATTTTCAGGCGAGTTAGATAGTGATAGCTGATTATCATCTTCTCGTTTGCCATTAATTAAAAGCCAAAACAATTTGTTTTGGCTTTTTTTTTGTTGACCTTAGACATTACTCAAAGGTTTATAATTATCACATTGATAAGACCTATTATTGTGTAATAACAGCGAGCAAGGAGAATCACAATGTGTGCTCAATGTAATAAGAAGAAACCTCATATTCATACCGTAAAACCAACCGCAGCTAAATCAAGTTCGGTACAGGTTGTCGCCGCCATGGCAACAGAGTGTTGCAGTATGGGCAGCACCTATGTTGCGTCGAGCGATGAAACCGGTGATGAATCAGGCCCAGACGATCCTGCTTCCGGCCATAAGTTGACTGTTCCACCCTTTGGAGGGGTAATTAAGTCTAAGTCAGGGACGTTGTCGTTGTCATCTGCGGCTGTTTTCACCCCCATACCTGATCACTCAGAATCACTTCCGTCAATGGAAAAGTGTTGCAGTACAACCAATGGTTGCTCTGATCAGTCTCTCTCTTTAGAAGACCATCAACATCCAGAAGCGCAATTAATTCAATCAAATTTAGGTCACAGCCAGAGTTGGAAAATCCTTGGTATGGATTGCCCTAGCTGTGCCAGTAAACTGGAAAAAGCGCTGCTCACTATTATTGGTGTTGAGCAGGCAAAGGTTATGTTTGCGACAGAAAAGCTGGTGGTAAATTGCCAATCGGCATCACTGGCCGCAGAGGTTGAAGCCAAGGCATTAGAAACGGGTTTTAAATTAGTGACAGGTAGAAAGATCCAGGAGCAGGAAAAGCCCGGTTTCATCAAGCAGTACCTGCCGGTGATTATCATTGCCCTGATGATGCTGGCTTCATTCTTAATTAGCCGCAGTTCAGAACTCTATGGTCAGCTTGCCTTCACGCTAACGACCGTTTTGGGGCTGCTCCCCATCGTAAAAAAAGCCGTTAATTTGACAAAGTCGGGGACACCTTTCTCGATTGAAACCCTGATGAGTATTGCGGCTATTGGTGCGTTGTATTTAGGCGAAACTGCAGAAGCCGCCATGGTATTGCTGCTTTTCTTGATCGGCGAACAACTTGAAGGGTATGCATCATCACGTGCACGCAGCGGGGTAAAAGCCCTGATGGATTTGGTACCTGAAGAAGCGACCGTGCTCTACCCTGACGGGACGAAAGAAAGAGTCGCAGCGGAAGATCTTAATAAGGGGGATGTGATTGAGGTTGCGCCGGGAGCACGCTTACCGGCTGATGCCCAACTGCTCGATATTACCGCGAGTTTTGATGAAAGTGCCTTAACGGGCGAATCGGTACCGGTCGAGCACCTGCCGGGTGAGAAAGTGATGGCGGGTTCACTGGTGGCTGATAAGGTTGTGCGCCTGAGCATTATTTCAGAGCAGGGTGATAATGCGATTGATCGCATTCTTCACTTAATTGAAGATGCCGAATCCCGTAAAGCGCCGTTAGAGCGATTTTTAGATCGTTTCAGTCGATGGTACACCCCGGCAATGATTGTGCTTGCGGCACTGGTTATTGTGATCCCACCGGTGCTGTTTGCTCAATCGTGGCATGAGTGGATATATCGCGGTTTAACCTTATTGCTGATTGCCTGTCCTTGTGCATTAGTGATTTCTACACCGGCAGCGATTACATCAGGCTTGGCCGCTGCCGCTCGCCGTGGTGCCTTGATTAAGGGCGGGGCCGCATTAGAGCAGCTCGGGCATATTGGCACGATTGCGTTCGATAAGACGGGAACCTTAACCCAGGGTAAACCTGTGATGACCGATCTAATCTGTTGGGATGGTAACGAAGAGAAATTACTTCGCCAGTCAGCAGCCGTCGAAGCAGGATCATTGCACCCGTTGGCCATTGCGGTAGTTAAGGCTGCGCAAGATCGTGGAATGAGAGTAACTGAAGCCGCTGAGCGTGAAGCACTGCCCGGGCGTGGGATTCAAGGTGTGATTGACGGTGAGACTCTGCTGCTTTGTGCGGCTGATCGTTTACCTCGGTCTGTGGCATTAACAGCTGAACAACACGCGCAAGTGATGTCACTGGAAACCGAAGGTAAAACCCTGGTTGTTGCATTGCGTGATTGCATTGCTGTGGGGGTGATCGCATGGCGAGATAACCTGCGGGATGATGCTGCCAATACCATTAAAGAGCTTGAGCTGATGGGGATCGGGTCAGTGATGTTAACCGGAGATAACCCCCGGGCTGCCGCGGCTATAGCCAAGGAGATAGGCATCGATTTTCGCGCCGGGTTATTACCTGCTGACAAGGTAAAAGAAGTACAAACCGCCAACGAAAATGCCAATGTAGCAATGGTAGGCGATGGTATTAATGATGCCCCGGCAATGAAAACAGCGTCGATCGGTATCGCCATGGGTGGCGGTACCGATGTCGCGCTGGAAACGGCAGATGCGGCGCTCACTCATAACCGTCTGTCGGAGCTTCCGATGATGATTGAACTGTCTCGTGCCACGCTCAGAAATATCCGTCAGAATATTGTTCTGGCGTTAGGATTGAAAGGCATCTTTCTGGTAACGACTTTGCTGGGGATCACCGGGCTGTGGGTTGCGGTACTGGCCGATAGCGGTGCAACGGCGCTGGTGACATTGAATGCATTGCGTTTGTTGCGCTTTAACCCCAAAAGCCGTTTGGCTGAATAACCGGGTATAATACGCAGAATTATTACGACAAAAAATCGGTATCACCTATTCTTATATCTCTCGTTGATGGATAAAGGTGATGCCGTTTTTTTAATTTAATTTGTGAGAAAGGACAACAGCAAACGGTTAGGTGTGACGAGCATCACATTTGCGTGTAACTAGTAAAGCGTTTCATTTTTCTATATGTGACTTTCGTCACTTAAAGTTGTGATTCTATCCGTTATCGTTAACTGGTGTTTTGAGAGTATTTATCTTTTTATAATATAGGATGAATACTGCCTAAACATTAAAATTAGTTTAAAGCCACGACCTCTGACTTCCCTATACAGAGTGGCAAACAATAAAAGGATATGACTATGTCTGAGACTACAGTTTTTCATTTAGGTGTGACAAAAGCGGATCTTAATGGTGCGGAACTCGCAATTATTCCAGGAGATCCGGCACGTGTTGAAAAGATCGCAAATCTGATGGATAACCCTGAGTTTCTAGCAAGCTCACGTGAATATACGCTTTACCGCGCCGTTTTAGATGGTAAGACTGTGATTGTTTGCTCTACGGGTATTGGCGGTCCGTCAACGTCAATCGCGGTTGAAGAGTTGGCGCAATTAGGTATCCGTACATTCCTGCGTGTTGGTACAACAGGCGCGATTCAGCCACATATCAATGTGGGTGATATGATCGTATCAACAGGTTCTGTACGCCTTGACGGTGCGAGCCTGCATTTTGCTCCAATGGAATTCCCAGCCGTTGCCGATTTTGATGTTGCGACAGCGATGAAAGCTGCAGTTGAAGCAGAAGGTGCAACAGTACACACAGGTGTAACGGCATCGAGTGATACTTTCTACCCTGGTCAGGAGCGTTACGACACGTTCTCAGGTCGTGTTGTTCGTCGTTTCCAGGGCTCAATGAAAGAGTGGCAGGAGATGGGCGTTCTGAACTATGAAATGGAATCAGCAACACTGTTAACGATGTGTGCTAGTTCTGGTCTGCGTGCCGGTTGTGTTGCGGGCGTTATCATCAACCGTACTCAGAAAGAGATCCCCGATCATGCGACGCTGAAAGAGACGGAAGCACGCTCTATCAAAGTGGTCGTTGAAGCTGCTCGTCGCATGCTAGCAGAGTAATTCTTATTACTTGTTTTTTGCCCTGATCTCTTTATCGGAAGTCCTCATTTATAGTTATAAACTCAGGGCTTCTTCTTCGACCTCAGGACAACTAACGGCGTACTAAGAACCACTTCAGGATATGTGCTGGAAGCGCAAAAATCCTATGAGTGATCTCACCATTCAAGATGAAAACCGGTACTAATGTACCGGTTTTTTTGTACATATAGAAAGAGTAAAGAAAGTACAAAAAAGGTCGTAATTTCGACCTTTTTAAATGAACCGTTGCTAGTTTACGCAATATTATGTGACTGACCACCGGCATCTTTCAGCCAGTTGTGAAGGTGGGTTTGCAGATCACCGAGTTGATCCGGACCAATGATAGCGAGGCCTAAATCCTGGGCGCGGACTAAATCATGATGACGCAGTGGACGGAAGCTCACCAGCATTGCACGAGCTTGCAGACCGCCTAATAAATCACGCAGTGATTCCAGCTTGTAGAGCGTGTCGTCACCATCATCACGCATACCTTTAGTTTTACACTCAATAATGTGCAGCTTATTATTTACAACAGTTGCGACATCCAGCTCATTACGGACTTCACGGTCTCCGATCTTACGGTAAACCTGAACGCCTACTGAGTGATCCTGAATGGTTGGCAGTTCATTTTGAATTGCACGAACTGTGCTGTGCACCAGATTTTCCAGCCATTCGCCATTCGCGAAACGACGTGCGTCTTCATGCTTGAAAATCAAAATGCCTTTTTCGTAGGTTGCCAGTCCGGTATCCTGCAGATCGGCAATTAACATGCCCAATTCTCTATAGCCTTGTTGCTTTTCACTCAGGGTAACATCAAGCTTCTGCTCTTTACGGCAGGTGGTTGCCAGGTAGTTCAGCGTTGCTAATCCGGGCCCCAGTTCCAGTGCCGATCTTGCCCAGCGTTGTCCCAGCTCCCAAAGCTGATTGTTGAGTGAATCCGGTACTGTGGTTGCTGGCAACTCACTTCTTGCACCAAAAATAGTGAGGTAGTCAGCCAGTTGAATTCGATCTTCAACTTGTTGTTGTTTACGATCTGACGGGTAGAGCCAGCACATTTCGTCACTAAAAGGTTCGATGACATAAATAGGCCAATGAAAAGAGCGGAAAACCTCATACGCAGAAAGCAGGCGGTGACGTAAACCACAGCTCGCGTTAAACCAGACTTCAGTCTGGGTTTGTCTGAGTTTATCTGCTAACTCGTTGAGTCGTTGACGAAGGCTAATGATACTGATGGAATCAGGGATCGGGAAAAATTCAACCTCAATATCTCTGGGTGTCAGTATTGATGCCAGGCGCTCGTACTGCTCTTTCTGGCTTGCCGTGCCGATAAAAATCATTTTATCGGCCGGAATTGCGTGATCTAATAACGGGGTAATAAGTCTTACGGGGTCTTGGTCTATAACGCCAACATGAGTAATCATAAAAATCCTTAATGCCTTCCCCGAATGAACAGGGTTTGATAGTTCTTGTGGGCACTAAAAGGCAAAAAGAATAAAGGATGCCAACACAAGATTATTAAATCTATTTATTTAGACTAAGATATGGGTATTGAAAAACAGTATTTCAATGCAATATCCATAATCATCTTCAAATAATTGCACAAAATCCAATATATCTGAAATATCTCTCTTTTTTGTTTGCTGTGTGTCAGTTTTATGTGGGTTAAAGTCATTTTTTGCTTGTAGTTATTTTAACCAGAGTTGTTACTAAATATCTGCAATCGTGGTGATTATGTAACTATTTAATTAAGACTCCTTTTAGGTGTCTTATGGGTATAAACTCAGCGTATTCGTGGTGAAATCACGTTCATCTAAAGGTTTTTTGATGTTAGGAAGGAAATTGATTGAAATATTATTGCTGAGAGTGACAATAAAGACGTTTATCTTAGCCTGAACTTATTTATGACTAAAAAGCTCACCATTCTGGATATTGCTAAATTAGCCGGGGTTGGAAAATCCACGGTTTCTCGCGTGTTGACCAATGATCCTAAAGTCAAAGCGGCCACCCGTGAAAAGGTTGAGCAAGTGATCAGAGATTCTGGCTTTGTGCCGTCAAAGTCAGCACAGACGATGCGAGGAGGCAGCACCAAAGTGGTCGGAATTATTCTGTCTCGTCTCGACTCACCGTCTGAGAACAGAGCGGTTAGCGGCATTTTGGATGTTATTTATGCTGCTGGTTATGATGCGGTGATCATGGAAAGTCAGTTTAGTGCCGAGAAAACCAATGAACATTTAGCGGTTTTACAGAAGCGTAATGTCGATGGTGTGATCGTGTTTGGTTTTACCGGCTGTGATTTAACGGCGGTAGAAATGTTACAGCATAAAGCTGTTGTTATCGCCGTTGATACTGACACGATTTCATCGGTCGGGTATGACAACCACGGTGTCATTGAGCTGGCGATGACGCATTTACAGCAACAAGGTAAACGCGAGATCAGTTTTGTGGGAGTCGATCCAAGTGATAAGACGACCGGGCAGATGCGCCTGAATGCCTACCTGACCTATTGCAAAGCGGCTGATATTACTCCGAACTATCAGACCGGTCAGCTCAGCCATGAAAGTGCCTACGCGCTGACTGATAGTGTATTGACCCCGAAAACAGAAGCCATCGTCTGTGCCAGTGATACCCTTGCGCTGGGTGTTGCAAAGCGCCTGCAGGAATTAAACCGCAGCGATGTGGTGGTGTCGGGGGTCGGGGCAACCGATTTGCTCTCATTTATTTTCCCCAATACTTTCAGTATCGACCCCGGATATTTTGAGGCGGGTAGAGCCTCGGCAAACTTGCTGATCAGGCAGCTGTCCGGTCTGTGTGCGATAACTCATCTGACGCAGCAAGCGACTCTGTCTTATTAACCCTTAAATTAAAACGCGATCAGCTAAAAGTCATCGTTACCTTCTATTCTGATAACGTGTCGGGAGGTTTTTTTGCCCGCACGGTGTGAACTCTTTCACGGTTTGGGAATGTTCCCATTTTGTTTCTGTCACTCTTTTGCCATTATCATGACTACGAGTGGGAACATTCCCGCTAGGCGGGAACACTAAACAACGATAAGTACCTTTCACAACATGAGATGGACAACGGTATGAGTAAGATAAATCGGCAGCACATCGAACGCTTGGTTGAATGCATCGGCGGTGCTGACAATATTGCCAGCGTAAGTCATTGTCTTACCCGACTACGCTTTGTACTAAACGATACGGATCTGGCAAAGGTTAAAGACATTGAAGCCATTCCGATGGTGAAGGGCTGCTTTACCAATGCGGGTCAGTTTCAGGTGGTGATTGGTACTGAGGTTGATGACGTTTATAAGATCCTATCAGGCATGACAGGCAATGCAGCTGCATCGAAAGATGAGGCAAAAGTTGCTGCCCGCCAGAATATGAGCCTGCTTGAGCGTAGCATTTCCCATCTGGCCGAAATTTTTGTTCCTCTGTTACCTGCGATAATTACCGGTGGTTTGATTCTGGGCTTTCGCAACGTCATAGGCGACATTCGGATGTTCGATGGTAAGACGTTGGTTGAAATCAGCCAGTTCTGGTCGACAGTGCATTCTTTCCTGTGGCTGATTGGTGAGGCGATCTTCTTCTTCCTGCCGGTCGGGGTCTGTTGGTCCACGGTGAAAAAGCTCGGCGGTACACCGATCCTGGGTATCGTTCTCGGTGTCACCCTTGTTTCACCACAATTGATGAATGCCTACCTGATCGGCAAACAAGTGCCCGAAGTCTGGGACTTTGGCTGGTTTGTGATTGAGAAAGTGGGGTATCAGGCTCAGGTTATTCCTGCCATGCTGGCGGGTATCGCCCTGGCAATGATTGAGACGAATCTGAAGCGGATCATTCCTGCCTACCTGTATTTAGTCATCGTACCATTTATTTCGCTCATTCTGGCTGTGATTCTGGCGCATGCCTTTATTGGTCCGTTTGGCCGGGTGATTGGTAATGGGGTGGCCTATGCGGCGAAAATTGCAATGACCGGTGACTTTGCCGTGCTTGGCTCGATGATCTTTGGCTTCTTGTATGCGCCATTGGTCATTACGGGGATTCACCATACGACCAATGCCGTCGATTTGCAGCTAATGCAGGATATGGGCGGTACACCGATCTGGCCTTTGATTGCATTGTCTAATATCGCCCAGGCTTCTGCCGTTGTCGGTATTATCTGGATCAGCAAAAAACACAATGAGCGTGAAATATCAGTCCCTGCAGCAATTTCGGCCTTCCTTGGAGTAACAGAGCCTGCAATGTACGGGATCAACCTGAAATACAAATTCCCGATGTTAACTGCGATGATTGGCTCTGCCATGGCCGCTGCGATTTGTGGTAGTGCCGGCGTGATGGCCAACGGCATAGGTGTCGGCGGTCTGCCGGGCATTCTGTCTATTCAACCACAGTACTGGATGGTGTACCTCGTTGCCATGCTGGTCGCGATTATCGTCCCTATTGCCTTAACGCTGGTACTTTATAAGCGCGCACAGGCCAAGGGACAGATTGAGGATTGTGAGCAAACACCGCAAACCATTTAAAGCTTCAGAATGGGATAGACCAAGCGGCTGGGCTATCCCCGTTTTATATAAGCAAATTTTCTTTTGAATCAATTTTCTGTGAGTAACAAGCATGATGACAGAACAACAGGAATGGTGGCGTACTGCGACTATTTATCAAATTTATCCTAAAAGCTTTTGTGACAGCGGAAGTCAGGGTACTGGCGATATTCAAGGGATCATTTCTAAGCTCGATTACCTTAAAACGCTGGGTGTCGATGCCATCTGGTTAACCCCAATCTACTGTTCGCCAATGGTCGATAACGGCTACGATATTTCTGACTATTACAATATCAATCCGGATTTTGGCACCATGGCTGATTTCGACCAGCTACTGGCCGAGGCGCATGAACAAGGTATCCGCATTGTGATGGATATCGTGGTAAACCATACCTCAACCGAGCATGCGTGGTTTAAGTCGGCGCTGGGTGATAAGCAAAGCCCGTATCGTGATTATTACATCTGGAAAAATCCGGTTAACGGTCAGGCCCCAACAAACTGGGAGTCTAAATTCGGCGGCAATGCCTGGGAGCTGGATGAAGCAACCGGTCAGTACTACCTGCATTTGTTTGCTAAAGAACAAGCCGATTTGAATTGGGAAAATCCAAATGTTCGGGCCGACGTGAAAGAGGTGATCAGTTTCTGGGCGGAGAAGGGCGTAGACGGTTTCCGCCTGGATGTGATCAACCTGATTTCCAAGCAACAAGACTTTCAGAATGACGATATTGGTGATGGTCGCCGCTTTTATACTGATGGCCCGCGTGTTCATCAATATCTGCAGGAGATCAGCAAAGCGGTATTCCAGCAATACGGATCGGTAACGGTCGGTGAAATGTCATCAACCACGCTTGAACATTGCCAGCAGTATTCGTCGCCTGACGGTAAAGAGCTGTCGATGGTATTCAACTTCCACCACCTGAAAGCCGATTATCTTGATGGCGACAAATGGACTAAAGCGCCGTTTGACTTTCTTCAGCTTAAGCAAATATTCAGCCACTGGCAGCAGGGGCTGCACAACAAAGGCTGGGGGGCGTTGTTCTGGTGTAACCATGATCAGCCACGGGTGGTCAGCCGCTTAGGTGATGATCAGCAATACCGTGTCGAATCGGCGAAAATGCTGGCGACCTCGGTGCATATGATGCAGGGCACACCATACGTTTATCAAGGCGAAGAGATTGGTATGACCAATCCGGGGTATACCTCAATTGCGCAGTACCGTGATGTGGAAAGTACCAATATGTACGACATCATGGTGAACCAGCAAGGTGTGAGCGAAGCCGAGATGCTGGCTATTTTAGCGCAAAAATCCCGTGATAACTCACGGACGCCAATGCAGTGGAATGGCCAAGAGCATGCCGGGTTTACCCAAGGTCAGCCATGGCTGGAAGTGGCGGCGAATTATCCTGAAATCAACGCCGAAAAAGCGGTGGCGGATGACGGTTCCGTATTCCACTATTATCGTCAGCTGATTAAATTACGTAAAGAGTTAGCCGTGATCACAACCGGTGATTACACGGATCTAATGCCCGAGCATTCGCAGCTGTTTTGCTATCGCCGTCAGTCTGATAAGCAAACCTTAGTTTGTATCAATAATTACTATGGTCAGGAAACCGAATGCCAGTTGCCAGAAACGCTTAATGTTAAACAAGGGCGGTATATTCTGGGCAACTATGCAGATTATCGCCAGCAAGACCCCAGCCATCACCTGGTACTGAAACCTTATGAATGCCGTGTCTTGTTGATTGAACATAATTGATATCAACCGGTATATCCAAGTGACTCAAAGGTGCTCGCTGAGCACCTTTGAGTCATCATTAAAGAAATCAAGCCTCACCAATGAATATGGATACATATTCCAATTCCAAGCGACGACAGAACCTTCGATATTTATTCATAATTGATCGTCGAAGTCGATTTTTTCGATATCTCTGTTGAAACTTGGATACCTAAAAGAATAATGACGGCTCCGACGACTGTGAGTAAATCCGGAAGTTCAAAGAAAAACAAATATCCCCATGCGGTTGAAAAAATAAGGCCAGTAAATAAGCCAATGGAAACGCTGCCTATGTCTCCACTTTCAAGTGAGCGGTTGTTAAACCAATGCCCCAGCACGTAACACAAGGCAATCAGCATACAGATAACGGTTACAGCCAAACTGGGTGAGGTCCATACCGGTATGGTTAACATTGCGATCATGGGCAGAGTAATAATGTAGTGGTTATAGAGCACATCTCCAGGCGAATCTGTATCAAGTAGCTTCTTCACAAACAACCAAGAACCAGCATTAAATACTGAATAGCACAACATCGCTATCACACCTATCGTCAGTGGCATATAGCTTGGGCGCAAAATGATTAGCACACCGATAACGCTTAATAAGCAGGCCGATGCCTTAGCTATCGTCATTTTTTCTTTAAAGAAATAAACAGCAAGCAATAACATCAGGATCGGACTAATAAAGCTGATGGCAACGGCATTAGCGAGAGGGAGTAACGTCACACCATAAAAAATGGTGATTCCTGCGGCTAAATCAATCACAGAACGGCTGATATAGATTTTTGGCTGACCTAACTTCAGTCGCCGGCTCTGTTTCCCCCGGCTTAAAAGCAAGAAAAACAACCCAAACAGATAGTTCAAAAAGAGGATCTGTAAGGGGGGGATTTCCCCGCCGGCGTGTCGAATGAATGCCCCTCCCAGAGTGAAAAAGCATTGAGAAATAAGTACATAAAGCAACCATGAGGGTAAAGCTAACTTATTTAGCACAATTACACCGCTTGATATTCACAGTGAACAATGTGCTCTTTTGCAATTGTTCGCTTGGTTGGGAAACTCTGCTTACAAGCCACTGTCACATTATTACAACGAGGGTGAAACGGACAGCCAGAGGGAGGATTAATCGGATTAGGGACTTCACCTGACACTGGGGTTCTGGCACGATTAATTTGGCTGATATCCGGGATTGAATCCATCAACATCGTGGTATATCGATGCTGAGGATGGTCGAAAATACGGTCAACCGGGCCAGATTCGACTAAATTCCCCAAATACATCACGCCAACGCGATCAGAAAAATGTGAAATAACAGACATGTCATGACTTATAAACAGATAGGTTAAGTCAAATTCGTCCTGCAAATCCTTCATCAGATTGATAATTTGAGCTTGAACTGAAACATCGAGTGCTGATGTTGGTTCATCACACACCAAGAACTCTGGCTTTCCTGCCAAGGCACGGGCAATGGAGATGCGTTGCCGTTGACCGCCTGAAAACTCATGGGGGTACTTCGCCATATCGCTAGCCCCCAAGCCAACATAACCCAGCATTTTGGCGACTTTCTTTCTGGCTTCACTGGCCGTATTAACGAGGCCAAAGGCGTGTAGCGGTTCGGCGACAATACGTTCCACCGTCCAACGCGGGTTCAAACTAGCAAAGGGATCTTGGAAAATCATTTGTGATTTTCTGCGGATCATGTCTCGTTCCGCTTTGGTTGCCATGGCCAGATCGATGCCGTCATAGATGATCCGACCACTGGTCGGTTTATATAACCCGACCAGTAACCGGGCGATAGTCGATTTACCGCAACCAGATTCGCCTACAATACTGAAGCTTTCACCTCGGTTGATCTCAAAAGAAACATTTTTTACCGCTTTCAAATACGACTTGGGTTCATTCGAAAGAAGTCGGTTTAAAAACCGTTTTGACACATCAAATTCGATACTTAAATCTTCAACTTTAACTAATGGCTCGGTCATTTTATCTGTTCCTTAATCAATACAGATGGCAAGCGATTTCAGCACCATCAACTACCTTGGTTTGCGGCACGGTTTGTTTACATTCGGCTGTTGCGCGTTCACAACGAGGGTGAAATGAACAGCCATCAGGAATTGCATTTAACCGTGGCATTGAGCCATCAATTTGATATAAGCGTTCTTTTCTGTGACCAATTTTTGGAATAGCTGCCATTAAACCAAGCGTGTATGGATGGCTTGGCTGTTGGAGCACTGTTTGTACCGGACCACATTCAACAACACGGCCGGCATACATGACGGCTACGCGATCACAGATTTCAGCAATCACCCCCATATCATGAGTGATGATCATCACTGACGCACGGTGTTCTGCACAGAGCTTTTTTAGAAGCTGCAAGACTTGTGCCTGTACGGATACATCCAGTGCTGTCGTGGGCTCATCGGCAATGATCACTTTGGGTTCAACACAGAGCGCAAGGGCAATAACCACTCGCTGGCGCATTCCGCCGGAGAACTGATGTGGGTAATGATCTATCCGCGTTTCTGGTGCGGGGATCCCAACTTCTTGCATCAACGAAATCGCTTTTTCTCTCGCTTGCTCTTTCGATAATGGTAAGTGAGTTCGGATCGTTTCTATCAGCTGCGCTCCGATCGTCAGTACCGGGTTTAAGCTCGTCAGTGGGTCCTGGAAAATTACACCGATCTCTTTGCCACGAAGTCGATGACGTGATTCTTGATCCAAAGTATCAATACGCTTTCCTTCCAGATAAACGCTACCGCCGACAATTTCCCCGGGACTTTCTAGCAAACCGGTGATAGCTGAACCGGTGAGGGATTTTCCCGCACCTGATTCTCCGACAACACCTAAAATCTCACCGGGGAAAATACGCATATTAACATCTCTCAGTGCCGCTAAATCGCCCCTTCTGTTGACGAAGTTAACCGATAAGTTATTGACTTCCAGAGTCGGTTTCTTATTTTCTTGTGTCATAATATGTTACCAAATCAGTTTAGTTTCGGGTTCAGAGCATCGCGTAACCAGTCGCCAACAATGTTGACCGACAGAGCGAGCAAGACGAGCATTAATGATGGGAAGAACACAACCCACCATTGGCCAGAGAACAGGTAGGAATTACCTTCGTTAATCAAAGTGCCCAATGATGGCTGATGAGGAGGCATTCCCACGCCGAGAAAAGACAACGTGGCTTCGGTAAGTATCGCCAGCGCCAAATGCAGTGTTGCCAGCACCAGTAAGGGGCTTAGAGTATTGGGTAAGATATGAGTAAACATGATCTTAAACGGTGCAACGCCCATCACTTTCGCCGCTTGCACATATTCTTTATTTTTTTCCAGAAAGACGGAGCTGCGTACAGTCCGGGCATACTGCATCCAACCGGTTAAGGTAATCGAAAATACGATGATATAGAGCATCATGTCATCATGATAAGCCTGAGGCAGAATCCCTCGTGCGACCCCGCTCACCAACAGCGCAAACATGATGGTGGGGAAACTCAACATGGCATCAGAAAAACGCATGATAAAGGCATCAAGCGCACCGCCCACATAGCCGCTGAGGATCCCCAGCGAAACGCCTAATACAGCTGACATGGCAACACTCATAAAACCGACGATGAGCGAAATTTTTAAGCCGTACAGCATTAAGGAGTAAACATCGCGCCCTTGAATATCTGTTCCCAGGAAAAAACGCCCGTCTCCATCTTCGATAAAGGAAGGTGGCAACTCTGAATCCATTAAATTAAAAGATGCGGTATCAAACGGATCATGAGGGGAAATCCATACTGAAAATATCCCAGAAAAAATTAGGATGGTTGCGATGGTAAACGCAAACACGGTTATCTTTGATTGTCTAAATTTATAGACGAAATCAGTATCCCATAACGCATGGGCTTTTTGAGCGAAAGCAGTCATTAATAATCCTTTAATAATGGTTTAAGCGTGAGATTTCATTCGTGGGTCGATAATGAAATACAACATATCAACTAATGTGTTTAAGCAAATAAAAATAAATGAAATGAAAACCAAATACGACGAGATAACTGGAATGTCGACATAGTTAATCGCCTGAATAAATAACATCCCCATGCCCGGCCACTGGAAAACGGTCTCGGTTACAATTGCAAACGCAATAAGACCACCAATTTGTAACCCCATGACGGTTACAACAGGCAACAATGAGTTTCGCAGCGCGTGAACATAGTTAATACTGCTCTGCTTAATACCTCGAGCTTTAGCAAATTTAATATAATCTGTGCGCAGAACTTCCTGCATTTCTGAGCTGATCAGGCGCATAATTAACGTTACTTTGAACAAGCACAGTGAGAGTGCTGGTAAAATAATCGAATGCCACCCAGATGTTGTTAACAAGCCGGTTGTCCAGCCGCCGAGGTCGACCACTTCGCCACGGCCATGTGATGGGAATATCCCAAGCCAAACCGAGAACACAATGATCAGCAGTATTCCGGTGACAAAGCTGGGCAGAGAGACACCAACCAAAGACCCAACCTGTACAGTACTCGTCAACCATTTGTTTTTACTTAGTGAAATCCAAATTCCTAACGGGAAACCAATAAGAATAGAAAGCACAACCGCCACAAAAACAAGTTCTAAAGTTGCGGGGATCCTTTCCATAATTAATTTGAATACATCTTCTTGATTATAATATGAAATGCCAAAGTTACCTGTGGCCATATTCTGAACAAAACGAATGTATTGCGTGATAACGGAGTCATTAAGTCCCAGTGACTCTCTTAATGCATCTCGCTCAAATTGTGTGGCACTTTCAGCCAGCATGCCATCAACCGGATCACCGACAAATTGAAACATTACAAAGGCAATCAAGGCAACAGACAACATTAATATACTGGCTTGTATTAGCCGGCGAAATAAGAAGGCAATCATATATTCACACCAAAAAATTAGGGGGAAATAAGGGTCATGACAACCCTTTCCTTGAGTGGTTATTTAAAGTTTCCATACCATAAACGCGGTACATTATCTGGTGCTTGTGGCAGTTCAAAGTGTTTAGAAAGAACCCAAGCAACTGGCTCATGGTGCAGCGGAATATACGGCAGATCCAATTGGGACTGGTTTAATGCCGCGGCCATAAGCTGTACACGTTTACCGTGATCTAATTCGAGCGCAGATTCTTCAATCAAACGGTCAACTTTGGTATTTTTATATTGTGGAATATTGAAAGCACCATAGTTGTTATTATCCTTAGAGTGCAGTAGTTGCACATTGATACTGTGAGCATCAATCAGAGGAAGGTTTGCCCAGCCTATTACCGCAACATCCGTTTTATGATTATCGCGTACCTGGGAGTAGGTACTGCGAGGATGAATGTTGAAATCAGACTTGATCCCCACTTTCGACCAAAACGTTTGTACAGCCTGACACCATTGCTCGGCATTCAAGTAAGCACCTTGTACACAGTCGAACGCTAACTTAAAACCATCGGGATAACCGGCTTCCGCTAACAGTTTTTTCGCTTGCTGAGGATTATAACTGAGTGTGATCGCTGATTTTTCGTCGTAGCCAGCAATTGCAGGTGCAACATAATGGTTCGCCACTGTCGTCATATTTCGCATGATTTTCTTAACGATGGCATCACGGTTAATGGCCATAAACATCGCCTGGCGAACACGCAGATCTTGAAGTGGATTGGCCCCGTTTACGTTACCTGCAATTAACGTGTCAGACATATTTAGCGACAGATAGTCGACCCGTAAAGACGGGGTAACTAACACTTTTAGATCTGGATTTTTTTCAATACGAGGAAGATCTTGTAATGGAACATCACTAACCAAATCAAATTCACCTGCCATTAAGCCGGCAAGGCGGGTTGCAGGTGATTTGACTGGACTGAATATGATTTTGTCGATGTTGTGCTCAGCATTCGCGGTATTCCACCATTCGGTATTTTTTTCCAGTACCATTTCTGCGTCGCGGCGGCGGCTGACAAGTTTGAAGGGACCGGTACCGTTGGTGTTATTTGTTGCGTAGCCTTCTGTCCCTTGAGACATATTGGTTGGCTGTAGGGCGTTATGCTCTTTTAACCACTCTTCGTCCATCATTAACACACTGGTTAATTCATTCAGACTAATCGAGGATTTATTATTAAGAATAATCTCGACAGTGTATTCATCAATTTTTTTTGCTTCTTTAATGGTTGAAACATTTCCTCTTACCCCTGAATCTTGGTGGGTGACTCGAGCAATAGAGGCCACAACATCATCAGCATTGAAGCGATTGCCATTGTGGAACTTAACATCTTGTCTTAAAGATAAACGTAGTGTTGTGTCATTGATAAATTCCCAGTCTGTCGCCAGTACGCCTTCCATTTGAAGCTTGTCATTCCACTGGATCAATGCTTCGTAGATATTATTTTGAAAACTCAGTGCTGAGGTTGAAGCAAATGCATAAGGATCCAGTGTCGCAATATCAGTTTGTGCCGCCCAGCGAACCACATTCTCAGCTTGTGCGCTGTAAGCAAACGTTGCCCCTAACAGCAGGGTTAGTGCCTTCTTACTAAATTTCATTCTTCTTCCCTAAAGTCCGTTATATCACTCAGAAAAAATCAACCATGTAGGATACAACCTCAAGCAATAACGGAATTTTAACAACATTCCACCAACCGCTGCCATTCAGTATCTAATTGATATATATAGTAAAGTTAAAGGTAACCTTCAAGGCTTCAGCCCTTTTTGATCACAATGTCATAATATATTGTATACAATATATGTCAATACAGAATACAATATTGTTAGTTTATTGGTTACAAAGTGAAGATTTATAAAGTATTATTTGATGATGGTTGTTAAATTTATCCGTCGGTTTAACGTTTGAGTTATGCATTTTATTGGTAGGCGCTAACTATGAAATTCTCTCTTTCAAAACATGAAAATCCTGTTTCTGAAGTGTTGCGGCTTGCTATCCGTCAAAAGAAATTACTTCCAGGCTCTCGGCTTAAAGAAGCGGAGCTTGCCACAGCCTTTAACCTTAGCAGGACAAAAATACGAGAAGCGTTGCTGCAATTGGCTCAGCAAGGGCTGGTGCATATTGAACCTAATAAAGGCGCGGTGATCCCGGTATTTTCTGAATTTGAAATTCAAGATGTTTTCTGGTCGCGGCAGGTGGTTGAAAGGGCAATAGCTGAACGCTTGGTAAATACTTTCACCGTTGAGATAGCAGAGAAGATTCAACAACACATCATGCTGGAGCGTGAAGCCTATGATAAAGGGGATCGGCTTGAACTATTACAGCTCTCTGGCGATTTTCATATCTTGCTCGCAGAGCTTGCGAACGTCCCGCTATTAAAAAGCTTTCTTCGTCAGCTCATCGATAAAAACAGTTTAATCCTATCTCATTACGAAATAATGGAGGGTATTAACTGCAGTATTGTAGATCATCCAAAGATCTTAGCTGCCTTTAAAACACGACAATTAGAACAGGTACTTGCCATCACGGATGAGCACCTTTCGTTCATCAAAGATAGTATTTACGAACCGCTACGCAGTAATCAACAAGGGATTGCCGATGTACTATCCCAATACCTCAATCCATAGGAAGGAAAAAAAATGAATAATTTGCTGATCAAAAATGTTCGCCCTTTTGGTAAGGAAAGCTCGGATATTTTGATCCTTGACGGGAAAATAGAAAAAATCGCACCAAGCATAACGGCTGTAACGCCAGCCACTGTGGTTGATGGCGGAGGAAAATTGGCACTGCCCGGCTTTATTGATGGTCATGCCCATATCGATAAGTCGCTATGGGGAATGGATTGGTACGCGAATGATGTCCCCAGTGATCTGGAAGGTATCATTACTAATGAGCGGAATTTCAGAGCCGAAAATCCTTTCTCACCACAAGAGCAATCTGAACGTGTATGCCGCCAAGCAATCAGCAAGGGCACCACGCACATTCGTACCCATATTGATGTTGATACTGAAATCGGTCTGAAACATATTCAGGGTGTTCTTGAAACCAAAGAAAAATTGAAAAATCAGATTTTTATTGAAACAGTCGCGTTTCCACAAAGTGGGATGTTAGGACGTCCAGGAACCGTCAATTTAATGGAAGAATCCTTGATCATGGGGGCTGATTTAATCGGCGGGATTGATCCTTCCTCATTTGAGCGCAATCCGGTTGAACATATTAACACCCTATTTCTTCTTGCGGCGAAACATGGAAAAGGGGTAGATATTCACCTGCATGAACCGGGTACATTAGGGGCGTTTTCGGTTGAACTTATAATTGAAAAAACCAAGGAATATCAACTTAATGGCAACGTCACTATCAGCCATGCTTTTTGTTTAGGCGAGGTAGATGCTGACTATCAAGCACGGCTTGTCGATGGTTTAGCCACCCAGCAAATTCACATTGCCACCACGGCGCCAGCAAACAGAAACCTTCCGCCGTATGAAATGTTGAAAGCGGCAGGCGTAAAAGTGACCGTCGGTAATGATGGGATCCGTGATACGTGGAGTCCGTACGGCAACGCCGACATGCTACAGCGAGCAATGCTTATGGGGTTAAAATATCGTTGGCGTAAAGATCGTGATCTTGAACAAGCATTATACGCCATCACCCAAGGCGGTGCCGATGTGTTAGGGCTCACTAACTATGGCCTTAAAAAAGGAGTTGAGGCCGATCTCGTGCTGCTCGAAGGCCAAGTTGCTATCCAGCCGATCATTGACCAACCCGTTGATCGTACGGTGATCAAAGCTGGGATGGTTGTTGCGGAAAACGGTGTGTGTACTTTTTAACTTAAGAGGCAATAATGGCAATCACAAAGTTAAAAGGAAAATACGTTATCGGTTATGAGGACAGCAGCCACCAGATTTATGAAAATGGTGAAGTTGTCTTTGAGTCTGATTCGGTCATTTTTGTCGGTCATAACTACCCTTATCCGGTAGATCAAACCTATGACACCGGCAATAGTATTATTGGGCCTGGGTTTATTGACCTCGATGCACTCGCTGATCTTGATTCGACGGTGTTGGCATTTGATAACCAACCCGGTTGGAAGAAAGGCCGTATTCCTGCCAGCACATGGCAACGAAGAGAAACGTATACTAATGCAGAACTTGATTTTAGTAAAAAATACGCTTTTGCCCACCTGTTATTAAACGGAGTGACAACGGCATTGCCTATTACCTCTATTCTTTATCGGGAATGGGCAGAAACGTATTCGGAATTTATGCGGGCGGCGGATATCGCTGAGGATATCGGGATCCGCGCCTATTTAGGTCCTGCGTATATGTCGGGCCATGCGTGTGTTGAGCCTGATGGTTCGTTTAAGATGCGGTTTAACGAAGAAAAGGGGATGAGTGGATTGCATGATGCAGTGCGCTTTGTTGAACAAGTCAATCAGGGCTATAGCAGCCGCATACAAGGAATGTTTGCCCCAGATCGGATTGAAGGGTGTACTCAATTACTGTTGGCGACGACCGCAGAAGCCGTGCAAGATCTCGGGTGTCCGGTTCGGCTGCATGCATGCCAGGGACAGTTTGAGGTTGATATGGTTGAGCAACGCTTTCCTGGCCTGTCATCACTCGATCTGATCAGCCAAAGCGGTTTATTATCATCGCATTTACTGATGCCTCACGCACAATTCTTAGGTGGTAAGGAGCCTACTTCAGAAAGGGTTGACCAAGAATTGTCGATGTTTGCCGAAGCGGGTGCCAGTGCCGTAGTTTGTCCGTTAGTCGCGGGTCGGCATGGGAAATATATTGATAGTCTGACTAAGTTCAAAGCCAAGAAAATCAATATTGGCTTAGGTACCGACACCTTCCCGCCGGACTTTATTCAAAATATGCATATTGGCACAATCTTAAGCAGGGTAACGGAAGGTGACATCGCCGCTGCCAGTGCTGCTGATTATTACAATATGGCTACTATTGGTGGTGCCGATGCTATTGGCCGCCCGGATTTAGGTCGGTTGTGCAGAGGTGCCAAAGCTGACATTGTGATATTTGACTTAAATTCAATCCATACCGGGCAATGTTTTGACCCGATCACTACCTTAGTGATCAATGGCAACGGGCGCGATGTCAAAGGCGTGTTTGTCGACGGTGAAATGGTAGTTTGGGATCATCAACTTGTAAGGCTCAACCTCGATTTATCAGCGTTACATTATCAAGCCCAGCAACAATTTAATCGTTTTATGGATACCTTCCCTGAACGTAGCCATAAGCATCCACCTCGTGATGAAATATTTCCCCCCTCTTTTCCGTTACATCGACACGAACCTTTCCGCTAACCTGGAAAGTCTTCGCTTCTTCTCTACTCGAGTCACGGCTGCCGCTGGCTACGAAAACGAGTGGAGACAGGCGAGGCGGCTGTCTCGGATAATCACCAAGAACCACAAGTGTACTCATTTACAGGTCCATCCGTCTGCCAGGGAGTAACATTGCTCCCTGGCGGGCATATCGATTGTGTCGCAAATTCGTCGATGTTCAAGCGACTTTTCGTCTGTCAGTTAAAGCGCCGCCGCTCATGCTGCAAGCAAGGTAATGTGCTTTCCGTTAGTGTGTAAACTGACCATCGACAAGCACCTCTTCAGCGAGATACTGATCATTGACAATGGTTACAGATGCCCGATAGCCTGGTTTAAGTGATCCCAGCTGACTGTCCAGATTCAAGGCCTGGGCGGGATAGGTTGAAGCCATTCTAAATGCCTCAGACTCTTTAACTCCCCATTGGATAAGGTTGGCAACAGATTCATCCATCCCTATGTGGGCTCCGGCAAGGTTGCCCTGCGCGTTGACCAATTTCCCGTTTTGTACCGAGATGGTTTCATCGTTGAGCATAAAGCTACTATTTTCACTGCCGACGGATGCCATAGCATCTGTAATGACCAGCAATTTACCTGCAGGCTTGATTCGTTGGCTAAGCAGCACATTCTGTTTAGATACGTGAATGCCGTCGGTGATGATAGAGCACCAGGCTTTATCTAGTCTCAGCGCGGTTCCGACAACTCCGGGCTCCCGTCCTTCGAGAGGAGACATTGCATTAAACAGATGGGTAAAGCCGTCGATGTTAGCGGTAATGTCCGAGGTGAAATCGGCCGATGTTGCATTACTGTGTCCGCATGAAAGGAGTATGCCTCTTTCTTTGAGCCATGAGATCGCCTGGCTGCTGACTTCTTCTGGCGCCAAAGTAATTAAGGTCGTACCTGTTTTAAGCCACGGTAACTGTTCGAGAGCTTGCTCGGAGGGGGTATAAAAGTGCTTGGAATCATGAGCCCCTTTTTTAGCAATACTTAGCCAGGGACCTTCAAGGTGAACACCTAACACACCGGGTACGTCATTGGTTAATGCGGTTTGAGCCGCCTTTAGTGCTTGAGATATCTTTTCGGCAGTATCGCTGATAAGCGTTGGCAGCAGATAAGCGGTCCCATGTTTCCGGTGTGCACGGCAGATGGTATCAATGCCATCTGCTGTAGTGATTTGATTAAACATCACGCCACCGCCACCGTTTACTTGTATATCAATAAAACCTGGCACAACGGTTCCATCTGGATAGTCGGTGACTTCCGCTTCGATAGGTAGTGAAGCCGTAGGGATAATCGAGATAATTTTATTATCTCGCCACAATAGGGATGCGTCAGAATGAAAGCTTTCTCCATCGAAGATACGCTTGGCTGATAGTGCTCTGAGCGTCATTATTGCTCTCCCGGCATTTTATGTGAGTAAAGATAGGCGGCCCCTAGCAGGCAAGCGTCATGATTGCCATTCGCTGGTAACAACACAACTTGAAAAGGCAGGGGCTTAGATTGGATGTATTGGTTCACCCGGTCCAAATAACCGCGGGCCAAGCCGATGCCGCCACCCAGAACGATGACATCTAAATCGAGTGCGGCCTTTAAATTCGAACATAATGTGGCGACAGCCTTTGCGCTGTCTTGAATGATTGCTTCTGCGTCAGGATCGGCTGGAGCCAACTCGAATAACGTCTGATTACTGATTGATGGTGATAGTTTTTGTTGTACTTGCTTGTGGATCGCGGTGCCAGAGGCCATCGCTTCGACACAGCCTGTCTGGCCGCAGCCACATTCGATGCCGTTATGATCTATGACCATATGGCCAACGTGACCTGCAAAATTTGTCTTCCCTGTATGCAGTTTTCCATCGATTACCAAGCCTCCGCCAATTCCTGTTGAAACGGTAATATAGGCCATGTTGTGGTAATCGCCTTCAAGGCATTGATACTCGTACCATGCGGCTGCCTGAGCATCGTTGAGCATGGCAACAGGTAAACCGCTTAGCTCTTGCAATGCGGTATGAAGTGGAAAAGGCGTAGGGAAGGCCAGTGTATCTGGATTGATGGCGGTAATGCCAGCGTCTGTGACGAGCCCTGTGGTTGAAACACCAATGCTATCGACTTTATCTAGCCAGGGCTGGCACTCAGCAAGTAATTGCTGGGCAAAGGCTATTGCAGATCCCACTGAAGGTGTTGGAATTTGTTTACGCTCTGTCATTTTTCCTTGCAGCACCAAGCCAAGCGCTATTTTTGTACCGCCAATATCGAGGGCTAAAACATTCATGAATGTGCCCCTGCTGTCTGTGTTGCTTGGTTAAACCAACCGGTGACGACTTCCAAGCGAGTCAATGCTGAACCCACGGTTACCGCAACGGCACCACATTCGATTGCTTTGGCCGCCAGCTCCGGAGTATTAAACCGACCTTCCGCCATAGTAAAGAATCCGGCCGAGGAAAACTGTTTTACCAGTTCAAAATCAGGGTCTGTTGGTGGTTCATCACCCACGTAGCCGGACAATGTTGAGCCTATGATGTCGATACCATGATCATGAGCCCACTGGCCATCTTCATAGCAGGAGCAGTCAGCCATTGCAAAACACTCGGATCGGATAATGGCATCGGCAATTGTTTCGCGTGTTTCAGGACGGACGCGTTCGGTTGCATCAAAAGCGATAATACTCGCGCCGGCTTGCTCCAGAGCTTGAACATCTTGGGTAAATGGTGTGATCCGTACGGGGCTGTTTTCTAAATCACGTTTCACAATACCGATAATGGGTATATTAACCTGCATGGCAACGGCTTTAACATTTTCGACACCTTCGATACGTAATGCACGTGCGCCTGCTTGCTCTGCGGCCATTGCCATCGCGACGATAAACTCGGTCTTTTCTAGCGGGCTTCCTGCTACGGGTTGAATGGAAACAATAGTCTGTCCATATAAAACCCCCTTTAAATCGCTGATAGTTATTGAATTATCTCTCATGGCTGGCCTCATGTAGTCGGTTTTATCACGGAGGAGGGATCGTCTTAACTGACACTTATATTCATCTAACGGCTAACTTAATTGATAGTGTTGTGAATTATTGTCCGCGATCACATTTTGTGCAAAATGATTTGAAAATAATCTTCACCGCAATGATAATTCATAACGAAGATTTTTTTCAAACAAAAAAAATATTTTTTCCAAACGGTGTGATCAGGTTTATAACTACAAAAGGGAATAATATGAAAGCCATCAATAAAATCACTTTAGCCATGCTGTCGCTTGGATTTGCGATATCTGCGCAAGCTGCTACGACATTAAAAATGGGTATGCAGGCATCTGTCGGTTCTGTTGAATATAAGTCAGCCAAATTGCTGGCCGATACCATTGACGAGATGAGTGAAGGTGAAATTAAGCTATCACTTTACCCAAGCGCACAGTTGGGTGACGACCGTGCAATGTTGCAACAACTTACATACGGTGACTTGGATATTACCTATGCCGAGTTCGGACGTATGGGGTTGTGGATACCCAGAGCTGAAGCCGTTACCCTGCCTTATGTTGCGACCAGCTATGAACACCTGCGCCGCATGTTTGAATCCGATTTTGGCCAAGGTGTTCGTGATGAAATGCTAGCGAAGTTTAACTGGCGGGCATTGGACACTTGGTACAACGGCACGCGTCAGACGACATCTAACCGCGCTCTTGAATCCATTTCTGACTTTAAAGGTCTAAAACTTCGAGTGCCAAACGCGAAACCAAATCTTAACTACGCAAAACTTTCTGGCGCATCACCAACCCCAATGGCATTTGCTGAAGTCTATCTGGCTCTGCAAACGAATGCGGTTGATGGGCAGGAAAACCCGCTGCCAACCATCAAAACGATGAAGTTCTATGAAGTTCAAAAGAACTTAGCCCTGACAAACCATATCGTGAATGATCAAATGGTAATCATCTCTGACCCGACTTGGCAGAAGTTATCTGACGCAGAAAAAGACATTGTGACTAAAGCCGTTGCTGAAGTGGGTGCCGTACACACTGCTTCCGTTAAAAAGCAAGAAGCAGAATTGGTTTCTTTCTTTGAGTCGCAGGGTGTCAACGTAACTCGACCTGAACTCACTCCGTTCCGCGAAGCTATGCAGCCGCTATACGCTGAATTTGAGAAGAAGATTGGCGAACCATTAGTTAAGAAACTGGCAAACATGTAACTCTACGCATGGCTGGCTATTGATAGCCAGCCTGATAGCCAGCCTTGGAGCTAGAAATGCTACGTAAAATTTTAAATAACATTGAAGAGATCATCACCGTGCCATTGATGGCAATGTTGCTGGTGGTATTAACTTGGCAGATAGGTACGCGTTGGTTACTCAATGACCCTTCTCTTTGGAGTGAAGAGCTTGCGCGGGTTCTATTTATGTACATGTCGTTAATTGGGTGTGCGCTTGCGATTAAAACGGGCTCCCATGTCAATATCACTTTCTTTTCGGATAAGTTATCGGAAAAATCTCGGCTCTTTTTGACGTTGAGCTTAGAGTTGGCAGTATTAGTGTCAATTTTTGCCATTATTTATCTTGGTTATCAGCATGTTCAAAGAACAGCGTTTTTTGAGTTGATCACTCTCGGAATTTCGAGCAAGTGGATGAACTACAGCTTACCGCTTGGTGGCTTATTCATGGTTGTCCGCCAAAGCCAAAAAATGTTAGGGATCATTTCAGCATATCGAAAGAGTGATACCTCTTCTTTATTACACCATTCTCACGAACTGGATAGGCAGGAATAATATGGCGGGTTCAATTTTTGGCTGGTTAGCACTCTTATTTGCTGGGATGCCTGTTGGTTTTTCTCTTATTTTTGTCGCTTTAGCTTTTCTCGTGTTTACCCAGAGTACGGGAATTAACTTTACCGCTCAGCAAATGCTAGGCGGGATCAATAACTTCACGCTGCTATCGGTGCCGTTTTTTGTTTTAACCGGACACTTAATGAACAGCGCAGGGATCACCGAGCGTATTTTCAACTTTGCAAAATCGATGGTCGGGCACATTACCGGCAGCTTGGGGCATGTCAATATCATGGCGAGCCTGTTGTTCTCTGGTATGTCTGGCTCGGCATTGGCAGATGCCGGTGGTTTAGGGCAGCTTGAAATCAAATCAATGCGAGACGCTAAATATGACGATGATTTTGCCGGTGGTTTAACGGCGGCATCATGCATCATCGGGCCTCTGGTTCCACCATCAGTTCCTTTGGTTATTTATGGTGTGGTATCGAATACATCAATCGGCGCTCTGTTCTTGGCCGGTGCAATTCCGGGTTTAATGTGCGCGGTTGCCTTAATGGTGATGAGTTATTTTATCTGTAAAAAACGTGGCTATATAACGCTACCGAAAGCATCGCGTAGAGAGCAGCTTAAATCACTGAAAGAAGCTTTTTTATCACTATTAACGCCAGTCATCATTATTGGTGGGATATTTTCAGGTAAGTTTACGCCAACAGAAGCGGCGGTGGTGTCATCGTTATATGCGCTGTTCCTTGGCACCATTGTATATAAACAGCTAACTGTTGCAGGTTTTGTCGATATTCTTAAAGAGACGGTCAATACTACAGCGGTAGTGGCCTTGATGGTCATGGGCGTAACCGTGTTTGGCTGGATAGTCGCTCGTGAGCAGTTACCGCAAATGATGGCGGATTACTTCCTGACGATCAGTGATAACCCATTAGTACTGCTACTTCTGATCAACTTATTACTGTTGTTCTTAGGCACTTTCATTGAGTCACTCGCACTGTTGTTACTGTTGGTTCCTTTCCTCGTACCAATTGCGGCGGCGGTAGGCATTGATCCGGTTCACTTTGGTGTGATGGCTATTTTAAACCTAATGATAGGTATTTTGACTCCCCCAATGGGCATGGCGTTATACGTCGTCTCACGTGTAGGCAATATCCCATTCCATACGCTGACAAAAGGGGTGCTTCCTCTGCTTGTCCCGCTGTTTGTCGTATTGATCCTGATTGCGGTATTCCCGCAGTTCACATTGTTCCTTCCGCAGTTGATGTTAGGTTACGGACAATAATTAAAAATCGGCCGGGCGGAGTATTCCGCGCGGCCTATAAAATTACAGTAAGGAAAGGCCATGAATAAATTAACAGGCTTAATTGCAGCTCCCCATACACCCTTTGACAGCAACAATAACGTCAACCTCTCTGTTATTGATGAGATTGCGCAGTTGCTCATTGAGCAAGGGGTCAAAGGGGCTTATGTATGCGGAACAACAGGTGAAGGGATCCATTGCTCGGTTGAAGAGCGCAAGACGATAGCCGAACGCTGGGTAAAAGCCGCCGATGGAAAGCTGGATATCATTTTGCACACAGGTGCATTGAGTATCGTCGATACGCTTAATTTAACCAGCCATGCTGAAACATTAGATATTTTTGCGACTTCCGTGATTGGGCCTTGCTTCTTTAAGCCAGGTACGGTCGATGATTTAGTGGAGTATTGCGCTCAAGTCGCCGCCGCGGCCCCTTCGAAAGGTTTTTATTATTATCACTCCGGCATGTCCGGTGTGAACGTCGACCTGGAAAAGTTTTTAATAGAAGGCGATAAGCGTATTCCGAACTTATCGGGCGCTAAGTTTAATAATACCGATTTATATGAATACCAGCGCTGTACTCGCGTAGCGGGCGGCAAGTTTGACATACCATTCGGCGTTGATGAATTTTTACCTGCAGGCCTGGCGGTAGGGGCTGTGGGCGCTGTGGGTAGCACCTATAACTATGCAGCACCGCTTTATCTTGAAATTATTGAAGCGTTCAATAATGGCGATCAGGCGAAAGTGTCGGCTCTGATGGATAAGGTGATTGCCTTAATCCGTGTGCTGGTTGAGTATGGCGGCGTTGCAGCAGGTAAAGCGGCAATGCAACTGCACGGTATTGATGCCGGAGATCCTCGCTCTCCACTTCGCTCACTGAGCGCGGCTCAAAAAGCAGATGTAGTCGCTAAAATGCGTGATGCAGATTTTTTGTAAATTAGGCTGGGGGAGGCGTCAGCCTCCCTTACTCACTAAGATGAGTATCAAATGTAGCATCAAACCTTGCATTACATGCCGGTAGCGTGTAACTGTACGTCTGACATTGGTACTTTTAACGCGGCATAAAATAATACAATGAGGCATTTGTGAGTTCGCCTAAAAATCTGTTAGTTAGATTACGCTCGAATATAGAGCCGTTGAGTAAAAAACTAAGAATAGTCGCTAACTATATCTTAGAAAATGCTCATGATGTTCAGTTTCAAACCATTACTGATCTGGCCAGAAGTACTCAAACCAGTGAAGCAACGGTCATACGTCTTTGCCGTGATATGGGGTACAAGGGGTATTCCGACTTTAGAATGGCACTCGCGGTCGATCTGAGCCAAAATGCGAACCGAAGCAACACCGTTGCAGAAGGCGATATTTGTGATGTATCCGCGCAGGGTGCCGTTGCCAGCTTGCAAGATACCGCGAAGCTTATCGATAGGAAGTCGTTAGAACGCATTTGTAAGCTTGTTCATGAAGCCAAGTTTATAAGCTGTGTCGGTGTTGGGGCATCAAGCATTGTTGGGCGCTATCTGGCGTTTAGGTTATTACGGATAGGAAAAAAGGTCACTATGTACGAAGACACTCACCTAGCGGCAATGAATGCCGTGCGGTGCAGCGAAGGTGACTTGTGGTTTTCTATTTCTAGTTCAGGGTCGACAAAAGAAGTGATTCACGCCGCCTCTCAGGCATACAAACGTAAAGTCCCTGTCGTGACACTCACCAATATAAGTCATAGCCCACTTTCGGCTATTTCCAGTGAGATGTTGGTCGCCGCCCGACCAGAAGGCCCGCTGACAGGTGGCGCGTTTGCATCAAAAGTTGGGGCGCTGCTTTTAGTTGATGTACTTGTGAACACGCTATTAGATAAGTATCCAGACTATTCGGAAGCGGTACTGGAAACGGCAGAAGTGGTTATGCCACTAATGAAGTAAATTTAATTTAATAGGTTTTTAATAAAAGCTCATCAGATGACGGGCTTTTTTTTCACCAATAAATAAATATTATTTTTATTGCCGCCATCATCAAAGAAATTATTTTTCATTAATTGATAATTAGGATGAGTTTCATATAAGCGATAACTAATTTGGTCCAATAAAATAGGGAAATAAACATAATGAAAAAGCTTAATCTACCAACAGTTTTTGCACCTTTGCTTGCTGCTTCTGTTTTGATGGCAACACCTGTTGTTGCTAAGGATCTGTGGCCTGACTTACCTGTAGGGATGAAAAGTGGTGTCAGTGCTCAAATGGGAGACAAGCTCTTTGTCGGATTAGGTTCGACAGGTACTGATTTCTATATGCTAGATCTTAAAAACGTGAAGAAAGGCTGGCAGAAAAGAGCCGATTTTACCGGCCCGGCTCGAAGTGGTGCTACAGCCTCTGTGGTAGATGGCAACATCTATGTTTTTGGCGGGTCAGGAAAACAACAATTATCTGATGCATCGCCTATTTTGTTCGACTCGGTGTATCGTTATAACGTGTCTTCAGATGAGTGGTCGATGGTAGAGACAGCGTCTCCTGTTGGTCTGTTAGGTGCCGCCTCTTATTCCCCGGATAACCAGCAAGTTGTCTTTTTTGGTGGTTACAACAAAGCGTATTTTGATAAGTATCTTGCTGATATTAATGCGACGAGTAAAAAAAATCAGCCAAATGAATGGCAGAAAATTGTTGATGACTATATGGGGATGCAGCCGCTGGACTACAACTGGAACCGTCATGTGGTCAGCTATTCACCAAAGAGCAACGAGTGGGCTGAATTAGGTACTGCTCCCTATTTGCCAAATTGTGGTTCAGCGCTGTTAACCCAGGGTTCTAAAGCGACCATTATCAGTGGCGAAATCAAACCAGGGTTAAGAACAGCAGAAGTTAAGCAATATCAATTTGGTCAGCCTCAACCATGGGAAAGTTTACATTCACTGCCAGCATCTCGAGGCAGTCAAATACAAGAAGGGATCGCCGGTGCATTTTCGGGTCTTAGCAATGGTGTCGCGATTGTTGCCGGCGGAGCGAATTTTCACGGCGCTAAGGCGGCTTTCGAACAAGGCAATATGTTTGCCCACAATGGATTCGGCAAAGCCTTCAACCCGGAAATCTATGTATATAACGATGGGCTGTGGTCTCAATCGGTCAATCTACCTGAAGGTCTGGCTTATGGCGCGTCATTTACGACGGACCAAGGTGTGCTGATCGTCGGGGGGGAAGATAGCAAGCGACAAGCCCGTAACGACGTTTATTTGCTGTCGTGGAATGGTGAATCAGTCGTGATCGCGAACTAATTATACGGAGCAGCAAATGTCATTAGCTATTACTCAATTACCAGATTTCCCGTTGGGACTAAAGAACGGTGTAGGTGCTTTGCATGGTTGTCAGCTCTATGTCGGATTGGGCAGCGCTGGGAAGCGTTTTTTTCACCTTGATTTAGATGCCGTGAGTGAAGGCTGGAAGGCGTGCGAGGCGTTTCCCGGCACGGCAAGAAATGATGCGCTAATGATAGCCGATGAAACAGGACTGTGGGTATTTTCAGGAGCAGGACAGCCGCCAGAGAGCCGTTCTGCCCAAGTCCTAACGGATGTTTATCACTATTGTGTGGATAGTGGTCGCTGGGACAAAGTGGATACCGACATACCTGTTGGTCTACTAGGCGCTTCAGGTTGCGAAATCTCATCGGGGAAATTTGCTTTCTTTGGTGGGTATAACAAGGCAATTTTCGATTCATTCGTGGCAAAAATTACGAGTGTGGATCCAGATGAAGAGCCAGAAAAGCACCATGCTCTGCTCGTGGAGTTTATGTCCCGTAAACCTGAAGAGTATCACTGGAACCAAAACGTATTGCAGTTTGATACCGCGAGTTCGATGTGGCATGTATTAATGGAAAACCCGTTTTCTGCAAACTGTGGTGCCAGCCTTATTCAAGATGGTGCCAAGGTCATTTTGATTGATGGAGAAATAAAGCCTGGCCTGCGCAGCACGCAAGTAAAACAGTTTACTTTTCATCCATTCGGCGAGATTGAAGCTTCGACCTTACCCTCGATCACCAGCCAAGAATTAGAGCATGAGGGTGTAGCAGGAGCGTATTCTGGTGTACTTAATAATCAGTATTTTGTAGCAGGTGGTGCCTACTTTATTGGTAGTCAGCAGCGATTAAGAGAAAGGCAGTGGTATACCCATCAAGGGCTGACCAAACATTATAATAATCAAGTTTGGCGGTTCGATGGTTCACGTTGGATACAGGCAGGGGAACTTCCGGTCGGGAGTGCCTACGGTGTCAGCATAACAACAGACAAAGGCATAGTGATTGTAGGAGGTGAAGATAATAAAGGAAACGGACTGACTCATTGTTACTTGATGAATTGGAATAACTGAGAAATCAGTCATCCGTTTCGCCAGCCATGGATACTCCTAAAATGAAGTATCCATGGTGATTTGTTGGCCCATAACGCCATCGACAAGCGTTAATTTTGCTTTCCACATCATAAGTGTCAGAGCGGGGGGCTGAATTGATACGCTCTAGTTAATCGCTGGCGTCGGCACCTGAGAGGCTAGTAGCCAGATAGCGAGAATAAAAAAGATCAGACCCATAAACTTGTGCTGGTTGGTACGAAATTTTTCATTCTTCAGTAACGGCTTACCTAAGCTGCCTACCATTGTTACCAGAAACAGGTTAAACAACAGGCCGAGAACATTGAGCAGCAGACCCAGCACCAGCATCTGTTCGCCAGAGGTTGCCGTCGCCTGAGTTGACACGAACTGGGGCAAGAACAGAACGAAGAAAATCAATGCTTTCGGGTTAAGCAGGTTACTGATCACCGCACGGCGGTAGAGTGTGGTTGCCATACCTGATTGCTGCTCTAATTCAGGCGTCTCAGCCGGCGTTGTACGCATGCAATCCCAGCCCATTTTCAGCAGGTAAGCGCCACCCAGCAGTCGAAGCACTTGTAATGCGATTGGATTCATTGCAATAAGTGCTGATACGCCCATTGCAGCTAACAGCGTTAGCAGCAGGCCTGAAGTCGCGTTACCTAAGCTGGCAAATACGCCTACCTTACGACCATAGCTGAGGCTGGAGCTGGCGATAAGCAGCATGTCTGGCCCCGGGATCAGCAGCAGGGCAATTACAGCGGTCAAATACACCGGCAGTATAGAAAAATCGATCATGATTCTGATATTGAATTTAGAGTGAAGGGCTGGATTTTACAGCGATGGCGAGATAATTAAAGTTATTGTTGAATATAAATGACGTTAATCGCTGATTATTTGCTCATGGCTGGTTGTTCACACTGAAACTGTTAATGATTATCGCAACAAATGTTTCTTGGTTGGGGGGACGGTTTATTGGGGGGCGATATACCCAAGTTATCTCAAGGCGCCGGTTTGTCGCTGGGGCGCACCTGAGGTTACTTGGGTATAAATTGTATTATTCTGCATTTTTTTGTTTAGATTGGATAACGGGTTTATGGCAAATCTTTTAGTTTATGCTGATAATCGCTACTCAGATCGCCATCAAAAACGAGCACCAAAAAATAATTTCCTGATGGGTCTTTTTCTTTGAAATGTTCGAGAATATTTTTTGCTGTGTTTAAATCGTTATAAACACCATCGGTATAACCGGTTTTCTCTTGATAGATCATATAACCAAAATTCATAAAATTACCCTCATCAATAATCTAATTGAGTTCAAAGCATCGTTGTCTCCAGCAGTTAACAAATCAAACATCTTTACATGGCGTTTAGCTCTATTGGAATACATTGAGTATTGCAGCAAATTGGCTAAACGATAAAACGGATGATTAGTCTGCTACGTATGTTCTTCTCTTGTAAGGTTTCACCTTTTATGTCCGGCGCGATTTTTTCTGTACATGGCGTACCTGGTCGGCAACCAAGCACCTCATCAGCGAAACTGAGCAAAAATAGCTCATACCGATTTCATTCAACTATACTTGAAATCTTGATTTACATGATTTCGCCAAAGTAGAAAAAATGCACGTTAACCATCTACCTGAGCAAGAAAACAAAAAGCTTAAGGGTAAGTTTGAGGAATTACTTTTTTGAAATCGAGATCTGACTAGTCCAGACAAATATACGACGGTTATGGTAGTGCAGCGAGAAAAACGTATTGAGGGAAGCATGCAATATTTAATATGGCACATTACCCCAAGACTAATTTGCCTTATAAATCTTGCGAACTTTGCCTATGGCGCGGTTAAGCAGCCGAATATCATTAAGCAATAGGGGATAACCTAATGAATCAACGTTTACATATTGGCGGATTTCTGGCTTTCAGTGAAACTCTCAAAGGGCCTTACACATGGGATGGAAAAACCCCCAGGATCTCCATTGATGACTCTATCGACATTCAAACGCCGTTCGTTGATCTTGAAGAGGAACGGACAATCGTGATAGCAAACCCTATTCATCTCGTTGATCCGCAAGGTACAACTGCAAGCTGGGGGGTAAAGATACTGAGTAAAGAAGTGGTTGGGGATACCGATAAACCCAAAATACTGCGCATCTACTTCCAAGTCACAACCCATGGCGGCACGACTGTCTCTGTTGATGCTATTAACTTTTTCGGTATGCTATTTTCTGGGGCATCCGGAGAGTCAGTTACGTTCGAGTGACTACTCCACAATCGTCGAGTAGTCATTTTTATTTATCGGCCATATCTCGACACAATGTATTGCTCGAATTCACGGCACATTTCATTGTCAGAGGTGAGATTACTGGCAATCTGGTTGGCACCATCAACAATGTTGATACTGGCATTTAAAGAAGCAACATCAGCCCGCGTTCTGGATTGAAGCGCGGATATTTTTTCCTTCTCGATTTCCCATGCTTGCTCGGCAGACAGATTGCATTCATCCGCGAGATATTTAGCGTTAAATCCTTCGCCTGTTAGACTCACTATTGTGGCGTTATGATTAACGCTATTGCCTCGATGCCAATAATGCTTCGCAAGTAGCGGGCCGATTTCTGGGTTATCGGTTAAATAGCCGAATTTCTCGGTAAAGTACGCTCTGGTCTGATAAACCGCCATATTAGCCAGCAAGTATCCCTGATAAGAACATGCCGACTCATCGGAGAGAAGATGTGGAATAGCCATTAACGGACGCGGGCTGCATTCCAGGCCGAGGATCTTGTGCTCCATCGCCCGCGCTAACTGTGTCACCGTCTCAGCACTCAGTTCATCGTCACTCAGTTGATACAGCGCTCGTTCAAAGTACGGCACAACCAAAATACTTCTTTCGATATACGCTCTGAAGGGCTGTTTACTGTCAATCATCGATTTAATGACTGCATCCGGCACTACATTTCCTTTCGCATCAAAGGCGTACTGCTTTAACCAATCGGCATCGCCCAGCAGGCTATCGCAAAACATCGACTGCGTTTCAGCATAGGCCATCGAGGTCGGCGCGAATTCTTGCGAGAAGCACGGAGCATTCATTTTTACGTTAGAGAAATGGGCGGCATGTCCGCCTTCGTGGAACAAGGTATTGATCCCGTCATATCCACTGCCGACTTGATCCGGTTTGGCATTGCTGGTGAAGTTGACCTTAGCGGCAACCCAGCGGCCTTGATCGTAAAACGCGGGAACAGGGCCATGACAGAAGCCGTTCTGATATTTTCCCTTACGATCAAGAAGATCTAGCGTCAGTTCAGCGCCAGAGTAATCAATGTTTAAGCGCCCAAATGATTCTACCCAGCGGCGTAGCGATTGAGAAAACGGGACATAGGGATCTAAGTCGCGCATCGCATCACCCGAAAACGAAAATACAAAGTTATGCCCTTGAAGGGATTGAGGCCCCATGGCTTCAACTAAACGATTTACGCTATTTCGGTGGCTGTCTTTGGTTCTGGCTTCAAAGTCGTCCAGAATAGTAAACAGCTCTGCGGTCGTCATCTGCTCTGTTTTAACAATCGAGTAGTCAAAAAAGTTGTCATACCCTAATGATTTTGCAAACTTGTTCCGCAGTTTGACGAGTTCTAAAAAACCGTTTTGCAGTAGCCACTGTTCTAAATCGAGCAGGGCCTGATGAGATGTCTGACGAACATTTTCATTGGCACTGGTACGAATGTTGGCGGAAAGTACCGGTAAAGATCCTTCTGCCTCTTTACCGTCTTCAGCCACATACGTCATGGTATAGTTCTGTTTTTTCTCAAACAAACCTGCTTCGAACTTAATCAGTTCCGATTTCAGTGTTTGCGCTTGTTCAGACTCTAGCGCATGAGCTTGAAAAGTGGCGAGCCAGCCCTTTAATCCAATCAGAGTTTGATTTTTCTCGTCAGGATCAGCAAGCGATTGTGCCATTTCTATTTGCTTTTTAAGCTCTGTGATTTGAGAAGAAGCGCTTAAGAATTGAATCCACTCGGTTTCTGCTTTGGTTGAACCATCATGGTCATCACTGATACCCATGTATGTTTCCCAAAAGAAGTCCTCTTTTTTTCTATGAATAGATAAATAGCGCTGGTTCAGTGAATTAAGGTAGTCGGTTGCAGTCATTATCGTCCCTGTAAATATAAGATGTTGATTAATTTGAAATATTATATACCTGTCCGTGGTGATACAACAGAGATACCCTTTTAATATTGAATTCATACCACAATGACATTGTAGAAATCGGCCACGAATTCTCTATTTTTCAACGTAATCCCTCTCTGAAATCACTGATGTATAAAGTGACCATTTGATACGGACTCTAATCATAGGAGCGGTACCTCTTAACGAAAGAAGCTTTGCTCCTGCAGTGAAAATCGTGGTAAGGCGTATAATCGGTGAAATGCCCGTTGCTGTCAGGCACGTATCCTTTTTGTATGTAATCGTCGATGAGGTTTTTCAGTACCTGATAGTACTCAGTATCGTTATTACAGTGTTTCTTCATCTGTGCCAGGTATGACGTGTAGCTCGTGCTATCGAGCGATCGCAGTATAAAGGCAACTGTTTTGAGATCGGCATCAAATTCGAAAGATTCGGTCAGTCTGATAAGGGACTGGGCCAAGTTTTTGTGGCGAGAGTACAGCAGGCACTCTTTAGCCTGCAGTTCTCTTGCTGCCGTATTAATATTATCGGAAAAACTGACCACAAAGAGGTCTTTGGGGTGGTCGCCGACGGCAAATGGTGACTTAACGTGATGTAGAAATAGCTTATCCATCGGAAACATCCTTAGCAATAAACTTCGTGATCTTGTTGATCTGTTATAGCTTATTCTGGCTCAGACTCTTTGATGGGCGCTAAAGACAACATCAGTGGTTAGTTGCAGCAGGGCACATTTGCCCTGCCGATGACACGTTGATAGAGTGCCGTTTAAGCGCCCGCTGTTAGTTTGCTGTTACGGATGCAGAGCAGTTTCCCGTACCACTTTCACAAACCTGGTATAGATAACCGCTTTGTCCTGTGTTGTCTTTGTATGTGCCGTCATTCGCTGTGTCCCTGAAGGGGAGATTAGGGTAAAGGTCTTGACGGTAAATATCGACATTAGTTGTCGTCGCTCCTGCCCAGTTTAGTGATACGAACTGCTTGTTACTGCGCCCTTTTACGGTTGCCGTCAGCGTGATGGCGTCCGCCGGAGGTGGCTGGGACTCACCGCCATCAAAAGTACCCGTTAATGAGACGGAGGGAACGTCGCTATAGGCGTAAATCGCGATGTACCAATAGCCGTCTTCAACCACACCTGGTGAGCCGATAGTGCAGCGCTCGTCGCTATTGGACGAATATGAGCCACAATCGAACTCGCCCGTGGGGCCTGTGGGATCAACTTTCGGGGAGCTGGCGTGTTTGATATAGAGATCAGCATCGCCACTGATCTTATTTCTGCCTTTAGCTGTGTTGCGCAGCACGATATCCAGATTGGTGGCACCAGCTGCTACATCAATTTTCCAGCAATTCCACTCGCCAGCATTTGCGCTAAAGTCACCGGTCGGGACACCGTTGCTAAGGATTGGCTCGTCAACGGAGCAAACTGCGCCGGGTGGTGGTTTTGGTACACCAACCTGTTGAAAAGCATCTATTATGTCTGTCTTATTATACATGTCAGGATCATAGGGAATTGTGGGTGTATTCAACATGTCGGCGGCGGCTAACAGCCCTTCATAAGCCGTGTCGAAGGTTTCGCTTGCGGTCCAGATATTCTTGTTCGTATAGGCAAAAAGCTCAAAGGCCTTGCGTATCCCCCAGCCCTTGTTTCCCGGATATTGTGAAGATGCGGGCGCAGCCAGAATAAAGAACGCCCGATTGTAAACACCGCTGGAGTAATGGACGTCCATGCCGGTGACGTAATCGGATGCATGCCCGATTGATGCACCATCAAGAGTAGGATCTTGCATGTAGCGAAGCGCCCCCGTGCCCTTGATAATATCAGCGCCGACCTGAAAGTCTGCGGTGCCGTTCATATAGAATTCAGCGGCTTCACCTGCAATGTCAGAGAATGACTCATTGATACCGCCGGACTGACCTGAATAGATCAGGTTGGAATGTTGCTCGGTGAAGCCATGGCTGACCTCGTGAGCCGTTACATCTAAGCTGACCAGGGGATAGAATCTATTGTAACCGTCACCAAAAGTCATCGATGACCCATCCCAGAAGGCATTTTCGTAATTCGTACTGTAGTGGACGCGCATCGTTAACGGCATATTCTGTGCCGCTAGCGGTGATTCACTCAGCCAGTCGTTAAACATATTGAATACAACCCCACCGAAATAGTGAGCGTCATTCAGCGGGCTGTAGGCACCGTTAATTTCTTTGTGCGTGTTCTCGGGGCATGTATATGTGAAAGTGTTCGAACCGTTGGTACCGTGGTTCAGATCTACCGTCGTAACGTTGGTGTTGTTCATCGTACAGGTGCTGCCAACCACGTCTACGTCCAGCATTCCGAAATCTGTACCATAGTCGTAACGGTTAGTCTTGTCGTTACCGCCAGGTCCCGTTCCCACCTCAGCATGGGTGAGTCCCTCAAATTCAAACAGTACTTGTCCGCTGAATGCATCGACGAGAAAGGTCGGCCGGGTGGGGCTACCTCCGTCGGGGATGTCCGCGAAGAAGCTAACCGCATAGCTGAGTGTTGGGCGGTCACCATCGAGATACAGCACCAGCTCAGACGATTCGTTTCGAAATTCAAGTGCGGTAATGTCGTTTTGTCTGCTTTTAACCCGGCTTTGCATGGCATCGAGCGCAGTGTTTGCATCGATGAGGGGAGTGGTATCGATCGATTGCGCTGCAAGATTGCGGACAAAGCGACCATGCGCATTAATGGCTTTTCCGGAATGGTCGCGGCTAATGACAATTTCTTCTCCCCACACCGGTACGCCGCGATAGGTTTGTCGGTAACGGGTATGCGTAAAACCGTGTTTGTCGACTTTTTCTTTCGATACCACCAGCGCTTCATGTGGCGAGAGTTGAAATGCTTCGTTGAGGGTTGGCGCGTTGTGGATCCGTTGAAGTGTCTGTTTATCCTTATTCAGATTTTGGAGATCGGCGGCTATCGAGTAGCCACTCGAAAGTGCGAGCAGAACGGTGACACTAATATATAAAAGCCGTAAATACACAATAATTTCCCTTCAGGCGGCCAATGTATATGAAAGTGTAGGAACAACAACAGGAATTTTCCATCCGGAAAGAGAATAGGGAGACTTAAGAAAACAACAGAATGCCAGTCCAAGAGACTCGCGGCCCGAATAGTTGGATAACGATTCGGGCCGACATTGCACCTGTGTCGTTAATCAGCGGTCAGAGTCAGCACGGCACGGCTTTCCCGTGTATTGACCAATTATCTTGTTGAGAGGTTATCCCAATAGCCGAAGCGTACACGAAGAGGCAATGACACTATACCGTCAGCACTTCAGACAGATAGTCGATAAATGCTCTGACTTTGACGGGCATATAGGCACGTTCAGGAAAAACTGCCCAAATGTTTTTTTCTGGCATTTTGTATTCTGGCAACAATTGGATGAGCTCACCATTATCGATATAAGGCTTTGCGATGAAATCGGGCAATCGTCCTACACCAACCCCCTGTAAGCACCCTGCTAATAATGCTTCACTGTTATTCACTCGGTAATTTCCACGTACGGCAACGGTTTCAATGTGATCTTTGTATTCGAACACCCATTCTGTCGTTTGTGCAGAGTAGCTATAAATCAACGCATTGTGTTCGGTTAGGTCGATAGGTGTTTTGGGGAGTGGTTTTCCATCTAAGTATGCGCTGGACGTACAAATTAGACTGCGGCTAGACATGAGTTTTCTTGCTATCAAGGAAGAATCTGCAAGTTCGCCGCCACGAATAGCGACATCAAATCCAGCAGCAACGATGTCCGAGTAGCGATCATCCATAACCATATCGATTTCGACCAGCGGATATTTCTTCAGAAAACCGGGGATCAAAGGGGCGATCTTCAGTCGTCCAAAAGACATTGGAACACAGATCCTAAGCTTGCCTATTGGCGATTGTTGACGGCTGGTTGCGGCGTCTTCGGCTTGTTGTATCCAGTAATACGCGTTTTGTGCATTAGTAAAATAATGGCTGCCAGCTTCTGTGAGGCTAACCTTTCGTGTCGTTCGATGCAGGAGACGAACGCCCAAGGTCGTTTCCAATTGATTAACTCGTTTGCTTACTGCTGAGCGAGAAACGTCAAGATGACGGGCGGCTTCTGCAAAGCTTTCATGCTCAGCAACGGCAAGAAAATAAGGAATAGCGTCCAAGTGTTCCATAGGGTTTGTAGAGGGATTGGAAACAATGCAGTGAGTATATGGCATATTATCATTCTGATCGAATGGTAATATGCTTTCCTTACTGAACTCGGGTCTAAACAACTTAAAGGAGGCACCATGTCCAGTAACTCTTTGTTATCCAGAAGTGTAAGTGCAGAAACTAAATTGGAGTCATTATCTCTTAGAAGCACTCGTATTTTGTACATTCTTGGAGTGGGTATTTCCGTTGCAGTGAATTTTGCATTAGCGAAATACAGTGTCATGAACGGTTTTTCTCCCTTAGAGGTGTTAGTACTACCGTTGCTGGGTTCAGCCATCATTTTATTGACGTTACTATCATTGAAAGGTGAATTAAAAGCGCTCGAGGTGCAACACTTTCGTTACTACATTTTTGCCGGCCTACTTGGTGTTAGCCTTCCGAATTTGGCATCAAATTTTGTGCTTCAGGAAGTGGCGGCCAGTACTTTCAGTGTACTGATCACGTTGTCACCACTGTTCACTTTACTTCTTTCTATACCATTCCAGAAAGCGGGGTTGACTATAAAAAGAGTCATGGGAATAGCTATTGGATTTGTGGCGGTTTTGTTAGTTACCATATCGCCCGACTTCAAGTTAAAAGATGATGGCGGTATGTTATTACTCGCTACTTCGGTGCCCTTATTCCTCGCTATGGGTAATATATATCGTAGTAAAGCCTATCCCGTTGGCGCTAATCCCATAGCCTTAGCGACAGGGGTATTGTGTATTCAAGGTTTGATTTGGCTGCCTATCAGTCTGATGGTCGGGGGCAGTTCGAGCTATGATGCGCCGCAATCTGGCTGTCTGATCTTGGTACTGATGGCGATAATCTCTGCATTCAGTTATCTGCTTACCTTTCGTTTACAACAATTGACCGATGGATTGGGCTTTAGTCAAGTGGGTAATGTGGTAACGGTGACTGGCGTAGGGATTGGGATTTTCTTTTTTGCTGAGGCGTTCCACTATCGCTTGATTATCGCTTTAGCGCTGTTATTCATTGGACTCGCGATGACGAATCAACAGTCAAAACAAGCATCGAAATCCAACATAAAGTTATGACGTAAACGACTAAAGGAAATTAAGATGAATAATCCAATCGCATTTACCAAAACACTTTACAAAATCGTGGACAGCCGAGATGTGACCGCGTTGTCTGAGATGCTTCATCAAGACGTTATGTTTAGGTTTTCCAATACTGAACCGGTACAAGGTAAATCGGCTGTTGTGAATATGAATTGTCAGTTTTTCGATTCTATAGCTGGCATGTCTCACACTTTTGATGGGATCTGGAATCACGATGACATAATTATCTGTAATGGCGAGGTTAACTATGTAAGGAAAGATGGCAGTGAACACTTGGCGAAATTTGCGACATTTTTAACCATAAAAGATGGTCTAATTGTTGACTACAAAATTTATGCTGATGTATCTCAACTATAACAACTAAGGCATCACATCACTCAGTAGAGGTGGGTAGAACTGTAAGAACTGGGGCTGGCATACTTAAGAAACCATCAATCATTTGCTCATAGGCTAATAGTGTAATTCATCTCAGATAATCAAAGACTTCCAACTTATTCTGGCTCCAGGAAGGGTAAACCTACCTTCCAATACCCCATAAATCACGAAATAGCTTCAGGTTAGGCTATTACGAGCAAGAAGAGCCATAATGCTATTCGGATGTATTTACCCCAACTTAATGATGTCAGTCTTAGTGACTTCTTTTAACTATGCCTGTCCAAGATACTGCCGGCCCGAATAGCTGCATAACGATTCGGGTCGACATTGCACCTGTGTCGTTAATCAGCGGTCAGAGTCAGCACGGCACGGCTTTCCTCTGTATTGAGCTGTGATTTGCTGTCCAGGAGAAAGACCCGTTCCGGATTGATCTTCTTGTCATTCACCATAAAGGCTTTGACCGTTCGAGCTCTGGCTTCGGCCAGATTACCCAGTTCGTTGTGGCTGATCTCCTGTGCATTGAGCAACTGGTTATACATGCCTATATGTAGAACGGTGGTTACCTGGGCCGCTTCCGGTTCCGCATCGGTGGCGCTGGCCTTTTCCTTCAGCAATTGTTCCACCTTGGCCCGCTCCGCATTGATGTCCAGCTTCAGCTGGTGAACGAACAGACTTTCCAACGCCGTGGCCAGTGGGCCAGATGCGGGGAAACGACTGGCGCTGAGATCCTGTGGCAGACTGGCTAGACCGCTGAGCTGCAGTAGCTCCTGTTGTAATTTTTCTTCTGCCAGTGCTTTGCTGTCATCGGCGAGGGCCACAGAGCCTTCTATGCTGACTTTGAGTATCGGTCTGTCATCTAAGGCCTTTGCAAGCTTGCTCAGGCGATCTTGCTCTGCGGTATCCAGGCTGGCGAGCCCTGGTCTGAATTGGACATGACTGAGTTCCTCATCCGTGCCGGCCAGATCGGCCAGCAGAGAGAAGGGCGCCGTCACTGCCTTGGTGATCACATTGGTGATGGTATTCATTATGATGCTGCCGAAGCTGAAATCGGGGCTATCAATATCACCTGATACTTCGAGCCCCAGATCGATGACCCCATGGCGATCCTGCAACAGGGCAATAGCCAGTGACAGCGGCAAACTAGTAGCCAGATCTGATTCGCTGGGTTTACCCAGCTGCAGCTGATCGATGACCAGATGGTTGCTGCCCTTAAGCTGATTATTTTCCAGTTGGTAGTTAAGTGCCAACGACAGCAGGCCCTTATCGATGTAATAGCCGACATAGGTACCGGAATAAGGGTTGACGGATGTCAGCTCCACGCTGTTGAACACCAGATCCAGATCCAGGTAGGGAGACTGGAGCAGCGGGTTGATTTCACCGCTAAGTGTCATCGGGGCGTATTTGTCAATTTTACCTTTGAGATCAACTTGAGCCTTAGTGCCCGGGGTCGAGGACAGGTGGCTGATGTGCCCCTCCAGCGATTCTATGCCGGAGGCAAAGTTAGGCGTCAGGGAATTATCGGCAAAATAGGCCGATCCCTTGGCGATTGTAATACTGCCGATATCCAGCGCAAAAGCTTGCTCTGCCTGCGGTTCTGTTGTCTTCGGTGCAGATTGGGTGGTTTCAGTATCCTGCATCTGAACCGTTTCACTCTCTGGCCTGTTTGCCAAAGTAGCATCTGCGGGCGTCTTGGTTTCGGTTACCAGAATTTCGCTGATATTGGTGCGCCTGTCTTTGGCGATCAGCACTTTGGCATAGGGGGCATCGAGCGTAAGATTGTCAATCTTGACCTGCTTGTTCTGCAGGTCAAACAAAAGTGCGTCGATAGACATCTGTTGCCATTTCAGCAGGGGTTGATATTCCAGCCTGTCCTTGATCAGCAGATCGTCGATTGCAGCTTGCCCCTGATAAACAACTTTGCCCCGATGATCGGCACTGAAATCACCGCCAGTGGTCAGGCTGCCGCTGCTCAGTTGCAGATTCAGGAATGACTCCAGATAGGGCTGGAACTGGCTCAGATCCAGCGCAGTTAATTGCAGTTTGCCGTCGATACCGAGTGTCTTGGCATCGAGACTGCCGCTGCTGCTGAACTGACCGCGATCTTTGAGCGGCAGAGCCTTGGTGTCAGAACTTAAGCTGAGTGCCAGCTGGTAATCCAGTGGCTGGCTCAAGTCGCTCAGTACCGCGCTGGTACTTAGTGTCAGCGGGTAGATACGCCAATGCACACCTTGGCTGATAAGGTTCTCGGTAAGATTAAGATCGGTGTCTGCCATTTCGAAGCTATTGAGGCGTATCAGCCAGTCTTTGGCAGCGGCCTCGTCGGCATTGCCCGGCGTTGAGTCCTCAGTCGCTTTGGCACCTGCGGGCATAAAGAGCTGCTGCAGATCCAGGCCGTTGTCGTTCAGGCTGGCATCAACCCAGATCCCCTGTACTTGGAGGGCGTGCAGATCCACAGTTTGCGAAGTACTGCTAAGGGCTATGCCATCGACCACCAGTTGGGGCAGTTTCACTTTTGGGGTTTCATTATCATTGAATGCCAGATTGGCGAGAACAAAGCTACCCTTGTCAGTATCAAAGCTGAATTGTTCTTGCTCCTGCTTGAGATGAAAGCTGGATTCAACATTGATTTCACCACTGCTTAATTTGGCCTTCACCGACTTGGCCGCAAAGGGCCAGAAGGGAGGCAGAGTGACTTTGGCCAGCGTCAGTTCACCGCGAACCTCCAGTGGCTGCAGCTGGAATTGTCCTTCCAATTGCAACAGGCCTTGGTCTGCTCCCTTTACCGCAAAGGCATAGCGGTTGGCCTCCGGGCGGAATTGAGGTATTTGCTTATCTGCAGATGAGTTTTGTGCCGGGTTCAGAGTCAGCGCCTGTGAGTCGAGTTGCTGCAGGCTAAAAGTGAGCCCCTGATATTGTAGGTTAGCGCCGGTCTGCTGATCCTGAAAACTAAAGCTACCTTGTACGATCTCAATAGCACGGGCACGAAAGGCCGGAATGCCCGAGGGGGCTTGGTCCGTATCGGGCTGAGGTTCTTCGCTCTGCTGCGCGGTTAAACGCTTCAGTATGTCACTAAAGTTAAACTCGGCGGCGTCCTTTTCGGTGGCCAGTCTGACGATGTTGATCTGTGGTTGTTCAATATGCAGGTGATCCAGGCTCGGGGTTAATTGCAGAAGACTGCGCCAGAAGCTGAACTCAAGCTCAAGCTGCTGCAGGCTGACAAAGTTGACAGGCCTATTTTGCTCGCTGATTTCGACACCGCTTATCCGCGCCCGCAACAAAAACGGGTTAATGCTGGCCTCAGCGATGCGGACGTCACGTCCAAGAAGTTCACTGAGTTTTTTGGGTGCTTGAGATTGAATGAGTGCAGGTACAAGCAGCCCCAGCAGCAGGGCGTAACAGGTATAGGTCAACAAAAGGTAAGTGAGAGCTCGCGCTGATTTAGGAGCCTGTTTGAAGCGGTTGAAGGCGTTTATCAAGGCAATTTTCATACCAGAGTAAGATCCCTTGGTTGTCTTAGAATTATGATTGTCAGAGTTTAACTACTTTTTGCTATCCGGTATAAGGGGCGGCAGAGGTTTTTTTAACTATTTCATTCGAATCGACAGGGTATATGGCTTAGCTCAAAAATAAGCGCTCAGTTAAATTCCAATCGAAATGGTAAAAACGGGCATCTTAACTTATCCTTTTATGAAAGGATGCAAGCAGATAATAAATCTACTAGAAACAGGATATCACATGAAAAAATACCTTCTGGCCGTCGTCATCTCACTCATATTTACGCCATCAGTCTACGCAGATAAACCTGACTGGGCTGGTAAAGGAAAACCTAATCTTGCAGAGATCAAAAATGCAGAAGATAAGCAAAATGCAATGTCTGTTCTGGAAGAGCGCGAGCAACAATTAGAGTTGCTGTTGCAAGACAAGCAACAGGCACATAAAAAGACAAAAAGTAAAAAAGAGAAGGAAAGGCTCGAAAAGGAAATCGAAGAGCTTGAAGATGCTCAAGAAGAAGTTGATACCCTGAAAGAAAAAGTTAAAGGCCAAAAGACCGATAAAGATAAGAAGAATAAAAGTAATGGCTCATCGTCAGGTGATCTGGATAAACAGCAGCAGAAAAAAGCCGAGCAAGAGCGCAACGAGCAAGGAAAAGGCTCTGAAAAAGGTCAGGCACAAAGAGAAGAGAACAGTAAGAAGTGGTGGAAATTCTGGCAAGATTGAGAAACCAATATCAGCCTGGATAAGCCAATGAAAAACGGTTAAATAGCTTGTACGGACTAATGCTTGATTTGGCACTCTGTGACATTAGATGTGATGCAGAGTAGCCGTCACAAGTATCGCTTTTTTATCGTCAAGTCATTCGACCGAGCCTGTCGATTTACCTGATGTGACTATTTCAATCGGCACTGATTGCAGAGATATACGATGCCTGTTATATTAGCCTTTATTAAATTAGGGTAATCTACTTAAGGTTAAGCTTGTGCAAAACAAATCATACCGTGAAATCAACAGGCAGCAACGCCAACTGGGCCATGCATTTATGCAGGAAAGCCAAAGCACCATGAATCAATTCATGCAGCTTCATAAAGCCGCTATGTCGCCGGGTGCTCTGGATGTAAAAACCAAAGAACTCATTGCGCTGGGGATAGGTATTGCAGCCCGTTGCGATGGTTGTATTGCTGCCCATGTACAGGCCGCAATCAAAGCCGGTGCCGTGAAGGCTGAGGTCGTCGAAACTATTAATGTAGCGGTATTAATGGGTGGTGGCCCTTCATTGGTCTTCGGTACACAGGCCCTTGCAGCTGTCGAAGAGCTAATGGAAGCTGAACTTACGGAAGCATAGCAACAGCTTCTGACTTCACTGCTTGCCCGCAGGCTATCTGTTTCTTTAAGAAAAAGTAGCGGCGATATAGAAAACCAGCCAAAGGCTGGTTTTGTCGTTGTTCAGCCTAAGCGTTGCGGAAGCGATGATTGCTCTGCGGGCTTGCCGGTTCTGGCGGCAAGCTTATTGGCCAGAGAGTGCAGCTCGGGCTGAATATCCAGAGCACCGAAGTTCACATCAGGAAGGAATAAAGGTGCCTGTCCTAGATGCTTTTTTTTCTGTTAAGGGGTAATGTTGGTAAAGCTGATAACCTGCTTCTTGAGCCCTTTAACGCCGTCTAACTCCCCAACCTCTCTACGAGACGTCATATCACCTTGATAGTAGTAAGGCTCAATTTTCCCTCTGTAGTCACTTGGCAACGCAAAATACAATTGCGCAGGCTTGCTATACCATTGCTGTGCGCTCAGATATCCAATGAGGGCGTGCTCAAATTGGTGGTAAGCATTACCCCAGTGAAAAGCCTTGGTTCGCTTCGGGTCTAATCCTACACCCCCATATTGATGATCGACCCACGCATCCATGTATTGATTTTGAGTGTAGTAGAGTTGATTCGTGGTGGTACCATCCAGTAGATTAACCGTCATTGCTGCTTGGTCTAATTCAGCCCATTGCCAAGACGAGATAAAGTGATTGTAACGGCTACTTTTCCATGTCGGTACTGCATTAAGACTTTGCCACTGACTAAACAATGAGTTAGAAAGATATGGCTTAGCCTGATCTGTCGGCATCGAGTAGCTTGCACGTTCCATCGTGGTTCTCATACCTTGTTCACCCAGCTTCTGCCACTCGTTTTGGTCAAAGTAGCGGCCAACTAAATAAGTCATCCAGAACGCCTTGATGGTATGGCCGTAATCGTTGTGCTTTGCATCTGGCATCATTACGGCTTTATGGTGAATTGCGCCGTAGAAGCGTTGCTCTTTTTCAGAATAGTACTGCTTAACCATCTGATCGGTTAACCAGTAAAGATCGTCTCGCCATTTCTGCTGTACTGATTTAGGCATTATCGGAGTTAACAGCAGCAAATAACCGTTAATTTGATCAAGCTGGCCGACCAGCTCTCGTTGTTTGTGGCTCTGTTCGTCACCATCCTCGATCACCCAAAGCAGATCACTGTTTGCGGCATTTTTATAGCGTTCAAAAATGAATTTCTGCTGGTCTATCAATGCCTGCTCGACCACTGGATCTCTGGTGAGGTAATAATAGAATGCCAACCCGACAATGGCATACGCTTGATCTTGGGCGGTTCGTTGCTGCCACTTTAAGCCCGGTTTCCCCTCTTTAATAAAGCTGACAAACCCGCCATGTTCTTGATCGCGTAATTCCGCTAATAAATAATCAACCCCCGCTTTTGCCAGCTTCAATGCCTCTTCATTGCCGGTTAGGTGGTAAAGCACGCCATAGCCATATATCTGGCGTGATTTCATGCGTGTATATTCGCGATCAAAGTAGGGATTTATCCAAGACTTGTCTAGCTCTGGACATGGTTGACTGACATCGAGAAGACTGCCGTCGTCGCAACGAAAGGTTGGGAAATTACCAAGTGGGGCACCTTGTGCGGTTTCCATCATCCAATAAGGTTGAAGCCCTTTTGTAACATGGTTGAGCCAGTCGTTACCCGATGGAAGCGCTACCGTATTTGTCGATGATGCCACCGCGCCAGTCGAGCACAATGTAGCCAGCAATAATGTGCTACACGTCCGGCGCATATATTTACCCGATAGACTATATATAAACGGCATATTCATTTTTAAATCAATTCCTTACACAAAACATGAATATATGCATTTGTATTCACACATTCTGTCTACTGCTTCACAGAGTCGATCGACGGTTCGCACTGAACGCCATCAGCGATAGGACGTTTTCAAACTGAAAGCAAAACGAAGATTCAATCACTTTAGTTTTGTGCTGTGTTTGACCCGAACAGTACCAATCATGACTCATGAACGGGCCTGTCAGCGAGCATGAGTCAGATTGGTACTATTGGTTTTTGCGGTTAAGGATCAACGTTGCGGAAGCGATGATTGCTCTGCGGGCTTGCCGGTTCTGGCGGCAAGCTTATTGGCCAGAGAGTGCAGTTCGGGCAGCATGCGATAGATCAGGTGCAGTTGCTGCAAGACCATTCGTACAGAAGTACAGTCATCATCTCGCCACTGGCCCAGGCGCTGCTCAAGATCATTATCGTTATCGGGTGCCAGCGCACAGACATTGCCTGCTAATTGCTCGGCCAGACAATCAAGGTGGGTGTGAATGAGACGATGAGCCTTTGAGATCAGATGGTTTCGTTCATCTTCCAGGCGGGTACGATGTGCACCCAGCGCGGAAATATAACTCAGCATGGCATGGTTAAGCGTCAGAAAGCGGAAGCTCTCGTCGGTGGCCATACGGTAACGGCCCGGCTCGGCCAGCATATTACTGATCGCAGTGCTTAGCTGGGCATCGGTATTGTGGGCATCGCGGCGGGCGATCCGGTAGTTCAGGTTGTCTTGTTTACCGATCCGGTACTGGCCAATGATCTGGGCGAGATAATCCCGATTGGTGGTGATCGCCGATGCCATCACTTTATGTAAGCGCTTCGCCTGCCAGTCGGGCAAGATGAAACTTACCGCCAGTACGGCCAGCAAACAACCAAGCAAAGTATCACCCAGACGCGGCAGTATCACCGCAAACCCTTCACCCAACTGGTTGAAACAGAACAGTACCAATAGAGTAATGAAGGCGGTTGCCAATCCGTAACGAACAGTTCGGAATGCAAAAAAGAGAACACCGGCTCCGACCATGAGCACCAGTTGGCCTTCCTGTCCTGGGAATAAATAGAGTAAAGGGATCCCTGCCAGCAGGCCACCCAAGGTTCCCAAGACCCGCTGAACCAGTTTCTGACGGGTTGCACTGTAGTTTGGCTGGCAGACAAACAGTGTCGTGAGTAAAATCCAGTAGCCGCGCTCAAGCTCCAGAGCCTGAATAATGCCATACCCCACGGTCAGTGCGATGGCCATACGTAACGCATGGCGAAACAGCATCGAATCTGGCTTTAGCTGGCTGATAATGCGCAGCCACAAATCTTTTGCGCTACGGGCTTCGGGATCGGCCAGTTCGATATCAGGATCTGTTTGTGCCACGTCCGGGTTACTGACGTTCGACATCTGGCGCTCGACGGTTGCCAGATTATTGAACAGGTAATCGAGCTGGATCAGGTACGATCGCCATTGCGGATTATGCCGGTTTTTTAAATAGAGTAGTGATTCTTGCAGTTCATCCAATGCCCGCACGCTCTCAGGTCCATGCTGATAGGGTTTCCCCATTGCCAGCGCACGAGAAATTTCACGGCAGGCGCGGGCCTGTGACGTCAATAGTTGTTGGAAGCGGAACAAGACATCACTGCGATGGAAAGTAGCAGCAAGATCCTGATAACGGTAATGGGAAGAGCTGGCGCGTTCGTGAATATCCTGCGCCAGAAAATAGATTTTTAGAAATTTGTCGCCAGTGGCATTTGGCTGGCCACGTCGAGCGCGGTGCAATAAGGTGGCTTTGGCCGCGTTCAGTGCTGCCACTACACGAGCATTTTTACTGGCCGCTTCTATGCGCAACGGTTGAGGTTCCATGTTTGAAACCGGTACAAACAGCTTACTTTTAAACTCTAAATAGTGAGCAAATTCGCTGAATACCTTAGACAGACTTTGCTGAACCGGTTGATTTGGCCATAAAACTTGCCAGATCAGCGACAGCAGGCCATACCATGCAGCCCCTGCAAGCAAAATGGCCGGCTGGTACCAAAGGTTCGGACTGGTTGCTGAGCCCAGCATGGTATAGACCGCCAGCAATAGAGAGGCAAAGGCGATACTGGCGTATCGGGCACCCATAGCCCCGAGCATAATGAAGCCAAAGGTGGAGATAAATAATCCGAAGCTAAACAGCACCGGATAATCAAACAGCATTTCGATAGACAAAGAGGCAATAAGAAAACAGGCCAGCGTCATGGCCAGCCCTTTAATACGGCCGGTCAGATTATCTTCGGTTTCAGCCAGTGCGCTAGCAATAATACCTAAGACCAACGGGGTGACCTCAGTGGTTAACCCCAAATACCAGCAGGGCAGGGCAACACCGACTAAGGCGATAAAGACCCGAACACTGTAGTTAATTCGGTCATTCGCCCAGTAACGGCATAAATTGGATCTTAAGCGGCTTTTCTGCATGTATGATTAACAATCTTCTGATATATGGCGGAAAATGAACAGCTAGAATAGCAGGGCGATTATAGATGGCCTGCCGTGCTCATAAAGATACCAAAGTTATGATAAAACCCTAGGGAAATTAGTCATTACTTACTTTGTCAGCAGAAATTTTAATCAATTGGACCTCAAGAGCCGAACTCTGCATTTTAAGGTGATTTGGGTATAACATAAATTATTGGTAACCTACTGCCTCTTTGCATGACTCTGCGTACGTCGACTCGGTGTGTAAAAGATAGCGGGATGGAATATATGAAGCTTTTTTTGGTGACAGAATGCGTTTAAGTGCCGGTTGGTTAGCACAGTGGTTAGTGCAGGGCGATTATTTCAGTATCGAGCTGAATGATAACAGTTTGATCCTAGATAGCCAGACAGAAGAAGATGTGATTCCCTTTGATGACTGGGACGGGGCGATCGAAGTCCGTCGCGGTATCTTATGGGGATCGTTAGAGATCACCTCGGCGGATCAGCAATACTGCTGGACCGTTCATGGTCTGCCATGGCATCAGTGCAAGCCCTTCGCGACACATCTGCTGGAAGCTTACCGTAACTGGGCTCGTGGCCGGGTCGATAAGCTTGACCGTTCATTGCCTGACATGCTGCATCGTATTGATAATTTTACCGGTCAGCAGGGCTACCTGCGCCAATCTGATCATCATAATTTGTGTCAGTTTCTTACCGATTCGCTGGGATCTACCGGGCTGACCCAGGAGTTGGCCGGATCCTTCCGTCCGATGGCGTTTGAGAAAATCGAGCCTTGGCTAGACGATAACAGTGAATGGATCGAACAAAATAACCAGCAATGGCTGACTCAGGAGTCCGAAAAGTGGGCCTCGTGGTTTGATCAATTTGAATCATCTCCGCTTAACCCTTCCCAACGCGAAGCGGTATTGATTAATCAGGATCATAATCTGGTGCTGGCTGGTGCCGGTACCGGTAAAACCAGTGTGCTGGTCGCGAGAGCCGGTTATTTAGTGGCCAATCAAGACGCCCAGCCGGAAGAGATCCTGATGCTGGCTTTTGGTCGCAAAGCGGCCCAAGAGATGAGTGAACGCCTCGGAAAAAAAGTTAACGACAAAATCAAAGTTGCTACTTTCCATGGTCTCGGAACTCAGATTATTCAGGCGGTAGAAGGTGAGAAACCTAATGTATCGCCGCTGGCTTTAGATGAAAAAGCCCGCGGTCAGTGGATAGCCGCCCTGCTTGCTGAGCAGTGGGAAACCCCGGCTACGGCGAAACGCTGGCAAAAGCATTTGACCCAATGGCGTATTCCGGGCTTTAAAGCCGATAACTCGATGGAGAAGCAAGCCAGGAGTGAACAGCTTGGGGCCTGGATCTGGCGGCATATTGAATTACTCGGCCAGCGCGGGACCAATAAATCGGTTCTGAATCAAGATATTGAACAGCACGACAATGCAGCCAGCAAAGCGCGGATGAAAAGTGAACTTGGGTTGCTCTGGCCTTGTTTCCGTGCCTACGAGCAGTACCTGAAAGCCAATAAACAGATCGATTTTAATACTATGATCCAAAAGGCGACGGAATACGTTAATCAAGGTAAATATGCCGCGAGCTGGCGCTTTATCATGGTGGATGAATATCAGGATATTTCGCCGCATCGTTTAGCGATGATTGAAGCCTTGTGTCAATCCGGTGATGAAGACAAGCCAAGACCGACGTTATTTGCCGTTGGTGATGACTGGCAGGCGATTTATCGTTTTGCCGGGGCCGACGTTAATCTGACGACGGGTTTTGCTGAGCGTTTTGGGGCTTGTCATATTACCGAACTGGATACCACCTATCGCTTTAATAACATGATCGGGGAAGTGGCAAATACCTTTATCCAGCAAAACCCACAGCAGCTCAAAAAAGATCTGGTTAGCTTTAAGAAACAAAAACGTAAAGCGGTAACCTTGCTGTGCCAGGACTTACTGGAGCAGGAACTGGTGCAGCTGGCCTCGCAGAATGAAAAACCGGTTACGGTGCTATTACTCGGGCGCAATAACAAACAAAAACCAGAGAAGTTGCGCGCGTGGCAGAAACAATGGCCGCATCTGGAACTGACCTTTATGACTTGTCATGCCAGTAAAGGCCGAGAAGCGGATTTCGTCTTTATTCTCGATGTGAATCGCGGGATATTCCCGGCTCATGATCGTGATACCGGTCTTGCGGCCTGCCTGCAAGCGCGACATGAAGGTTTTGCCGACGCCGAAGAGCGTCGTTTGTTCTACGTGGCACTGAGCCGCGCCAAAAAGCATGTCTGGATCTGTGCCGATCCCGAGAAAACATCCCCGTTTATCAATGAGCTTATTGATGATAAATATCCGGTAATGAATAAGATCAAACGTAATAAAAAAGCCCCCGTTAAGGCCTGATGAGTATTATCCGAACTTGACCACCAGTTTGCCGCTATGGCAATGATCTTTCAGTTGCTGCAGGCCGTCGGTAAGTTGCTCAAAAGGCAAGACTTGCTCAACCATCGGATCAGGGCGCTCATCACGCTGCCCGATTTTGCCGACACACAGTCAATCACACTATGCACTAACTGAGCTTCTGTCAGCTCGATCAGCCGCATTGCCACATTTTATTTATCTGGATCGATCACGGCGTCGATACCATATCCTAACAGTCGCTGGTGGTGTTTTTTCCGGCAATAGCGTAGACAGTCGCACCCGCCAGTTTCGCTAATTGAAATTCTTTCAACTAAATATCTGAACAATATAGTTGAGCAAAGCTCAATGTAGAGCGAAAGGTAAAATGAACCAGGCAGCATTTGGCTGGAAATCTTACGAAGGCGCAGAGGCGACATTAGCTGGCATCGAACGTTGGCCGATGATTAAAAAAGGACAGCTCAACAATCCAGAAAACTTATCTTCTTGGGAGCCGTTTTACGCGCTGGCAGCCTACATTATGTCTTGGAAAGCTGCATACCTCTACTTCAGCATAACCTTTCGACGAAGTCCAAATATGGCATTATTAACCCATTGTTTTTAATGAAGTTAATTCCTTTCTGAATCAAAATCTCATTTTTCAGTCAAGCATAAAAAGAACCTAAATCCCCCCTTTATTAAGTTGAAACTAAATTCCACAATTATGTCGAAACTTAGTTTTACACCAAAATACTTAACTATAAGAAATCTGCAATGAAATTTAAAACACCGTTCAAAAAATCCAGTAAGCTCTGTGCTCTTGCGGTCGGCCTTCCTGCTTGTTTATTTTCTTTTACTGCTTGGTCTGAAACGCTTTGTGATGTTAATACACTCGTTTCAACACAAGATCCGATACCGTTAATCGAACAGGCAAACAAGCAGTGTACCAATGACTGGTTTTACGTACCTCGTAACGTATTTGATTCTCTCTATAGCGAAGATACGCTCCAGACAGTTAACAAGCATCTACAGCAAAAAGTAAGTCAGTACACGGGAAATGCAACACAAGCCACTGAAATTGCCAACCTTATTGAATATGTTCGTGCCGCTTACTATGTGAGATTTGGCTTAAAAGCTGAACTTGGTGAATACTCAGATCAACTTAGCAAAGCGTTCGCGAAAACAGTAAATCAATTTTTGGCAAATCCTTATGCAACAGAAATAGCCCTACCAGAACAAACTAACGCGTTATACGGCATGACGTACATGGTTGTGAGCATTAAGCAGCTGCCGATGACCATGAAGCCAATGCTGTCACTTCTTAATACACTGGATCGTGCCAATGCGAATAGCAGCCAATATGTTGAGGGACTAAACAACCTTTTCCGTGCAATGCACGGAAACGTTCATCGCGCGCCTTTCCAAATAATGCTGAAGCATCACCCTGAATATTTAGATCAGTTACATCAGTTCATTATCAATAATGAGTGGGCACTAGATACACCAGCTGATATTTTGCTTAGTAATGCAGCCCGTGAATTAGGTCGACTACTTACCTCGCCAGATGAGAAGGTCAAACAAAAAGTGATGACCATTCTGGATGATCTGCTTATCCGCTACCCGTTTGGAGGCAAAAGCGACAGCATTTGGATAGGTATTGTTGAAATGCTTAACCATTATGCGCCAGAGAAAGCCAAGGCGTTAAATTTAACAACGGCAAAAGCGGATCTGGAAAAAATCGTTTTACCGATTACATTCAACTGTGAAGGCCCTGCCATTATTCGGGCTCAGAAAATGACACAAAAACAGGCGCAAGCCTCATGTGACATGCTGAATGATAAAGAAACCGATTTCCATCAGGTGGTCAATAGTGGCTATAACCCTGTCAGTAACGATTCGAATGATTCGGTTGAAGTGGTTGTTTTCGATACTAACAGCGATTACATCACCTATTCTAACTTCCTGTTTGGCAATACAACCAACAATGGCGGCCAATACCTGGAAGGTAAACCAAGCCGCGAAGATAATCAGGCTCGCTTTATTGCCTATCGCAACGAATATGCCGAAGATTTCTCAGTGTTAAACCTTGAGCATGAATATGTCCATTATTTGGATGGACGTTTCAACCTGCAAGGTGGTTTTAATGACAACTTGCGTGAAGGTCACATCGTATGGTGGATTGAGGGTTTTGCTGAGTACATGACCTACAAGAAGAATTACACTTCAGCAAATGACCAGGCGGAACAGCAAACCTATCGCCTATCCGAAATATTCGCGTCGACCTATAGCCACGACTTAACCCGTATTTATAGCTGGGGCTACCTTGCTGTTCGTTTTATGTTTGAGCGTCACCCGGAAAATATTCAGCCTTTACTGAACCTTGCCCGTCTGGGTCGCTTCAAAGAGTGGGCTACCACTGTAAAATCCTTAGGGAAGGCATACGATCACGAATTCAGCGACTGGCTAAAAGAGATAACGGAAGAGAACAAGCTAGCGAAAATATCTGCGCAGAAAGCACTAACCGTTGAGCTAACGCCGAATACATCGGTAACATTGAACCCCGAGCAGCATCGCGAGAAACTTTTCTATGTCGATATAGCTGAAAAGACGACAACATTTTCTGTCTCTATCTCCGGTGACGGCGATGCCGATCTCCATGCCAGCTATGAGCGTGTCGCGCATTATTATGACTATGATATATCCAATGCCAAGGTTGGTAGCAATGAAACCATCACCTTTGATACACCGAAGCCGGGCCGTTATTACTTAAGTGTCGTGGGTCGTGAAGCCAGCAATCAAGTTAAACTCGTCACGCAGGTGACTTCGGAAAATCTGTCGAGTAACACTGGTAATAACGGAAATACTGGCAATAACAGCCAACGACCTGAAGATGACTTAGCTCCGGTTATGCTTGAAAAAGACACCCCAACCGAAATGACAGTTCATCAAAACCGCTATATGGCTGTTTATGTACCGGAAGGCAACCAAACGCTGCGGGTATGGCTAACGCCTAAAGCGTCTGCCACCGCAAAAAACAAAGGGAATGTCAACCTGTATGCCGCTCAGAAACACTGGCCAAGTCAGGAAGAGTATAGTGCTTCATCGACACGTTCAGACAGTCATGAGTTCATTGAAATGAAACATGAGCAGGCCGGTTACGTTTACTTATTAATAACAGCGGATCAGCCAGAAAATCTATCTGAAGTATATGTGACTTACTTCTAAACCAAACAATAGCCTCGTCGATTATTCGTCCTTGATAAACTCCGCCCCTGTATTACATACAGGGGCGTCTGTTGCACTTATTTTACTACTCCAGCTTGTGACAGACCCCTAACTTGCACTGACATTGCTTCATTTAAAATGGCGATATGGAAGTGTTCAAGTTATAACCAAATATGGCGTTACTATGAGCGTATATCTTGGCTGTCAAACCTATATATTGAGCAATATCAACATTTTCATTATGCACGTGAGCGATATGCTGGTGTGGGATGTATTATGCCAAGCTGAAATCAGTGTTTATATTGCTGGAGAAGCATGAATTAAATTAAGGTCATTTTACCACGCTACACCTTAGTGATGCTCGTTGGGTATTAATTGGTTAGGTTTTTTACTGCTGCAAATGGCATAAAGGAACGAGTTAATGAAAAAAATAATATTAATTGTTGTTTGCATCATGTTTGCAATTGCTGCAATAACAAGTATTTCTTCAACATCTTATATCTCCCATCAAGAAATCGACAAGATCATTTTGAAAAAGTCACAGGCACAAGCTGAGCTGCTTGCCGAAAATGTGGAATATATATTGAGCACATCTTCACAGCCTTTAAATGATTTACAGAAATTGGTTCAATCGCTTAAAAGTCGTCCAGATATTAGCTATGCAATCGTGATTGACAAGAATGTTCAAGCGATTGCCCATAGTGATATCGAAAAATTAAACAAAATCTATGACGATAACTATACCGTAGATGGAGCAACAAAAGGAAAACCACAATATTCCAAGTGGTATGCAGACGTACAGGAAGTCTGGGTATACGACATTTTATCTCCAATTTATGTTAATGGTGAATTGTACGGTACTTTCGATATCGGTATTCCCATCACTGAAGTCAGCGAAGCGGCGAAAGGTATTGTGATTAGCCAGCTAGTCGTTATTTTAGGTATTTTCTTTATTTGTGGCTGCGTACTTATGTGGCTGCTGGGCAAACTGTTAAGACCGCTTTCAGGATTACAGCATGTGTTAGAGAATATTTCGAAAGGTGATGGCGATCTTACCATTCGGTTGCCAGTACGCGGTAACGATGAGATCGCCCATATTTCCACTGCTTTCAATACCTTCGTTAGCAAAATCAATGAGATAGTTGTTCAAGTGGTTAAAACCGGTGTTGATCTTGGCCACTCAGCTACAGAGCTTCGGAGCCAGTCTCAGCAAGCACTATCGCGAGGCCACGAGCAAAGCGATCAATCTTTATTAGTTGTGACTTCAATGAATGAGATGATCGCAACAATTGGTGAGATTTCGCAAAATGCTACCGGTGCCGCGGAGTCAGCAAAGAGTGCCAATATCGAAACTCAGGAAGGGCAAAGAATCTTACAGGAAGCAACCAGTACCATTACTGATCTTGCTGCTCAAATGAACGATATGTCAGGGGTGATTACTTCTCTGGCAGAAAGAACACAATCCATAGGCTCTATTCTTGACGTGATTCGAGGTATTTCAGAGCAAACAAACCTGTTGGCGTTAAATGCGGCCATTGAGGCAGCGCGTGCTGGTGAAGCCGGCCGTGGTTTTGCTGTCGTTGCGGATGAAGTAAGAAATCTGGCTACCAAGACGGCCCAATCAACCAATGAAATTCAAGTTATGATCGACCAGCTACAGAATGAATCCAAAAATGCTGTCGATGCGATGGACTGTAGTAAATCATTAACCATTGAAGGCTCTCAAGCAACGGAAAAAGCTCAGCAAGCTCTTGAGCAAATATCGGCGCAGGTCATGACGATACTTGATATGAATACGCAAGTTGCTACTGCTACCGAGCAGCAGTCTAGTGTTGCCAACGAAATTAACATCAATATGGATACAGTGGATAGCTCGGTCAAAGTTGGCCTGACTGCCAGCCGAGAGCTAGAAAGATCCAGCCAGAAACTGGCGGAACTTGCCCAGACGTTAGATCGTCATGTCGGCTCTTTTAAAATTAATCACTAACATGTAATTCCTTTTGAATTAACCTCTTTTTAGGTAACACTGATCAGTTGAATGTTTTATTGGTTGGTTAAAAATACCTTCTTTTCCCAAGGAAAGAGGGTATTTTGTCTCTCTGTCACATGCAGTCTTGGTCGCTTCATCGTAGCAATCCAGAGAGTGATTTCAGGCTAAAAGTGTTTCCATTTAAATTCGTAGTTGGTCATTAAGTCGCTAGATTAGATGGGAAAGGCGGAATTCTTAGTCTTTCCTTATTTAATCAACAACGCCCATTACACTTAAAACATCCCCGTTTATCAATGAGCTTATTGAAGATAAATATCCGGTAATGAATAAGATCAAACGTAATAAAAAAGCCCCCGTTAAGGCCTGATGAGTATTATCCGATCTTGACCACCAGTTTGCCGCTATGGCAATGATCTTTCAGTTGCTGCAGGCCGTCGGTAAGTTGCTCAAAAGGCAAGACTTGCTCAACCATCGGATCAAGCTTGCCTTCTGCAACGAGGTTGCTCAGGCTGTTGCCGATATCGGCAAGGTGGTGAATATGCTCAGCGTTGCCATGCGCAAAAGTACCGTGCAGGGCAACTTCATGTATGCTCAGTGCCTTGGTGGTTGCCAGTAATGGCACTTGGTTGAACTGATCGGCGACCATAACGATTTGACCGTTATAGCGGATCAGGGCGCTCATTACGCTGCCTGATTTTGCCGACACACAGTCAATTACACTATGTACTAACTGAGCTTCTGTCAGCTCGATCAGCCGCATTGCCACATTTTCTTTATCTGGATCGATGACGGCGTCGATACCATATCCTAACAGTCGCTGGTGGTGTTTTTTTTCGGCAATAGCGTAGACAGTCGCACCCGCCAGTTTCGCTAATTGGACGGCAAACCCGCCGACACCTCCCCCCGCGCCGGTAATGGCAATATGCTGGCTGTTTTCAACCCGTAGCTTGTCATAAACTGCCAGCCAGGCACTGTAACCGGCACAGGGCAGCGCGGCAGCTTGATAGAATTCGAGTGTGTCGGGAATACGACTGACGGCCATTGCTTTGCAGGTGGCATATTCAGCAAAACCGCCCGCAGTTCGGGGGTCGGCAAAAAAGAGCACCCGGTCGCCAGATTTGAAATTGGTGACATCTCTGCCCACGGTGTCGACAGTTCCGGTAACATCAAGACCGATAATTTGCGGATACTGCCAGGTAGCATAGCCCCAGCTGGCTAGCTTATAATCCATTGGATTTAGCCCGACGGCGGCCACTTTTACGCACACTTCACCTGCGGCAGGAGTGGGTTTCCGGGCTCTGGTGAGTTTCAGACACGGCAGTCCTTCCGGCAGGGTAAGTTTCCATGCTTTCATATGCCACTACCTCATTATGGCGCACTACATCCCAAGAGTACGAAATAGCAATAACTGTTTAGAATCTTATTTTTATACCCATCAGCATATATCCAATAATAAAATATTGCCTGAATTTGGGCGAATAAGTTTTCTTTATGAGAGATGGGTTATGACGATAAGCAAAGGGGGCAAGCCGGGGTGGGATGTTGGCCGTTAGAGAGCAAAAAAGCCTTCAGTATGTTGAAGGCTTTTATACTAATCGGAATAATTGCCCAGAGTAGTCTTAAAGAATTCGTTCAGCCAGATAGGCGTCGTAATCCGGGATCTCGATGTCGACGTCCTGATCCAGCATAGGGGAGGTGATCATAAAGTTAGCGCTGGCGCGGTTGGTGGCAACCGGTACATTCCATACAGCAGAAATACGCAGTAAGGCTTTCACATCAGGATCGTGCGGCACTGAATTCAATGGATCCCAAAAGAAAATCATCATGTCGATTTTGCTTTCTGAAATCATTGCCCCTAGCTGCTGGTCGCCGCCTAGTGGGCCGCTTAGCATGCAGTTGATATTCAGACCTGTTTCTTTTGCTAGCAGGTGGCCCGTCGTCCCAGTGGCATAAAGCACATGATCCTTCAGTCTGTCCTTGTGCTCTAGTGTCCAGCGAAGAAGATGTTTTTTACAGTTATCGTGTGCAACTAAAGCGATGTGCTTGCTTTTTTGCATAGTACGCGTTGTGACTTGCATGCAGGGCTCCAACCTTCTTGTTCACTAATGAACAGAGTTATTATTTATAGTTGCATTAATATCAGAGCTTACTTGTGTTGTACAACCTAAATACTTGAAAGTATAAGCTGGCTCAAGGCACCGAAGCCTAACGCACGACTTTATGGTTAATCACATTGAAAGCCGGCCTGAACTCAGCAGGGGATAAAGATTCAAAAATGACCTCTGCGGGTAAATGGTTGGGTGTTAATGGTTCAATTTTAGGGGCCAGATCCAACTCAACGGGTTTACCTTCCAGATATCGCACAGCCTGATCGATAGAGATCCGGGCTTGTTGGGCCATTTTATCGGTCGGAGAAAACAGAATTTTTCCCCGGCGCAGGCCACGATAGACACCATGGCTGAGGTAAGTGGATACGATCTTAATGTCATCTGTTTTCTTTGTTGCCCGTAATTCACTGATAGCCACTTCAGCGGCGACAGCTCCACCTGCAATATAGTCAATGTTCGGATGGGAAGTGAAAAGTTGCTGGATAAGATTACGTTGCAGCTCTTTGCTGTTATCAGCCCACAGGGTTGCTATGATTTCGATATCACTGTTTTTCACCGCGTCGTGAAATCCCTGGGTAACTGGTTTCGTTCCGCCCCGTTGCTTTGGGCCCGGCAGCCAGGCGACCTTGACTTTACCACTGCCCGCGGGGTGGCGTTTAGCTAGGAAATCACCGGTCTGTTTTCCCATGTAGTACCAATCGACCCCCACCTTCGCTTTAACATGCTGTTGAATGTCGGGATCACTCATGTCGATATCATTAATGGCAGCAAAAATGGGTATATTACCCGTGAGTTGAGAAAGCGTCCCGTTGTAGGCTTTGCTGTCTACGGTTCCTAAAATAATGGCATCTGCACCCCATTGACGGCAGTAGCTTAGTTGGTTTTTCTGTTTTTCCAGATTAGGGTAGCCACCCGCTTCTAACACCGTGAGTTGAATGCCCGTGCGCTTCGCCTGTTCAATCATGCCGTAATTAATAGATAACCAGTATGAATCCTTCAGGTGCGGATATACCGCACAAATTTTCCACGGTTTTGAGGCTGACTGAAGTGGCTGATAGAGAATTGCCTGTGACCTCTTGTCGGCCGAAAATGGTGGCTGATGGGTGATCACCTGCCTCCCATATGCTGAGTGGAAGGAGAAAAAGAGGAATAAAAAAGAAAAAACACGCAATTTAAACATCATTGTTAGCATCTATACCTGTATCGCTGGCAAAATAGTAATGCTTTCTGTCCTGGGGTTAAACCCAATTTTTAGAGATATGGTCCTGATCTATGTCATTTACCCGAAACAGTATTGGTCGAAAACTGCTGTTAGCCTTCTCAGCCATTGCTGGACTGATGATTATTGCCGTGGTTATTGGCGTGGCCGGTTTTTCGCTGGTTGCTAAAACTGAGCGCACCGTTATTAATTCTGCAGTACCGGCACTGGCAGAAGCGCGGCAGCTCTCTGATCTTAGTACACGTATCATTTTTACGGCTCAGGTGTTGACCACATCGAAAGACGAGAGTGAACGGCAACGGCAGGGACGGGCACTGACTATTCATATCGAAGGGCTGAAAAAAAGCCTGAAGGCGTTGGATCGGTATTCGTTTGAGAACGAGTTAATGACGCAACTGGAAGAAGACGTCAAAAACATTGTCGATAACTTAGCGCTGCTAGGGCTGTTAGTGGGACGCCAGATTGATTTGCAAGAGCAGGTCCATATTCTGACCGACGAAATGTCGGCGGCGACACAGCAGATTGACTCTTTATCACAGTCTCAGGTTTCTAATGCCAACACTATTGCCGTTGCCAACGTTTCACGTATCTATGATTTAGTGGCAGTGGGAGATAACTCGGCGGTATATAAAGCACTTGATAGCTTGGTTGAAGTCGATATGGATTTATCGGAGCGTTTGTTTGAACTGCGTTTCTTGTCGCTTCAGGTGATTAATATACTTGATGACTCTAACAGACAGACTGATATCACAGCTCTTTCCGAGTTGAAAACGCGATTTATGAATGCCATTAGCGTGATGAGCCATCGGGTGAAATCGGTTGAAGATCCTAATCGTTCTCTGCAGTTGGGGGAGTTGACCGAGAGATTGAACCGTGGTGGTTTGCTTTTCGCAACATTGGAACAGCTGCTGTACGCCAAACAAGATGTTGAACGGCTTGATCAACAGAATCTGATTTTGTTTCAACAGTTAAATAACCGGGTTGATGACATCATCGATGCTGCCAATAAGGGAACTCAGCTTGCGATATCCGAAGTCGATGAAACCCTGACCCTAGCAAGAACCAGTCTGATTGGTATCTCAGCGATTGGTATGCTGGCAGTGGTATTGATCATGTGGCGTTTTGTGTATGCCCGGGTGATCCGCCGGATCAATGATTATAGCCAGGCCCTGTTATCTCTGGCGCGGGGTGACTTGGAAATTCGCTTAACGATAAAAGGTGACGATGAGCTGGCCCAGATGGGCCGAGCGATCATGGTGGCACGTGATACCGCTTCAGAACGTTATCGTCTGGCGCAAGTGGAATCAAAAATCCGCCACGAACTGCAGCAGCATAAAACCAGCCTGGAAGGCTTGGTCGCACAGCGAACCAGTGAACTGGAAAAAACCAATGCACGGTTAAATATCGAAGTGAAGAACCACGATAAAGCCAGAGCTGAGGCTGAAAAAGCTAACCGGGCTAAATCAGTATTTCTCGCCACCATGAGCCATGAAATTCGGACCCCAATGAATGGTGTATTAGGCACCGCATCGTTGTTGGGCGATACCGGGCTTAATCAGCAGCAGGCGAAGTATCTGGAGGTGATCCACCGCAGCGGTGAAACCTTGCTCGATATTCTTAATGATATTCTCGATTATTCCAAAATTGAAGCGGGTCACCTGGATATTCGTGCCGCAGATTTTTCTTTGTCTGAGCTGTTAACCGACGTTTATAACATACTTGAGAGCCGCGCATTGGCTAAACGCATTCAGCTGATCTGCAATATTGATGATCAGATCAATGATATATGGGTTGGCGATGCGACCCGCATTCGTCAGGTATTGGTTAATTTGGTGGCTAATGCCATTAAGTTTACCGATGAAGGTTATGTGAAAATTCAGGTAGGCATCAATCCCCTGCAGGGTGATGAACTGTTATTTAAGGTAGAAGATACCGGGATTGGTATTGCCAGGAGTGAACAAGCGACGCTTTTTACCGCTTTCCATCAGGCCGAAGAGGGCCGCAAAGCGATTGGCGGAACAGGCCTTGGACTTGCCATCAGCAAGCATATTATCGCGGCGATGAATGGTGAGATTGGTTTGCATTCCACATTGAATGAAGGCAGCTGTTTCTGGTTCACGATTCAACTGGAACAAGGTAAACAGTCGCAAGTTCTTGAGAAGCAGGTAATGAACGTGCCATCGGCATTCATTTTGCTGGTGGAGGATAATCCGGTAAACAGTCTGGTTGCGGAAGGTTTTCTTAACCGCCTGGGCCATACCGTTATCATTGCCGCAGACGGGAAGGCGGCTGAGCAAGCATACCGTGAGCACGAGTTTGATATGGCACTGCTCGATATACATTTACCTGATACCGATGGGGTGACCTTGCTTCACCGTCTGCGCCGAATTGAAGCTGCTAAGCACGGTGAATCGTGGCGTGAACCCACCCCTATGGTGGCTTTTTCTGCTCATGTATTCCGCGAGGAAGTAGAAATTTATCTTACGTCCGGTTTTGCAGGTTTTTTACCTAAGCCGTTGGTTGAAAAGCAGCTAATTGAGACCATCAATAGTATTCTGAAAGGGGATAAACGCGTGGCGATAGAACAAGGTGCACTGGCGGTGGAAGGTAAACTGGAAGAAACGGAAACGGTTGAAGCTGACGTTTGCGAAGTGGAAACTCTGACGGATGAGCCTATTTTACGAGAATCCGTACTGGGCAATGATCTGCAGGTGTTAGGCGAAGCTCAGGTCCAGCGCCTGATCCAGCTGTTTGCGACATCATCCGGTCAGACGCTGCAACAGCTCGAAGCGGCAATTGAGGCGGGTGATATGAATGAAACATCCAAACAGGCCCATACCCTTAAAGGCGCAGCCGGTACCATGGGTCTGATACGTTTGCACGACAGGTGTTCAGTGTTTGAAAAAGCAGGTAAAGAAGGTTCAGTGGGTGGCCTGAACGTTGATGAACTTGCAGACGTCTTCGAGCAATCCAAACAGGCTCTGGAAGCGGCGTTTGGATCGAAATAATAGTAATAATTACTCAGTAAAGTAACGAACTATCGGGATCCAGGCCTTATTTTTTTAATTCTAGTTTTTTCTCTATTAATGGTGTGATTGCCTACACATAATGATATTTGTTGGAGGAATAAACTAACCGTGCACTAAATAATCAAAATAATAATGACGCATGGAGAGATACGATGAACAAAACCTCTGTCACCATACTGTCGGCTGCGATCTTGTCAGCATTAAGCATGAGCGCTAACGCTTGTACCGGTTTGATTGTCGGCAAAGGGGCTTCTGTTGATAGCAGTATTATGATCGCCCGAAACGAAGATTTTGGTATTAATAATTGGAACAAATATCTGGCTTATCGCCCGGCGCAGGTGAATGACGCGGGTGAGTGGAAGCTTGGCAATGGCCTGACCGTACCGATGCCTGCTCATTTTTATGCCTATTCAGCAATTCCGGATTGGGATGCGAATACCGTTGACAGCGCAGGAAAATATTACGAAGAACGCGGTATTAACGAATTCAATGTGGCGGTTTCAGCCACAACCAGCGCGGAAGTCAATGATAATGCGAAAGCTGCTGATCCGCTGATTGATGATGGCATCATTGAAGCCATTATTCCGACCCTCATTTTACCGCAGGTTAAAACCGCGAAAGAGGGGGTTGAATTACTGGGTCACTACATTGAAACTTATGGCGCTGGTGAAGGGAATAGTCTGTATATTGCCGACGTCAATGAAGCCTGGTTATTTGAGATCGGCTCTGGTCATCATTGGATTGCGGCAAAAGTACCAGACGACAGTTATGCCATGATTGCGAACGGCTTGCGGGTACATGGTGTTAACCTCAATGACAAAAATATCATGCACTCCAACGGGCTGCTGGAATTTGTAACAGAGAATCAGCTGCTAAAAGCCCCCGATCCTGAGTCATTCAACTTTGCCAAAGCCTTTGGCGTTATCGGTGATACGTACAATGTTGACCGCGAATGGCTGGGGCAGAATATGCTTACGGCCTCAAACAAGCAGGCAACGCGCCAGCAACAGTATCCATTGTTTATGAAGCCCGATAGCAAACTCTCAGTGCAAGATGTGGCGAACGTTCTGAGTGCAACCTACGAAGGAACTCCTCTGGCAGAAGATGGCGAGCGTCCAATTCGTGTTGAACGACAGTTAGAATCACACATTATTCAGCTGCGTAAAGAGATGCCCCATGAACTGCAGGGGATGATCTGGCAAAGTTATGGGGTGCTGGCTGAATCGGTATTGGTACCGTTGTATGGCAATTTGCAGGACTATCCAACCCCATACACTACCGGCAGCGATACCTACAGCGATGATTCTGCTTATTGGCAATTTAGAAGTCTGACGGCATTAGCGACAGCTAAGCCCGAAAAATATTTGCCGATGCTGAAAGCAATCTGGGATAAAGAAGAGCACAAGTTATATAAGCAGGTCAGTAATATGGATGAGACCCTAAAAGCGCTGTACAAGTCTGACAAGCAAGCCGCATTGGATATGGCATCGGATTATTCTTATGAGCAATTACAGCGCACCTTAACCATGGCGACTGACATACGCTACAAAATGATGACTGACTTAACCAAAAGTACCGAGAAGAAATATTCAGAAGAAGAGTTTAAGAAAATTATGAGTTTGTGATCCCTGCGGGGATTAATGAATAACGAAAAGCCTCTTCGGAGGCTTTTTTTTACGCAAGGTAAAAAATAACCCCGAGAGTGAAAACTCTCGGGGTTATATCAGCTAAAGCTTAAAGGAAGAATTACTTCTTCTTCTTCTCGTTAGCTGCTTTAACTTCTGCGATTACTGTTTCAGCAACGTTTGCTGGACATGGTGCATAGTGTGAGAACTCCATAGAGAACTGACCACGACCAGATGTCATTGTACGCAGGTGACCGATGTAACCAAACATTTCTGAAAGAGGAACATCAGCTTTAATACGAGAACCAGTCAGACCAGCCATTTGGTCTTTGATCATGCCACGACGACGGTTAAGGTCACCGATAACATCACCAACGTGATCTTCTGGAGTGAACACGTCTACGTGCATGATTGGCTCAAGAAGCTGAGCACCCGCTTTAGGCATAGACTGACGGAATGCGCCTTTCGCTGCGATTTCAAATGCTACTGCAGATGAATCGACTGCGTGGAAACCACCGTCAACTAGTTCAATTTCAACGTCAAGAACAGGGAAGCCAGCTAGAACACCGGTATTCATCATGCCCTTAAAGCCTTTCTCGATTGCAGGCCAGAATTCTTTAGGTACGTTACCACCAACAACAGATGATTTGAACGTAAAGCCAGAACCTACTTCGCCAGGGCGCATGAAGTAATCAATCTTACCGAATTGGCCAGAACCACCAGACTGTTTCTTGTGCGTGTAGCTATCTTCAACTGCTTGAGTGATAGTCTCACGGTAAGCAACCTGAGGTGCACCAACAATAAGGTCAACGCCGTAAGTACGCTTAAGGATATCAACTTTGATATCCAGGTGAAGTTCACCCATACCTTTAAGGATGGTTTCACCAGTTTCTTCGTCAGTTTCAACCTGGAAAGATGGATCTTCTGCAACCATTTTACCGATTGCGATACCCATTTTCTCAGAGCCGCCTTTATCTTTAGGCGCAACAGCAATTGAGATTACCGGAGTCGGGAAGATCATCGCTTCAAGCGTACATTCGTGCTTAACATCACACAGAGTGTGACCAGTCTGAACGTTCTTCATACCAACAACAGCGATGATATCACCAGCTTGAGCGCTAGAAAGTTCGTTGCGCTGATCCGCCTGCATTTCAACCATACGGCCGATACGCTCAGTCTTACCAGTAGCACTGTTAAGAATTGTATCGCCTTTGTTCAACTTACCTGAGTAGATACGGATGAAAGTAAGGGCACCGAAGCGGTCGTCCATGATTTTGAACGCAAGCGCTTTTAGTGGCTCATCAACAGATACGGTAGCAACTTCACCAGTTGGCTCACCAGTTTCTGGATCTGTCAGCGGCTGTGGATCAACTTCTGTTGGAGACGGCAAGTAATCAACAACTGCGTCAAGTACTAGCTGCATACCTTTGTTTTTGAATGCAGAACCACAGAAAGTAGGGAAGAACGTACAATCACGAGTACCTTTACGGATACAGCGCTTGATGTCTTCGATAGAAGGCTCTTCGCCTTCCATGTAAGCTTCCATTAGGTCGTCGTCCTGCTCAACAGCAGTTTCGATCATCTCTTCACGGTAAGCTTCTACGTCATCAACCATGTCCGCAGGGACTTCTTTGATCTCGTAGTTTTCAGGAAGACCTGTGTCATCCCAAACGTAAGCTTGACGGTTTAGTACGTCAACAACACCAACGAAGTCATCTTCACGGCCGATTGGCAGCGTCATAACTAGAGGCGTAGCACCCAGAACTTTTTTAATCTGGTCAACAACGCTGAAGAAATCTGCACCCATACGGTCCAGTTTGTTTACGAAAATGACACGTGCTACTTCTGAGTCGTTCGCGTAACGCCAGTTAGTTTCTGACTGAGGCTCAACACCACCAGAACCACAGAATACACCGATACCGCCATCAAGTACTTTCAGTGAACGGTATACTTCAACTGTAAAGTCAACGTGTCCAGGAGTATCGATAACGTTAAAGCGGTGATCTTTCCAGAAACAGCTTACTGCTGCTGACTGGATAGTTATTCCGCGCTCAGCTTCCTGTTCCATGAAGTCAGTTGTTGATTCACCATCATGAACTTCACCAGTCTTGTGGATTTGACCAGTAAGTTTCAGGATACGCTCAGTAGTAGTGGTTTTACCCGCATCAACGTGCGCGAAAATACCAATGTTTCTGTATTTAGATAAATCTGTCATTGTCTTACTCTATAGAAAATGAGGTTCACAGTTCGGTGCCGGAGTATATCACTTATTACTGCGAACAGAACATAGGTTTAGGGTCATTTAATGACCATTCGTGTCGCTTTTTTCAGAAAGACTGCCAAATATGGCTATCGACCGAGTACTGATGTAAGCAAATAGCTTTGCGAACGGCAGGATCTTGTCGTTTAGTTTAGTCTCTCTGTGGTAATTATTTTTCGCGGCTAAAGCTTATTATCACTAACAGAAAATCCAGATAATTGCTCAATCCGAGAAAACAGAGCTGGACTACTCCAGCTCTTCTGCTTCGCGTAGCCGTTCCCGGCGATCTTGTTCTTCGGCAAAAACCGCTTTAATCTCTTCCAGTACGGAATCGATATCAGCCACTTCTGTACTTTCTTCAAAGTGACCCGTTAGCTCAATATCAGGGTGCAATTCACCGGCCTCAAACAGGGCCCAGATTTCTTTGGCGTACTGGCTGTCTAGCAGTTCGGGGGCGTACTGAGCGTAGTAGCTGGTCATATTGTTGACATCTCGCGCCAGCATCCATTGAGCATTGTTATTTGCTGCGGCATCAACAGCTTGAGGAAGGTCGATAATGACGGGGCCGTATTCATCCACCAAGACATTAAATTCTGACAGATCACCATGTATCAGCCCGGCGCAAAGCATGCGCTTAACATATTCCATGACAACAGCGTGATCTTCACGTGCTTGTTCGGCGGACATTGATACATCGTTCAGGCGTGGGGCAACCAAGCCTTCATCATCAGTGACCAGCTCCATTAGCAATACGCCGTCAAAGCAGCCATAAGGCTGGGGAACGCGTACACCAGCAGCGGCTAACGTATAGAGCGCATCGACTTCGGCATTTTGCCAGACCTGTTCTTGCTGCTCACGGCCGAACTTGGAGCCTTTCTCCATCGCCCGGGCGCGGCGGCTATTTCGTACCTTGCGGCCCTCGCGGTATTGCACGGCTTGTTTAAAGCTGCGCTTATCCGCTTCCTTGTAGACCTTCGCGCAGCGAACATCATTGCCGCAGCGTACTACATAGACGCTGGCTTCTTTGCCACTCATCAGCTGGCGGATGACTTCATCCACTAAGCCGTCATCAACCAGTGGCTGGATTCGTTTCGGTATTTTCATCGCGTCTTTATACCTTAAACTGACCATTAGCACGAACTTTTTTGTGTGTAATGTTATTCCGGCCCAGTTTGATTTTCAACAACACCTTGAATTACTTCCGTTGCTACTGCTTGCCTTAAGATTGCTAACCTTAAACCTGCTTTGTGCGGTAGAATTCACGTTATTAATTGGTAACTATTAGAGTCAGGCAAATGTCTCAGGAAGAAATTGAAGTTGAAGCGATTGGTATTGAGGTCTCTTCTCAACCTATCGAGCTATATAAAGTGTTGAAAATTGCTAATGCGGTGAGTGGTGGCGGTGAAGCCAAATTTGCAATCGCAGAAGGGTATGTGGTGGTTAACGGTGAACTTGAGCAGCGTAAACGCCGTAAAATGTATGACGGTGATTTGGTCGAGTTTAATGAAGAATACTATGTGGTGCTTTGTGATCAGCCCGTTCAGGAGCCTATAGAAGAAGCCGAAAAGCCTAAATCAAAGACATCAGCGCCGAACAAGCCACAACAAAAGAATGCTAAAAAAAGCAATAAAAGTACGGCTAATAAGAAAGGTAACAAAAGCAGTAATGGAAATAAAGGCGGTCAGAAGAAATCATCTTCTCCCAAAGAGATCAGTAAAGCAGACCAGTCAACAGGGCGTAAGCTAATCAGTTTTTAAGGTGATGGCCATCAAATGATTGCCCTGATGCTATTGTTCATCCATTTTGGCGACAGCTAAAAATGTCAACATGCCATTGAGATCCAGATAGCCGTCTGATTTTTTAGTTTTGCGTAGAAATTGATAGCCCGAAACCATGCGAACAAGCTCTCCGAGTTGCAGTTCTGATAAAGACTGCTCACTGATCGCTTGATATGCAGCTTTTAGGGCTTCTTTATCAACAACTTCAGCATGGCGGTATAAATAGCCGCATCCCGTTGCTAACCATTCCAGCGAGCAGTTTGCTTTCATCGCAATTTGGTTGGCTTTACTCAGGCCGGGCTCGCTGCCTTTGAGGTATTTGCGGATCAGAGCTTCACTGAGCTCGACCCGGCGGGCAAAGCCGCTGATGCTCTCTTCACCAATTAATATCTTGAGGCGTTCGGCAAATGCCATAATTCGTACTCCAGTTCGAGGTTTCCCCTTTGTAGCATTGCGGCTCTGGCGAAACAAGCCTAGGATGGAAACAGAATTTTCGGGAGGAAAAAGATCATGGTTGCAAAAGTAGAATTAACCCCGCAAGGCCCACAATTTTCTGAGCTTGTCCAAGGCTATTGGCGTTTGGCCGATTGGGGTATGACAGCGCAGGAGCGTCTGTCATTTTTGAAGTTGCATATTGAGCTCGGAATAACCACGGTCGATCATGCTGATATTTATGGTGGTTATTCGTGTGAACAGTTATTTGGTGAAGCCATCGTGCTGGATCCGAGTATTCGCGAGCAAATAGAGATCGTGACAAAGTGCGATATTAATTTATGCACAACGCAATTCCCTAATCGCAAAATCAACCATTACGACACCAGCAAGCAGCACATTATTGAGTCTGTGAACAACTCATTAACTCGTCTGCATGTTGAGAATATCGATGTCTTGCTGATCCACCGGCCTGACGCATTAATGGATGCTGACGAAGTTGCAGAAGCTTTTGCTGAACTCAAACAGCAAGGCAAGGTGAACCATTTCGGCGTGTCGAATTTCTCGCCCGCTCAGTTTGATTTGCTGCAATCTCGCCTGGATGCACCGCTGGTGACTAATCAGGTTGAAATTAATCCCCTGAACTTTGACGTCGTTCATGACGGTACGTTAGATCAGCTGCAAATGAAACGTACCAAGCCGATGGCTTGGTCTTGCCTGGCGGGTGGCGAAATTTTCTCTGGCCAGTCAGAGCAACAAGTTCGTGTACGTAACGAGTTAGAAGCCATTCGCCAGGAAGTCGGTGCGGTGAGTCTCGATCAGGTGATTTACGCATGGGTGAAGCGTCTGCCATCGAATCCGTTGCCAATTATCGGCTCCGGTAAGATAGAGCGAGTGCAGGCGGCAGTTGAATCACTCAGGATTGAGCTGACACGCGAACAGTGGTTCCGGGTATGGGCGGCTTCGAAAGGCCATGGTGTGCCATAAGGCATTCTCTTAAAAATCACCGAAAATAAAATGACATAATGGCAGTCAGAAGAGGGTTATAAGCCTAATTCTGACTGCCATTTTTGCGGACTATTTTTTATCTGAAATATCGCCCGTCGAAGTCGGGTTGGCTTTATCGCCACTCCACTCGAACCAGCCGCCATCAAAGACGCTGATATTTTTCCACCCCATGACATAGGCGTAGAAGAACGTTTCAGAGGCACGCCAACCGGTGCCGCAATAGAAAGAGACTTGCTGGGACGGGTTGATATTCCATTGCTGCCAGAGATTTTCGATGTCTTTAGCACTTTTCATGGTGTCATCAGGGTTGCGAAAATCTTCAAGATGATTGGCATCGCTACCGGCGTGGCCCCATTTAGAACCGGTAATTCGTCCTTTGGGTTCGATATACTTATAACCACTGGTCTTGCCGATATATTCGTCCCAGGTTCGGATACTGACTAATGATTGTGTCGCAGGTGCCTTATTCAGCATCGCCTTAGCTTCTGCTACATCAATGATCAGATCTGGATTTGCAGGAATTTCCCGACCAAAATCGACGGGAGTGTTATCGCTTTTTAACATCGGTTCGGTGGCGTATCCGGCATTAACCCAAGCCTTCCAACCCCCGTTAAGCAAACGCACATCTTCAACACCGGCATACATCATGATGTTGGCAGCGCGGGCGGCAGCCATGTTATTACGGCCATACAGGATTACTGTGGTGTCGTAGCGGATGCCCAGTTCTCGAATAACCTTGGCTAACTTCTCGTCGCTGACCCGGTTCCACCATGGCTCTGATTCAATCTCATTAGTATTGAGATACCGTGCGGTTGGAATGTGAGAGGCAAGGTGTTTGGTTGGTGGCCCCCAGGCAACCTCGACTAATTTATACCCTTTCTTGGGAGCATAATGAGGCTGCTGGCCTTCCACGACCTGCTTTACCCACTTAGGCGTGACCAGTTGCTGGAAGCGAGGCAGGGCATCAAGTTGACCAGAGTACAGGCTAATTGGCTGGTCGATGATATTAACCGCGGTTAGACCTTGATCTTTTAGGGCTGAATTCACAAGTGCGCTTGCCGTGTTGTCACAATATAGATAGGTCGGTTTATCAACCATGACCTTTTTCTCGTTCAGCAGTTGCTTGAATTGTGCTGGTTCAATACTTTTCAGCCAGCCTGCATCGATATTGATTGCACCAGGGAAGTGCCCGCCACGTTTAGCGTCAGCTTCCGGCCAGCCGTTATAGTAGTTGCTGGAGCGGCAGTCTATTACCTGAATATCTGAAGAGGGGATGACTGATAGGTCATCAAAGGTGATTGCTTGCAATTCAAAGCTGATAAGCATGATGACAGGGAATATTGTTTTGCTGATAGCGTGCATCATAAAACCTAATTGATTGAAGATTTCTGATTATATACCCAACCAACTTCAAGCGCTCGTTTCAGCGAAAATTTCCAGATGCTAATTTGCATATATAGTTGTTCTATATCACAAATCAGCAACGGAAAATCAGAGTCTGGAAAACAATTAAAGAGGAGAAATCGACGCAATTACCTCTCCCGCTGTTTTCTCTTATGCACCATTATTGTTCGATAACCTTAATGCCACCGTCTTGCTGCGCCTGTTTTAACAGTGCTTGTCGTTGCACTTCTTTTTCTGATAACGCTGTTGGCTGTTCAGCCTCTGGTTCATCATTTTGTTGAGTGAAGTTGTGGATTTGAGTGAAAGTTAGCATTGGTAACGACTCTGTATTGTGTGTGCTATGCATAAAGAATGTCGTGAGGTGGTTAATAAATCATCATCCCTAGCTGTTTTTTTTAGGGATGAGTAGCAAGGCGTAGATCACACTCGTTCGGCGATCTGGCATTTTTGACTGCTCACCGACGGAAAAAGGGTTTATATATATTGCCGCCGCCATTGCACGATAAATTCGGCAATCTGTTGTGGCTGGTTTATATCCAGCACCGGTAACGGAATGTTCTTCGTCGGTTGGCTGTCTGTGGCAAACGCAATAATATGAGGGTCATTAGGGTAGAGCAGCGGTTTCCCATAAGCCGGGCGATGAATTTCAATCTTAGGAAAAGCGTTGTCGCGAAAACCTTCTACCAGCACTAAATCCAACCGGGTATGATCGAGTTGGTCCAGGCATTGCGTTAGCTCCGGCTCATCATGTTCTGGCTCTGGATACTCGAAGTAGAGCATATGGCGGGCCTTCGTTGCGAGTAGCGTTTGAGCGCAACCCGCATGACGCAGGCGATAGCTGTCTTTCCCTGGTACATCAGGATCGATGTTATGGTGGCTGTGTTTAACCAGACCGATACGCAGGCCATGCTGCTTTAATACGGGGATTAATTTTTCCAGTAAGGTGGTTTTTCCTGAACCACTGTAACCGGCAAAACCGATTATTGGCGTCATGTTTTTCTCGGGAATAAAAAGTATCCGGTGATCTTAAAGCAAATCAGCCTAAACGTCATGGTGTCACTCTCGTTGCCTGGCGTACTATCCGTCGAGGCGGTCAATTGTTACTCGTTAGTGGTATATACCGTCTAGAATTATTGTGTGGTTTACTGATTTTTCGTGGGGACTGCTGCAGTGAATGACCCTAATAGAAGAGAGTAAAGGTACGAATAATAAACGGGGTGAAAAGGACTGAGAGGTTAAATCGAGATTTATCAGTAAGAGATGAAAGACCGACAGGATGGTGTCTTTCATGAATTATCAACGGCATCAGGGAGAGTGCTATGTGGGCAACGCTGGATTTTGAAGCATCTGGATTATCGGATCAATCGTATCCGATTGAAGTGGGGTATTCCTTACCCGACGGCAGTGGTCACAGTCTGTTAATCAACCCGTTAACCGCCAGCGATGTTTGGCAGCATTGGGATAAGTATGCGGAACAAGAAATTCATCGAATTTCTCGTAAAGAGCTTGAGCTTAATGGCAATCAGGTCGTTGATGTTTGTCAGCACTTAAATATTGTTCTCGGCAAATTCGAATATGTTTTTTGCGACAGCCAATGGGATTTATTCTGGCTTGGTCGACTTTACCATTCAGCACATATGCGCCCCTCTTTTACGCTCACCGAAGTCGGTCATTGGCTAATGCAGGAGAATGGTATTGAGCGTGCTCGTTTCCAGCTGGCACTGGAAGAACAAGGGCCGGTCAAACACCGTGCAATGCATGATGCCGAGCAAATACGGCTGGCAATAACGCATTTGGTCGGCTGGTCAATCAGTTGAAAATCGTGCGTTACAGCTGACAGATAAATCGTTACAATTCAACTCACTATCTCTTTATGGATACAAGAGCGCTCCTTGCTAACTCAAACTGTACGTATAGCGTTGTTTAATATTTCGATGTCTGAACCGGTTGAAGGTCAGATCCTCACACAGACTTCTACCGCGGATAATGGCCGTTTTTCTAAACTTGCGGCTATTATTCAGCACGTTCGTCCCGATGTCTTACTGCTGTGCGAATTCGATCATCCCGGAAAAGGAGGGGATGACGGTGCATTAGCAAATTTTTGTCGCCTCTATCTGGCTGAACCCCAGCATCACCAGTCTGCAATTGAATATCCCTATCACTATGCACCGGCAAGTAATACCGGTTTATTAAGCCCATTTGACTTGAACGGTGATGGTAAGCTGACGTTACCGGATGACGGTCTCGGTTTTGGTGAACACCATGGCCATTTCGGATTCGTTATCCTGTCACGCTTCCCTATTCTTCAGCGGCAGATCCGAAGCTGGCAACAATTACTTTGGCAAGATATGCCGGGCCATTGCATGCCTGAGGGTTATTACAGTGAACAAGCCGCCGGAGTGCTGAGGTTATCGTCGAAAAATCATGTATTGATACCTATCGAGGTTGAACAGCAGGTTATTAATCTGCTTTGTTGTCACCCCACACCGCCGGTGTTTGATGGTGAAGAAAGACGTAATGCGCGCCGAAATCATGATGAATTACGCCTGATCACCGACATCATTAACCATGCTGGTTATCTGGTCGATGATCAGGGCCAGCAAGGTGGTTTATCTGATAAGGATAAGTTTGTGGTGATGGGCGATCTTAATGCTGACCTGATCGACGGTGATGGGATCAAAAAGTCCATTCGTGACTTGCTGTATCATCGCCGGATCAACCGTTCCGCCAGTGCGGGTAAACTAACCCCTAAGAGTTTAGGTGGGTATTTTCTTCAACCTCGTCAGGCTCGCACCGGCCGGAAAAATGAATGGACGCACCTCGATGGGCTGCGGCTTGATTATGTCCTGCCTTCAGAGAACCTATGTGTGAAGCAATCCGGTGTATTCTGGCCGGATAAAAAAGGTCCGCTACGTCATCTGATCACCGATGAGCGGGGTAGGGAAAGGGCGCAAGCGGGCTCTGATCATCGGCTGGTATGGGTAGATATTGATCTGACTCCGATGTAATTAGTTGTAAGTGTATATTCTGACCTATCTTTAGAGGGAATTCTCTTTTCTTTAAAGATAAGGAGCGGGTTATGCCTGGTAAACACAAAGAGTTGAGTGGTGAAGGGTTACGCGGGCAAAGTGCGGGTTCGACTGCACTTTGTACGGTAGGTAAAACCGGTACAGGTCTCACTTACCGTGGTTATGATATTACGGATTTAGCCGAACACGCTGAATTTGAAGAAGTGGCTTATCTGTTATTAAAAGGCAAGTTGCCAACCCGGACAGAGCTGGCTGCTTACAAAACCAGGTTGATCTCATTGCGGGGTTTACCCCTGGCATTAAAAAACACATTAGAGCAGATCCCGGCAGATGCCCATCCGATGGATGTGATGCGAACCGGCTGTTCGATGCTGGGTAATCTGGAGCAGGAACATGACTTCAGTGAGCAGCAGGATAAGGCCGACCGCTTGCTGGCGTTATTGCCTGCGATCCTCTGTTACTGGTATCGCTACAGCCATCATGGTGTGCGGATTGAAACTTATTGTGATCAGGATAGCCTCGGGGGCTATTTTTTAAAGATGCTGACCGGAAAGACGCCTTCTGATCTTCATATACAGGTCATGCAATGCTCACTGGTTCTGTATGCCGAGCATGAGTTTAATGCCTCAACCTTTTCGGCGCGAGTCTGCGCATCAACCTTGTCTGATCTTCATTCATGTATTGCAGCAGCAATTGGTACGTTGCGCGGACCCTTGCATGGGGGAGCTAACGAAGCGGCGATGGAGATGATCGAACGCTGGCAGACCCCGGATGAAGCTGAAGCCGGTATTTTACAGATGCTGGTAAATAATGAAAAAGTGATGGGTTTTGGCCATGCGGTGTATACCGAATTCGATCCTCGTAATGTACTGATCAAACGCTGGGCGAAGAAGCTGGCTGCAGAGGCGGATGATTCGGTGCTGTATGAGATGTCCGAGCGTATCGAGCAGGTAATGAAACGGGAAAAAGACCTGTTCTGTAATGTCGATTTCTTCCATGCCCCGGCGTATCACTTTATGGCGATCCCTACCAAGTTGTTTACCCCGATTTTCGTGATGAGTCGAGTGACAGGCTGGGCGGCACATGTGTTCGAACAGCGAGCGCATAACCGTATTATCAGGCCTAGTGCCGACTATATTGGGCCGGATCACCAAGACTGGCTGCCGATTGATGAGCGACACTGACAATATCGATTTTTTCGAGTCAGCAAGCAAAGCCGGGGAATGGATAACCATTCCTCAGGGACGGCTGTACTGGGCGCCACATTTCTTTTCAGCGCAACAGGCTGATGAGTATTTTCAGCATCTATCGAACGAACTGAACTGGCAACAACAATCGATTCGGATGTTTGGCCGTCAGGTCTTGCAGCCTCGTTTGCAGGCATGGTGCGGCGATGTTCAGTACACCTATTCGGGCCTAACTATGAAGCCGGAGCTGTGGACGCCTACCTTACTGGCAATCAAAGCGGCCTGTGAGCAGGCGGCTGGGGTGTCGTTTAATTCGGTACTGGCGAATCTCTATCGCCACGGACAAGATTACATGGGCTTCCATCAGGATAATGAAAAGGAGCTCGGTTATCAGCCCGTTATTGCGTCGGTCAGTTTCGGTGAACAGCGTCGTTTTGTTTTAAAACATATCGAGACCAAGCAGAAGATTGAATTTGTCCTGCACTCCGGTTCGCTATTGATCATGGCGGGTGAGACTCAAACCTGCTGGCTCCATTCCGTTCCCAAGACTCAGAAACCCATGCAACCGAGAATTAATCTGACCTTCCGCCAGATTATGCCAGTTGATATTACGGGTTAAGTAACCGTTTGTTCGTTATCACATCCGGTGTCTTGAGTATAATATTATCTGCTAGCGTATTTTTGCACACGGTGTTGGTATTGTCGCAGGCTTAATAGAATCTGTGCTATAGACAGGGAGTTGTATGAAATTATTAACGATAGGCCTGCCGCTTTTTATCTCTTTGCTGGTGGCTCCAGCTATTTCCAGTACAGAACCTGCATTTTCCACTCAAGAATTGGCTCTTGCCAGTATAGATCAACCAATCGTCACTCAGACGGAGAGCATATACCGATTTAAGCAAGATGCTCAGCTGATCCGCGATACCTATGAAGCGAAGCTATTTACGTTACCGGCGTTTAAGTCCGGCCATTACGGGCTGAGAATGTATCGTCAGACGCTGGATGATAAATATGAAGCGGCGGTATGGTCTGATATGGCACGGGTTGCCAGTCGGCTGAATATGTTTGCGACCGAAGTTTATACCCCGGAGCAGATCCAGGTTTATTCCAATAAGCGTATTGAAAGCTATCTGGATAAAACAAATGAGCGCAGCAAGTTGCGTTATGAAGCAACACAGCAAATGCCTGAATACCTGTACCTTGGTGTTGACTTGCTTGGTTCAATGGCGCGTGCCGATGAATATGGTCTGAAACATCGTGAAGATGACAAATTACACCAGGTGATCCGTCGTTATGATTTTGCCAAGTACGCAACGGATGAGGCGATGATAAAAGCTTGGGCGGCTCAGTTGGCTAATCAGGTGTACTGGTTGCGTCAGTTAGGCGAACAGGATGTGGTTGAGGAGTTTATTGCCGCATTCAGGAAAGCGTATCCGGACCGTGATGACAGCCAGCTGTCAGAACAGCAGTTTGGCAATAAAATTTATGGGCTTACCCATATTATTTTTGCCGCATCCGCGTATTACCAGCATCCAATTAACGAGCAGGATTTCCAGTGGGTATATGACTATTATCGCGACAATATTGATGCGATTATCGCCCGGGCGAAAGAAGATGTGATTGCCGAGGTGGGGATTAACTTCCTGCTGGCCGGGTTAGGTGATGATCCTGTTGTTCTGAAAGTGCAAAAGGTGATTCAACAAGCCTTGAATCGTGAGCATGGCCTGGTGCCATCGGTCAGTGGCGGGGTTGAGTTAAGGGATGGTGAACACCGCAATGTACTGGCAATTATGCTGCTTGACTGGAAAGGGCCGCATGTGGCCCCGACGATCACCAAGCAACCTGATATGTTTGACTCTGTGCCATATGGTTTAGTGCCAAAATAAAGTCATATAACGGCTGGTATTACATCTGCCGCTAAACGCAAGCAGAAAGGCGAAGTACGGCTTCGCCTTTTGTGTTTGTCTTCCGATGACCATGAAAATCGTTAATTCTCGTGGCACTTAGAAATATTTGCCTTTGATACTGCTGACCGTGAAGGTGCTGACCACCATATCGGGTGACCAGTAGGTCGCTTTTAAACCGGCTTTTACTTTCAGCTGACGGATGAAATCTTTCGGTTCGGGCAGCTTTTCCCATACCTGGGGTAAGAACAGGGCTTGTTTGTGATTTTGTGTCAGGATCACTCCGACCTTATGGTCAGCCAAATAATCGAGTAATTCCTGTTCTGAGTTAACCATCAGCCGTTCCGGATCAGAAAGGACTGACACTTCAATGGTGAGTTTGTCGAGTTGATCTTTTGTCAGTGGCATAAACCTGCGGTCCTGATAGGCACTGGCTCTTGCTTTGTTGTGTACTTCCAGTACCAGAGGAGAATGGGCCGCTATTGTACCGAGACAACCTTGCAGTTCACCATTAACTTCCAGGGTGACAAAACAGGCGGCAGGTTTTAATAATTTTTTACTGTATAAATCAAGCTGCGGAGCGTTTATTTCACCATTCGATAAATGTCCTCGGATGGCTTCACGAGCGATATCCAACAGTTGGGTTAGTTCCCCTTTACTTAATTTCTGATATGAGATAACTGACATATCCTACGACTCTCTCCTTATCTCCGGCGGTGTCACCGGAATTTTTTAGATCCATGCGTGTGAGTTGGTAGCCCCGTTTCTTTGCAAGTAATAGCAGTGCATTTATCCCGGTCGAGCCACAAGCCTGCTCGGGTGTTAATGACGATTGAAAATGTTCGATTAAAGAGCATGTGTGTTTATCGATGTGTTGTGCTTCTGAATAAGGGTGAAAATGGCTCAGATCGCTGCTGACAACCAGAAGGGTATTTTCCTGCTGCCACAAGTCGTCGATGAGATTGGCGACCGTGGCCGGCGAGACATTACCGGTTAACAACGGCAATAAAGTAAACTGATGCAGGCAGGTTTGCAAAAAAGGCAGTTGTACTTCAAGACAGTGTTCTAAGGCATGCGCCTGATCTGACATTTCCACATTTTCTTTTTTTTGTAGCTGTTCAATGGCTTGGGTGTCAATGGGGATATTGCCTAGCGGGGTGGCGAAATAGTGCGCAGAAGGTAGCGCGCAGCCCTGAAAATAAACGCGATGACTTGGCCCGACGAGTATGACTCTCTCGATCTTGTCTGCCAGGCTCTTCAGGTGGCGGTATGCCTGGGCGGCCGTTTCTCCGGAATATATATAACCGGCATGAGGCACGATAAGAGCACGTATCGAATAGTGTAAGGCAGGTTGAGGTTTGAGCCAGTTATCTAACTGACTTTGAAGATGTTGCGCGGATTTATCGTAGAAGCTACCTGCCACTGCCGGGTATCGAATATTCATAGAAATCACACGGTTATTTTCAACGGGACTATATTTAGTATAGGTAGTAAATTTATATTGTGAGTCGTTGAGATGCAATTAGCCCCCAGCTTTTTTAAAACCCAATACTGGCATCGCCTAGATGATGGCAGGGTCATGTGTGATCTTTGTCCCCGCCGCTGTCGATTGCGCGAAGGCAAACGTGGCGCCTGTTTTGTCAGGCAGGCACACGAGGGTGAGATCGTGCTGACCAGCTATGGTCGATCCAGCGGTTTTTGTATCGATCCTATTGAGAAGAAGCCGTTAAATCACTTTTATCCGGGTAGCTCGGTGTTATCGTTTGGTACTGCCGGTTGTAACCTCAGCTGCAAGTTCTGCCAGAACTGGGGGATCAGTAAATCGCGTAAGATTGATACCCTGGGCGAGCAGGCGATGCCTGAGCAGATTGCGCAATCTGCCAAACGTTATGGTTGTGACAGTATTGCGTTTACGTATAACGATCCGGTGATCTTTATGGAATATGCGGTGGATGCCGCACAGGCTTGCCATGAGCTCGGTATTCACAGTGTTGCCGTCAGTGCCGGGTATATCTGTGATGATCCAAGAATGGAATTTTTCCAGCATATGGATGCCGCGAATATTGACTTGAAGGCTTTTACTGAACGTTTCTACCATAAAATTTGTAGTGGGCATCTGGCTCCAGTACTCGATACTTTGCTGTATCTACGTCATGAGACTGAGGTGTGGTTTGAAATTACCACGCTGCTGATCCCTGGTGAAAATGACAGCTCGGCAGAGTTAGACGAGTTGACGCGTTGGGTGTACGACAATCTAGGGCCGGATATTCCGATCCACTTCAGTGCCTTCCATCCGGATTTTAAAATGCTCGATAAACCGAGAACACCGCCTGAAACCGTTCAGCGGGCGAGAGATATCGCGATGAAAAACGGGCTTAATTATGCCTATGTCGGTAATATTTATGATGAAGCGGGCGACAGTACGTATTGCCCGCAGTGTCATCATAAAGTCATATCCCGCGATTGGTATCAGATTGGTGAATATGCCCTGACAGATGATGGTCACTGCCAGCACTGCGGTTATCAGTTAGCCGGACGTTTTTCCGCCAGAGGTAAAGCCTTTGGCCGCCAGCGTATCCCGGTTAAGATCGGCTAGCGTAGTGTGAAAACCTACGGATCTGTTTTGCAGGGTTTTACTCGTCTTTCGATTTCCATTATCTTATTGCGATAACATCAATCAGCCTTATTGGAAAACCATGTCGAAAATTACCATTGAGCAGTTAGCGCAATACCAGAACCTGGTAATCACTCAGCCTCATTGTCCATTCTGCGTAAAAGCGAAAGCTATTCTGGATGATCGCGGTACCGAGTACACCACTTTGGTACTGGGAACGGATCTGGAAAAAACAGAGATGATTGCATTCATTGAACAGACCGTAAATGTCACGGTTCGTACCGTCCCTCAAATCATTATTGATGGTCAGTACATCGGTGGCCACGATGACTTGGTTGCTTTCCTTGAGCGTCAGGTTGATACCGCTGAACTGGGTGATTTCGAACTGTAAGTTTGATATTACTGATCTCCTTAATATCCGGGATCCAGCTCTGATCGTGTATGCCTTAGATTCCGTATAAGTTCGTTCCTCACTTTACGGAATGATCACGTTTTGAGACTGAACGGGTCAAAAACTTCTGTGATTAAGTATTAGGGGATATTTGTTTGTAAGAAGGCTCCTTCGGGAGCTTTTTTTGTTTTCTGTTTCTTGTGCATCGGCACTTGATCCAGATTAAGTTAACGAATTTTGTTACTCACAGATTGAGCTGAAAAGAGGTAAAATAAAGCCAACAATTTACACGATGATATAACGGTTGAATGCGTGATTGAGTTAGGGATAGGTATCGCGACAGTCGTTGTCGCCGGTCTTGCGATGATATGGCTGATGCATTTTCGCGCAGCAGAAAAGCGAAGAATCATTCCGGTAGTGATGAGCCTCTGTCTGGTCGCGGGTTCGGCGGGTTTTTACTGGCAGTTGGGCTCTTCGCAGTACCAAACAGAGCTTGTATCCAAAGTGGCTGACGATGAATTTGCCGGTATGAGCGCAAAGGAGATCAATCAACGTCGTATCGAAGAAATTCAACATAAGATCCGTGAAGATAAACAAAACAGCGAAGCCTGGTACGCATTGGGCAATGCCTATATGTATGTGAGCGAATTTGATAATGCTGCTGTTGCGTTCGGTTATTCAGCCCGTTTGGCAAAGCAACCTCAAGCCAATATTTTCTCAGCGCAAGCGACCGCTTTGTATTATGAAAATGGCCAGCAGGTAACGGAACAGATCCAGACACTTATTAAGCAAGCATTGACCTTGGATAAGGATAACTTACCCGCACTGATGCTGCTCGCTTCCGATTATTTCCTTAATGCCCGTTATCAGAAAGCCATTGATACCTGGCAACAAGCCTTAGACAGCGAGCGCTCTGATCTTGATCGGGTCGCGTTAATTTCATCGATTAACCGGGCGAAGAAGTTAGTTCGATAACGGCGAACACTAACAACTTAAAGCGGGATCTCTGTATACTGCTTGCAACAGTCTTAAGTAAAACTGCGTAGCGACAATTATGAAACTCAATTTTTCCGAATTAAACAAACAGACCAAGAAATCTTTTGGCGATCAGCGTGCGGTCATTAAGCGCGTAATGCAGGGTAAGACCGTGCTGTGTCCGGAATGTGGCCAGCCATTACATCTGGTTCCGCCTGAGACCAGCGATAAGCCGGGGATTGCCTGCGCCAAAGGGTGTACGGCCATTGAATTAGACTTTTCTTAATTTATTTGAAACAAAAAAAGCCAGCGTGATGCTGGCTTTTGTATTTCTGTGGTATCCGTCAAGTCTTAATAAGTCGCTTCACGCTCATTTGCTTGCTTATTCCACTCTGGAACAACGGTTTTCAAGAAGTCTTCCTTTTCAGCGTTGAGCTTATCCATATCCATACCAAGCGCTTGTTGTGCTTTAGCTTTGGTTGAAATGTCAGGAAGCTGAATTTCTGCCGTAATGCCTTTGGTTGCCAGCAGACGAACCACTTTCGTACGGGCATCAGCCGCTTTATCAAGTGCGGTACCAAGAATACGTAATGCAACTTCAGGCGCATGCATGTGAACGCCATGAGAAGCGATAGCGTAATCCCAGCGCCACTGAGCATGACGGATATCCATCTGGATTGGCTTCATCTCTTCTTCCGTCGCACCGGCATCCCAGGCTGCTTTTGCTTCAAAGTGAGCGGCAACAATTTGCTTCTCAGCTCTTAGCTTCATTTCTGTTACGCTTGCCTTGCGTTCCGCGACAATGTCTTGCATGGTTTTCTTGTCTTGGGTGTGGCATTGGGCACAGGTGTCTTCAAAGCGATCAAAAGGATTACCGACTTTGTGATCGGTAAACACGGTACCGTCTTCGTTTTGTACCTTAGGCATATGGCAATCAATACAAGTGACATTGTTTTTACCATGAATGCCGTCACGCCATGTTTCATAACCCGGGTGCTGTGCTTTCAGCATCGGTGTTTTAGAAACGGCATGAGTCCAGTCTTTGAAACCAAGCTCATCATAATAAACTTCCATTTCATCAACGGTGGTACCTTTGTCCCATGGGAACTTCACGGATTTATTTGGCCCGGTGAAGTAGTACTCGACGTGGCATTGGCCGCAGACTTGCGCTTGCTGATCGAAGCGAGACTGATCTTCAAACTTTTTACCGATGGTTTCCATCGCACGCGCTGCATAAGGGCGTGATAGCTGAAGTGCCGGCTGACCCTCAGCAAACTCTTTGCTTCCGCTATTGTGACAGTCTGAGCAACCAATAGCATTGTTGATTTCAGCGCCCAGGCGAGCCCATTTGCCTTCGAAGTAACCGTCTTCACCTCGTTCGTCAATTACACGAGCCACATCCGGGCTCTTACAGCTCCAGCAAGCCATAACCATTGGGCCAGATTTTTCATCTTTCGGACCGCCGGTACGCAGGGTTTGACGTACATCCGTCACTGCATAGAAGTGGCCACGAGCTTTATTGTAGTCTTTAGAAAAACCATAGCCCGCCCAGAGAACCACCATATTGGGATCTTCCTCTAGCCCGTCTTCAATCTGCTCGCTTTCTTTTGTTGCTTCCCAGGTTTTATATTGATCTCCATGGGTCTTCGCAAATTGTTCGTTGCGAGGCTCAAAGCGCATTGTTTCTTTCTGCTCCGCGGTTGCGGTCTGTTCAGAAGTCGCCAACGCATTAGTCGATAAGCACAACGCTGACAAGATAGCTGCCACTGCGACAGTATTTCGCGTCCATTTCTTACTCACGATTTGTCACTCCAGTTTTCTAATTATTAAATAAGCCAAGCGTTGTGAATGCGGCTAATTAAGCAAGAAGAATTGAAGTTCGGCTAAATAGTATCAAAAAATAAATTGGCATTCATAATTATTAATGTTCTGTTGCTTTGGATTAATCAAAAATGTGATGTCAAAAATGACGAAAATCAATAACCACACCTACCCCTTAAGGGCTATTGTGGGTGTTGATGGCACAAATACCCCTTAAGGGGTATTTACAAATCAGCATAATATGGATGTTTGTTTTCTGGTATAACCTTTACATTCAATGGCTTGCGATGAGATTTTCTTGATCTTAATCATAAAATGTTCATTTCTGATGCTACTTTAGAGGTAATTGTAGTCCGTCTCAATTTTTCATTATTTTAAATATTATTTAATATGCCTGTTGAGCGTTGTGGCTAATCAATCAAGTAAATAAGAATTAATTTCAACTGTGATCAAAGTTCACTTTTTAGTTTTCGCTCCTGGAATAGATAACCGCCGGGATGGAATTGCTCTAGAGGGAAATGACTTCGCAGGCTCTTTATATACAAAATTTAAATATAAGCACCGATTGCAATTTGTCGTATAAGTTTTGCAATTACGGAAGATGAAAAGGTGAATAATGGGCAATTGTAAAGTGGCCATTAATACGATGCTTACATTCTTTGTAGCGATCTGTATTTTTGGTTTTTCCATGAATGTTGCCGCCGACTCTGACACGCAGGAAGCCACAGTCGCTGATCCTGTTGTGATAAATCAAGGGTCCGGTCAACATGTTGTCAAATTTATAAGGGATCGAGATTACGCCTGTACACAATGCCACAAAGATGAAAAAGACGTACTGAGAGGGGCACATGCTGACGCCGTTCATGCGCAAACGAACCGAGACGTCACTTGTGTTGATTGCCACAGTAAAGTGGGCAAGAACCACCGTGATGGTGCGGTTGAGGTGACCAAGTTTGCCCTGGCACAGTCAGTGGCAGGTTCTGAGAAGCCTGCAGCTGATCCGGCGTGGATCAAACAGCAGAATAATACCTGTGTTAACTGCCACGAACCGAAAGATCTGAGCGAGGCTAACTGGACGCATGATGTGCATGCGCTGGATTTATCGTGTGCGTCTTGCCATACCATGCATCCAAGTGCCGATCCGATGAAAGGTATTGAACGAAAGTCGAAAATTAAGATGTGCGTCGACTGTCACTCAGACCTGAAAAAAGAGAAGTAGGAGGTGATGGTATGACGTGTTCAAGACGAAATTTTTTAGCTGGTGCAGGCGCCGTGATTTTTACAACGGGCGTGAGTGCAGGCGGGTCGCTATTAGGACGTCAGTCACTGGTAGCTACCATGGAAGACGGAACTAAGCGTTATGGCATGGTACATGATGAAACATTATGTATCGGTTGTACTGCTTGTACCGATGCGTGCCGTGAAGTTAACAAGGTGCCTGAAGGGGTATCCCGTTTAGAGATTGTTCGCAGTGAGCCACAAGGGGAATACCCTAATGTGGATTACCAGTTTACCCGTATTTCCTGTCAGCACTGCGACAATGCGCCATGTGTTCATGTTTGTCCTACCGGGGCATCTTTTAAAGATCCCGCAACAGGCATTGTGGATGTCGATCCATTTAAATGTGTCGGTTGTGGTTACTGTCTGGCGGCGTGTCCTTATAAGGTCCGTTTCTTTAATCCTGAAACAAAAGCCGCTGATAAATGTGATTTTTGCCGTAAGACCAATCTTAAGGAAGGTAAGCTACCTGCCTGTGTTGAATCTTGCCCAACAAAATCGCTGACGTTTGGTGATTTGAATGATCCAAATAGCAGTGTTTCCAAGTTGTTGGGTCAAAAAACAGTTTATCGTTCGAAAGTGGAATTAGGTACGCAGCCGAAGCTGTATAAAGTGCCTCATGGAAAAGGGGAGATAAAAGGATGAGTATGACATTTGCCGATGCCTTTTATTTTGACTCATTAGTTTGGGATTGGATCATCGCTATTTATCTGTTCCTGGCCGGTATGTCTGCCGGGGCCGTGATGATTGCAATTTACCTAAAGCGTAAAGTCGTTCAGGGTCACCCGAGTGCTAATGGGATCATTAAGGCGACAGCCATTCTTGCACCTTTTGGCATCATCGCGGGTTTAACGATCTTGATTTTTCACCTGACAAAGCCATTGTCATTCTGGAAGATCATGATTTTCTATAACACCAGCTCAGTGATGTCGATGGGGGTTCTGTTATTCCAGGTGTACATGGCGGTACTGTTTGCCTGGTTAGCGATCATTTTCAAAGATGATCTGCTTAAGCTGTTGAATGGCCGATTACCCATTGCCGATAAAGTTGTTGGTCTGATCAGTAAATATGAAAATAGCATCGAGCTGTTTCTGGGCTTTTTAGCAGTGATGCTTGCAGCCTATACCGGCTTCCTGCTTTCAGCACTGAAAACCTACCCGTTACTGAATAACCCGATATTGCCAATTCTGTTCCTGTTCTCAAGCTTGTCGTCAGGCGCTGCCGCCTGTTTGTTGCTCGGCATTATTGGGTTCAAAGAATCAGCTCATAGCGCGTGTGTAAAATGGATCCACCAGTTTGAACGTCCGGTTGTGATATTTGAATTGTTTGTCCTGTTTGCCTTTTTCTCTGGTCTGTACTTTGGTGGCGGCCAGAAAGAAGCGGCGGCTATCGCAGCGATTGGCGGGGGGTTCTGGGCGACCTGGTTCTGGTATGGTGTTATTGGTGCCGGCATGTTATTGCCGCTTGGCCTGAACGCAATTAGTCCGCAAGGGGTTAAGCACAATAAAGCTTTTATTATGCTGGTGACGTCCCTGAGCCTGATTGGTGTTCTGATGTTGCGTACTTTTATTCTGTACGCAGGACAAATGACGCTCGTCTAGTGACCTGACAGGTAAGATAATAATGAAATCGGCACGGGTAACCGTGGCGATTTCGTCTGTCTTGTGCTGATAACCTTGGGGGGAATTCCGGCCTTTTATGATCGAGTTCAAGGTCGGTTCTCCAGCGTTACTGGATGATGATTGCAGTTCATGATTAAAAGGAAATTGAATGATCCCTGAAGTCGGACATTACGCATTAATACTCGGGTTTGTTTTTGCGTTAATGGGTGGGACGATTCCGCTATATGGTTTAGCTAAAAAGGACTCATACATTATCCGCTATGCATGGCCGTTAAGTTATGGCGCTTTTTTCTCTGTCACGACAGCAATTGTGTTGCTGGGGTACAGCTTCGCCGTTGATGATTTTTCTGTTGCTTATATTGCACACCACTCGAATTCTCAGTTACCGCAATTTTTCAAAGTGGCAGCTGTATGGGGCGGCCATGAAGGGTCATTTCTGTTTTGGTTATTTTCGTTAACCGGATGGGCGGCGGCAGTTGCCTATTTTTGCCGTAACAAAAATGAACAGTTTATTGGCCGGGTGCTGGTGATTCTGGCATTGCTGGCAGCAGCCTTTAGCCTGTTTACCCTGCTTGCTTCTAATCCCTTTCTGCGTTTATTTCCGATGCCTGCAGAAGGGCGTGATTTAAACCCGATGTTGCAAGATGTCGGGCTTATTTTCCACCCGCCGATGCTGTACTTGGGATATGTCGGTTTTGCTGTCAGCTTTGCGTTTGCTTTATCGGCGCTTACAACGACCAGCGATACTGTCAGTCCGGCATCCTGGGCGCGCTGGAGCCGACCATGGACACTCAGCGCTTGGGTTTTCCTTACCGGAGGTATCGCGTTAGGTTCATGGTGGGCATATTATGAATTAGGCTGGGGCGGCTGGTGGTTTTGGGATCCCGTTGAGAACGCTTCGTTAATGCCGTGGCTGACGGGTACGGCATTACTGCACTCGCTGATCATTACCGAGAAACGCAAAGCCCTCACCAGTTGGACACTGTTACTGTCGATTTTTACTTTTTCACTGAGTTTACTCGGCACTTTCATTGTCCGGTCCGGGGTCTTGACCTCAGTGCATGCGTTTGCCGTTGATCCGACACGTGGTTTAGCCTTGCTCGCTATTCTCGGTGTCATATTACTGACATCACTGAGCCTGTTTGCGCTTCGTTCCGGGCAATATATCAAACCTGTTCGATTTGGCTTTTTGTCTCGCGAGGCGGCATTTCTTGCGGGTAATAGTTTATTTGCCGTGGTGACGTTAACCATCCTGCTCGGAACGTTTTATCCGATGGTCTTTCAGGCGCTTGGCTTAGGTAATATTTCTGTCGGGGCACCGTATTTTAATAGCTTGTTTATGCCGCTGAGTTTCATGCTTTTTGCGTTTATGGGTTTAGCCCCGTTAATTCGCTGGCATCGTGCATCTTCAGACAACTTCATTACCCGTATTCTGGCGCCTATGGCGGTTTCTGTCGTATTGGGCGTTGCGCTGTCAATCATGATTGAAGATGGAATTAATCTGGTTGTATGTATCGCTTTCATTATGGCGTTATGGATCACGCTAACCTCGGTGCAGACTTTATATATGGATCAGAAGTCACGCAAAAGCTGGAAATTTGATCGGAAATGTTGCCGTCAGCTGGCAATGGTCACCGCCCATGTCGGGGTTGCTACCGCCTTGGTCGGGGCGACGCTGGTGAGTTACTACGCCGAAGAAGTGACTAACAAGATGGGGCCCGGTGATCAGCTGGCGCTGGGTGATTATCAGTTTCATTATCGCGATACCGAGTTACTGATTGGAGCAAACTACACCGCAGAACAAGCCAATATAGAGGTCGTACAAGAAGGCGCAAGCCTTGGCATGATTGAACCTCAGCGTCGCCATTACACCGTGCGTACCATGAATATGAGTGAGCCGGGCATTCGATGGTTCTGGCATGGCGATATCTATATCACCTTGGGGGAGAAGCTTAATCGCACAGATTATGCGGTCAGGATCCAATATAAACCTTTTGTTCGCTGGCTATGGCTGGGCGGGATATTAATGATGTTAGGTGGAACGCTTGCCGTATTAGTCCGAATTAACGTTAACGTTTACCAGCCTTCGGAGAAAAAAGAACAATTAATATCGACGATTGTTATTTGGAAGTAAGAAGAGAAAGGATTCAAGATAATGAAAATAATCCGCTTTCTACCACTTGTTATGGTCTTAGCTGCCGGGTATTTACTGGTGCTGGGTATGGAAAGCAAAAATGCGTCGGTTTCTTCGCCCTTGGAAGGCCAGCCAGTGCCTGAATTTGCGTTACCAAGCCTGCAGTACGGGCAAAGTACGATTACTCAAGCCAGCTTGACCGGAGACGTTCAGCTACTGAATGTGTGGGCCTCATGGTGTGGTATTTGTAAGTTGGAACATGAGTACCTGAAGCAATTGGTTAGCCAACAAGCCATTCCAATAGTCGGACTGAACTATCGAGATGACAGGCAGGCGGCATTGGATGAGTTAAAGCAATCGGGCAATCCCTATCGGCAGGTGATTTATGATCCCCAGGGGGCGTTAGCACTGGATTTAGGCGTCTATGGCACCCCTGAAACGTATTTGATTGATAAAAATGGTGTCATTCGTCACCGATATACGGGGGCATTAACCCCGACCATCTGGCAACAACAATTTGCACCAAAAATAGAGCAGTTAACGAGCATTACCCTATGAATAATCCGTACCTTAAAATAGCACCGCTTTTTCTTAAAAATCATATCAAAGCCTTATCGGCGGGAAGCGTTTTAACGTTATTGGTGCTCTTTTCTTTGCTCGGCACTGTGCAGCCCGCGTATGCTCAGGCAGATCAAACCTTTATTGCCGCAGAGACTCGGTTAGTCGAATCGGTGGAAACTTTTCAGTTTCGTTCGCCTCAAAAGCACAAACGGGCGATGGTTCTGGCAAAGAACCTGCGCTGCCCGCAATGTCAGAACCAGAATCTGATTGAATCAAACTCGCCAGTGGCAAAAGATCTGCGCCTGAAAGTCTATCAGATGGTGAATGATGGAAAATCCGATCAACAAGTTATTGATTTTATGACCAGTCGATTCGGTGATTTTGTGCTATATCAGCCAAAATTCGGGCCCAAGACTTATGTACTGTGGTTGGGGCCGATCCTGATATTGCTTGCATTTGTCTGGGGAACAGTACGATCGATTCGTCGCCATCAGGGACAAGATTAAGAGATGGTGGGATTTCAGCTTAAATAAAACATTTCAGCACTACTTTTTTACCATTCTCATATGCTGCTCATGCAACATCCAGCTTGTTTTCTATACTGGAAATTGTTCTCGGTACCAGGCTGGGACTCAGGCGCAAGCCAACGCCTATATGAGAAAGGTGAAACAATGATAAATAAAGGGATTATGTTGATTGTAATATGCTGTGCGCTGCTTGGCGGTCTAGCAAGTGCTGCGGGTGGAGGAGGTGTAATTGCCGATATAATTTAAATTGATCGCACTGTTCTATTCAACAGAATAACAGTTTTTTCCGTTTCGTTTTGACTGGTAGAGTGCAACATCTGCTCGTTTGTATATTTGATCAACACTATAGTCACTTTCTTTGAAATAACCGATTCCAATACTAATTGATAAATCTAAGCCTGATTGTTTTTCCTTGGTTCTACGTGCAACGACCCCATTTAGGCGTTTAGCTAGGGCGGAAGATGAAGCTATGGATGCATTTCGGTGGATGATCCCAAACTCATCGCCACCAAGCCGACCCATAATATCAGTATGCCTAATTTCTGATTGGCAAGTGTTTGCGATGAAACGTAAGGCTTCATCGCCAGATTGATGTCCGTGAGTATCGTTAATTCGCTTAAAGTCATCGATATCGATAAGTAAAAAACAGAAGTTTTCCTTATACCTTTGAAAGGTATAAAATGCCTCACTCAGGTGTTCGAATAGTTTCCTGCGATTGAATGTGCCAGATAAGGCATCAACCTCGGATTTATATTTTAATTCTTTTTCTAGCTCATGGCGTTCGGTTATATTTCTCGCCACCCAGACAACGGCTCTTTCTCCGTAGTGTAAAGATTTTAGTGGGTTTACACGACCTTCAAACCAAAGGCTTCCTGGTGGCCCTGATTCATTATTGATATTCTCTACATCATCACCAGCGAGGGTATACTCAAACACCATCAATTTATTTTCAGATAGAGTCTCTTGTATCCGATGGAGAAACCAAACGGCTTTGTCGTGAGGTAAAACATCGAATAAGCTCACACCTTTAAGTACAGAACCATCATGATAAAAATTTGAGTCTTGTCCGCCAAAGATATCAGCATACCGTCCTGATTCTGTGAGAATAAACACCACATCAGGCAGTGCCGCAATTACGGCTGCATACTCATCACATTCCCTTGCCGTTTTGACCATAGGCACACAGGCTCTGCAAAAAATCCGACTATTAATCTATTTATAACTTAAATTTTTAGCATTGCACATTATTTTTCAATGCCGTTCGGCCAGCCAGTTAATCGATTGTTAGAACCCTCTCACCGGATAAAGTTTTACCATGTAAGCCTTCAAGGGGCCTCCCTCGTATTTAAGATCACACGCCAAGTATCAACAAGCCTGATATGGCGGAATAATTCGCTAAAACTCGTAAAAATGCAGCTCTTTGTTGTGCAGTAAGCTCGCCAGCTTCAATTACTCTTTAATAACAGCTCAATAAATGATGGTGATAGTGTGAAAATTGCATTTTTCGGAGAGTGTATGATCGAATTGAGTGGCCAGCCTCTGCAGCGTACCTTCGGTGGTGACACTTTAAATACGGCATTGTACCTGTCGAGATTAAGCGCTTCTCGCAACCACTCGGTCAGCTATGCCACAGCTCTAGGCATTGATCATATTAGCCAGGATATGCTTTTATCATGGCAAGCTGAACATATTGATACTGCAATGGTGCGCAAAATTGCGGATAAATTACCGGGGTTGTATCTGGTCGAAACTGAGCCGAACGGTGAGCGTCACTTTCATTACTGGCGCAATGACAGCGCAGCAAAGTTTTATTTTTCTGATTCATCGTCGCCTTCACCGTTAGAGCAAGCCATTGATGCCAAGCAGTTTGAGGCCTTGTATATCAGTGGGATCAGCTTTGCAATTCTGGCCGAAGATGCGAAAACGGTATTAATCACTTTGCTTGAAAAACACAAAGCCAATGGTGGTAAGGTATTGTTTGATAATAACTTTCGGCCTCAGTTATGGACTGCAAAGCAAGCACAGTATTGGTATGCCCAAATATACCCTTTTGTTGATATTGCGCTGATCACGGAAGTTGATGACCGACGTATTTGGGGAGAGACGAAAATAGTGGAGCGCTGCCAGCAATTTGGCTGTAATGAGGTAGTGATCAAGCGTGGCAGTGAACCTTGTGAGGTTGTTACTGACTTACAAAGCGATCATCCTGAACGCCATTTTGTGGCGGCGAATAAAGTCGACCCCGTCGTTGATACCTCTGCCGCTGGCGACTCTTTTGCAGCGGGTTATCTAGCCAGCCGTTTAAATGGTGAGTCTGCAGCCTCATCGGCAGAGCTAGGCCATCATCTGGCTTCGATTGTCATTCAATATACCGGGGCGATTATCCCGCCCGAAGCAATGAAGGAGATTATGTAAAGTGGCATGAGTTCAGCGTCAAACTCCTGTTTGATTTATCGTCGCTTCATCTATCTCTTTACCGTTTTGTGCATAAAATCAGCAAACAAACACAATTACTCTATTTTGCAGTTGACTCATGCAGAGCAATCCGTAGAATGCACCCCATACCGCAACGGGGAGACTTGTTAAGCGGTTGAAACTTCTACGAAGTAATGGCGCGTTGGCAGAGTGGCTATGCAGCGGATTGCAAATCCGTGTACCTCGGTTCGACTCCGGGACGCGCCTCCATTCTCTTTGAGAATAAGATGCGACACTAGCTCAGCTGGTAGAGCGCAACCTTGCCAAGGTTGAGGTCACGAGTTCGAACCTCGTGTGTCGCTCCAAATATTGCAATGTCGAGATTGTTGTTTTTAACAAACTCGGTGTTGAAAGATGGTGTCTAACCATCGCAATCAAGAATTGCGTGCCCTGGTGGTGGAATTGGTAGACACAAGGGATTTAAAATCCCTCGGCGTTCGCGCTGTGCCGGTTCAAGTCCGGCCCGGGGCACCATCTAAAACAACAAAGGCTTACCGAAAGGTAAGCCTTTTTTGCATCTGACACTTATCTATTTCAGCGACTTCAATTATCTTGCGGTACTCGGTATATATACGCTCATCGCTGCCAATTCTATTGCCTCAAATCTGTTCATAGCCTGGACATATTCCAAAAATGACGGTGATTGATTGGAAAAGCCGCGCATTACGCCATTGCATACTATCCTTAATTCTTGAAACCCACTTAAGGAGACCATTATGGCTGATATTGAGAAAGACACCACAAACTGGCCAGATCTCGCCGGTGCCCTCTATGACAAACTCACCGAACGTCATGCAGAATTAACGTATGACTTTGATAATGTAGAAATTAGTGTTCCCAGTGGCGCTGGTGAAAAAGCACCGCATTCTACTTGGAAGTTCAATGGCACCATTAGTATTCGAGGCCGGAACCTGGACTAACTGATGCGGTTTGACGTACAGGGTGAAATGGATGTGGAGGTGAATGGCGAACCCGTTCACCTTTCTGCATGTGGCAGCAGGTTTGAACTTATTCTGCCCCAATTGAGTACCTTATCGACGCTTGCCCGGGCTTTTCCGTACTTCCCGATGGGAGCAGGCAAACTGGCCTTAATCCGTCAGGCGATCACATTTTGTGATCATATCACCATCAAGGTAGAGGATATCACGGTCATGACCATCAACCGGCGCGAAGGAGATCGTTATTTTTCTTTAACCCGTCATCAGGTCGCGTTTGAAAATAAGAAGTTGTGGTTCAAAGACAGTTACAAGCTGATCAGGCACTACTTCAGGTAACCGGATTTGCCAAAGGGCGGATAATTGCCTTATATATCCAATAAATCTCGCCCTTTGGGATCGAGCCCACTCTGAATCCGGCATTTTGGAGTCTATTGGGCATAATAAAATAAATTCAATCATTTTGGTTACCTTCACTTTTGGGCATATACCGCTTCTGATAATTAAGTCGTCTGAATTACGAAAGCGGTATACCCCTGAACGATGGTTAATTGACTGAGAAGAGTGGAAAGATGAAGTTCAACGAGTTAGATGAAAAAATGCGGATTTATGAAACGGCACATGATCATTGTGTCTTACCTGAAATTCATATCATCGCTCGACTGGATGGACGTAGTTTTACTTCTTTAACCAAGGATAAGCATAACTTCAATGCTCCCTATGATCTTAAATTCAGGGACTTGATGCTTGAAACGGTAAAGCACTTGATGCAATGCGGTTTCAAAGTACTTTATGGATATACTTACAGTGATGAGATATCACTGCTTCTTGATGTGAATGATAATACTTTTGAGAGAAAAGAGCGGAAGCTGAACTCCGTCCTGGCAGGAGAGGCAAGTGCAAAATTTAGTCTGTTATTAGGCGATATTGGGGCCTTTGATTGTCGGATTAGTCAGCTCCCGAATAGACAACTTGTTATCGATTATTTCCGTTGGAGAAATGCAGATGCCTATAGAAACGCATTAAATGCGCACTGTTATTGGACTCTCAGGAAGGAAGGAGTTTCCCCTAAAGAATCAGCGGCCGCTTTTATTAACATGCCAGCGGCTAAGAAGATTGAGTTCCTTCTTAATAGAGGAATTAATTTCGATGAGATACCAAGCTGGCAAAAAAGAGGCATGGGTATCTATTGGGAGCCTTATGAAAAAGAGGCAATCAATCCGATAACTGGTGAGGCCGTCAAGGCCAGAAGGAAGCGACTGAAGGTCGATCTAGAATTACCGATGCAAGAGCACTACAGTGATTTTATTGACAATCTAGTGCAGGATGTCAACGAATAATCATCTCTGCTTTGACCAAAGCTGTGGTTGATTGCCGATAAAACAGGCCAGATACAATGATGCCCTGGCCTTAAGTCACTCGCGAGTATGTTACTTATACTCAGCTTCTTTTACTCGAATTTTGCTTTTCGCGATGCTAGTACCGTTAAGAGCGGCAATTGCAGCGTTGGCTTCATCATCTTCAGGCATTTCAACGAAAGCAAAGCCCTTAGATTTCCCCGTTTCCTGGTCTAATACCAGGTTACATGAACCAACGGTGCCGTGAGCTTCAAAGATAGCCTTTAGTTCAGCTTCAGTTGTTGTGCGTGCAAGGTTTCGAACTAATAGTTTCATGGGTTGCCGTCTTGTTAGAAAGTGAATGAGGTGTACTTGCGACGGATTATCACAGAACAAGTGAGGTAAACCAAGCAGTGACGACCTTAGTTTGATTTACAGCCTGAAATCTGTACAGCTGGCTTGTAACACATCTGAGCCATCGCGCGATAAAAAAGAAGGTGACAGAGTGAGAGGGTTCCCGATCCCTCTCGGTATGAACTTGATTAAGCGCAGCGCTGTTTTTTGTTTGGTGTTTCTGCCGCAGGGCTATTGAGGCTGACGGCTGATGAAGAACGGATCATTACAGCCATCGCTACAATAACGGTGACCACACCATAACTGACTTGTGACCACGATTCGGCATGACCATTAGCCTGGTTGACCATCAGTACCATGACCGGGATCAGGTAGGTATAAGCAGAAACCTGTACTGGAGTGAGAGCAACACATGCTTGCTGGAATAAAAAGAAGCTCAGTGCCGTGGCGAAGACGGCCAGATAAGCAATGCCCAGCCAGACATCAGTGGAAATGGCACTCCAATCCGTTGCCAGCAATGTTGTGCTGGTACCGAGTGTCAAAACAACGGTGGCACAAATGAGCGTCCAGCATGTCATCGAAAGAAATGATTCGCCTCGATATAATGTTTTTGCGGCGATGGGGTTCAGTGCCATTGCAAAACAACCAAACAGGAAAATCTTATTCGATGACGTCAGTGATAACGAGGCCACGGCAGATAGATCTCCGCGAAAGATAATTAATCCCGCCCCCAGCATTCCGCCTATGAGCGCAAATGAAATACTAAGCGATGTACTGCGTTTAAATATAATGGCTGCCAAAATTGCGCTCATCAGCGGTACCGTGGTGTACAGCGCACTGGTATCCAACGCGCTTGTATCTCCCAGGGCAATAAACATTGCGACAAAGTAGGTTAGCGAAGGCAGGCAGATCAGGGTATAGCGCCCCAAGTCTTTTAAGGCCGGCAATCGAAATTGGCCTTTACAAACCAGCAGAGTAATAAACAATAAACTGGCTAGTAAATAACGCATCCATGTTACGACCAGCGGGTTAAGTTCCGCCGTAATGTAGCTGCCGATGGGAAAAGACAGGCTGATGAGCGCAGTGAATGCCAGTAGCTTCAAGTGCGCGGGATAGTTTGGTTTCATGTCAGTATACTTAATGGTTGAATCAGGGGGATCCAGCTCTAACCGCGTGCTCCTGAGATTCCGTATAAGTTCGTGCCTTTCTTTACGGAATAACGAAGGTGGTGACTGAACTCGTCAAAGTTCTGTGGTGAAGTGCTAGTGGCCAATAATAAAAGAAGCACTATAAAGAAATTAAGTATTAATACAATGGCTTTTCCACCAACCACAACCAATATAGTCACGCCTAAAAAACAACAGCAAACCGAATGACTTCTGTAAGCTATACCCAACTCGCCTCAAGATGCTCGTTTCTGCGAGAATTTCGCATGACTTTCAACGCTGCTCACTGGAAAGCGGTTGGGTTCCTCATCGGTTTTTGGTTGGAAAACAGACTTGTGCTCTAAAATCGTTGTCAGGGTATTTTTGAAGATAGGGCGGGCGAATTTATTGTGGTTCACGTATCATCGATGGCAGGGTGGAACAGCCAGCTTTGCTCGGTTGTTCCACATTATGTCAGCAATTTTAGGTTTTAAATGCAGTTATATAAACAAGATGCGGTTGAATGGTTGTCGACACTCCCGGATGGGAGTGTCGATTTATTCATCACCGATCCCCCCTACGAATCACTGGAAAAACATAGGGCTATCGGTACGACGACACGCCTGAAAGAGAGCAAGGGATCGAGTAACCAGTGGTTTACAATCTTTCCGAACGAAAGATTTGAAGAGTTTCTGGCACAGGTGTACAGGGTTCTAAAAAAGAATAGCCATTTCTATTTATTCTGTGATCAGGAAACCATGTTTTATATAAAGCCTATTGCAGAGCAAGCAGGCTTTAAGTTCTGGAAGCCCATTGTCTGGGACAAAGTCGCCATTGGGATGGGCTATCACTATAGAGCAAGGTATGAGTTCATTCTCTTCTTTGAAAAAGGGAAAAGAAAACTCAACAATCTCGGTATTCCCGATGTGTTAGAGCACAAACGAGTCTATCGGGGATATCCGACGGAGAAGCCGGTCGCTTTGATTGAGACGCTGATACAACAAAGCAGCTCAGTGGGTGATGTGGTGGTTGATCCGTTTTTTGGTTCGGGAGCGACATTGATTGCGTCAAGTAATTTAGAACGGATAGCCTGGGGCAGTGATGTTTCAGACGATGCTCACGAGTACCTCAGACAGCGTCTTATAAAAACAGCATAAAGACACTGTACTAATACACTGCACTTCACATTTTAGTTTAAAGCGAAAACGCGGAGTCGGCATTACGTGCATTGCAAGAGTTTAAATCAATCGGCCCACCCATTCATCTGACCCCTGTATTTTGCAGTGGTTTGGATTGTGGTTGAAAAACATACACTGCTCTCAAATTTCCATAAAAATCATATGGGAATACCTCCGTCATCTACACTTGATCTTGTAATTGTTAAGTTACATTTAGAAATAAAATGTAATAAAAATGAGTGGTGTGAGTGAGGTTCGTTATGGACAATGGATTATTGGCTGTACGATGCTTATGTTTTGCCTTTGCGGCGATGATTTGCACGGTACTATTATCGTGGCCGACGACGGTTAGTGCTGAACCCAAAGCATTGATTATGAAACCCTTTAAACAATTAAGTGATGAAAGTAAGGAGTGTGCTGCGTGTCATAAAGAAAAAAACCCTTCCATTTACGCCCAGTGGGGGCGTTCTAAGCACTATGGTGCCAATGTTGGTTGCTATGAGTGTCATAAAGCAGATCCCGGAGATAAAGATCTGATCACGCATGAAGGTGTTGATATCTCAGTGATTGTTTCACCCAAAGATTGTAGTCAATGCCACAATCAGGAAGTCGATGAGTTCTCGAAGAGCCATCATGCTAAAGCTGGGCAAATCATTGGTTCTCTGGATAATTTCCTTGCCGAAGTGGTAGAAGGTGCTTTAACCATGAATGGTCAGTCACCCGTCGCAGTGAATGGTTGTTGGCAGTGCCATGGTTCAGAAGTTAAAGTGCTGGAAAATGGTGATTTGGATCCGACTACCTGGCCAAATACCGGAATTGGACGTTTAAATCCAGATGGCTCGGTAGGGGCTTGTACTGCATGTCACCAGCGACATGAGTTCGACATGGTGCAGGCTCGTCGCCCGGAAGCATGTGGTAAATGTCACCTTGGTCCTGATCATCCGCAAAAAGAAATCTATGAAGAATCGAAGCACGGTATTAGCTTCTTTGCGCATGTAGATCGGATGAATTTGGATTCGTCTAAATGGGTGGTCGGTGAAGATTATGATGCTGCGCCAACGTGTGCAACGTGTCATATGTCAGCTACCCGTGAATTACCAGTGACGCATGATGTTGGTGATCGCATTTCGTGGACATTGCGTCCGGCGATTTCTGAAAAGATCGATGCGAAAGATCTGGCATCCGGTAAAGAGACCAAGTCGTGGGAAGCGCGTCGTGCTGATATGCAAAACGTGTGTCAATCGTGTCATACCAAGTCGATGATCGACAATTTCTATATTCAGTTTGATTCGTTGGTTGAGCTTTACAATGATAAGTTTGCCCGTCCCGGCAAAACATTGATGGCGACGCTGAAGAAGGAAGGGATGCTGACTGAAACCGGCTTTGATGAAGAGATTGAGTGGACCTGGTTCTACCTCTGGCATCATGAAGGTCGTCGGGCTCGTCACGGTGCGGCCATGCAGGCGCCTGACTATGTGCAGTGGCATGGTATGTACGAAGTCGCTGAACGCTTCTATATCGAGATGGTTCCTCAGTATATTGAAACGGTTGAGAAGGCTGAGCATAACGGTAATGCTGAAGGGGCGAAACGTGCTCGCCAGGTGTTGCAGGATATTCTCGACAAACCTGAACATGCCTGGTTCAGCGGTAAAGAACCGGAGTCAGTAAAAAAGGCACGGAAAGAAGCCCAAGCAGCCTTTAAAGCCCGCTATTTAGGTGAAAGCAAGTAATTATCCGGGGAGGTCAGCGTAAGCTGACCTGACTCCTAAGTGAGGAACGATGGGAGATGAATTAACTCGGACGCAACGCTTGTGGCGATGGCTGAAAAAACCGCTGCTGCTGGGTATACCAATTGGTATCTTCCTAGCGTTGTTGGCAGTGGGAGCCTTTCAGGGGGTGATGGTTGCGTCCAATCAAAATACATTCTGTTTTAGCTGCCACCTCAGCATGGATACCATCGTACAGGAATACAAGGCATCCCCGCATTATCGAAGTGATGATGAAGTACTGGCGACCTGTGCAGACTGTCATGTACCCCATGGTTTTATCGATAAGATGAAGGTGAAAATTGCTGCGACAGCAGATATCTATCATATGATGGTGGGTACGATTAATAAGGAGAACTTCGAGCAGCATCGACCCAGACTGGCGAAAATGGTGTGGGAAGATATGTTAGCTAATGACTCTGAAGCTTGCCGGTTTTGTCATGTTGATGATAATTTCGATTTGAGCAAGCAGCCCCAGCGAGCAAGGCTGAATCATGAACTGATGGAAAGCCGTGGTGAAACCTGTATCAATTGTCATACAGGGATTGCCCATAAGCGGATTACTTTGGAGTAAAGGGATCTGTTGGCAAAAAGGGCTGCGCCAAGAGCGCAGCCCTTTTATTGTAAGTCTTAAGTATCTCCCAATTGGCATCATTTAAAACAAGTCTACTTGCAAGCACTTAAGTGAGTTGATGGTTCAAGCCAGACACCTTCTCTTTTAGCCACTATTTGAAGAGGCGTTAAGCGGTAAGTTATCGTGATTTACACATTCAACCTGACGGGGTCAACATTGTCGTGGTGGCTGTAAGTGGTTTGGCTGGCGGACACTGTGTTTTTTTTCGCACCAGCGTCGCTTTCAGATCGAGGATTTTTCGTTTATAAGTCGCTCTGACTAACTGAAAGTCAACACTGGGTGCAAACCAGAGCACCACTTTGCGATCGCTTTTCTTTATTTGCTCGACACGAATAGTGTTAATGTGGCCAAAATTGGTGTTAATGGTTTCTTGTCCTTTCACCGCAAAGTAATAGTGATTCACTTCATCAGCCTCTTGTAGCATGAAATCAAAGGCTTTATCCCCATTGATTAAGTGGAACCGCATTTGACTAGCGACAGCATCGCCATCGAGTAGTGGCATATTATTATCAAAAAAGGTCAGGGTTTTACCGTCATTCGAGACGGAAGAACGACGACCGTTGTCACTGAATTTAGCGGAAATGTTTCCTGCCATAATCCCCGAGATCGTCCGGTCAAACGACTGAGTCAGAAACATGTTTGTTTCTGGTGACCATTCTACTTTTGATTGTTGTTTCAATGTGGATTTTGTCACCAGAACATCGACTTTGCTGTAGGTAGAGATGTCGACGTTGCCTTCATTCCAGTTCAGCTTTCGTTCGAGTATGCCAATTTTATGGTTATGAAAATAGACATCATAAGTCAGTGTCTTATTGCACTGGTGGTATTGGGCAGGCAAAGCGGCATACAGCAATGATGAAAAGCTGCTGAGAAAGACAAATATAGACAAAATTATACTTTTCACCGTACCTCCGGGGAATGATGGTTTATAGGGGATAAGTAAACGGTAGCAGTGTGTGTGGGTTAGTGCAAAAGGCAATGAAATCTGCCGTTAATAACACCAACACTAACACAAATATTATTTTTTCAGCAGACAATAGCGTGGGAGGCATGTCGATGAATATTTACTGTGCTGCATATTGAAACCTCACTATGAATAAAGACAATTGTCATATAGTCGAGAGTAGATAAAAAAACTAAAATAATATGCTTTTATCATTATAAAATATATAAATCAGTGTGATACGAATTTTATTTATTCGTTCGGAATTTGACTTTTTGTTTATTTACGAAGTAAGGCTTTGTTTCTTCTAGACTTCGTGAAAATCTGCTTTACCTCATTCAGATGCCATTTTAGTGTCGGTGATTTGACGATTTAAACACTAACTCCTATTTTTATTTAGGTTTAACTGAGAGAGGAGCTGGCAATGAAGAAAATGAACTCGGCATATCGATTAAGAATCATCAAAGAAGTAGCAACAAGAAGACGTCTGACAGAACACGATGATCCGATGGCTAATCATATCTCTCAGCTACTCGACTCTCATTCCGGAGGGGGCTCCCATCCTGAACCTCTTAATTTTAGTGGCAACCATTATGATGAGCGCATCGGTGGCTGGATAAGTAACTTCTGGGATATGAAATAACCAGAGGCGAGTGGCGAGGCTCTAGAGCATAGCCTAGGGGTTCGCCTCTCGAACGCTCTTTGTTTTTTCACCGAACGCTGGAACAAAACCGACGACTAAGGTACATTGCTCCGTCAATGTTTTGTTAGGTCGACGAATGAACTACGTAGAGTTAGAGCAGTATTCTCGCAGGTGGATTTTTACCCACGCTTCAATGCCGGTTGCAGCAGATGATTTAGAACAAATTAAACCTTTCACTCAAGCGCGTTCTTCCCAAATCTGGTGTGAACATATCAGTAGTCAAAGTCCTGATGCCGACCACTTCGAGAAAGGTGACTGGGCCCACGTTGACAAAATTTGGTCAGAATCCATTGACTGGCAGAATGCCTGGGATAGTGATGACATTGACTTGCCCCCGGAGCTACTCGAGTTTATCAATTGGGAAGACAATACCACGGTATTTTTCTGCTACGAAAAATACAATGTGATTGAGACTAAGTGGGGGGTCTTTAAGCGCAATTGGAAAAACTTTCTTTTCTTTGATGATGGTCCCATTCTGATTGGCCGCAAAAAGAAACAGGCGTTGTGGTTTAATTCCAACGGCACCTTTAAGTGTGGACATCGCGCTTAACGTTTTACAATGTATTTAATCAACAGCCCATAAACTCATCGCAACGATTCCTTGATAGTGCTGTAACGTAGCACAGGGAAAGAGATTAGGGCTGTTTTTTCAGACCTGTGTTTATCGACAGTTTTTAATTGCGCCCATAAGTTCTTCTATTTTGTTTTTGCCAATAACAAGATTTTCTTTCGATGAATGCACGGAGGCTCCTGAACTAATTAAAGGTTGGTTCAGAGGTTTACCTAACACAACAAATAATCGTGTACTTGTATTCCCGGTTTTTATTTGTACAGGCCGTGATGATGTTTCCAATATACCCATTTGACAAGGGTGAAGTTGATTACCATTGATGTAAGCAATACCAGAGCGAAGGTAAATAAACCCGGAAGTTTGGCTCTTATCCGGTTGGTAATGCCAGACACCATAAGGTGTAATAATAATATCGAGATAGGTTATTTGGATACTATAAGAAACGGGGCTTTGTGCGCCTTTATAGGATCCTACCAAGACCTTGGTGGTTGAATCAGCCTCTTCCACTAAGGGAAGTCTGCTGGTCGTGTAGTTTGCACTTGAAGCATCATCCATTTCCCCTTCATTGGCAGGAAGGGCGGTCCAGAGCTGGAAAGTTTCAGCATTGCCATTATGCGGTGTGATGATGTCTTTATGAATGATCCCGCCACCGGTAGTCATTACATGGATATCTCCTCCCTGCAATGTGGTCTGGCAGCCTGATGAGTCGATATGTTTGAGGTTGCCGGCAACAGGGTAGCTCACGGTATCGACACCGGAATGGCCGTGATAATCCAACCCTACAGGCTGTACTGCGCCCTTGGCATCGAAGTGGTCCCACAAAACGAAGGGATCTATTTCTGAGATATTGTCTCTGTTGATGAAGGCGGTCATTGACCCTGTTTTCAATCCGTAGCGGATTTTTATGATCTTTCTTGTGTTCTTCATAATCTCACCTGGGAAGGTTCAACAGTTAAATCATAGCCCTTGAGCTGGAAATAGACCAAGATTTGCCTATGTCTAAACCTCATCAAAATGCATTATTCAGCGCGTCCTCTGAAAATCTTATTTAAGCGAAATGTGTAGGAATGGCATCACAAATAGAATCACTATGCGCTCAAACGGCGGCCTTGATTAAAAGCCACTGAATTTGCACAGAACATTTCATCTGCAGTGGTTTAGGTATAAAGAGCTGTTAGAATTGAAACAGGTTCGCTCTTTTTCAAGGCTAATTTGTGTCAATAAAAGCTAGGTCTGTTTTTAGGGTATGGTTTTCCCTATTTTCTCTCTGTTTTGTGTTTCCTGTATTGGGTAATGCAAGTTTATCAAACGCCACGTCATCAGAAGTCATGTTATCAAACAATACCGTGATTCCCGGTGATATCGTGGGCGCGGTATGTGTCATCCGCCATGCCGATAAAATAGTTATGTTGTCTGAAGTTATCACCCAGAAGTTATCCCTGCCCGGAGGGTACATTGATTCTGGTGATACGCCGGAACAAGCCGCTGCTCGCGAAGCATTAGAAGAAACCGGTTTAGTTGTCTCAGTCGATAAGTTACTGCAGTACCGTGGCCGTGCTGCAATTTATAGCTGCCAGTCGGATACGCCGATACTGGTGTCTTCACAAACGGATCAAACGGGTTTTCCGGTTGTTGCCTCTTGGTTTTCAGAACATTTCGGGAAAGAGGTAAAGCGTGTCTATCTGATCAACCCGAAAGAGGTGTCAGCAAAAGAGTATCGCTATCCGAATGACATTGAACTATTGGTCAAATGGCTTGAACAAACACCGGAAAGTAATATTGAGATCTATGCTGATTTAAGTGAGCGTGTCAGTACACTCCACCGTACAGAGTTGCTCCTTATTCGACATTTTCAGCAATGGATTAAGTCCTGGCCGGATGCGGCTCAGTGGCTATTTGATGGCGCGATGTCAGTTCTGAATCTTCCAGGTGAAGCGGTATTTATTTTAATGCTGATTTCTTTGGTTGTTGGGTTCTTTGGTCCGGTTGCCATGCTGCAACTGGCTGTGATGCTGATAAGTGTCACCTTGGTTGCTTCGCTGATAAAGCATGGGATCAGCTCACCTCGGCCTTCCTACATTATCCCGGAATTACAGCAGATTAATGTCTATGGTTTCGGCTTCCCGAGCGGGCATACATTAATGGCGACGGTGGTATGGGGAATGGTTGGGCTTTTCTGCAAAAGTCGAATGTCAGCAGGCGATCAATGGCACCGTCTCAGAGTGTTCATGATCCCATTCCTCGTTTTCCTTGTTTTAGGACAAGCCGTAGCACGGGTCTGGTATGGGGCACATTTTATCAGCGATATTGTTGCCAGTTTATTGCTAGGCGCCATTATGCTGACACTTTTTGTGAAATGGAAAAATGCGACAGCCTTTTCACTCGCGCAGAGTATTAAGAATAAAGGGTTCTGGTTGCTGGTGACCATCGTCATCGGTCTGATTGCCAGCTTCACTCACAACCCGGTTCATGTTGATCTGTTTGCTATATTACTGGGGATTTTTCTCAGTGCAGAATGGCTGCCGAAACAACCATTAACTGTTTCGCTTATCCGTCGGATCATGATCAGTGTTGCTGCATGTTTGGGGGCTATCGCCATTGTTTTCTTCATTGATATAGTTGCAGAGCGCTCAACGATAAGCCTGATAGTACTTACGCTGCATTCCGTTGGATCGCTGTTAGCGACTATTTGGCTGGTGGCAGGAATGTCTTTGCTTACAAAAAAACTGGCTCAAAAAGCCGTATAGTGAGACGGCGGTTCCTGACTGGTAACACGGCCTGGAATCACCACCGCTATCCAACAACAACTTGATTCCTGCCATTGTTCTTTGCGGTATATAAGGCCTTATCGGCTCTGTGCAATACCGTCTCGAAGGAATCGCCTTTGATAAAATTGGCCACACCTATGCTGGCGGTAATAGTGCTAACATTGCTGACGCGTATCTGGCTGATGTTTTCTCTTAATCTTTGGCAAACCGCAGAGGAAAATTCAATATTGGTACCGGGTAAAACAATTAGGAACTCTTCTCCGCCCCACCGATAAACTCTGTCGTTGGGTCTGAGTGTTTCTTTTAGCGTCTTACTCACGGCACATAGCACTTCATCGCCGGTCTGATGACCAAAGTTATCGTTGATCTGCTTAAATAAATCAATGTCTAAAATTGCCACAGTTAAGGGCTGATAATCGACATTATAGCGTTGAATATGGGCTGCGACCTCGCTAGACGCTGCCCGACGATTGGGCAGGCCGGTCAGAACGTCAGTGTAGGCAAGTGATTGCAATATTTGAGATGCTGCTTTCAGTTCCTTATTGCTCTCGTCCAGCGCTTTTGTCCGCAGCTGAACGGTGGATTCCAGTTTTTGGTTGAACAGGCGAAGTTTCTGTTGAGCGGCAATGCGGCGCTGTATGTTGACTACCAATACTGAAATAATGATAAACAGGAAGATAACGAAAGCGATGGTGCTGTTTATTAAGAAGGTATGTTGCTCATACAAAGAGACGGGTTTGCCTATCACGATACTATCTGGCGGTAAACGGTTCAGCTTGATATCAAAACGTTTTAACTGGTTATAGTCAAAAATCGGCGAATAATTGGCTTTTTGCTGGATTTCGATGTTACTTAAAGGGACGCCATTTAAAATCTTCAGGGCTATTTTGGCCGCATTCTGTCCATGGGTATAGGGGTTATTCATCATGCCGCCTATAGCCCCATTGCCGATCATGAGTGCTCCCCACATACCATAGACTGGCACCTTACTACGATGTGTTAAAATGGGCAGGTAATGTTCATACGAAAAATAGTTCCCTAACCTGTCTTTGTGAATAGCAAGCATGAGAAAAACGGTATCAGAACGCATATTCTCGGCTTTTTGGTAGAGTTCATCTATTGAGAACTGATCCCAGATTTCCAGGGCGATTTGTTTTTTTAGCGGATCATCTTGCCATTGCGACTTGATCTGTTGGGCTCGATCCACCATGCGTAACCCCAAACCTGTGGTATCGCCCAGCATGACGATCCGTCGGGTAGCAGGCTGAAGTTGTAATATAAGATCAAGATTACCCTCGATCTCCATTCCTTCTTCAATACCAGTGATATTGTTTCTACCTTTTAATGTTTCAGGTGCCAAAATATTAACACCGCAAAACACGATAGGTTTACCTGGAAACAGCTTTTCTCCGTATTCAATCATGAAATTGTAAGCGTGATCGTCGCTTGTCATGATAATGTCGGGTTCGTATTGTTGGTATTTGTATAGCAGGAGGTTAACCAATTTGGTGGTGTACGTGAGGTCGTCGATAAACCGCCTTTCATCCATATATTCGATGTAAAGATTTTCAACTGGGATGGAAGTCGTCAGCACATCCTGAATGCCTCGCGTAAGTTCAGCAGTCCATGGGTACTGGGAGTGATAAGAATTTATAAGCAGGACTTTAGGTTCATCTTTCGCCATCGTCAGAAATGGCGCAAGCCACAATAGAAAGAACAATAAATTTTTTGCCATATTGCCTTTCCTTTTATCTAAACAGCGATATATTAACTAATAATAAGTCAGGGAACGTAGACAAACAAGAACTGTATTGATCATCCAATAGAATGAAAATCGCCATCTTACTTATTATGTTGGAAAAATATTTTCATCTACAAAATAAGGAAATGTTATCCTTTTCAATGAAAGGTTCTGGATCTTTGTAATAATCACGATATCTGTCGTACTCAATAAATTAATTCAACGATCTAATCTTATTAATAATAAGGAATCATGTTTGTATTTAAATTTAGATACTGTCGTCTATAAAAACCTACACCCAGGGTGTTGAGTAAACCAATTATACACTTGTATGCATAATTGGTTTTATCGAAGCTTGCAATAGTGAGAAGGTAGTGGCTAGTTTTCGGGCAGATTTGAAAGGAATTAAGGATGAGTACTATCAGTTCGAGTAACTGTTACTGGAAAAACGATTATTTTCAGTTATGATTGGTGTCTTTTTGACTTAGGAAGCAACTAATCACTTCCTGATTTTGATAGTAAATACAATAGATTGAGTAAAGGAATGCAACAAGCTTTTATTAGGCAAGCTGTATATAACAGTAGAAAAATGGTAGTGGCTTATCAGGTCAGTTTTATTAATGAAACAGCACCTTCTAACTACTGCATTCCTGTGAATATATTTAATAACAATTGTGACCCTACAAAATTACAGCAATTACTGAGTAAGATTGGGATAGGTAACTTATCTGAGTCTAGACCCGTTATCGTCATGTTTGATCGGAAAACATTGGCTCATTTAGTGGGGTTTTATTTACCAGTAAAGTCTTTAGTGATCGAAATTTCACCGAATGAACAATTGGATACTGAATTACTTCACCTTATCGTTAAGTGCAAGAATAAAGGTTTTACGATAATAATGGGAGCGGCTGTTCTACTTAGTGAACATAGTGATTTCTTAAATTTGGTCAACTCCGTTAAAGTCGATATTGATAATAATAAAAGCAATAAATTAGATGGCGTGCTTAGTAAGCCATTGCCGGAAAATAAACGGTATATTTTTGATAATGTTCCTTCTTGTGAGGCATATACGGCTCTAAATAAACTATATAAAGCACCTTTTTTCAAAGGAAATATATTTTCAGTACCTGATATGCCGAGAGAAGAGAAAGATAAATTCAGTGACAGTATATTAGTAAAGGCCGCAAGTCATGTAATGAAAGACGGGTTTTGTTATAAGAAGCTTACTCATGTTCTTGAAAAAGATACAAAATTAGCGCGTCAATTGATAATGTCCTTAAACTCTATTTTATATGGCAGAGAAAGTAAGATTAACTCCATAAAGCAAGCAATTTGTTTTATGGGAGAAAATAACATGCGCAAGTTTGTTGCATTGATGGCAACGAAAAGTTTTGTTGTAAAGGCGGATATAGAAGAGTTGTATCTTCAGGCAACAATAAGAGGCCGATTCTGTGAATTACTTGCCATTAATAAGGAAAAAAACAACGCATTTGTTGATAAGGTTTTTATCGTTGGTTTGTTTTCTAAACTTCCTGATATTCTTGGCATTGATATGGCAGAAGCCGTTGAACTACTTCGAATTAATAATATAGTAAAAGAAACTTTGTTGGGAAAACAGACACTATTAAAACCATACTATGATATTGCCTTAAGTTATGAAAAGATGGAATCGGAAAAATTGGTTTCTTTAGCAAAAAAAATTGGTGTCAGTGTTACACACGTTTCTGGCCTATATCAAAGAACACTGGTTGATGTAAAAAATGACAAGTATTTTTAATTGGTTTTTTATAGTGGGCAGCATTATTTTTTAGGCTCTGTCATATATTTTCTTTGACTGTGAAGTACTGTCGGTTAAAATTGTAGCCATATTAGTAACATATCTGCTATTTCTCTTTGTGGCGAGGTAACGGTAATAGCATCGGCCTCAGTGACCGTCAGATGGGGTGATTCATGCCTGGGAGCTTGAGTACCGACGCGCTTTCTCTGAGCTGCTGTAAAGTGTTGTTCAGACCTCTATACTCATGATTACCGGGCCTTTAATGTGTAGAAAAGGAATTTCTAATGTTTACCCGAGCTTTTGATATTGTATTGTTTGGCGCTACCAGTTTTGTCGGTCAGATCACCGCTCATCATATGTCGGATCGTTTTGGTAAAAATAGTCAGGTTAACTGGGCTATTGCTGGCCGTGATCTGAAAAAACTGGGAAAATTACGCCGCCAATTAGGCGGTTCAGCAGAAAATATTCCTATTATCCTGGCTGATTCTGCCGATGAACAAAGTATCAAGAACCTGTGCCAGCAAACCCGGGTTGTTGCTACTACGGTAGGTCCTTTCGATCTGTATGGTGAATTATTAGTAAAAGCCTGCGCTGAAACTGGAACGGATTACTGCGATCTGACGGGTGAAGTTCAGTTTATCAAGCGCATGATAGACAGCTACGGCGAACAAGCGAAGGCCAGCGGTGCCCGTATTGTTCATTGCTGTGGTTTCGATTCTATTCCCTCAGACCTGGGCGTTTTTTTTCTGCAGGATCAAGCACTGCAGCGGTGGTCTGAGCCTTGCAGTCATATTGATATGCGAGTGACAAAAATGAAGGGGATGCTTTCCGGTGGCACTATTGCCAGTATGATCAATGTTGCCAAGGTATTGAAGCAGCAACCTGATTTGAGAAAGCCGTTTAAAAATCCTTACCTGCTGGTGGATGAACTTAAGCGGCCGAAGGAACGGCAAAAGGATTTACGAAGCGTAGAATTTGATTCGCAGGCAGATGCCTGGTCTGCCCCGTTTATTATGGCCGGTATCAATACCCGTGTCGTCTTCAGAACCAATTCACTGCTGAATGATGCTTACGGCCAGCCGTTTTATTACAATGAAGCTATAGTGACTGGCAAGGGTAAAAAAGGGCGCCGCAGGGCAAAAATGATGGTCCTGGGTTTAGCCGGACTATGGTTGGGAATATTACTGGCTCCTTCGCGTTGGTTGTTGCAGAAATTTGTGTTACCCAAACCCGGTCAAGGCCCGTCTGCGCAAGAACAACTGGACGGTTCTTATCAACTTCAGTTTTTTGGTCGTACGGACTCTGGCCGTCAATTAACCGTTGAGATCACTGGTGATCGGGATCCTGGTTATGGCTCTACCTCAAAAATATTAACCCAGGCTGCAGAGTGTCTGGCGTTTGATCTGGAAAAAGAACAGTACCCAGGTGGGTTTTGGACCCCGGCTTCATTGATGGGGAAAAAACTGATAAAGCGATTAACGTCCCATGCCGGGCTCACGTTTAAAGTGTTGGATTAGAAACAGATATTCACCTGCTTAATGTTTGCGGATTCGAATACTGCTCCAAGTCAACTTTGATGCGCTGGCGGGAGTATGTACGAGAGTAAAAAATGCGAGGTGAAATTAAATAAGGTTGGTCGATTCAAAAAGACTATTTTGGTCATGCCGTTATCGTGATGGTCAGCCTGTACAAAGGAATTTTTGATTACCATCGAGCCTCAGCTAACTTGAGAAGACGTTGAGCCATCGGTGCCGTTTGAATACTTGAAAATATTAACTGTTCAATCATCTTCTCTAAATTAAACCGCCTATTAAACTTAAAACAGAACTCTGACAGATAGCGCGGCAGGTGCTTTTTGTTGATTGAATAATATGTTCCGCGCATTGCATTTTTTACCTTGATTATCAATGTGTTAACCCATTTTAAATATGGCAACTCTACACAATCAGCACCCCCGCCGGTCACTATTGAATGGTGAAAACTTTCTGAATCTTCAATACCACGAAAACAAGCAAGGCAATTAGATATAACCAGTGATTTAGGGTATAGATGAGCTTTTGCCCAGAGAGTAAGTTCTTCTTTTTTTAAGCCTTTAACTACGTAGAAACGCATTCTTATTGGATGACTTTCTTTATTCATAGAGACAGCGGCAACAAAAGGACGTTTCCCTTAGCACCGCGTCCTCGAACACTTGAAGCACACCGGGATATCCATATTTCGCTCCCTCTATTAGATCAAAGGCCTAGTTTTATAGCCTGATCTCTGCCATCAGTCTAAAGCCCAGCAACGCTGGGCTTAAGTTTAAGTCAATGAAAAGCGAGAATTAAGCGTTCTTTGGTGGATCGAACGCTGTTAATTCAAGTACTGGGCCTTCGTATTTCTCAATGCGAACAACAGAAGAGTTAGCCGCACAACCGTTTGATAAGCGAGAAGTGGGAATATCACGCGTTAGTACGTTGGGGCCACCGTTCTTACATAGACCTGTTACTTTGTCTAAATCTGGCCATGCACCTTCGTGAACACATACAGTACCCGGTTTGATACCATCTGTGACCACTGCACCGACTAGGATTTGACCACGGTCGTTATATGCACGAACAAGATCGCCGTTCTTTATGCCCCGTGCTTTTGCATCTTCTATGCTGATGGTTATTGGCTCACGGTTAGCCACAGCATACTCTTCACGAAGTTTCGCATAGTTGAATTGGCTATGTAGGCGATGTGCTGAATGCGATGTGATCAGCGTTAACTCATCCTTCTTCGCCCCACCAATCCACTCGTCAGGAGCCATCCAAGTTGGGTGTGCTGGACAGTCTTTTAGACCATAGCCTTTGATAGTTTTTGAGTAGATTTCAATTTTACCACTTGGTGTTCCCAGAGGATTCATCACAGGATCTTTGCGGAATTGCTCGTGACGGACAAACTTAGCATTCTTCTTGTTAGGTTTCATTTCGATAAGCTCATTGAGCTCCCAGAATTTACCAAACTTAGGCATACGAACACGAGCACGTTTCGCCCCTTTTGCTGCTTCATCATAGAAGTATTTCAGCCAGTCCATTTCTTCTTTATCTTCTGTGAAGATGGCACGGCCTTTACCCGGCATAAGAAGTTCAGACATTTGTGCAAACACTTCAAAGTCGCTACGAGCTTCAAACTGAGGCTCAACCACTTTAGGCATTGGCACTAAGTGCGCGTTTGAGTAGTCACCAGTCATGGTCATATCGTTACGCTCAAATGAGGTCGTGATAGGGAATACCACGTCAGCGTGTTTTGCTGCAGCTGTCCAGTAGATTTCAGAGACAACAGAAAGCTCCAGTTTTTGCCACGCCTCAATCTGACGGTTCGTGTCTTGGTGGTGAGTAAAGTTACCGCCGCCAGTCCACCAAACCATCTTCAGGTTAGGGAAGGTTAGCTCATGACCATTGTGCATGTACTTCATGCCAGGGTTTTCAATCGCTTCAACAATACGTGCAACAGGAAGTGCATTAACTGCTTCTTTAGAAGCAGAGCGAGCACCAGACTTGCCAGATTTACCGACAGTTGCACCCATAGCAGGTAGAACGCCGCCGTCTCGAGTTGGGTTACCACCGTTTGAATAGTGGTAAGATAAACCAAAACCACCACCCGGCAGGCCGATTTGACCGAGCATTGCAGCCAGTGTTGCTAACATCCAGTGACGCTGCTCACCGTATTGCTGACGCTGCATAGACCAACCAGACATTAGCATTGTGCGGTTTTTACTAAAGATGTCAGCTAGTAGCTCCATTTGTTTAGCTGGAACGCCACAGATCGATTCAGCCCATGCAGGTGTTTTCTCAACACCATCACTCTTACCAAGTAGGTACTCTTCAAACTTGTCGTAGCCAACAGTGTACTTATCTAGGAACGCTTTATCGTTCTTGTTTTGAGATATTAGCGAGTGAGCAATACCCATCATCATTGCTGTATCAGTAAATGGGTGCGGTGCAATCCACTGGGCAGTATCGCCAAAGAACTCAATAGTTTCTGAGCGCATTGGGTCGATACAGATGATAGTTTTGCCCGCTTTTTTCAGCTGATGGAAGAACTCGATACCTGAGTTTTCATTTGAAGTCCAAGCGATCTTCAGCGTGTTCATTGGATTCATTCCCCAAAGCACAACAACATCAGAGTTTTCAAGTACAACAGGGTGGGTAGTTTGCTGTTCATACACTTCGATAGAACCCATCACGTGCGGCATAATCACCTGAGATGCACCCGTTGAGTAGTCACCTAGGTGACTTGTGTAACCACCAGCCATTGACATGTAACGGCGTAATAGCTCTCGGCCTTTGTGTAATACGCCTGATGAACGCCAGCCATAAGCGCCAGCAAATACAGATTCATCACCATATTCACCACGGATGCGCATGTGTTGTTCGTGAACTAGCTTTAAGGCATCATCCCAAGACACGCGAACGTATTCATCGTCACCGCGGCGGCGAGCAGGGTTTTGTGGGTTCTCTAGGTAGCTTTTACGTACCATTGGGTATTTGATACGTGCCTTTGTATGAACCTGATCTGGGCCGGTAAGTTGCAGGCTGTTAGGAACCGTTTTTGGCAATGCCCCTTCAGTTGAAACAAGTTTGCCCTCTTTCACTATTGCGTATAGTGGGCCCATACGAGAAGCAGTTAAGACACCTTCACCTTTTGTTTTTGCTGTTGCTTGCATTGGCATAATAGAAGTTATGGCTAGAGCACCGGCAGCTATCCCTGTGCCTTTTATAAAACCACGTCGTGAAATATTCGTCATTGTTAATTCCTTTAGACTTATTAAACGTTATTAGTGAGCTGAACCACCCATGTCTTTAGCATGGTTCTGGAAGTACTTCGTCAAGATTTCAAGATCTAGCTCAGAAATATCAGTACGGTCACCCATACCTTTGGCAACCGGGCCCCAAGCGTTCACAGTAAAGTGACCAGCCGGGATCTTAGCGTGACAAGCCGAGCAGTAGACGTTATCAAGTTGCTCTGCATATTCCCAAATAGGGTCTGCGCTTGCTGTTACTGGTGCGTCAATAGTGGCAGTTAGATCGGCGCTTCGCCATTCGTTACCGTATTCATCAGTAATGAATTTACCTACTTTAAGCGCCGCTTGGCCTTTGTCTGAAAGTGTGGCGATAATGGAGCGTTTGCCTTCTCCCATGTAAAGCACTTGTTCAGCGCCTTTCATTTGGAAACCAGAAAGTTTTACCTGACGCTCGTTGTCATTGGCCCTGATCACTTCTAGGTGAACAACAGGGTTGATGTGACCAAGTTCCCCCATTTCAGCCCCTTCAACGGTGTACACTTCTTTTGCATTTTCTGGCGTGGTTTCAGTGTGAGATAGTAGATTTTCGAATGCCTCACTATCTAGTTCAGCAACAGGAGCAAAGTGCGCTACGCCTTTGTGGCAATCAATACAAGTTAAGTTATTGTCTTGTCCGTATTCGTGCATTTTTACAGTATTCTCTGACTGCTCATAAGTGTCCATTGCCTCGAATTCGTGACAAGAACGGCAAGGTGCTGAGTCATTTTTACGCATATGACCCCAAACTGTTTCCGCCATCGCTAAGCGCTGCTTTTCATATTTTTCTTCAGAATCAATCTTACCAGTGACAAATTCGTGATAAATATCTTTTGTTGCTCGGATTTTTGTAAGTATGTAGTCCAGAGGCTCTGATGGAATATGACAGTCAGCACATTCAGCGCGGATACCTTTAGCATTGGAAAAGTGAATTGAACTTTCGTACTCCTCCTGAGGGATTTGCATTGTGTGACAAGAAAGACAAAACTCAGTGCTTGAGGTGGCTTTCATTATGTAGGCAGAGCCACCTAGTGCGGCAGCACCAACAACTGCACCAATCAATGCTATTAGCACAAAGGTTCTTTTTTTCATGTTCATCGAACTTTATATACCCTATGGTGTGTTTTATATTCTCATGAAGAATACCTCTTTATAGTTATAACAATAGTGACTAATGTCACCTAATGAAGCTTGTATTAGTGCACGTCAGTGCATTATGAATAAACGCCATAGTCGAATCACCCCGTTAGGCATTCCGCCTATCCCTTGCCCGTAACGTGCTTTTTTGGGAAAATCTCACCTAACCAACTGTTTTGTTTCAGTTACGGTCTGATGTAAAGTGGCTTCAACCTACTTATTTCATAGCATGAGGCCAGTCGTCGTAGGATACGGCAGCGATACTGGAGCAGATCAAATGCTACTGATTATATTTTGCGTTTTACTCCTTTTTTACCAGTTGCACCAGTTGCTCTCTAAGAGCTAAAGTCTTACCAAGGATTGTCTCTAAAATGTTCCTGAAAATAGTCAATTAATGCTCTGACGGTAGGGGATAGGTGCTTTCTGGAGGAGTAGAGAGCATATATAGTGAGCTCGGCGGGCTTCCACTCAGCAAGAACTGGTCGCAATGTGCCATCTTTAATGTATTTGTTCGCTAGGTAGGTTGGCTGAACAGCAACACCGCCTCCCATAAGGCAGGCATGGAGTAACGTCGTGGCTTCATTGGCGGTAAGCTTGCAATCCACATCCACTGACTCTTGTTGTTCACCATTGGTTAGGTGCCATATGTGCCGTTGAAAGTTCTTATAGCCCAGGCACTTATGTCCCATGAGATCTGTCGGCTTTAAGATTTCATCTCTACTTGCTAAATAGCTAGGAGAAGCAACCAGTACTGACTCACACACTGTAATAGGTTTACCAATCAAAGAGGGTTCTGGATTAGAAGCAATTCGGATAGCGAGATCAATTTGTCTTTCAGTCAGGTCGGCGACCGAATCTTGTAAGTCTATATCGATATGTACTTTAGGGTGCATAGACATAAAGCTTTGAAGCGCAGGTACAAGTTGTGAAAAACCAAATGACATACTGGTCGCTATCCGCACCATGCCAGATAACTCTTCAGTGGAATCACTCAATACAATTAAACGATCCGCCTGTTCTAGCCATGCTTCAACCTCTTTCAAACACCGATCTCCGGCACTTGTGAGCGTTACCCTACGGGTGGTCCGGTGCAATAAACGGCTATTCAACCACTTTTCCATGGCTTCAATATAACGAGTGACCATTGGCCGGGACATCTCTAATCTCTCGGCCGTCGCAGTAAAACTGCCCGATTGAGCGACATCAACAAACACTTTTGCAGCGATTAATCTATCCATTCACTTGCACGAATTAAGAAATAATATTGATCAATTTGGTGTGTTTTTTAGCTTAAGTCAATCTTTTATGATTACGTTCGTTGAAACCAACAACCCTTTTAGTTAAATAAACCAATAAACGGAAATAATTATGAAAAAGATGACTTTATTAGCGGCTTCTATCCTTTTTGCGGGCAGTGCTTTTGCCACAGAGCAAACACCACTGACGTTTGATGTTTATAACGCCGACGGAAACAGCTTCCATGTTAACTCAACGCTAATAGAAGGCGAAAAGGAAGTCATGTTGATCGATACAGGGTTTACTAAAGCCGATGCCCTCCGCATTGCCGCGAAAGTACTGGATACCGGTAAAGAGTTAAAAACCATTTTTATTAGCCAAGCTGACCCAGATTACTACTTTGGTGCTGAAGTACTTCATTCGCTATTTCCAGACGCACAAATTGTTACTACCCCCGCAGTAAAAACAGTGATTGAGCAAAAGTTGCTAACAAAACTTAAAGTGTGGGCGCCACGCATGGGTGACAATGCTCCCATTAAGCCTTACGTCCCTCATGCGATAACGGCGACCTCTCTTACTTTGGAAGGGCACAAAATAGAAATTAGGGGTACAAGCGGCGTTTTAGCACACCGCCCATATTTATGGGTTCCTTCGAGTAAAACGGTATTGGGTAACGTAGCCGTATTTGGCAACTTGCACCTTTGGACGGCAGATGCCCAAACCGATCAAAGCCAAAAGGCATGGAGTGAGCAGCTTAATGAGATGCAAGCTTTACAGCCCGAGTTGGTGATCCCGGGACATATGAAATCAGGCACGGCCTTAAACGTTGAAACGATTCGTTATTCTCAGCAGTATCTTAAAGACTTCAGCCAAGCAAAAACCAGCAGTGAAAACAGTGAGCAACTGATTGGAACATTGTCTAAAAAATATGGAGATCCCGAGTCAATGAATTTAATCATTGGCGCTAAAGTTCACATGGGAGAGATGAAATGGTAACTGTTCACTACTTCTATGACCCAATGTGCGGGTGGTGTTATGGCGCAACCACTCTTATCGAAGCTATCGCCAAAAGTCATCACTTAACGTTGAAACTTCATCCGGGAGGAATGATTTCCAGCTGCGTAGTTGAACCGACTTTCCGTGATCATATTTTGAAAAATGACACCGCGATCAGCGAGCTGACTGGGGCGAGATTTGGACAAGTTTATCTTGAACGCGTAACCAGTACTGATGAGTTTGTTTTGGATTCTTACCTTCCTATTCGGGCAATTCTTGTTGCAGATTCTTTAGGAATGGACCCGTTTCTAATGCTAAAGGCGATACAAAAAGCGCATTACGTTGACGGAAAATCGGTAAATAAACGAACGACGTTAGAAGAGATAGCCACTCAATTAGGATTAGATCAAGCATTATGGAATGAGAAAATGCAAACGGAGGAAAGCTTGGAACACGCTGCGGTCGATAACAGTCATCAATTGATGACTCGATTAAAGGTACAAGGTTATCCGACACTGTTCCTCGAAGATAATGATCAGTTTATCAGATTGCCTCATACGAAATATTATGGCCAAGGAGAAAAATGGCACACTTTTTTGGAAAGCCTAACCTAACGTTCTCCCGTGTTGATTTATCGGAGTAAAAAGCGCCATGTAAACAGGTGCTCCTTCCCTAAAGTTCGTAATCATGCTCTCCCTCCAAACATGTTACGAACTTTTTAAATTGAATAGTCATGTACCTTAAGAGTTTTTCGTAAACGGCTATAAATGATTGCTTTTTGGATATAGTGCGCATCATCTTCTCTCAGCTTGGAATGAGAAAATATAAGTAAAACTCAAAACGAGATCTATCAGACTAAAATCTCGTGAAATTAGAATGGGCAAAAACGAGTTTTTTGAACTGGTTGTATTCATTAATATAAATGGTTACGGCATCAGCAACGGTGAGCCGATGCCATGCCGTATCATCCCCAGATTAAGAATATACCTCTGAAGTTCTTCTTCTCGCTTCAACGCCCACGTAGATGCACGGCTATTATGTCTGAATGTCTTGTACTCAGTCTTAGCGACCTTTATTCGGACGACTGCCTGATAATGACCTGATTTCAGCTTGCGGATTGTCGGTATGCTTATTTCCCAATGTGCTCAAATTGTGCTGTTCACACTGAATGTCAGTGCAAAAGACATAAACGCTATGGTCGTATCACCCAGTTAAGCATTCCACTTATCCCACACCTGTAACTCGCTCATATCTGCCATCATCACCTAACCAACTGCTTTGTTTCAGTTACGGTCTGATGTAAAGTGGCTGCAACCCACTTATTTCATAGCATGAGGCCAGTCGTCGTAGGATACGGCAGCGATACTGGAGAAGGAGAGCAATGTTACCCGCACTGACATATCAGAGCAGTATCGACGATGTCGTACTGTCTTACCTCAACGAGTTAGAATCGGCCGGATTTACTGGTGATATTGAAAAAAGTTATGCCAGTCGCCTGGCTGTAGCGACCGACAATAGTGTGTACCAACTATTGCCACAAGCCGTTATTCTTCCTCGTTCCGCTGATGACTTAGCTCTTATCGGTCAACTTGGCCAGAAAGAAGCTTATAAGAAAGTAACCTTTTCGCCACGAGGTGGAGGTACGGGCACCAATGGTCAGTCATTGACCTCTGGGGTGGTGGTTGATCTTTCCCGTCACATGAATCAGATTCTGGAAGTGAATGCCCAGCAGGGCTGGGTCAGAGTACAAACGGGTGTGATTAAAGATCAGCTTAATGATGCGCTTCGGCCTTATGGGTTCTTTTTCTCGCCAGATCTCTCAACCAGTAACCGTGCAACCATCGGTGGCATGATCAATACCGATGCCTCGGGACAGGGCTCCCTAAAGTACGGTAAAACTTCCGATCACGTTCTGGCATTGAAAGCAGTATTGGTTGACGGTTCAGTACTCGATACCGAGCCTTTAGACAACGACGGACTGGATAACGCCGCCTCGAGTCAGAGTCAGGCTGGTACCGCCATTCGAACCGCAGCGAAAGTGTGCCGCGATAAACGGCAGCAAATTGTCGACAAATTTCCGCCATTGAACCGTTTCCTGACCGGTTATGATCTGAAAAATGTCTTTGATGATGAGCTGAAGATGTTTGATATTGCGCGTTTATTATGCGGTTCGGAAGGTTCACTGGCGTTTATCGCCGAAGCCAAGTTGAATATCACCCCAATCCCTAAATCGCGGGCATTGGTTAATATCAAATATGACAGCTTTGATTCAGCCCTGCGTAGTGCACCTATGATGGTTGAAGCAAAGGCATTGTCGGTAGAAACCGTTGATTCGCGGGTATTAAATTTTGCCAAGCAAGACATCGTCTGGAATACGGTGAGTGATCTGCTGACGGATATACCAGGCAAAGAGATGCTGGGCATTAATATGGTGGAATTTGCCAGTAATGACCCGGATGAAAACCAGCAGAACGTAGCAGCATTGTGCGAAAGGCTGGATGCGCTAGTTACCCGAGAGGCTGACGGTATCATTGGTTATCAGATCTGTGAGGATCTGGCCAGTATTCAGAAAATTTACGCTATGCGGAAAAAGGCCGTCGGCCTGCTAGGTGCTGTGCAAGGCAGTAAAAAACCCATCGCTTTTGCGGAAGATACCTGTGTTCCGCCTGAACATCTGGCCGATTATATTGCCGAGTTTCGCCAGTTGTTAGATGAAAAACAGCTTGATTATGGCATGTTCGGCCATGTTGATGCCGGCGTGCTGCATGTTCGTCCGGCTCTGGATATGTGCGATGCGCAGCAAGAACGGATAATGAAAGAAATCTCTGATCAGGTGGTTGGTCTGGTCGCAAAGTATGGCGGTTTAATGTGGGGGGAGCACGGGAAAGGTTTTCGCTCAGAATATGGCCCGGCTTTCTTTGGCGATGAGCTGTTCACGGAACTTCGTCGCATTAAGGGGGCTTTCGATCCGGATAACCGGATGAATCCGGGAAAAATCTGTACACCGCTCGACAGCGACGATGAGCTGGTTAAGGTCGATGGGGTTAAGCGCGGTTTTTACGATCGCCAGATCCCCGTAACGACTCGCGACAGCTTTAAGTTGGCGATGGAATGTAACGGCAATGGCTTGTGCTTTAACTATGACACCAGCTCGCCAATGTGCCCGTCGATGAAAATTACGGCAGATCGTCGTCACTCACCGAAAGGACGTGCCGGATTGGTACGTGAATGGCTCCGCCAGCTGGCAGAGCAGGGCATTAATGCCGATGAACTTGAGCACAAACTGCTGACGTCGACGCCGACGGTTAAACAGATCATCGATCGCCTGAAAAACACCTACGGTCGGGGTAAAAATGATTATGACTATTCGCACGAAGTAATGGAAGCGATGAACGGATGTCTCGCCTGTAAAGCGTGCGCCAGCCAGTGCCCGATTAAGGTGGATGTTCCCAGCTTCCGTTCACGCTTTATGAATATCTATTACAGCCGCTATCAGCGTCCGGCAAAGGACTATCTGGTCGCTTATGTGGAAAGCTATTTACCGCTAATGGGCAAAGCCCCTGCAACCTTCAATGCCGTAATACGTTCGCCATGGCTGAAGACGCTGACCGAAAAAACGGTCGGCTATGTTGATACGCCTACATTGTCGGTGCCGACGTTGATGGAAAGTCTGGATGGACACCATGCAACGCGATTTGATCTGCAGTGGTTGCAGGCGCTGTCTGACCGGGAACGCCAGAATTACGTTCTGATTGTTCAGGACCCTTTCACCAGTTTCTATGATGCTGAAGTCGTGCGTGATTTTGTGTCTCTGGCCGAGAAACTGGGTAAAAAGCCCATGCTGGTACCGTTTAAACCAAATGGTAAAGCGCAGCATATTAAAGGGTTCTTACGCCAGTTTGCCAAAACAGCCCGTAATACCGCAGATTTTCTGAATCAGTTAGCGGCACTGAACATACCGCTGGTGGGGGTCGATCCGGCACTGGTACTGTGCTATCGCGATGAATACGCAGAAGTACTTGAAGAGACTCGCGGTGACTTCCATGTAATGACAGCCCATGAGTGGTTAACGCCATTACTGGCGGAGCTTCCATCTTACCCTCAGCGAGAAGGTGACGAATGGTATCTGTTTGCCCATTGCACGGAAAAAACCAAAATGCCCAATGCTGAACAAGAGTGGATGGTTATCTTCAACCGATTTGGTTCTGCTTTAAAACCGGTGTCGGTCGGCTGTTGTGGTATGGCCGGTACTTTTGGTCATGAGAAAGATAAGGTTGAAATGTCGAAAGCGGTTTATGACTTAAGCTGGAAACCAAATATCGAGCAGCTTAACCCTGATCGCTGTATGGCTACAGGGTATTCATGCCGCAGCCAGGTGAAACGCCTCGAGCACATTAAAATGAAGCACCCTGTTCAGGTGCTACTGCGAATCATCAGCAGCTCTGCATTGTGATAATAAAAAGCCCCGGTTGGAACCTCCGGGGCTTTTTTAATACAAAGGAAGTGACAGAATCTCCCGCAGCTTAACCGGCGAAAAACAAGACCTGCAGACCACGTAACAACAGACCACAGAGGATATGCCCCCGCGCCACAACGCCGTGCTCCTCGGCTAATCGGTCACCTCCAGTAAATAGTTTTCTAATTGATCTGAGAGCCATTGGATCACTGCGCCACGGCGCGATTCACTTTCTACCATTTCTCCATAGGGTTGCCAGGTCATCGCTTTATTGTGCTTTATGACTTTAATTGTTCCCTCTCGCAAATGATCATTGATTAGCAGTGCCGGTACATCAGACCATCCGGTACCGTCGAGTACGGCATTTCTCAAATGCTCATAGAACGTCAGGGCAATGTAATTGGAGGATTTCGGATCAACAGGCTTAAGACCTTCTTCATCAATATATGCCAGGGCGATTTCGGTATAACGCTCTAAGTCAGAACTGTTCACTTTGCGTAACTGGCTGAGCGGATGATTTTTGTGGGCAACAGACATCATTCGAATTTGCCCTAAGTCGAGTTGCAGAACCCGAGGGATCTTGTGGTGACGGGGCAGCAGGCCGTAGGCAACATCCACAACGTTCTGTGCCACCATATCTTCAAGTTCTGGTGGCGGTGCGACGTAGACGGAAAAACTGGTGTTGGGAAAGCGGGTGTTCAGTTGTTGCAGTAATGACCGCCACAGCGATTCGGGCAGAGCATCGTCACGGGCAATACGCAGGGCGGACTCAACACCATTGAGATGTTGAGTGCACTTGGTCTGGATGTCGTTGGCAATCATGATTAGCCGTTCACAATCATTGGCAACCGCTTCTCCTATTTCCGTCAGTTTGACCCGGTTGCCTGTACGGGTTAAGAGCTTAACGCCTAAATCATCTTCCAGCGTACTTAATGCTGCACTGACGGTGGTACGGCTTTTGTTTAGCTTGCGTGCCGCTTCGGCAATAGAGCCGGTGTAACTGGTATGGAGAAACATTTCAACCTGACTGGTTTTCACAAGCATAATCCTGATGATGAATGTACAGCATCTTAGTCAATCATTGATAGGCGAGACTTTAGCGACGAAAAATTGAGCGCTGAGAGATTGTAGCATTGAAATTTATCGCGGTACGATTGAATCGTTCTCAAATGAAATAAAAACCTAACGATAAAAAAGACGAAAAAGTCGTCGGTTACTAGAGGTAATTATGACGTGTAATGTGCAGCTTGAACGAAGGCTGCTTCAGTGTTCGACCGTATCATCGCTGTTGTTTTCTCTGATGGGGATAGGCCTTGGGCTCTGGATGGGGTCATTGGTTATTGTGTTTGATGGTGCTTATTCCCTGGTCAGCCTGGTTTTGACACTGGTCTCCCTGGCGGCGGTGGCCTATATTCGTAAGCCAGTTGCGAATCGTGATCCGGATAAACTTGCCAGGGTTGAGCCGATGGTAATCGCCTTTAAAGGTCTGGTTATCACTATGATGTGTTGCGTGTCGTTCAGTTCGGCTGTAATGGCCATTCATCATGGCGGTCGAGATATTAATACCGGTTTGGCTTTGATCTTCGGTGTTATCAACGTGGTGGGTTGTTTTGCGAATTATTGGTTCATGTCGTCGCTGGGTAAAAAAGCACAATCAAGGCTGGTTGATGCAGAAGTCAAACAGTGGCTGATGGATGCAGTGATCAGCGGGGCGGTGCTGGTAGGTTTTGCCGTGGCAAAGCTGTTAGCTATCTCGGAATTCAGCGCCTATGCGGTTTATGCCGATCCGGTAATGGTTGTGATTGCCTCTATTTATTTTGTCATCGTACCATTGAAAATGATGTTTGAAGGCCTTCGTGAGTTACTGGTGATTCAGCAACGTGAGCCTGTAAACAATATCATCGCGAAGGGATAAATTTTTAATTGACGTCATCCGCAACTCAGTCCGATTAAATCAAATCAGCAGGCCCGATGCGATACCAAAATGCCGGGCCTTTCTGGGTACTCAACCTAACGCCCCAGTAACAGGGTGCCTTCTATTTCACGGAAATACTGGGCAGTGTTAATCAGCGAGGTTGCCGTTAGCCCGGGTACACCATAAACTTCCACACTGACGCCATACTTTGACTGTACTTTTTCCACCAGCAGATCGAAGTCGCCATCACCGGAAAGCAGGATAATACGGTCAACGTCAGGCGCATGCTCAATGACATCTAATGTGATCCCGACATCCCAGTCCCCCTTCGCTGAGCCGTCACTGCGCTGGATGAAGGGCTTGAGCTTTACGTCAAAGCCGATACCGCGCAGAATATTCTGGAATTGTCGCTGCTTTTCATCACCACGATGAATGGCATAGGCATAGGCCGCAACAACTTCCCGGCCCTGTGTTGCTTCAGCCCAAAAAGCATTGTAATCAAAATTACAATGGTAAGTATCTTTCACTGTGTAATAGATGTTTTGAACATCGACAAAAATAGCGACTTTTTCCACAAGAATCCTGATATTAGATCAATAAGCATAGGCTGATAAGCAGGTTGCCTTGAAACGTGAAATAATTCAAGTGATGTCTTGCTGAAACGAGCATCTTGAGACCACTTGGTATTATTAGGTTTTTTATATAAAGTGAGTCATAGTCTGTTTTTGGCTGGATATACGAGATATGTTGATGAAAAAAATCCTGATTGGCGGATTACTGTTAAGTTCTGCATCCGTCTTTGCACAAAGTTGTCCGGTTGACGTCCAAAACGATATTCATATTAATGAAGGTCAGGTATCTGTTTACCAACGTGGTCAGCCTAAAATGATGATTGATGAAAATAACAATATTTTCATCAATGGCAAGCAGTTAGATCTTAACGCCATGCAGCGTCAAGCAGTTGAAGCCTATAGCAATGGCGTACAGGAATACCTGCCGAAAATGGCAGATATCGCTAATGACGGTGTCGGTATTGCGACGGATGTTCTGGAAGAAGTGTCATCGAGTTTTGATTCAAAAGAGTCGTTTGCCAAGGTTGAATCTTTGATTGACGAATACGGTAAAAAAGCCCAGGAGAAGTTTTATCAGGATGGCGAATTTGTGATGCCGGCGGATATGTTTGCAGATGTGGATTTAAGTTGGAAAGCCGAGTTTGAAGAAGCGATGAAGCATGTCAGTGTAGAATCAATGTCGGGTTTATTTGCTGCGCTCTCTGACGAAATGAAAAACGGTGAGATTAGTTTCACTGAGCTGCAGAATAAATTTGCTGAATTAAAACTGCGAATTGAAGAGCGTATTCAATCGCGTTCTGGTGAAATTGCAACCAAGGCAAATGACCTGTGTGATTCCATTAAAGGCTTGGCCGAAGAGGAACAACAGCTGCATAAAGCGATTCCTGAACTAAAAGATTATCAGATGTTTGAAATCTAATAATTTGGCTAGTTGCCTCAAGCAAATTGGTTGAATGTTCCGTTATGTAATATATGACGCCTTATGCAAGGCGTCATTTTTGGATCATGGTAAAATCTATATATCGGATGTTTGAGATGAAACTATTATGCTAAAGATTGCGGTTATTTTTCTGCTATTAGCATTCGGCTTTTTAGCGACGAAGTATTTAGACGAGAAAGTACAGAAAACAGTATTCATAGGTTTTGCTATTGCTTTCGGCGCAGCCGTGCTGCTGCTAATGGCCTTTGAATTGTTTCGTTGAAGTAGCTTGATCTTACGGATATAAAAATGCCTCCAGCGAGGAGGCATTGTTGAGAGTTATTACGACTAAACGGCTAGCGTGCTTTCACGCGGCTGCGGTTAGGTTGTCCACCTTGACCTTGACGGGTCGATGCGGGCTTACCTGGGCGGCTAGGGCGGTTACCGTTATTACTGCCCCCTTTATTATTACTGCCACCGCGGTTTGCATTTTCACCGGCACCATTACGGTTCTCTGACTTGGCGCCTGGTTTGCCGCCTGATTTAGGCTTGTGACCATTAGGGGTATTGCTACCCGAACTGCCAGCAGCAGGGCGTTTGCCGTCTTTTCGAATATCCGGCTGGTTAGGGTGCTTGGTCGCAAAGCGTTTAGCACCATGTCGGCCAGAGCCACGGCGTTGAGCCGGTGTTATTTCGGCTTCGCAGCCTTCCTCTGGCACCAGACAGTTTGGTTTGTCACCGATAAGGTGCTTTTTCCCCATATCGATCAAGGCATCACGAATAATTGGCCAGTTAGCCGGATCATGATAGCGCAGAAGGGCCTTATGAACGCGGCGTTGACGTTCACCTTTTGCGACAAACAAGTCTTCACGTTTTTTGTATTTAACCCGCTTTAGCGGGTTCGTTTCAGAGTGATACATCGACGTAGCATTACACATCGGTGATGGATAGAAGTTCTGAACCTGATCACATTCAAATTCGTTTTTCTTCAGCCAAAGCGCCAGATTCAACATGTCTTCATTGGTCGAGCCCGGGTGTGCCGAAATGAAGTAAGGGATCAGGTATTGTTTCTTACCGGCATCCTTACTGTATTTCTCAAACATGTTTTTAAAGCGATCATAGGTTCCCATGCCTGGCTTCATCATCAGATCAAGCGTGCCTTTCTCGGTATGCTCAGGGGCAATCTTCAGGTAGCCGCCAACATGATGCGTTACTAGCTCACGCACGTATTCTGGCGATTCAACCGCTAAGTCATAACGTACGCCAGAGGCAATCAGTATCTTCTTGATCCCATCAACCTTACGGGCGTTACGATAAAGATCGATCGTGTGCCTATGATCGGTATCGAGCTTTTTACAGATCTCAGGGAAAATACAAGACGGGCGACGGCAGTTTGCTTCCGCGCGCGGATCTGAACAACCCAAGCGATACATATTTGCCGTTGGGCCACCGAGATCTGAAATCGTACCCGTGAAGCCCGGTACTTTATCGCGGATATCTTTTAGCTCTTCAATGATGGATTCTTGAGAGCGGTTTTGAATAATACGGCCTTCATGTTCGGTAATTGAACAGAATGAACAACCACCAAAACAGCCGCGCATGATGTTGACCGAAGTCTTGATCATGTCATAAGCCGGAATCTTTGCTTTGCCGTATGAAGGGTGTGGGACTCGCGCATAAGGAAGGCCAAATACGTAGTCCATCTCTTCGGTCGTCAGCGGGATCGGCGGGGTATTGACCCATAATTCACGATCGCCATGTTTTTGAATCAGTGCGCGCGCGGAATATGGGTTGGCTTCAAGGTGCATCACGCGGCTGGCATGCGCATACAAGATACGGTCGTTACGCAGCTTTTCATATGACGGCAGACGAACAAAACTATTTTTAGGATCGTGGCGAGAAGGCGTGATGGTGATGGGTTGAGCCACCGGTTGCTCTTCTGTTTTATTCGTTTCACAGACGGATTCTGTCGCATACGGATTGAGCATCGGCATGGCTTTGCCGGGCTTTTCGATACGAGATGAATCTATTTCACGTAAACCTTCAGGCGCTTCTTTCAACATGACGGCGGTGCCAGGGATACGCTTCATTTCTTCAAGTGTTTCGCCATTTGCAAGGCGATGCGCGACTTCTACCAAAGCACGCTCCGCATTGCCGAACAGCAGAATATCTGCTTTGGCATCAAAAATTACCGAGCGACGCACTTTATCTGACCAGTAGTCGTAATGGCTTAAGCGGCGAAGGCTGGCTTCAATCCCCCCCAATACGATAGGCGTTTCTTTATATGCTTCACGACAGCGCTGAGAATAGACAAGTACCGCACGGTCAGGACGTTTGCCGCCTTCGTTGTTCGGTGTGTATGCATCATCGTGGCGAAGTTTGCGGTCTGCGGTGTAGCGGTTGATCATTGAGTCCATGTTACCGGCGGTGATACCAAAGAACAGGTTAGGCTGTCCCAGCGCCATGAAAGCGTCTTTGTTATCCCATTTTGGCTGGGCAATTATTCCTACGCGGAACCCTTGTGATTCCAGTAAGCGCCCGATGACGGCCATCCCAAAACTCGGGTGGTCGACATAAGCATCACCAGTAACAATAATAATGTCACAGCTATCCCAGCCGAGAGCATCCATTTCTGCACGGGTCGTCGGCAAGAAGGGTGCTGTTCCGTAGCATTCCGCCCAGTACTTTGGATAGCTATTGATTGGTGTTACTTTCGTGTGCATGTGCTGACCTCTGTCTTTGGAGGCGGGGATTATATACTCAAATTACTTCAAAATGCAGAGTTCAGCGAGAATTCAGTGATTTTTAAGCAAGGCTGTTATCTGAATCGATCGCGGGTTGATTTCTATTATGGTTAACGCTTTAGTTCATTCTTCTTCCTCCTCCACCATAAATTACCAATTCTGTAGGATTTTATTGCACGGGTAGCGGCGTTAATGACGTGCAATTAACCATCTTGAGTATAATGACAATATACTCTTAAGGTATGTTCGATGTGGTGTGTGAGTGTGTTCAAATGGGGGAGGAGGAGTTATGTATGGTGTAATTCCAGATAAAAACGCGGTCCATGCTTTTTATGGTCGCGTGCCATGCGTTGACAAAAATGAAGGCTACAAAACTTGCTACTTCTCTTCATCAAATTATTCATCACCTTATGATGCTGCAAGCAAATGGGTTAACAAGGTGGGGGTTGAAATATGGGGATTAACGCGATGGTTAATGATAAAGGAGGGTAAGTTGCGCCGGATGCGCAGTTTGAGCCACTCGGTAACCGTCAAACCCGTTGTTCAGCATAATCATCAGCCTGACGGATCCATTGTTGGGTACACCTCGTTCGTTGTGAGATGGTATGACGACGATCTTGTTGAAACGACAAAATGGTTTGGGCCAAAGCGATGGAGAACCCTCGAAAAGGCAGAGATAGCGGCTCACCGATTTGCCGCCAAGAAACGTGCAGAGCATACGGGCGGTGAGTTGCATTTACCTGAATCATTGTCTTGACGTGGTTTGGGTATATTGCGCCTGATTAAAAATAGTGTCCGGTAATTTTATTGCTTTAAAATAAAAGGCCTCCAAAAAGGAGGCCAAATTAATGTTATTACTTCAAATTCAACGAGGTTGCTGCCGGTAGATTACCCTTCAGCTTGTGCAGGCACCATGTCTTGTGATTCTTCGCTGCTCTTAAGCATTACGCGGATAACGCGAGAGGCCAGTAATGCCACGGCTACCATCACAACAGCCAGTATTGTTAGTGTGCTGAAGTAGCCGCCATATACGGTTTGCACGATTTCTTGAGTGATCTCCTGGCCTTTCTCTAGCGCGATTGAGGTAGAGAATACGGCACCAACAATGCCACTAAGAGCAATCGCGACCGAGAACAGGCTCACAGAGAAGTTCTCAATGTGCTTAGGAGCGACGGACAGAATGAAGGCGACAACCATACTACCGACAATCACTTCAGCAAGTGCCTGGAAGAAGTGAATGGCCAGGAATACTTCAGGACGAATTATCACATCTGGTCCAATGCTCATAACGGCAGCGGTAAGGATACCGAACGCAATAGCGGTTAGGATGAATGAAAAGCCTACTTTAGTCGCTGTTGAGAAGTTGATATTGCGCTTCTCAAGCGAAGAAAATGTCATCGCAATTAATGGCCCACCCAAGATACACCACAATGGATTCATGGCCATTGAAGCTTCTGGGGCAATAGGAATAAATCCGAACAGATCACCACGCATAGTGTTAATTGTTACCATGGTCATCGACGTCATCATCTGCCCGTAGTATACGAAGAAGGCGGTAGTCAGAGCCGTCATGATGAGAATGGTGCCCATCTTAAGTGCATCGGCCTTCTTGGCTTTAAGCATTAATGAAATAAAGTATCCGATGGCAGCAGCGCCGATCGCATAGACAATGTTCTGGCCGATATCCATGTTGGAGAACATGAAAAAGACGAGTCCGATCATCGAAATAGAAATGCCGATAAAGGCGGCCCAGTTTTTAGGGCTGACAGGCTGTTGATCAATATCAGCGCCGACGGTTAGCAACGGTTTGCGAGAAATAAACAGAATGATGAAGGCGATGAATGCCATTGATGCCGACAAGGTGAAGCTGCCATTAAATCCAACAACCAGAACGAACATCGGGAACAGGTATTGTCCAAAGAGTGCGCCGATATTATTCACGGAGTAGTTGACCGGGTAGCCATTCTCGAAGTCTTCTTCATTAGAAAACGTACGCTTAAACAGGCTTGGATAGGAAGGAGACATCAGGCCGCGAGAGTAACTGGCCAGCGCGATACCAACAAGGCTCAATGAGATATTTGTTGTAGAGGCACCAAGCACCAATAAGGTATATCCGATTGCGAAGCCACAATAGCTGATAGTGAGAGAGCGGTATGCCCCCAAGAACTTATCGGCGATGAATCCGCCTGCAATAGCGAAAAGAGGCCCTATCGATGAGAAAGCACCAACCACCATCATGGTATCCGCTTCGCTATACCCAAGGTCTTCCAGGAAGAACCTTGTCAAAATTACCATCACGCCATAAAACGATAAGCCAAACATCATTTGGCAAACCATCATTGATTTATTAAGTCGATTCCACATAACTAGCTCTCTTTGTTTATGGAAGGAAAGTAAATAAAAAAAGTGTAAGTGTTTGTAAGTGCGTGTTGATATTAACATTAATAAATCCGCTTAACTCGAGCTCTTTGTCGCAAAAAACGAACACAACACGTTAGATTATCTAATCATAGGGGTGAGTTTTTATTATCCTATTTCTGGCGGTTATGCGTAATATTGGTGCCATTGTCGTTTTTTTAGCTATATTTGATGGCGCTGCGGCAAAGTTATGATTACTTTTTATAATCGAATAGTGGCAAGGGGGAACTGTACAGTGGTGATATGCCTGTAAAAAGGAAACCTTTCAGTTATCGGCTAATGCTCTGTGCGTAGCCTGCAAGTTGAATGTAGAAAAAAGCCCGCATCAGCGGGCTTAGAACTTTTTGAAACAGAAGTATGTTTAAATCAAAGGCTTATTTAAATAATACCGATTATGTCATTGGCACCATGATTTGGGTTGCCACAATAACAATGACAATACCCACAATCACAGGAACAGAAGTGCGCTTCGCGACTTCAAACGGAGAGAGCTTCGCCATGCCTGAACACGCGACCACCACGCCAGAGACTGGAGAAACAGTACGGCCAAGGTTTGATGCCTGAAGCATTGGAATAACCAGATAGGCTGGGTTAATTCCCATCTTTGCAGCAAGGCTTGGGATCAATTCGACGAAAGCATAGAACGGTGCATTACCAGAACCCGTAGTGATTGCTGCAACCGCCGTAATAGCAACCAGTAGAATCATGAGAACAATACCGCCCGCACCTGCAGCTTCAGCAAGGTGTAGCAGATTGTCGATGAAGCCAACAGATTTTAGGCCTTGTGCAAAAACACCGGCAGCAATTAATAGCATAACCACGCTAGAGAACGCCTCAGCCATCCCTTTATACGCCGCGTCCAGACCGTCAAACACCACTATTGAATTGCGGTGGCGGATAAGTTCGATAATGGCTGCCAGGAACATACAGATAACCAAAATAGTGACAATATGCAGTTCAGGCAGGAATTTTCCGCTGAATAATAAAACGCCGATGATAGGCGTGAATGGCAGGATGCAGAAGAACTTAGGGGCATCAACGGTCAGTTCACTTACGTCAAGCTTTTCATGGATTACACCTTCTTTATCATCGAGGTAACGCTGCCAGAAAAAATGCGCTGCAGCCATACCAATGATAGCGAGTACGGAGATCGGTAGTGTTGTTCTGAACGCAAAATCAATCAGTTCCATACCAGAGGCTTCTGCTGCGATAATTACATCACCGGAAGTAGGAGAAAGAATGAGCGCGGCAGGTGATGCGCAGATGGCGGCCGCAGCACCACGACTGATCCCCATGTTGACCATGAGTGGGAACAGCGTCGCCATGAGAAGTACTCCCAATCCGGTTGCAGATGCGACAGCCAGTGACATCAGGCATGCAACAAAATAAGTCGCGACCATCAAGACATAAGGGGATTTAATAAAACGTAATGGTTTAGATGCCATTTTCACGACCATGTCGTTGGCACCAATTTTTGTCATATAAGCTGCGAAGCCGCAAAGCACCATGATCATCATGCCCAGGCCGCCGGTACGATACATTAACAGGTACTTAATGTATTCGAAAACGTCAGTCGCTGCGTTTCCTGTCGATGTTACGCCAGATGGCAGTACGTCCTTACCTAATACTGCTGTGATAGCGAGCAAGATAATACCGCCAGTTAATAGCACTCCAGTTGCCGTGTATCCTTTGAAGATGTAGCGGCCTACGCCTCCCGCAACGAGAAGGCCAATTAATAACTCCGACATGAAAATATCCTTTTAAAGTACAAATAAAACAGAAAATGCAAGAAATCCATACCTTACAAAATGTTTTCTTACATATTATGACTAGGCAATTTACCTAATAAAATATAAGCATACGATAGCTATCAACTTAACTTATGATCTAAAGCAGGGTTTTCTATGGCGTGTTAATTAAGTGCTACATTAATGAAAAGTATTGCCGCGCCAACTGTAAAAAATTAACGAAATCGTTACTTCTGGTTGTTAATCAAACAAATGACAGCTAACGCCATATAAGATAAGAAGGATGTTAATCAAGGGAAGAGCATTTCATAATTAAATGTAAATATGATTATCAATCAGCAATGTTTCTTCACAAATGCCATGAAGGCGCGATCGGCGAGCGACAGGTAACCATTTTTGCGCCAGGCCATGGCGATATTAAGATAGACAGGCTCAGCGAAGGGGATGGGAATTAACCCTGTCTCATGTTCAGTCACCAGTTCTAAGAGAGCAGAGACCGCGAAATTATGCCTGATAATATTGAGGATCATTGGCAGAAGGTTAGTTTCAAAGGCTATTTGAGGGGTAAAGTGATGGGTGTGGCAGATGTGATCAATAAATTCGCGGTGGAAATAGCCTGGCTTGAACATGACCAGCTCTTCTTTAAAGAAGTCTTCGAAATGAATTAGCGACTGTGAGGCTAATTCATGCTCTTCACCCACGACGGCAACCATTTGCGAAGTAATAAGGTGTTCAGTTTCTAGCCTGTCTGGCACATCGACGTTATGGATTACACCTAAATCAAGCTCGCCGTCCAGTAACATTTTACGAATTGATTGGGTGCCTGCTTCGACGATGGTTAATTTAAGGTTGGGATACTGACTTTTAAATCCCATTAATATTTCCGGGAAAAAGTATGAGCCCAGCATACTGGGGACCCCTAACCGCACCTCGCCTCTTTCCAATCCTTTCAATTCATCCATGGCAATATTTGCATCGTTAATTTGCTGCAATATGCATCGGGCATGCACGAGTAAGACCTCACCTTCGTGGGTCAGCGTAACTTTGCGATCAGTGCGATGGAACAGAAGTAAACCCAGTTGCTGTTCAAATTTCTTAATTGCAACACTTAAGGCGGGTTGAGCTATGTGTAATCGCTCTGCTGCCCGAGTGAAGTTTGCCGTTTCAGCAAGGGTGACGAAATAGGTTAATTGGCGAGTATCCATAGCTATAACCTTAAATTATCATCATGATAGTTTTTATATATTTTCATTATTGCGCTTCAATTGCTACCGTTTCCTTGTTGTCACTAGTGTGCACTTTGTTTTATGTGCTTTTGGTCCTTATTTGCTGAGTAGTTTAAAGATGATTGAAATAAAAACACCCGCATACCGCCGTGCCAGCTTTGCTCTTGCCTTGGGTTCCTTCCTGGTGTTTTGTAATCTCTATTTGTTTCAACCGATGTTGCCGCTAATGGCCGCAAAATTTGCAGTGAGTGCTACTCAGGTTAACTGGCTGTTAGCCGCCGGTACCTTGGCCCTGGCGGTAACGCTCGTGCCTTGGGCGGTCAGTTCAGAAGTTTTCGGGCGTCGGCGCGTGATGATGCTGAGTTTATTCTTGCTGCCTTTGGTTGGGCTGACAATGCTACTTACCGAGAGTTTGCTGGCGCTGACCTTAGCCCGGGCGGCAATGGGGGTGTCGCTGGCCGGATTTGCCGCTGTCGCGGTGGCTTATATGGCGGAAGAGTTTACACCCCAGGCACTAATGCTGGCCGTCGGGAGTTATATCAGTGCGAACTCGCTGGGGGGGATATCCGGACGACTGTTTGGTGGCATTGTGACTGAAAACTGGGGCTGGCAAACGGCAGTGATCGGGATGGCGGTGTTCAGTTTTCTCGGTGCGCTGCTTGTTTATGTCTTATTACCGGAGCAGCAATACTTCCAGCCACAGAAGGGCCAGTTACGAGCGCACAATAAAGGCGTGTTACGGCATTTGAAGCAGCCGGTACTATGGCTGGCAATGCTGATTGGCGGTGTTAACTTCGCGTTGTTTGTCAATTTATATACGGTCATGGGGTTCAGGTTAGTTGCTCCGCCTTATTCATTACCGATCAGTTTGGCATCGCTGATTTTTCTTTGTTATTTAAGTGGTACGGTAACCGCAAAATTCAGTGGCAGGTGGAGCCAGGTATACAGCCCCGTTAACGGCATGATTTTAGGCACCACAGTCAGCGCTCTGGGTATGTGGGTGGCGGTATATGATTCTCTCTATACCATGCTTATCGGGTTATTACTGATCAGCTCGGGTGCCTTTTTTACCCACTCACTGGCGTACGCCTGGGTAAGCCAGAAAGCGAAGACCGCCAAGGCAACGGCGACGGCCTTGTACCTGGTACATTACTATGTCGGTGGAAGCCTCGGTGGTTTCTATTTAATCGCCTGTTGGCAATACGGGGCATGGTCGGCGGTATTGGCGGGAGGAACGATCTTGTATTGCCTGATTTACGTACTGTGTTTGCGATTAAAGCGCCTGGAAAATAACAAAGAAAAAGCCGCGTCAGATGGCATTCAGCCAGCAGCTTAAGACCGGTCTCATTCATTGCAAGTACTGGCCGCAATGAATGAGAGGGTATCCTTATTTATTTGCGATTTGATGCTTAGGCGAGGGCCATGGCCAGCAGAGAGATAGGGTGAATGGTCTCTAATGCCGTATTCTCTTCGATTTGCCATTTACACGTTTCACAATCGGTAATGGCAAAATCGGCACTCGACTGACGGATCTGGTTAAACAGATTTTTACCGATAGCCATTGAAGTCTCGTAGTTTTCGGTTTTAAAACCGTAAGTACCGGCAAGGCCGCAACACTGGCTGTCTAATACCTGCACTTCCAGCCCCGGGATCATCTTTAACAACTCAATGGTATATAGGCTACCGCCGGTTCGCTCCAGATGGCAGGGGGTGTGATAGACAACTTTCTTATTTATGGGCTTCATTTTTGGTGTATTGCCATTCATGAAGTGGCGTAATAAAAAGCGTGTTACATATTCGATTTTGTCGGCCACATTTGTGTTATCCACTTTTAATACATGCGGATATTCTTCGCGTAACGTGAAAGAGCACGTTGATGAGGTGGATAGGATGGTGGAATCGTATTTTTCAATCGCCGTTTCAAAGTGCTTAATGTTCAGTTTGGCATTTTTCTTGGCTTTATCGAAAAAACCATTGGCAATCAAAGGCACGCCGCAGCATTTTTCTTTATCTAACAGCTGTACGCCGATACTCATCGCGTTCATCACTTTGACAAAGTCTTTGCCTAGCTGCGGGTGGTTATAGTTAACAAAACAGCCGTGGAAATAATGCACTTGCTGAGGGTACAGCGCCTGACTGGTGCAGTTTTGTTTGTACCAGCGGCGGAATGTACCATGGGAGTACTTAGGCAGACTTTTGTGATCATGTACCCCGATGGTTTTATGCATGATTTTTTTCACCGGCTTGAGACTGGTGACGGCATTGACCACTGGTGCAAAAGGTGTGGCTACCGAACCCATCAGATCGGTATGGCTCAAGACGAAATCACGAATGGTCTTGATGTTTAATGGTATTTTGGCGTGTTGGTCACGGGCAACCGCAATGATGTCACCAATTTTAACACCTGAAGGGCAGGCGGTTTCACAACGTTTACAGTTGGTGCAGAGCTTCAGGGTTTCATCATAAAAATCAGGGCTTTTTAAGCGCAGGCGTTCGCCATCAGGACCGCACTGTTTTGGGCCCGGATACTGTGGATTTGCTTTTGCGACCGGGCAGTAAACGGTACAAACGGTACATTTGATGCACTGGTCAAAACTGGTGTCTTTTTGTAGAAGGCTCATGCGATAGTCCTTTCTTGTTGTTCTTGTCGGCGTTGTTGCTCAGTGTCAGAGTCGGTTGGGTTCGTTAAAGTAGCGGTTGCGATCATTTGTTCGGCGATACAGTAGCCGGTACTGATTGCAACCCCGCTGCCACACCCTTCAAAGACGGGATCATAATGCGCGAGCAATGCGCCGGCGCAGAATAAGTTCTCGACTGTCTGATTATTTACGGATGCCTGAAATTGTGAGTTGCAGTCGGCACCCATTTTCAGGAATGGATGTGCCTGCTGAGCAAAAAACTGGGGCTGATACCAATGGTCGCGGTCCGGAATGGCGGCAGTGTCGAGACCAAAGACAGGTTCTTTTACATTGAGGCGCTGAGCGGCCAGGCCGCGGCTGAAGAAGCTGCCCGTCGCAATAACAAAGTGCTCTGCAATCAGGGGCATATCACGATGATTACGGGTATAAATACATTTCAATTTACCGTTTTCAAAATCACCGCCCTGAACCTCATCGCCGGGCAGAATAAGACCTCCTAGCGTTTTATAGTGAGATTTCATTGCTTCCTCGAGGCGAATACCGAGTAAAGACGGTGGCATGGTTGGCAGTTCACAAATCGTAAAGCCGGTTAATCCTTCTAGTAGCTTGATAGTTGCTGCACCATCGCCATTACCAAATACGGCAGGAAGCACCACCAGATCAGCTTTGCCTACCGACTGAATTAAGGATTTGGCAAAAGCATGGAGTTTCGTTTCGTCGCGCAATACCCGCGAAATATCGATCGAGCGGAATTCGCAAGGATTACGCTGCATAGTGTCAAAATCAGGCAACTCGACCGCCGCGGTGGTGATTTTTACCTCGCTAAACTGTGACAGCCTGGCCAGGTTATCAGCCGCCATCTTCGGCTGGAAATCGCGAAAGCCGTCAATGGTCACCAGGGCGATATGGGCCAATTGCCCGGCTGTGTCGGTCAGTGGAAACTGATGTACCGTTTGCTGAGATAGCCAGGTTGAGCGGAATGTGCCCATGGGGGTCAGGCGAAGATGGTTTCTATCGTCGGGCTGAGAAGACAGCAGTACGCCGCGGGCCTGGATCATCTCCTGATACCAAGTGAGTGCTTCGCGCACTTTAGTTTCGCCTAATTTGCTATAAGGATGATTCGGGCTTTGGGCCTTCAGGGCATCGAATTGGGCAAACGGCTGATAAACAGGTGTGCCATTTGGCAGTCGGCTTAATACATCAATAGAGCCCGAAGAAAAGTGTAATGCACTTTGGCCTGCCGCGATAACTGCGGTTTTGAGTCCGGCTTCTGCACAGCGGATCGCACAACTTAACCCGGCAACTCCGCCGCCAATAATCAAGCTATCAAATTTCATGATGCAACCTCGCTGTTTTCGCTATTGTTCTTGTTTTTAATTCCGATATTGCTGTTGTTAGTCTCTGACGGAATACGCGGTGTCTTCGGTTCGGTTAGCGCAGGGATGTCGTTTTGTTCCGGAATATCACTGACGCCAAACAGGCCTTCGTAAATCCAGTAGGTAAATTCGCCTTCACGCAGCGCATCGCCCCAGAATACCGGCTTGATGCCTTTCCAGCGCTCTTCAAGAAAATCGCTGAGTAAGTGGCTGGCTTCGGTGCCCGAAGTCTGGCCGTATTCAGAGAACAGGCCTGCAGCACGATAAGAGCACAGCTCCCCCTGACATGGTCCCATACCGACGCGAGTACGACGGCGCAAATCGATCAGGTTGTGGACATCCAGTTCTTTGATGGCGTATTCCACCTCGCCACTGGTCACCATTTCGCATTCGCAGATAACCGCCTGGCTCTTTTTATCGTTTTTCAGGAATTTTTCTGCACGTTCGCCATGGCGATAATAAGCCGATTGATAAATTGGTTTTGCCAAACTTGCAGTGTGTTTCATCGCCTTGGGGGCCTGTTCAGAACCCGGTAGCGGTTTTTCATGAGTAATGCACGGCTGAGTATTGCCCAGCTTTGTTGCGACCATATCGGTTGCCCATTCCGCCATCATGCGGTAGGTCATTAATTTTCCGCCGGTAATCGTGATGAAGCCGTCCATGCCGTCACGTTCCGCATGGTCAAGCAGTACAATACCGCGGCTGATATTACGACCACTGGTATCACCGTCTACCGCAACCAGAGGGCGAACACCGGCATAAGCCCGAAGCACGCGGGTATTCGCCATAATCGGTGCTAACTTGGCGCCCTCTGCCAATAAAATGTCAATTTCTTTACTGGTAACATGCAGATCATCGATTTTATCGTAATCAATACGTTCAGATGTGGTGCCGATCAGTGAGATGGTATCGCCAGGAACAAGAATATCGGCATCGGATGGTTTGCGGCAGCGGTTAATGACCAGGTTGTTGATGCGGTAATCCAGAATTAACAGCGAGCCTTTAGCCGGGAACATCTTGATGTTCAGATCAGCGTATTCGCAGATTTGCTGGCCCCAGATCCCGGCAGCGTTAATGACTTGTTTGGCCCGTACGGAAAAATGCTCACCGGTTTTCATGTTAAGGCAGTTCACGCCTTTTACGGCATGGCCTTCGCGGATCAAGCCGGTGACAGTGCTGTGGTTAAACAGGCGCGCACCGTGTTCAACCGCGTCCAATACATTGGATGCCGCTAAACGAAAGGGGTCGATAGTGCCATCAGGAACCTTCACCGCACCAATTAAATCAGGGTTACAGTTGGGCTCTAAGCGCAGGGCTTCTTCCGGGCTCAGTTGATCAACGTTGATATCGGCACGGGTACAGGCTGATAAGAAGGTTTTCTGGAAGTCGAGATCATCATCGGGCAGCGATATAAATAATCCCTGGGTGTCTTCGACACAGTGGCGGGCGATTTTTTTCAGGATGCGGTTTTCCTGAATGCACTCACGGGCCGATTCTTCATCCGTGACGGCGTAACGCGCTCCTGAGTGAAGCAGGCCATGGTTGCGGCCGGTGGTGCCTGATGCAAGATCATCCCTTTCAATCAGGATACATTTGATCCCGCGCAACGCACAGTCACGCATAATACCTGTTCCGGTTGCACCACCACCGATGATAACGACGTCTGTTTCAAACCAACTAGTCATGTTCGTTTTCGCTTATTATTTGTTAACCAGCCCACACAGGAACAGTTTGATTCCCTTTCGTATAGCATAAATATGCCACTTCTCAGCGAGGAATTATTTGATCTACTACACGTAAATGGTCGAACGAGTGTTCGTTCGCGCTATTTGGTGGTTGGTTGGCTAATTAACAGGCATGTGAACAGAAAAAAGAGCTTTAAAGCGCTTAATACGTGGCAGGAGGAGTGACATTATGAGCGAAAACGTTAAGCGACAGCTTGGCGGCGTTCATCTTTGAGGGTGAGATGGCCGACAGGGTGGAAACGACAGCAGTCGCGGCCAGACTTCTTACACTCGTAAAGAGCGCGATCGGCCCGCTCAAGCATAGATGACACCGTGTCGCCAGGCGAATAGGTGGAAATACCAATACAGGTTGTGATACTTAAGTGGGTGTCATCGAGACCAACAGGAAAATCCAATTTGCGGATACTGTCGAGCATACGTTCGGATATTTTATGGGCCATTGCCTGATCGCAACGCGGCAGAAATAAAACAAACTCTTCGCCGCCATAACGCCCGAACAGATCGGTTTTACGTATTTTTGTCTGCATGAAGTCAGTAAACCCGCGCAGCACTTTATCTCCGGCGCTATGGCCCCAAGTATCGTTGATACGCTTAAACTTATCGATATCGAACAGTAATACTGAAAAGGAATTGCCTTTAAGTTCGCAGTTTACCAGTGATTTCTGTGCCAGTTGCAATAACATGCGACGGTTATAAATACCGGTTAACGGATCCAGCGTCGCCTGGCGGTAGAGCCGCATCAACATGTAGAGCTTAGAGAGCTGAGACCAAAGTACCATCAAGGCCAAGACTGCTTGCAGCCAGTAGTTGGCGAGATTTTCAGCTGAGAGCAGCCGTTCGGTCAGAAGGTTAACTAAAATTTGGGTCAGTATTGTGATAGTCAGCAGACTGAGGCTTTCTTTAATGGTGAGCGGAAGAATGGTTAGGGTTGCAATATAAATGATGGGTAACAGTGTGTAGCCATATTCATATCCACTGAAGGCTAACGGAAAATCGAGCACCACTAAGCTGTAAACGTAGAACAGATTGAATCCGACAACCAGCGCAGTTATGCACCATTGGGCTTGTTTTAACGAGCTGTGCTGGTGATTTATTTTGGCGATAAAAAAGAGAAAAGTGCCCAGGAGAATGCGAGCGATGGTAATTTTCAGGCCCTGATCCAGAGGTAAAAAGTAAACGTCGAAGGGGATCCATAACATGAACAGCACTCCCCAAACGATAGAGAGCAATGATGTCCGGGTGCGGAGGTAGCTACTTCGTGTATTCTGAAAACTGGATGTATGCGGTTTTTTACTCCATAAATCAGGCAAATACAGTTTTACCGACTTAAGCAGCGGCTCTAGGTTTTGGCGCATTGTTTGCTTTATTTTGTCCATTTTCTTCCCATCTGGTATCTGGCTACTGATTCGGGATAGATCAAAATACAGTGCAAATTATCTCTATTCTGAGTGAGCTTATTATTCTACAGATTGAGTAACGTCACTGTGACCTTGGTCCAAGAAATGTAGCAACGATAGGCGTCGTTACGGTAAGCATTGTTTTATTTGGGTTGATATGAATGCAATGTGGCCCATTTTTTCAGCGTCATGGGCTGAACAGCAGTCTTGACTAAATCTAATGAATTATCGCTGAACTCTGCATCTTGAGGCGGTTTGGGTATATAATCCCGCCACTTTAATTTCACACAAGAATGATCATGTTAGCAGGCTACTTAACATTTTTAATTCCCGCATTATTAGGTGCTCAGCTTATTCTTACGCTGGTGTTGACCAAAGGTAACATTTGTCCCGGGCAGCGCGGACGCGTGCATAAAACGTTGCCAGTTGTCCTTGTCGGTTGGCTGTTAGCCGTTATGGCTCAACCGCTGGCGGTATTACCTCTTCTGGCATTGGCGTATTTCAGCTTCAAGGCGAAAACGGGAAAAACACGTGATACAGGTCCAATGCCGGTTCTGATGGCTGCTAACGGATTGGCAGCTCTGTGCTGGCTCGTGCTATTACCATCAATGTCATTGCCACAGGTTGGCATGAGTTTTATGGCAATCGCACTGTTTGGATCATCATTGGCACACTTACTGTTGGCTCAAGCCAAAACGCGCTTACAAGCTTTTCATCGTATTTTGCCGTTTGTGGGCTTGAGCAGTGCAATGGTCTTAATTCTGTTTATGCTGTGGCAGCTGACCGATATTGATGCTGCAGTCGTTGAAGCAATGACAACGAATGTCATTGCAGCGCTGTTGCTGCTGGTATTTGCCCTGCTGGTGTGGGCGTCACATATTCTACTCAGCCGCACCGTAAATCGCTGGCAGTTGTTGGTGGCGTCGGTATTGCTGGTGGTTTCCGGCTCAATGCAGTTAACCTTGTTCTGATCATCTAAACCTGCGAGTTCGGGATAGAGGGCTTTTTTATGCCGGTTGATTTGATCCCTACTATGCTTATCGGTAGAAAAGCGAGTGAAGGGGAAGGCGGTATGGAAATTTCAAATCTACTGAATATGGACAGTAAAATTGTCATCGGTATTATCAACGAACGACTCAGGCTGGAATGTTCCAGCATGGATGAGCTGGTCAGTCGCTATGAATTAGATGCTGATGAGCTGACCGAGAAAATGGCTACGATCGGTTATCGCTATGATCCAATTACCAATCAATTTAAGTAAACACCCAATCAGATTTAAAAGTAACAGGCCAGCATAACAATGCTGGCCTTTTTGTCCTTTGGGGGGTTCTACGCCGCTTTAATTCCTTCAAGATGCGTTTGGCACTGTTGCCTTGCGGTAGCGAAGAATGCCTGTAAATAATGGCGATCCTGCTCCGATGAACGGATGGCTGCAAATAGCCGGCGCCATAATCCCTCCCCAAGCGGTTTACTCACAATGAGTCCCTGGCGGGAAAAATCATGAATCGCCCAGTTTGGCAGCGCCGCGACGCCTAAGCCTGCAGACACCATCTGAACCAGCATTAACGTATTATCTGCTTGCTTCCAGGCTTTTGGCTCGACGTTCGCGGGCTGGAGAAAGTGCTTTACAACATCCAAACGGTTCTTTTGCACCGGGTAACTGAGCATCGTCTGATTGGCAATATCACCAGGTTCGATAACGTCTTTATCGGCTAAAGGCGACTGAGGGGATACCACCAATCGCATTTCAAAATCGAATAAAGGTTCGTAGTGAATTTCAGCCCGGGGTTGAATATCTGAAGTGATCACAACATCGAGCTCGCCAGAGGCCAACGCCGGGATCGGTTCAAACCCGAAACCGGAAGAGAAATCGAGTGCCACGGAAGGCCAGTGGATCTGATATTCCTTTAATGCCGGCATCAGCCACTGGAAGCAGGAGTGGCATTCAATTGCCATATGCAACCGGCCATTGGCATCGGCTTTGAGGCCTGAGAGATCGTGTTCTGCTTTAACAATACGGGGGATCAGCTCATCTGCCAGTCGGAGTAAAATTTCGCCTTCAGCGGTAAACTTTACAGGGCGAGTTTTACGGAGAAAGAGTTGTCCGCCCAGCCGTTGTTCCAGATCTTTTAGTTGGTGTGATAAAGCAGATTGTGTCAGACACAAGGTGTTAGCCGTTGCGGTGAGAGAACCTGTATCGCGTAGAACAGAAAGGGTTCTGAGGTGCTTAATTTCAATCATGAGCGAATTTCAACATCCTTGTGATCACTATGAATTCAATGTACCTGTTCAATAAGGATGTGTAAACATCTAGACGTCTATTGCCTGTGGTTTTGATCTAATGAAATGATTATTAATTTTTCTCATAATCAAGGTGAGTAATTAGAAATTGTTCATCTTGTTTATATGCGCCATTGTTTAGCCATCCATACCGCTAAATAGACAGCAGGGAATCACAATGACAGTTTCAGCAGTTCATAAAACCATCACCCACATTCTGGGTTACCCGCGTGTAGGCTCACAACGAGAGCTGAAATTTTCACAGGAAAAATACTGGCGCGGTGAGATTGATCAAAAAGAACTTAAGGCCGTGGGTAGCTTATTGCGCCACCGCCATTGGGGGGATCAGGTCGGTGCCGGGCTGGATTACGTTTCTGTGGGGGATTTTGCCTGGTACGACCATGTTTTAAGCACCAGCATGTTACTTGGTCATATTCCCCAACGTCACAAGAACGGCTTTCCGGATCTTGATACACTCTTTCGGGTTGCACGCGGCAAAGCGCCCACCGGGTGTGCTTGTGCGGCATCGGACATGACAAAGTGGTTCAACACCAATTACCATTACATCGTTCCTGAGTTTACTAAAGACGATCAGTTTACTGTCAGCTGGCAGCAACTGTTTGAAGAAGTGGCTGAAGCGAAAAAAGCAGGCCACAATGTAAAACCTGTTTTGCTTGGTCCCGTTTCTTACCTTTGGCTAGGTAAAGAAAAAGAAGCAAGTTTCGATCGCCTGACGTTACTGCCGCGTCTGTTATCTGCTTATCAGCAGATCTTAACCAAATTGGCCGCACTGGGTGTAGAGTGGGTTCAGGTTGATGAACCCGTGTTGACGCTTGAATTGCCAACAGCCTGGGCAGATTCCTTCAAACTGGCTTATCAGGTACTGAATGGCGACGTGAAGTTATTGCTTACCACCTATTTTGACAACATTACCCACCATCTGGACAAGATAACTGAGCTGAATGTCGACGGTCTTCATGTAGACTTATCTGCCGCGCCTGCACAGTTGGACGACGTGGTTGAGGCGCTGCCCGATCACTGGGTACTGTCAGTAGGAGCCGTCAATGGTCGCAATGTATGGCGTGCTGATCTGTCTCAGCTCCTTGAGAAACTGCAACCGGTTAAAGCGCAGCTCGGCAAGCGTCTGTGGCTGGGAAGCTCCTGTTCGTTACTTCATAGCCCCATTGACGTAGATCTTGAAACAGAGCTGTCACCCGATGTGCGTCAATGGCTCTCTTTTGCGAAGCAAAAATGTCGTGAAGTCACCTTGCTTGCACAGGCTTTGGATGGTAACAGCATTGCGATTGAGGAGTGTCATAAATACAGTGCTCCCATTAAAGCGCGATTAAACAGCGCACGGGTCAACAACCCTGATGTGCGCCGGCGCACTGATGCAATTACCGGTGCATTGGCTGACCGTAAAGCGCCGTATGCCGAACGAGCACGCAAGCAGCGCGGAGCCTTGAATTTACCGCTGCTACCCACAACAACGATTGGTTCATTTCCGCAAACCGCTGAAATTCGTTCTCAGCGAAGTGATTTTAAAGCAGGTAGGCTGAGTAAAGCCGATTATAACGCTGTGCTGAAAGATCATATTGCCGATGCTATTGCCCGTCAGGAAGCATTGGATCTTGATGTACTGGTTCATGGTGAAGCTGAGCGTAACGACATGGTAGAGTATTTTGCCGAATTATTAGAGGGTTTTGCGGTAACCCGTTTCGGCTGGGTACAAAGCTACGGTTCTCGCTGTGTAAAACCGGCGATTATCGTGTCAGACATCTATCGGGCCAGAGCAATGACAGTAGAGTGGGCGACATACGCACAGTCTCTGACAGACAAGCTTGTCAAAGGTATGCTGACTGGCCCGGTCACCATCCTGGGCTGGACATTTCCGCGAGAAGATTTGACGCGGGAAGAGATTGCCAACCAGATAGCCTTAGCGCTGCGTGATGAAGTGGCCGATCTGCAAGCGGCGGGCATCAAGATTATTCAGATCGACGAGCCGGCTATTCGTGAAGGCTTGCCCCTGAAAGAGAGCCAGTGGCCGTTGTATCTCGATTGGGCTGTTAATGCCTTTAAAATCGCGGCGGGAAGTGCAGATCCGCAAACGCAGATCCATACGCATATGTGTTACAGCGAGTTCAACCACATCATCAAATCTGTCGCCGCGCTGGATGCCGATGTTATTACCATTGAAACATCTCGCTCAGACATGGAGTTATTAACAGCATTTGAAGCATTTAATTACCCGAATGAAATAGGCCCGGGTGTTTATGATATTCACTCGCCTAATATTCCGCCAGTAGAACAGATTATTCAGTTAGTCGAGAAGGCAGAAGCCCTTATTCCGGTTGAAAGGTTATGGATTAATCCTGACTGTGGCCTGAAAACCCGTAATTGGGAGGAGACCGAAGCCGCCCTGAGTAATATGGTTACTGCCGCAAAAGCACTTCGTGAGGAGTGGCATGCAAAAGCGGTTTAACAAATTGCCATGAAAAGAAATTGAGGGAGTGCTCTAAGCACTCTTTTTTTCGATGTGGAAAAATCAAAAAATATCTTTAAGTTACAGACTTGAGGCGAGGGTAGATCCCCCCGCCTTTACGTGCAACGATGATTACTGAGGCTCAGTACGTGTGAAAGTCAGTATGTGGCTGGCGCTTGTTAGTGTTAACTGATCACCAGAAATTTTCGCCTCACTCCAGTCCGTCAGTGTCTGGGTCAGGGTATTTTCCATCTCCATTGCCGGGGCAGGGCAGGCCATCATAGTCATTCCCATTTTTTCAATGCGTAACTGACCGTCGCTCAATTCAGCCTGACCAAAGTAACGGTTGCAGCCAGAATAACCATTTGCGCTCATGTCATTGGTGAGCCCAATATTGGGGGCTGTAAACGGCTCTGGTAACTCAATGGCTTTGTTGTCAACTTGAGTGAGCACCCAATTGTGGTTAACAAGATCCCCCTCGGTTGCAATTTTACTGATCTCGCCGTTGTTGCCTGCACATGCAGCAAGGATCATAGGTAATACCAATACGGTAAGTAAACGCTTTTTCATAGTGTCGATTCCCAGGGTTTAGATGTGGATATACTCTTTATTGAACAGAAGCTGTCTTACGATCAATTAAAGAATGGAGAGCATTAATACCAAACTGTATAACAATAAGAAAGCTTGCTATCTCTTTATTCACAGCATGAATAAGTCACTGAGCTTTAAGGATTAAAATCAATTATGACAAAGGTAAAATAATATGTGTTAGAAATACGTGATTTTTACTGTGGCTTTGCACGGTAGATATCGTCTGAAATGATCTGAAGTCGTTTGAAACACCGTTTACATTAACTTGGTATTAGGTTTTTTTTCGATCATGTGAAGATGAACATCCTGTTGCGGGAAGGGGATAGAAATTCCTTCTTGGTCGAACCGGATTTTAACCTCGCGAGTAATATCCCAGTATACATCCCAGTAATCTTCAGTTTTTACCCAAGGACGAACAATAAAATCAACAGAGGAGGTATTAAGCGTGTGCAGTTTAATGGTTTTTTCTGGCTGACCTAATACCGCAGGGTGAGCATCAACAATGTCACTCAACACTTTTTCTGCCAGTTCAATATTGTCGCTATAACCAATACCAAAGATCATATCGACACGCCGAACGCGTTCATGTGTCATGTTTTTGATTATGTCTCCCCAAATTTTGCTGTTTGGAACAATGATGATTTGGTTATCAAACGTTTTTATGGTGGTGTTTACCAGGCTCATATGGCTCACTTTGCCCGATACGCCGCCAGCTTCCACAAAGTCACCCACATCGAATGGCCGGTAGATCAGCAGCATCATGCCGGAGGCAAAGTTGGACAGGGTATCTTGTAAAGCAAAACCGATGATCACACCGGCGACACCAAAACCAGTAAGGATTGGGGCCAAGTTTAAGCCAATTTGCGACATGGCAATGAGCAGGCCTATGACAAAAACGCCATTGCCGGATATGGAGGTGAAGAAGTCCTGCATCAGCTGCGATAAATTAAGGTTTGGTGAGGAAACCGCTTTTTTCACCATTTTCCGCGTTAATTTTTTCAGCCCGCGGAACACGATAATGATGAATACGAAGATCAGGGAATTGAACAGTAGCTGTGGCGCTTTATCAAATATCCACTGTCCGAATTCATTCCCCCAGGTAGAGATGATCGAAAAAATGACGTCGAGATTGAGCAGATCATTGGTAAGGGTACCTGTGGCTTCAAAAAGCTGTTGCTTATACTTTGTCGTATCCAGAGCCATCTTGTCACCGAGCTTGACTAAAAACTGCAAGGTGTCGATGTCACTGGCTACTTTGCGCTGTGCAAGAATGTGCACCAGTTGGACGGAGGTTTTTTCTCCTTCAGTCGCTGATTTAAGCTGCTTACTGAGCAAGGCTTCTTGCTGGCTATCGAAGGTCAGGGATGCAGACATGAACTCCAGCCGGTGTTCAATATCATTGATCAGTGCTTGTTCTTTTTTCGGTGCTGGGTCACCAAGTAGTTTTAGCCATTGATAGTTTTCCCATTGTTCTTCGAACAGGCGGGAGGAAAAACGGCGGGTTTCATCCAATGACTTCTGCGCCAAAAGTTTTCCTTCATTCGTTTCCTTGTCCAGTTCCTTTTCATCTGTTTTTATTTTATTGAGCAAAAAAACCGATGCGTCTGAGATGAATTTAACCTGCTGGTGGACATGTCTTAGAAGAAGCTCATGCGTCTCTTCGGTCCGGTTATCAATTAAATCCTGAATAACCTCCCTAAGCGCATTGTTTTTATTGAGAAGCTGTAGGCGAACCACATCCCGAGCGGAACCCGACATGGTCTGAGATTCGGTATAAAGTGCTGCAATTTCCTGATCAAGTTGTTCTAGTTTCACAATTTGCGGCGAGGATTCTTGTGCAATGCAAAAAGATGACAGTAACAGAAATAATAAAACCAATACCCGCATTATAAACGCTACTCTTGCCAACAGGGATTTTACAAGCATAGCAAACGCAATCATCTGGTGTTCAGAATTGGGCACATAAAAAACCATAGCTTGGATTATTATCTTTAGTATCTTTTGTGTTTGCAGTCTCTCAACGCGGGCGGGCTGGATCATTCCCAAAGGGCGAGTTGACTGGCGAAATAGGCTGTGTCGCTGATTTTCAACGTACAGTTGCGATATGTTTAAATCGGCACTTTGCCTGATAGCCAATAAATCTTCGCTAAAACGAGCATCTTGAGGTCACTTGAATATAATTAGTTTGATAACTGAGTGATCGTCGCAGTAAGTGTTGGCTTGGCAGGTAGTCTTTAGGTGGCGTAATGATTAATCATAATATTGTGAAAATCAGCTTAAAAAACGGGATTAAGGATCTTTTCGAAACGTCTGGTGGCGGAATAAAAGAGCTTTTTGAAACATCGGCGGGAATAAGAGGGATTGAATACAGTTCAAGTCGTGAAGCTTATATTAATAAAAATCAGCTTGTTTGGTTTCATATTGATGAAGAAAAAATGACCATAGCAATGAGCTTTGGTGATGTCAGGTCGACATTACAATTCCCTGACCATGGTGGTGAATTTCAGCGAATAAAAAGAGATCTGACAAGGTAGTTGAACTTATTGGAGCCGATGGGTTGCCGCCAAATTGTTGTCATTTTTGCGTACATGAGTTGGTTTTACTGATGGTTTTCCGTAAAAAAAGCCCCCTTGCAAGAAGGGGGCAATAGTACCATCGCTAATATATCCCCACTTCCCGCAAGCCCCGTCATACCTAGGGTTTTCATATTTATCAACCAGTTGTGAAAGGTTGATGAATGCAATATGCATCAGTATTAGTGGGTTTTATTCACGAATGTCGCCACTCTGTCGCCACTTTCTGGCGGCGGATTAAAAGGTGTTTAAAGGAAGTTCAGAGGGTTTTTAGTGACGGCATCTTGAAGGTGATCGGGGGCGAAATGGCTATACACCATTGTCTGTTTTATATCGGTATGACCCAGTATGCGCTGAAGCACTAAAATATTGCCACCGTTCATCATGAAGTGGCTTGCGAAGGTATGACGTAATACGTGTGTCGTTTGGCCTTTAGGAAGTTCAGGGAAGCACCGGCGGATGCGTTTATAAAGAGGCAAATAATTGGTAGTGAAAAGTGGGCCATTACCGCGACAGTGAATCTCATCATACAGCTCAGATGAAATAGGCACAGTGCGATTTCGCTTCCCCTTGGTATTGGTAAACGTGATTTTGTGTTTGGTCAGTTGAGAACCTTTGAGGTTCGCGGCTTCCATGATGCGTGACCCAGTAGCAAGGCAGACTTTGATGATTTTAACTATCTCTTCACCATTGTTGGTGTGACTCACAAAGTCGAGAAGGTGGATGATTTGTTCGTGTGTTAAAAAAGCGAGTTCCTTTTCCGGTGTCTTGATTTTTTTAACGCTTTCGAAAGGGTTGGGGTGGTTCCACTCATTTAAGCGATGCAGCTCATTAAACACAGCCTTGAGCAAAGTAAGCTCCAGGTTCTGAGTTTGTGGCGACAGTTCCTTTGCACCGTTTACAACAATATTTCGTCTGGTTGCACGATAGCGGGTGAAATCACGGCCACTGCATTGGGCTGCTATAGGGTTGCCCATTAATTCGCTGATCACCTGCAAGCGGCGGTAACACATCTTACCGGCTTTAATGTTTTTACCGTGATACTCAAACCACAAATCAACCAACTCTGATAACCGGCGATTATCGGGTTTTTCTCCAAGCCACGGCTTATCTTGAATTTCACGCATGGTGAAACGCTCAAAAGCTAGGGCTTCACCTTTGGTCGAAAACTTTTTGCGTAGACGTTTGCCTTGCCGCCCTTGGGGGTAGCATTCGCAAAGCCATGAACTATCTGTTTGTTTTCTAACGGCCATAATAGTATATACTGTTTTTATATACAGTCATTCTAGGACTCAATTTTAACTTTGCAATGTTTATTGCTGCATATTGCAGACATACGATTGAACGTTTATCCAGCAGTTGATTTTTCCAAGGTGGTACATTTGCCATTCAAAGGTATAATCTGACTGATTTTTTTAATTATTTTATTGGTATTGTTGGTACATGAAAGCAATTGATTTATTCGCAGGGGCAGGTGGCTTTTCTCTGGCAGCTCATAAAGCTGGGGTAAAGGTTATGGCTGCTGTAGAGTTTGATGAACAAGCTGCGATTACCTACCAGCAAAACCTAGTTGATCGTTTAGAAGCGCCTACAAAGGTTTATTCTAAAGATATTAACACCATTGATATTCCTGAATTCATGGAAGAGCTCGCTATTAAAGAAGGTGAGCTTGACCTGTTGTTGGGTGGTCCACCTTGCCAGGGATTTTCTGGACACCGGCTAGGGGATAGTTCAGTTGATGATCCTCGTAATAAACTGCTTATTCGATACTTCGATTTTGTGCATGCACTCAAGCCAAAAGTTTTTCTTGTAGAGAATGTTCCGGGTATGTTGTGGAAGCGCCACGAAAAGCACCTGAACAATTTTTTAGATTTGGCTAAAGAAAATGGCTACAAGATTATCGGGCCAGAGCGCATTAATGCCAAAGATTATGGTGTACCTCAGAATCGATTACGTGTTTTCATTCTTGGTGTTCGAGAAGATGTTGATCTAGCAGACTTACAATGGCCACCTCAACCAACGCATTTCAAGCCGGGTTCAAATAAGTCAGAATGGTTAACTGCTTCTAATGTTTTCGAACGGCCGCCTGAAAAAGAATTAGAGCGATTATTTGAACGGTTTGTGAAAAAAGACAGTATTGAACATGATAAGGCTTGGCAAATAATTGACTCATTGAAGTTCGGTAAACCTGTAGCTTCGATAGAAGATGACCCATGTGCTTTTCATATGAACCATACTCCTGAACTCACAGCACGGTTTGCGGAAATAGGACCTAATGGAAGTCGTGATGAAATCGGCACTCAGCTGAAATGTCATAGCAATGGCCATAAAGGCCATAAAGATGTTTATGGCCGTGTTCGTTATCACCTGCCAGGGCCGACGATGACGACAGGGTGTTATAATCCATCAAAAGGTCGTTTTGTGCATCTATGGCACAACCATGGTATTACGCTACGTCATGCGGCAAGGTTCCAGACATTCCCTGATGACTACATCTTCCAAGGCACTGCAACATCTCAAGCCAGACAGATAGGAAATGCAGTGCCCATAGAATTAGGGAAGCATCTCATTACTGCAATATGCAGTAGATTGAAATAAGAAAAGTGCCTACAATGTTAGGCACTTTTTTTTGCGCAAATTTCTGAACTAAAGGCAAAAATGGCAAAGATAAAAACAAGAGCCAGAACGTTGGATATGCTTGGTAGGCAGCAAATAGCAGGTATCCCAACAGCTCTTAGCGAGCTTTTCAAAAATGCTCACGATGCATATGCTGAAAATGTTGAAGTTGATTATATAAGAAAACAAAATTTACTGATCCTCAGAGATGACGGCTTAGGCATGAGTCGTGATGAGTTTGAGAGTCGATGGTTAACTATTGGTACTGATAGTAAATATGAGCATTACTCAAGCATAGATATGCCCAGCACGGACTTTAATAAGAAGAAACGTGTTGTGATGGGGGAAAAAGGTATAGGCAGGTTAGCTATAGCTGCTATTGGACCTCAAGTTATTGTATTAACCAGGAAGAAGAACTATCTATTAGACGAAAATGGAGAAATGATTCCATTAATTAAAGACTTAAAAGAGGGTGAAAAGCAAGAATATAAATTTGAGTTATCGGATCTAACAATCGCACTTGTTAATTGGTCTTTATTTGAGCTTCCAGGTCTGGATCTAGACGATATTGAAATACCTATGGAGACAATTGAAGGTGGTAAATATTTAACTACTGATGTCTTTACTAGGCTATTAAGTGACACCAAAAAGAATTATAAAGTAATTGCACAAGCAAAGATAGAACAATTTAAACGAACAAAAGAATATGAGAAACTTCAAGGGATTATTTCACCAAGTGAGTTGTTAGAAGAAATAAAAATAATACTTGGATTAAAGAAAATTGAAGATGAGTTGTTATCTTTTTCAAATATAAACCCTGACATAGTTAAAATGATTAAGGAAGGACCTAGTTTATTTGATAATGGACATGGCACTCATTTCATAATTTCCTCTGTCGAAGAAACTTTGATTGATGATATTGAAGATTACGGTAAAAATAAAAAAGAAGGTGCGTCAAAGTTAGAGAAGGGGTTGTTAGGGTTTACTAATACAATGAATCCTAATGAAAGACCTCCGATTATTGCAAAGTTTAGATATCATACATTAGATAACTTTAGAGATGAACTTATTGGTGAGGATGTCTTTTTTACACCAGATGAGTTTCAAATGGCTGATCATCACATTGAAGGTGAATTTAACGAATATGGTCAGTTTGTTGGAAAAGTTTCAATTTATGGTGAAGAGGAGAAAGAATATGTATTACCATGGTTAGATGGAAAAGGAAATAAAACATTATGTGGTAAGTTCAGTTTTAAATTGGCCTATGTACAAGGTAGTTTAAAAGATACTAAATTGCCTCATGATATATGGAAAGATATTACGGCTAAGACTGATAAGATTGGTGGGCTATATGTATATCGTGATGGTATAAGAATATTGCCATATGGTGATGTTGATTATGACTTTTTGCACATTGAAAAGCGAAGAACTAAGAGGTATTCATCATTTTTCTCTTATCGAAGAATGATGGGATATGTTGAACTTTCTAGGGAAAAAAATAACACTCTTCAAGAAAAAGCTGGTCGAGAAGGATTTATTGAGAATACAGCGTATCGTCAATTTAAAAAAATCCTTGAGAATTTGTTTATCCAATTGGCTCAAGATGTATTTAATGACGGTGGTGACTATTCAGATTTATTTATTCAAAAACGAGATCGTTTAAATAAAGATTACGAAAACTTGAAGAAAAGAAATTCTTCAGTTTCGAAAAAAAGAGAACAGTTATCTAAAAATCTTGATAAATTCTTTTTGAAGTCTCATGAGCTTTATTGGAAAAATGAGGTAGAGAGGATTAAATGCAATACGTTATCGAGGCTCGGGAAAATCACGAGCGATGATATTGATAATGTGGATGATTTGATCTATAAAATCGAAAAGGATGTCAGGAGTGAATTTGCACGTCTTGATGATGAGTTAATTATTAGTCGACCTTCTGGCGTGGGTTTAACAAAAACATTGTCTGATGATTGGGACCAATACCTTACTTATAAAAAATCAGTATCGGAAAATGTGATTAAACCTGTAAAAAAGGAACTATCTAGTGTTTTGATGAGTATTGAAAATACACATTATTCTTCCGAACAAATAAAAGATAGAATGGTTAAATCTGTTGAGTCATTAATTGATTATCATGATAGACAAATAAAAAAAAGAACTTCAGTTCTTGGCGAAACATTATCTGATATTCAAGGGTGGATAAAAAAAGACATTTCAAAGAGCAGAGAAGAAGCAAAGACTAACTTTAATAATTCATTGTCAAGTCTGATTTCTTTGGATGCTTCTTCGAGAGATCCTGAATACTTGGCCGGAGTTAAGATAAAAGTTGAGGAGTCTATAGAAGATGTGTCGAAAAATACGGTAGATGGAATTGATGAACTTATCGCGCAGCTTAACACTACTAAAATTAATACTGATGAAAATGTTATGTCATCAAATGCATTGCTAGCTTCCTTAGAAACACAACTAGAAATACTCAAGGAAGAGGTCGATAATAACACTGAGCTTGCGCAACTTGGGATGTCTATTGGTGTGATACATCATGAATTTTCTAGCCATATTAGAAATGTAAGAGCAGGTATAAGAGAGCTACAACCTTTAGTTATAAAAAGCAAGAAAGCAACCATAGCTCTTAACCGTATAAGAGTGAGCTTTGAACATTTGGATGGCTATCTTAAACTTTTCACGCCACTTTCTAGACGATTAAATAGGAAAAAAGTTAAAGTTACAGGTGCTTCGATCTATGACTTTATATTTGAGCTGTTTTCAGAAAGAATTGAAGAGCAAGATATTGAATTGATAATAGAAGACGGGTTTAAGACTAGTTATATTGAAACTTATACATCTACAATTCTGCCTGCATTTGTCAACATTGTAGATAATGCTATTTACTGGGCATCAAGAATTGAAACTGGCAGATATATCAAATTTGGGTTTTCTGATGGTGGATTTTATATTACTGACTCTGGGCCAGGTGTTGCTTTAAAAGATAGGGATGTGATTTTTGAATTTGGTTTCTCCAGAAAATATCAAGGTCGAGGTATGGGGTTGTATATAACAAAACAAACATTAGACCAGGAAGACTTAGACTTAACTCTTGCACATTATAAAGCGACGGAAGGCGCTACTTTTATCATCGCACCAAAATCCGAATCGAAGGTATCATAATTATGCCATTTTTTTCAGCATCACGTGAAACAGCAATTAATTATTTGAGCACAGTCCTTACAGTCGATGATATGTTGGGTTTTGGTCCGCAAGAAACATTATCTGAAGAGGATTTTATACCTGAGGATGATGATGCGACTGAATATGGTGTCGCAGATATTGATAATAACAATAATGAAGAAACCCCTTTGGCCGATCATTATCTTGATTATCAAGAATTGTCAAAAAGTTTCGCATCTTTTGGGTTACATTGTAGTGGTTTAAAACCAGATACGACAAAGCCTGTTTCTGATGTCGTTGATGATATAATATTATCTGCTAATAAATCAGATCTTTGTATTTTTGATTGGGAAATGGAAGCGTTAAAAGATGGATCAACGGCAAAAAGTGTTATCGAGAAACTCGTCGCCAATGACTATGCTTTAAATGGTAGGTTAAGATTAGTTGTTATCTATACGGGGGTTGATCAAGCTAAGCACCGAATCGATATTATTGATCCGATAGCTCGCTTGATTGAAACTAAACTTAATGGTATCAGTTCCCATACTGTTAAAGTAACGGATCAGCATGTTGATATTTGTGATCAAGATGAAAATTGTAGTTGGCGTGTTGTTTGTGTTGGTAAAGGGACTGTAGACCCTTCTCAACTAGCAAATATTACTATTGATGAATTTGTTGATCTAACTGCGGGTCTATTATCTAATGCGACATTAGCCTCAATCGCGGAATTAAGACTTCATACAAATAGTTTACTTTATAAATTTAATAAAAACCTTGATTTTGCTTTTATATCTCATGTTTTGGGCCTCATGTCATCACCTCTTTCGAGAGGTAATGCTAACAATGTGTCGATAGACTATGCTATAGATCTTGTATCAGAAGAAATAAAATCATTATTACAAAATAGTTCTCTTTTAAAGGATGAGTTCAAAGAAGAGAGGATGTCAAAATGGCCAAAATTCAAGAATTCTAATGATCAAGTAAAGTATTTATTAGAGTATTCAGATAAATCTCATGAATTGACAGCCGATGAGTTATTAAGTGTTATGAATATAAGTAATCAGAGTGATGAGGATTACGACACTATCTTAAATGGCTTACAAATAACAAAAAGTAAATTCAAAAACAGTGCTATATCCCTTTCACTTAAAGGCGATGATGCTAAATTATATTTAGAGAAACTATCGTCTATTGAAGGTGTTAGAAGGAGTGTGTGCTCACATAAGACATCTACTCCAATATCGTTAAAACAAGGAACGATTTTAGAAATTAATGATATGATTTTTGTTTGCATTCAGCCTTTATGCGATAGTGTTAGATTGCAAGATAATACAGATTTTGTATTCTTGAAGTCAGTCTTTGATGAAACTGATGGGAAATTTACTCATGTTGTCAAACATGAGGATGAATATATAAAATTATATTTGGTACCAGGGAAAAATGGAGTACATAATTTTACATTCAAACCTGATGCTAATCGAGGTGAGATTATTTCTGTTTTTGAAAATGAAAAACACTTCTTTAATGCTGAATATAATCTTAATGGTATTGTTGATATAAAGATAAAACTACGTTGGTTAGGTGAATTAAAATCAAACGTAGCGCAGTCTTTGTGTACAAACCTTGCTAGCCAATTATCACGTGTTGGTCTTGATACAAATGAATGGCTACGTTTGCAATAAATTGAATATTAATTTATAAAAGATAAGCGGTCTTGGAATTGGCCGCTTATCTAAACAACCTTTCCCAATACCTCAACCTGCTGATCTTCAACTTCAACATCCTTGCCATTGAAGTTCATAAACATCTTGCCGTTCGGGAGGCGATGTAGTTCATTCACCGTGGTTAAGCCAGAGAAAGAAACAAGATACTTCCCACTGATCACCTTCGTATTACTCGTATCCACAAACAGTTTCTGCCCTTCATACTCAACTAGCATCAGGTTCTCTGCTTCTGGCATTCCTTCCAAAAACTTAGCGTCGAAGAACATCTTGCCTTTGTCGATTAAATCGCCGTTCTTTAGCTCGAAGTAGGGTAGCTCAATTTTTCCACTTTCAGAACTAGGTTCACCCTTCTCATACATCTCACCTTCACCAAGCAGCAACCAACGAAGAGATACCCCAGTAGTCAAATGTACACGTACAGCGATTTCAAAAGGAGTTTGATCACGCTGATGCCAAGTTGAAATAGTACCTTTGCCTACTCCAAGCACATCAGTGAGCTCTTTGTATTCTGACAAATGTAGAGCCTCAACCAATCTTGAGGTCACATTTTTGCCTCCTTCATACGAAAGAGGTTCAATTTTATCTTGACTAGGACTCATATGTAGATCTACCATTCATGCATCAGTAAGGGTGTTCTGGATTGTATAGCAGCAAAAAGAACACAATTGAATGACTCAATAACACGATAGGATACCACCATGGAATCAACTTCAATAGTGTTTAACGCGCCACTTTCGCCTTTTGTCACAGTACAAAAGTTCTCTGAATTCACAGGTATAGCTGTTGGTCAGGTGAACAAGATGATTCATGAAGGCCGCCTTCCTATCCGCAATAAGCTTAAACCAAAAGAAAAGCCACTTATCAACATGGTTGCATTGGCAAACGAAGCTGATCAGCAGGCTTATTAAATCATTGGGTTAATTGAGTAAGTCATTTGAATATGCCTTAGGGATAGGAAGCTCACAATGTCTGCAAATGAATGTCCTAAACACACCGCGTTCACAAACGCATGCTCCACCTTTAGCAACGATCACACCGTTAAGCAGTTGGCGGCTAAGTTCGGGCTAAACAGTCAAATGCTGTGTAACAAGCTGGATGCAAACAAAACACACAAGCTGTTTGTTGAAGAGTTGCTGTTACTCACCAAAGCAACCTACAACCCAGCAACCGGAAAAATGGACACCGGCTTAGTTGATGGCCTGCTGCGAGAACTCAACTTAACAGCCATTCCATTACCAGAATCAGAAATAGCTCAAAAGCCAGCATCGCTGACAGACCGCATGTTGCAGATTTCATCTGCAACGGGTGAACTCAGCGCACATGCTTTGCAAATCAATGCCACCAATCGCGTAAATCGCACAACGAAAGAGCAGGTCGTCAAACGCGCTCAATGTGCAGTACGCGAACTCGTCATGCTAATGAATGAAGTAGAAGGCAAGTTTCAAGCTGTGCCGGTTCTTTCGTGTGCGTTTGATGCCATTGGTTCTATGCCTTTGCCTGGTTTGTTATAGGGGAATCCACCATGGGACAAGCACTACAACGTATTGAACATCAGTTTCCTCGCCCGGCAGAGGAATCCATTGCCCAGTGTCATGCACTGTTTAACTGCGAAAGCCAGTTGGGCCTGTCGTATGACAACTTGGAAGAGAAGGTAAAACGCACGTTGTGTTTTTCTGCAGGGTTAAAACAACGCCACGTTGAAATGAAGCTTCACGAATTGAACACCCTAGAGAGAAAGGCATTACACAACGCCATTAACACACTGGCCGATGCGCTAAAGCCTCTCGCTCATCAGTTGTTTAAAGAATTCCGTTAGTAACTCTATTTATCTGAACATTTGTTATTTGGTTAGGAGAACACCATGGAACAAGGAACAGTAAAAAGTCATTTGCTACAACAAGCTGAAGCCCTCGCAAAATACAGCAGAGCGCTTGCGAATTCACTAATACAAGAACGTGATTGCCATGATGTGATGTTAGGGATCATGCAGCTGGCGATGGTGAACAAAGATGTGATTCATATTCACGTGAGATTTTTCGCACATATTAATGATATCTATGTATCTGTTAATCCGGTAAATAATAGCTATAAAATTTCAGAAACCATCAATGTTTATGCTGAGATAATTTCGCTGAATCCGGAACATTATAATGATGATTCATCGCCACTAACTCGATTGTTAGAACTTGAAGACAAACTATTAGAACTGATCGCTGAAGCTAAAGATAAAGCAGAGGTGGCAGCATGAGCCTCGGTCATATCATGGTCACTTCTGATGACTTATACGCGGCACTTTCTGATGTCGGGATGCGTTCTGAATCGAAAGATATATTCGTGAATATCTTTAATTACATCGAAGACATGACAGGTGAATGGTTCGCACTCGATACCGTTCGCGCTCAGTCCATCCATGTCGCCCATGATCCGGTCTTGCTAGCTGTCGATGAAATTTATGCCGGTTGGTTCGCGTTCTGGATGTGTGTATTTAACAGCTCAGACCATGGAAGTGAATTAGAAGCCCAAGCAATGGGTTCAATTCGAAGCCTGTTTTTTGTCGCTGCTCACAACCGACAAATCACCGTTCCTTCAGCTATCGAAACATGGTGGCTGCAAACCGCAGACATTCACCGTAACCATTCACTTAACGAGGTGGCGGCATGATGAATTATCTAGCTGTGTTCTTAAATTCAGGTGGTGGCGTTGTTCGTAACGAAGAAACCCAAGAGGTGATGAATTTACAACTTGGTGAATATCCATCTGCAGATATTGCGATTGAACATGCGTGCGAACAATTGAATTGCAAACATGTGCTAAATGGCGTTCTTGTGAAGGGACAAGACAAAGGCGGTTTCATGATTGTTGATGCGCAGGAGTTTGTAAGTCTTTAAAGAATCAACGCCCCAAAAGGGGCGCGATATTAGTGGTTATTTGTTCGAGTTAAATTTTCACCTGCAAGCCAAGACATAACGACTTCGAATCGAGTCAGTGTGATATTTGAAACATCATTACCGAGCTCAATTCCTGCTCTGATATGAGCGGCAGAGTCAAAGATTTGTAATACAGCATTATCTTTACTCTGAAGCGCTTTGTATTTGGTAAGCAGTTCATCTTCACTGGTTGGTTCTTCAGTTAGAAGGTCAACATATTGCTTGTGTTGATATTGTGAATGAACTGATTTTACTGCTGGTTTAATTGTATGTGATATGGCTGCAATGAAAGGAATGAACACACCAACTTCAAAATTGAATTGTGTAGTAGCAACAAGAGTTGTTCCCAAGAAAACTTGGAGAATGCTTATTGCATTATCTAATCGATTATAGAAACAAGCGTTCATTTGCTCCATTCGATTGGAGTAACGAATTTTAAATTGGGTGTTATGTTTCGACATGTTTTTATTCCTTTTGTTTTTGCGGCGGTTGTTCTGGAACTTCGCGTTTAGGTTCATGAAATTTGTCTCTGTCGCCGTTAGCTCTTTGATCTGTATAGCCTGTCATTTGGCTTTCCTTTTTTGCTGGGTTGTTATGTGGAAACAACATCTTAGCGAACGTGTGCCAGCTACGTAAATGGGCCGGGTTCCCCCACGTTACGGGGGATTTAAACAATACGAACGAATAAGAACGATATAAGCCGAATAAGCGCGAATACGAATTTAAAAATAATTTAAATATTTTTTAATTTGTATTTTTCGAGGTGATAGGAAAGAAGATGCTATCGAATAATGATCTCTTTTATGTGGCTGCCACTGTGCAGCCACATGACAAAACAGAAAATAATTTAGCCGCTTATAATAGCGGTTTTTTAGGATTCGATTTTTGTGGGCCACGCCCAAGTCGTTTAAATCCAGAACAACGTTGGGAATTAAACCGCGTCAGTCGCGAGAATAATTTTTTTGCCGAGAAACAAAAAGCGCATGCCGCTTCTTTGCCTGACTATAACGCAGATCACCTCCGCGAAGCGGCGGCACGAAGTGACGAAAACAATAGGCTTGTCCAAGGGCGCAAAAGTCCGACACGCCATAAAGTGTCTGATTTATCCCGCCGTGTGGCAATGTTCCGTAAGGCTCAGCGTGGTTCGGTGGTGCTGGATAGTATCGAGTCGGCTTACAATCACGACACGTTGTATGCGCTCTCAGACAATGGAAACAAAGCTCGGGTTTTGGCACCGAAAGGAAAATCCAAGGTTGCAGAGCCAAAAATTAATCCAAATTCAATCAGATTGATGAAACGTGATTGGTCCGGTGGATTCAAAGTTCAGTATCACACGCAGACGCCATCAAGTGCCGCGCCGGATGCTCAGGAAGGCGACAGATTTACAGAAAACCTGACCAAACGCGCGGTAAGCAAGGTTTTTGAGTCGGGCGCCTATGTTGCAACGTGCTGTGGTGGGTTTACTACGTTCTTAACCCTGACATTTAAAAAAGAACAACGAAACAAAATCTTCGGAGGCATGGTTGACGGCGATGCTGCGCCATATTCCACATTGCCTAAACCACCGTTACCAGCCAGTAAAACCCGCGGGCCGCGTTCGATGTTGCGGGGCCGTCCACAGCTAAAATGCACCGATGGCACAAATACCCCAATCAATATCAAGCGCAACATGGCAAAGTCAGTTGATCATATTGCTGGCCCATACACCGCGCTGGATGTGCCGACCACTTTTGAGAAAGATTCAGGAATGATTGTCGGCCCTATCTGCCCGCAGCCTGTATTGATGAATGCCGATCGTGTTATTGCGGGGCCATACTCACCACTTTGCGCCAAACCAGAAAAAGAATTCACCCTCACTAAAACGGCTGAAACCACGATAGGCAAAGAGGTTAGCCGTTTTTTGGATGGCGCAAAAAAAATGTATCACCGTGGTTGGGTGGCAAATCATACCGTTGAAATTGATGTTGAAAGCGGCGCGGAATATTGCAAATTAGAAGAAAAATCCATAGCCGGTTACACCAAAGCCAGCGACGTGGGGCCAACTCAAGAGCCATCAGATTTTCATTATATCTGGGTGGCTGAATGCCCGGCTAATGAAGACGGTGAACCTAATCCTCACGTACACGTTTTATTAAACTGGTCAGTGCCTAAACCGCAGTTTTCTGCCTGGTCAAAACGGCTAGAAAAGTTATGGGGTAATGGTTTTGCTAACTTGCAACGTATCCAGCAACCAAAAGCAGCGGGAACTTACATCATCAAAGCCGTTGGTTATGCCGCCAAAGGTGAAAATGCCGACCAAGGGCTAATCAAGGGCAACCGTTATAACATCGCTCAATGCAGCCGCGCCCCAGCTTGGGAATGTGTTGCCAGTTTTGAGGCCGATAATATGGCGGCAATTATTAAAGAGTGTGGATACCAGTTGGAACAGTGGCGAAAACCGCTAAACCGAAGCATTAGACGTATTGAAAGGCAGATAGACCAAACCATAAAGGCGAAAGCGATAGCCAAACAAGCCAAAAAGCCACAAGACGTGATCCACAAATTAACGGGTCGCATTATCCGGCTTGAACACCAACAGAAAGCGGTTCGGGACCAAATAAAAAGCCGTGAAGTTTATGCCACCACTAAAAATATTTTTTGCTTTTCCTTTGATGGCGAACACGCAGAAGAAAAGGCGTGGGATTTCTTGCTTTGGGCAGCTGGCGCTCGCGGTTGGTCAATGGAATCGAGATCGGATGATGAAACTTACCGACAAATCGTAGCCGAAGCCAAACAGGCCGCACGTATCGAGTACGCCAATAACTATCACCAGTTCAAAGAAAAGCGCGCTTACTGGCAAAGCGTTTTACATGATCCATTAATACGATGTGATGATGGTGATCGAGATGCGGAGCTCGCGTGGAGTATGTCCATGTTCGAGCAATACGAAAAATCTTACGAGATTCGAACCGGTTGGTTGGAATAGTAAGGGAGTATCATGAAGAAATTGACAAGGTGTTGGTTAATTTAGCTTTGTCACTTGGAGCTGAATGCTTAGCTCTAGTACTGGCAATGGTTCAAGGCCAGACACTTCGCATGATGTAGCATCACTTGTAAGCCAACATTCGATGAAGCTGAGCAGGTCATCTGCATCGAAGTGTTTTGGGGATCTAAACGCACACTCCCAGACGGTAAGAACTCGCCAGCCATTTTCGATAAGCTGTTTAAATGCGGTGTGGTCCCTTTCCTTATTTCGTTTAAATTTGGATTGCCAAAATGCAGAGTTAGTTTTGGGTATAGTCCCGTGAGAACAGCCGGCATGTTTATGCCAAAAGCATCCATGAAGGAAAATTATTGCTTTGTACTTAGGAAAAACGAGGTCAGGTGTACCAGGTAGTCGCTTATCATGAATTCTATACCTAAACCCTTTGGCAAAAAGGAGCTTGCGCAAGTTCATTTCTAAACCTGTGTTCTTTGATTTATATAGGCGCATATCAGGCATAGAACACATGACCAGCAAGGAAGCTAATAATAAAAGCCTACGACAATAGTGAAGAAATGCCAGAACAGGCTATCGGCAATCAGCTACTAGACTTAGTAACCACTGATATAAGGAGTTCACCATGTGCTTTGACGGTTTAGCCCTTAAAGTGTTGAAAGAGCAATTCAGGGAAAACACTAAACGTTCGGTTTCGCCTGGGGGAAAAACGGCTGCCGATCCTTCTTTGGAACGCAATGAACACAGTACCAAACTATCGTCCACTCGGGAGAATCTGCTTTCATCCAAGGTGAAGGGGATTCCAGGCATTGAATACACGGCCTGATATGCCGACAGTCATCGCAAAGCTCTAGCCTTGGTATTTTGACTAACTCTTTATCTGTATCAGTTACTTGCGTCACTTTTTTTCTCGTTATTGCTGCACATTGAATAACTTTACTGTATATTCGTACAGTGCTTTACGCAAGGAGTACTGTAAATGGCGCATTCAATCAGCTGGCAAGCCATTGATTTTATAGTTGAAGCTCTCGCTGCAAGTACATACGGCGAAGACCGTACTGAAGTAGGGGTGTATTTGGTGGAATTGGTAATGAAAGAGAAGAAAGGGCAGCTAGATGCAGCCCAAATGGAAATGGTTAGAACCCTGCTGACTGATGCCTCGTCGCTTGCCGTCCAGGTAGATACAGATACTTGAATTGTTCTTCGTCATCAATTCTTCAGAGGGAACGGAACGCATTTGATGTTCCGTTTTATTTCTTAACGTCGTATTTAGCGTATTGATTCATGTTATGTAGTGTAAATATCATTGAAGTGGTTTTCTATCGACTACCAACACATCTGTTAAGTGCGGAAGTAGCAAATACACTGACTCTCCAGAATTTTCGTCATCATTTTCTTCGATAGCTGTTAACCAAAACCAAGGGGTGTCACAGTTGCATTTATGTTCATCTTCATTGGTTAGGGAAAACCTTTGCCCACAACTCCAGCACCAAACATGAAAATCTCCACATTCATCGCATTTGGCAACGCAACATATGCTTAAAGGCATTTGGGAACTGCCAATTCCAAAAGGTGCGTCCCATAAGACTAATCCTCTATTTTTTCTTGAATTGCAGCTTTCGCTTAGACAATCACTCCATAGCGAAAGATCAAGTTTCTCAAGCTCCTCAAGTGTCACAAGCCTTATACTAATAAGCCCTTGTGCTCTGCGCTTAGCTGACTCGCTATATCCATTCGGGCAAACTAAAATACCTTTTGAAGCGGAGCAGTCCCTCATCATCCCTTCAAATGACTCAACATCCTTTACATTGATCGCACGCTTATACCTCTTGGCGTCAACGATTATTCGCCGTTCTTTACCATCCTCAAATCGACTATCAATTAAGACATCTACTTGCCGCTCACATTTACTGATAGAGCCAGTTAATTTTGCATTAGGAATAACTGTAACGTCATCAGACAAAAACTCTTCCGAACACAGATATGCCACGAATCTTTCGTATTTCTTCCAGTCTTCCATCTAGCACCTTAATAATTGATATTGAAACTGACAGCTTAAGCTAATGTATTCAGGGATATTACAGAGATATGAGCTTAATACATTTGATATAAAATCATATCAAATGTATTAAGCTTTGCGTGCGCATATGTTGTCTGTATGTTTTTTGAGGGCAAATGAGATCAAGTCGGAATGAAGCTTAGAACATATTTAACTGACTATGTAGTTCCTTCGCTTTCTCTGGTGACATCGAATTAACTAAGGCAGCAACCAGCTCGGTCGTGTTCTTTGCCGAAGGGCTGAGAGTATGGGAAAAGCTAAGATTCATAACAAAAGAGTGGCCACATTCGGGGTCACTACAACTGCAGTATAAATCCGCATAGCCGGTCGATATTCGATTGGTTTTTTGAATGCGGGCTTTCTCACCGCACTCTGGGCAAAATACTCTCATAACGCATCCACTTGATTGACGAACTGACCAATCAATTGTAAATCAAATGACTGTGTTTTTATACAGTGATGTCTGCTAAGTCTTCTCAACACACAAAGAGATGAGTGCGCCCACGTAAAACACATTCACGCCACGGAAATCGCACTCCTCCTCCCCACCTGCGACGTTTAAAAAAAGTGATTTTTTTCAGTTTTGTTTTCTGCAATTCTGGCGGTGGTGCCTGGCGAGTGATTTAGCGCTAAGCCCCATGAATACAGGGCTTTCAAGGTATGGTTGATGGAAGAAACTAGCGATGAAACCACAAACATAAAACTGAAAAATTGAAATTAATTACAGATTTTTTCAGTTTTAAAGATCACTTAATGATCTATCTTGTTTGATTAAGTTGTTGAAATTAAGAGGTTTTGCGTATTTTCTGTCACTGTTTTAATGATCTGGTTGATCGCGACAATGATCTGATGACTTACGTTTAAAGCCAGGCAGGACAAGGGCTGGTAGCGTTTTTTGTCTGAAAATGAAATTTCAATTAACTGAAGAAGGAACTTAAAAGCGCTAGCTCAGTTTTAGCCCATTTTGTAGATTGAGTGATTGCTCGTCACATTTCTTATGCTTGAAATTTGACTACATCCTAACCGTGATACTAGGTTCATATTGTGGGTGTGTTGGTTTATATATTTCATAACACCGAAGGTGAATGGTATGAGCTCAAATAACGAACTAGAAACAGAAGTTAAATTTTTGCCAGCAGGAACTAGTATTGTTTTTGAAGGTGCTACAGAAGCTAAATTTGGTGCACTTACAGTTGTCCAAGGCGTGCTTGATATTACATATTATGACGGCTCAACAGCTTTAGTGAAAATGGGGAAATTCCCTGTTTTAAAAGCAAAGTTGTTAGTTGATTCCTACATAATGATAGATAAAACGGAGTTAAATGTTTTAATTGATAGTTCCATCGAGAAAAGTCGTAGTAAGCATAAGAAATGGTATGAAAAATCATGTTGGTTTGAAGGTGAATATTGAAAACTAAGATACAAGTTAATCAACGATACTCTAAGCTGTGGGCTAGTCACCTGACTTCAGCCCATATCCTTATCAGTATATTGGGATCCATATGAAATTTAGAATTGTTATTAAAGGAACACAAGTATCTGCTGTGATAAACAGATACAAGCTGCCTTAAATCGTCATCAGAAAGGTTCATCCCAAGCTGGTTTTATATTGAAGATTTGCTTGGCATGAAGTTTTTAAGCTTTGTATTAATGAGGTCGATGGTATTTTTATGGAGAATTGTACATGTCTAATCAATCAATAGTTTTACGTAAAGAATTATTCACCGAAAATGGTTGGAATAAATTATTGGGTCAATTGGAAGTGAATTTAGATGCTAGCAATGCTGTTGAAAGCTTTGAAGTTGATTTCAAAGAAATTGAAATGAAAGGTGACTTTCACATCATTGATGGGATTCTAGAGGATGAACCAAAAGGTGGCAAAGGCCAAAAAAGTGGATGGAAAAAAAGCAAAGGAGGAGGCTGGTTTAAATAAAGGCACCTCTTAAGACGTAGCATGATTACACTTTTCTACTAACAAGCAATCAAGCTTGTTCGCCCTATAGATTAGCTCACGGGACGTTGGCGCTGTAGCCCATCGTCCCTTATTTGGTCTCAAATTATATGCTGTTTGGCTGTCCCTTAACATGTTACATAAAAAGCAATAATCAATAGACTATCGATGATCAAAAGTCCTAACCTAAAATAGATTCAACTGAGTGCTACTTGCTTCTCGCCATTAGCTAAAGTGAACTCAAACTGCAAGCTTTTCGGCACCTCCACATCACTATTGACCGCATCCATGAACATTTCACAAGCGGGTATCACTTCGTTCTGGGTATAAACTTCGTTGAACTTAATTGGGTCGCCTCGGGTGCCGCCATTGGGAATGATGGCCGCCAGTTCGACAGGGAAGCGATGACCGGTTAGCACTTCCTGTGCGGATACATTTTTTATCTTTTCAAATTCATCTTTGGTGGCAATGTCGCCAACCGGGATCAACTGAATGCCTTTTTCCTTACCATTTGGAATGTTGATGAACATAGACCGGAAATTACCAACACCACGGCTAGAAGCCATCTTCTCTTTTAAATCGTCTTCATCATCTTTACTCAAGTTCGGGTCAGTGGCGTAAAAGATAAAGCCCATATGTAAGCCGTTCTTGTAGTATCGACGGCGAAAAGTAGTCGCATCGCTATTTAACAAAGCCGATTGAACACAACCCAAATAATCAGGCGAGCCGTAAACCTGTTGAGCCGGGTCGTATTGCTTAATGAAAATGACATCTTCTTGCTTATAGAGTCGCTTTTTATCATCGCGCTCTAGCAGCCAGTAATCGCCTTTCTTGTTCTTGCGTAAATACATCGATGGGAGAGGGTGCAGGCGAACCACACGACCAAAGTGATCGCGTATCTTTAGAATGGCAGTATCGCCAAACTCCAGGAAATCATGAACAGCCGATTGAACCTGTTGTTTAAGCATTCCGCCTTTTACGAATCGCCCGGCAATCATATTGCGTCGGGCCATTAAAATAGAACCATGATACGCATTGGCCCGGGTTAATTTATTTAAGCCGGTTCTATCTAGCGGCGGTTCCCAGTAGTCGTCTGAATCGTTGTAATAGAGTTCGCTGTATTCATAATTGGTGAAACCACTGTCCATGATTTCAGGCTGTCCAAAACTGAACATCAGACTTTCATTCGTTGATTGCTCAGAACCGGTTGGGTTTACTTGTTCATTATTACTCATGCACAGGTCTGCCAGGTTGATTTACGTTTTTGTTGGTGATCGAGAGGTTCATTGATGATGGCGTGAGAAATCGCCCAAAAGGCATCGGCATGGCCTACCGTTTCACTTCGGTCTGCCTTAAATGTCATCATGTTGCCACTGTTGGTACTGGTTCGCTTAATCGCCATGAATGCCATGGCAATGTCTTTGTGCTCCGCATCAAAAGAGAGTCGGCCACTTTCAATGACATCAATCATTTTTAACACTAAGCGGTTTTTGTTTTCGTTGCTGTAGTGAATCGGTACCGCTTCTCGTGGGTATTTGGCTTGCAATAGATCCCACACACCGCCACCGATGCCAGTGGTATCTACACCAATGTAAGAAACGTTATAGCGGTTATACACTTCTTCAATTTTTGCTACGTGATATTGAAAGTTGAGCCCGCGCCAATAATGCTTTTCTAACACTCGGAATTGTTCAGGTGCCACGATTGGCGGAGCAATCACAACCAAACACGCATTATCTCGGGTACGTGATGGGTCGTAACCTAGCCAGACTTCACGACGGCCAAAAGGTGCAACGGTCTTGGGTTTATAATCTCGCCACCGGCTAATATCGACCATGCACTTTTCAAGGTCGGAGAACTTAAATACCGAATGCGAGTCATCGACAAAGATGCACATAAACAAGTTATCGAAATCTGACTTGCTGTATTCATCTTTGAGTTCTTCAATATCGAATAAACCGCAACCGCCGTTAGCCGCATCTTCAATGGTGACAATGTAACGCCATTGGCGGTCAGGGCAGAGGATCCCTTTCTGCATCTCTTCAAAGGTTGGGAATTCAATACTTTCCCGGCTGTCTCTGCCTTTCTTCCAGGAATCCCCAGTCCAGAACGGATAAGCTGCATGTACCTTGCTAGATGGCGTAGAGAAATAGGTTTTACGCCATTTCTTATGGGTCGCCATTGCCGAAGCGAGTTTATTGAGTTCATCAAACTTGGGGATCCAAAAATACTCATCAATATAAACATGGCCGTGGTAACTCTGAGCCGTTTTGCTGTTGGTTGATAAGAATCGAAGTTCAGCGCCATTGGAGAGAGTGATTGGGTTACCCGTTAACTCAATATCTAAAAACTCTTTTGCGATGGCAATTATGTAACTGCGGAATACTTCCGCCTGGGCGCGAGAGGCCGACAGAAAGATTTGGTTATCACCCGTTAAAATCGCATCTTCTAAAGCTTCACCGGCAAAGTAATACGTAGCACCAATCTGGCGAGATTTTAAGATATTACGAATACGCTGATGAAGATTATCACGCATCGCCAGTTGATATTTAAACAGCGATTTATGCCATGGTTTGAAATCATCCTCGGTGATCTCATCAATGTTATTTTTGCCCGCTTTTGATTTTGTAAGAGTGGATTTCTTGTTATTAGCTTTGGTGGATGAGTTGCGGCTTTTCTGTTTCTTCGGTACTTCTTCCTCCTGTTCGCCAGAAGCCTTTTGAATTCGTAGCTCTAATTCAACACGTTGTTTCTTCAACTTCACGTGATGTTCAATCAGCTTGGTCATTTCTTTGATTTGCTGATCGGTCTTTTCTGGAAGCTCTAACAAGGTTTCCACCCGGCGAGCAATCGACTCTTCAACGGTGTTTTCACGCAGGGAATCACGCCAGCCATATTTATCCGCCCAATAGTAGATGATGCGATCACTATTTAGCTTCAATTCAGCAGCGATTTCTTTTGGTGTCCAAGTGCGCATGTAAAGGCTCTTGGCTGCGTCTCTGATTTCTTTTGTATATGCCATGCCGCCAATAATACGCATCTGAAATAGGCAAATGACTAACAAAAATTCGGCTGTTTTCGGATAGACGCTGTATCCGAATTACCCCGAACAGAACTGCATGATTTGCCAACTTCAAGCCCGTATTCTTGCCGTAAATCGACATTCATTTGAAGCACTGACAGGTAATTATGAGTAAGAAATCAGGCTGGAAAATCGCTGCAACAGAAGGAGCAACCATTGACGGTCGCACCATCACTAAGCAGTGGATTCTGGATATGGCAGATCAGTATTCAACGACTGAATATGGTGCGCTTATCTGGCCTGAGCATTCCCGTAGTCGATGGGACAAGTTTGAAGGAAAAAACTGGGGCACGGTTGATGAAGTTAAAGCGGAAAAACAGGCGGGCAAGTACCGTTTATTAGTCAAACTTTCACCCAATAAATACCTGCTGAATGCCAATGCTGATGGGCAAAAGTTATTTATGTCTATCGAGCCTAATCCTGATTATTGCGGTTCTGGCCGTTGCTACTTGATGGGGTTAGCCGTGACTGATTCGCCAGCATCAACAGGAACCACACTTCTTAAATTCTCAACAGACAGTGAACACGAATACAGCCAACTAGAAGAGCTGGATTTAAGTGATGTGATGGAAAGAGATCACAGCTTGATTGCTAGTGCGTTTTCAACCATTGCTCATTTCTTCTCTTCTGGCGGGCAGTTACCCAACATCGCCCCAACCCCTTCTGATAGCAATAAGGACGAAGAGCCAATGAACACCGAGCAGTTTAACCAAATGATGGGCAAGCTGAACGACATTGAAACCAAGCAAAATGAGCTTGAAGAAAAGCAAACAGAATTTGCCAGTCAGGTCGAACAGTTCTCCATTCAAGGTAAACCAGAAACCGAAACAAAACCTGAAGACGAGCCCGAGTCAAAGGGCGGAGCAATCACGGCTGAGCAATTTAGCCAGGTAACTGAAAAGCTGGACACTTTGTTAAATAAACAAGGTGAGATGGAAACTCAGTTCAATGCATTAAAACAGGAAGTACCGAATCAAGCGCCGGCTGGTGAAGGTGCGGGTAATCAAACGAAAGTGGAGACATTTTAATGCTCAATGCCATTTCAACTGAATATCTACAAAAATATTGTCAAGCAGTGGCGGCTGATGCAGGTGTGAGTGATCCATCTAAACAGTTTGCTATTGCTTCGCCTATTGAAACTCGCCTGCGCCAAGCCATTATGGAATCAGATGCCTTTCTTGGCATGATTTCAATGCAGTCGGTTGACCAGATTAAAGGCCAGGTGGTCGACGTGGGCACCGGTGCTTTATTAACGGGCCGTGTTAAAGATGGCCGCTTCCGCAAGAAGCTGGGTATTGATGGTAATACTTATGAGCTGGTCGAAACGGATTCTTGTGCTGCGGTAACGTGGGCCATGCTAACTCAATGGGCAAATGCCGGTACATCAGGCCAGTTCGTTAAGTTAATGAATACCGCGATTTCTCGTAACTTCGCCTTAGACATGTTGCGGGTGGGTTTCCACGGTAAAACGATTGCAGACACAACCGATCCAGCCGCAAACCCGAACGGTGAAGATGTAAACAAAGGCTGGCTGACAATTGTAAAAGAAAAAAAGGCGGCTCAAGTCTTAGCTGCTGCAACGTTAGACCCTACGGGCGCAACCGTTGATTCGTATAAAAACCTTGATTCACTGGTGAACGATTTAATCAATACCACCATTCATGAAACCTACCAAAACAGTACCGATTTGGTGGTGATTGTGGGGCGTGATTTGGTTGCCTCTGAGCAGCACCGTTTATTGGAATCCGCCACGGTTCCCACTGAGCATAAGGCTGCACAGAGCCTCGCGAAAACCATTGCCGGAAAAGTCGCGTATACACCGCCATTTTTCCCTGCCAATCAAATCTGGGTCACGAACCTGAAGAACCTGCAAATTCTGACGCAGAAGGGTACCCAATGGCGTAAGGCCCGTAATGAGGAAGATCGAAAACAATTCGAGAACTCTTATTTGCGCATGGAAGGTTACGCCGTAGGTGACTTTGATAAGTTCGCTGCTATTGAAGCTGTCACCATTGCCGCTCCTGCGGAGGCATAAATATGGCAAGTCCGTTAGCCAAACAACGCCAAGCGATGTTAGCCAAACAGCAAAACCGACCCTCATTGGTAAGTTCGTCTTCTGAAGAACCCAAAAGCCTTCATCTGCTTTTGCATGAACTCGACAGTGATCTGAAAGTGCTGAAAACCTTCAATCGCATTGAAGACAAGGTGAAGCACAAACGTGAGCAGCTGATCCCTAAATTCAAACCATACATCGAAGAGTATTTAGCCTCTGGCGAGCAATACGACAACCCGCTATTTGCACAAATGGTGATCTGGTTGTTCGATGTGGAAGATTTAGAAACCGCCATTGAGTGGTGTCAAAAAGCCATTGATCGTGAACTCGATACACCCGAGCGATTCAAGCGTGATTTTGCGACCTTCTGTGCAGATGAAGTGTTGGCCTGGTCCGAACGCATGGCAGCACAAGGCCATAGCGTAGAGCCTTATTTTAGCCAGGTGTTTTTCAAAGTGCGAGAAGAGTGGCGCATCAATGAAAAGCTCACCGCTAAGTGGTTCAAGTTTGCAGGCCTGCATTTACTGCGTGATAGCGATGGGCAACCGCGACCAACGGCTGTGGGTGATCTTCAAATCTTAGAAAGCGCCGTTGCATTGCTAGGTGAAGCTAACGCGCAATACCCGAAGGTAGGGGTCTCTTCAATGATTGAAAAAACTCACGCCCGAATTCGAGCGATTAAAGAAAACCGTTTATAGGCTCCTATGCCACCGCGCCTCGGCTGGCGAGGATGAGCAAGTAACTCATTACTCCGCTTAATCCGTCGAACCAGTGGCTAGAGGCGCATCTATTTAATACGTAAAGCGAAAAGGAATCGTGATGAGCCTTGGTGGAAAACTTAAAACAGATGAAACCACGCTAATTGCAGGTAACGGCTGGCCTGAACTGTCTACCGGTGAATTCCGTCAGCTTCGTCGCATTCCGACCACGTTTGATAATGCATCGATGGCATTGGCGATCCGTATCGCAGCGAATGCGGTTCAAAACCAGTTATTAACCCTGCTTGATGCTGATGGCAATCCGCCAACATTCGATGAAACCCAAACAGCGATTTATCAACGAGCAGTCTATGGTCGTGCTCATGCTGATTTGCTGATGGAGTTTGCCACCCAGGACCGCCGAAAAGAAGCCAATAATGCGGCAACCGATGACATTGACCAACAAGACCGTTTCTTATCCCAAAGTTCACGCGATATTCGCCAACTTTTAGGATTTGGTCGTGCATCAATTGGGGTGATCTGATGGTGACTGAACCCTATACCAAGACCAAGTTAGAGCATCTCACTGAATACATAGTTTCTCACCTGAGAAGCAATGTGCTCGATAACAAAATCGATTCGTGGCAAGAGAACGGTTCTATCGTGCCAAACGGTGAAGACAAGGGAAACGGTGGTCATGTCGCTTGTCACTGGAAATACAACGCGGTGATTTCGGTAGAAGAATTCCCTCACCAGTTACTGGACCCGCGCAACTTGTTCGCTTTGGTGGCGTGTTGGTTACATGACCACGATATAGACCGCAATGAAGACGAGCTAGACGATCCATCTTTATCCGTGGATGTGATCAGCCATGAAGCTGCAGATGTGTCGATTGAATTAGAGCTAATCGAACCGATTGAAATGATCCCTGACCCAGAAGGAATGATTACCTGGCGCGGGGAAACTTATCGGGTGCAGGCGGTACCGATTGATACTGCCGAAGAGGCGGAGCTGGTTAATGAAACCGCAAATTAAGGTCAACAAACGTGACCGGCTCAACATGCAAGAAAAGCTTGCCATGTTGGCCCTGCCACCAAAGAAACGGTTTTGGATATTAAAAACCCTTGGCCGTTGGGAAAAAGCCAATACACGCAAGCGTATTCAGCAGCAAAAAGACATTCACGGCAGGGCGCTGGAAGGTCGGAAAGGTAAGAAGCGCGGCAAGGTCATGCGTCGTATGGCGAAGGGGTTAGAGCCCTATGTAAGAAATTCCAACACGTTAGACCTAACGTGGAGCAATAAACTTACCGCCAAAATTGCAGCAAGGCACCACATTGGGCAAGCCCAAAAAGTGACTGCTCGCGAGATGCAAAAGAAATATGGAACGCCTGACCCAAAAGAGCCTTGCACTAAGTCACAAGCACGAAAGCTGAGAGAGCTTGGGTTTGAAGTAAAAAGGAAAAAAGGGACGGGAACAAAGAAGCCGAGCCTCAAATGGATCATGGAAAACATCAACAAAGGTAAGGCTGGTTTGATGATTCGAATCATGAAGGGCGAACCGTCAAAGAACGCTTGGGATATTCCCTTAGCAGAGCGCCAGATTTTAGGCAGCAACGACCGTGAAGTAACCCGCCAACTCATAAAAATCATTGAGCAGGCCAAGACGCGAACATAAGCGAGGAATAATCAATGGCAACCGGAAAGGTAGAGGTAAATAACCTCAATTTAGGGCAAGGAGGGGTTCCAGAAATTGAACGCCATTTGCTCTATATCGGGCGCACCGATAAAGCCGAACTGCAAGGCAAGGTAACGCGCATCAATAACATGACCAACCTAGATGAAGTGGTTGCCGATGATGCGCTAGGCGCGAACGTCAAAGCCGCGCAGCTCAATGGCAAACAAAACTGGACGGGTGCCATCTTTGGTCTGGCTGCAGATGCTACTTGGCAAGAAGCGGTAGATATTGCCAACCAAACTGACTCGTTTGAAGGCATTTGTATTGTAGACATCACCACAGACAAGGCCAACTTCGATGTGATGCAAGCCAAAGCCACAGAGCTAACCAGTAAGCTTGGACGTTTTGTGTTCTTCCTTGCTGCTTGCCCTGGTATCGACAAAGCGGCTCAAACGTGGGCCGACTACGAAACCATGATGCTGAATCTGGTGAAAGATGTTGCGGCAAACATGGTCGTACCGGTTCCCCTGCTTAATGGCAACAACGTGGGTGTACTTGGTGGCCGACTTTGTGATCGGGCGGTCACGGTAGCTGATACGCCAATGCGTGTGGCAACAGGCAGTGCGTTAGGGCTTGGCGAAATGCCAGTCGATAGCGCAGGCAAACCACTCGAAATGAGCACTATCACAGTATTGGCCGATGCCCGTCATTCGGTGCCGCAGTGGTATGCCGATTTCGAAGGTGTGTATTGGTCTGATGCGACCACGCTAGAAACCAAGGGCGGCGACTACCAATACCTTGAATATGTGCGCCCGGTTCACAAGCTAAATCGCCGTGTTCGTGTTAAAGGGCTTCGCCGCATTGGTGACCGAATCCTGAACTCAACACCTCCTAGCATTGAGCTGAACCGCTCATATTTCCGCAAAGACATGAAGATTATGTCGAAAACCACGGAAATTGGCGGTATCACCTTCCCTGGTGAAATCATGCCACCGCGCGATGAAGATGTGACCATTCAATGGGTGACCAAAACCAAGGTGATAATCGGGCTAATGGTTCGGCCACATAACTGCCCGAAACATATCGTGGTCAACATTGCGCTTGATCTTTCTAACCCAGCCGATGCGGAGGGCTAATTTATGAGCATGCGTATTTCTGGCAAGAACATGCACTTTTCAATGGGCGACTACAAGCTGAAGGCTCAGAAAGTCACCCTTTCAATTACGGATAACTCTGCTGTCAATAAAACCTCTGGTGTTCCCGATGGTTGGGTTGATGGCGATGTGGAAGCCAGTGGTGAAATGGAACTGACTACCGCGCAATTTAACCAATTGAGCAAGGCAGCAAAACAAGCCGGTTCGTGGCGTGGTATGCCGGAATTCGATGCGCTGTTCTACGGCAAAATCGATAAAGACGAGCTGAAGATTGAAGCCTTTGGTTGCCGAATCAAAATCTCTGATTTGCTTGATGCTGATTCTAATGGTGGCAGTGCTCTGGTGCATAAACTGCCTTTTGAAGTAACAAGCCCGGACTTTGTGAACATCAACGGAACGCCATACCTGCGCCCAGATGAAACCGAAGACTTGGTGCAATAAGGGGGCTTGATGACTGATGTTATCGACCAAGGCTGCCGTTTCGAAGCCCAATTCACTGAAATGGCGATTGCCAACCAACGGGCAAGGGCTCACCGAGCTGAACAATGGGAAAGCGCACAGAAATGCGGCGAATGTGGCGACCCAATACCCGAAGAACGCCGCCAAAAAGTACCAGGGTGTAAATACTGCACCCAGTGCCAAAGCGACATGGAGCGAATGAAGCGATGAAACTAGGAAAGCTCTTTGTAGAGCATGTGATTAAGCCTGTTCTTGACCATTTAGATATGGCGACAGGTGGACACGGCAAGATGAACACGCAAGCCGCTATCAATCTAATTTTGATGATTGTGGCTCATGAGTCTGGAAAATTGACCTATTCAAAACAGGTTCGTGGCCCTGCTCTTGGATTTACCCAAATGGAACCGGCTACTTTCGGGTGGTTGATTGAATGGCTAGGTAAAACGCGACCTCACCTGTTGGATGCTTTATCTATGTTTGCACCAATTAGCGCAGAGCCCATTGGTAAAAACGATGCCGATTATATGGTGATTTCGCCCCAGTTCGCGGTGGCTACCGCTCGGTTGAACCTGATTCGATTCCCAGAAGCACTGCCAGAAGCAGATGATCTCGAAGGGTTAGCGCGGTACGCCAAAAAGTATTGGAACACTCACGCAGGTAAAGCCACCGAGGCGGATTACCTAAATGCTTACAAATTCATGGTTGGAGATGAGACATGAGCTTTTTAACTGGAATTATCGGCAAGACATTATGGGAAGTATTGAAAGGCCTGTTCTTTCAAATCGGTTGGAAAATTATTCTTGAGCGTTTTGCATCTCGCGCTGTGGTGTGGGGATTGGAAACCCTCAAAGGCTTAACCACCAATGATGTTGTTCAAGAAACCGTTGATGATGTGGTCTCGTCACTTCAAGGCAAGCGATTGAAGGAAATCCCACAGAAGGAATAGCTATGGATCCAAGTTGGCTAAACGCTTTAGTGGCTCTGGCAACATTTCTTAGCTTGTTAGTCAGTGCCCTGATTGGCTACTTATTCAAATTGTCCAAAGAGCTTTCGGACTACAAAACTCATGTGGCGCAGTATTACGCCACCAAAGATGAAGTTAAAGACCTGGCTGAGCGTGTAGAGCGCCAGATTGAAACGGGCTTTAGCAGAATGATTGAAATGCTTAAACAGAGAGATGCAGCATGACAAAAGCAATTGTTTTAACCATTGGCGAAGTAGAACTTGAATTCAACCCAACGCCAGCCGAATACGACGAAGCGCAAAACACCATTATGCAAGGCGATATAAGTAGTGCATCTCACAACTTCTTGATGAGCTGTGTCAGCGAAGGTTCAAAAGACGCACTGCGCGACATCACCAAAGCGAACGCAGGTGCAGCCACGCAGATTTATGGCGCAGTTCTTAAAGAGTACACACCTAAGCTTTCTATCTCAGTAAAAAAATAGATGGGCTTGTCGCTGCCATTGACAGCAGCGACAGGCAACAAATGTATGCGTGGCGGCGAAAGTGGTTACCCAATGAACCGGATACAGATCAGAACCTTGCTTACGCGATTTGGTTAGAGAAAAAACATTGGGAAAACATGCAAGCCGTCACCGCTAGCGGCGTAGCTAAGGCTTTCGGTGGATAAGCTAACTAACCCATAGAGAATTGTTGATGTTACCAGAAGCACTCAGATTTCAAATTGGATTGATTGACCAGATTTCAAAACCTCTGGGCAATATTCAACGTCATTTGAATGATGTCACCAACACCTATCGTCAAGGTACTCATACCATGATGGCTGGTGCCGCAGGCATGGTGGGTGCTGGTTTCGCATTACAACAAGCCTTAATGCCAGCGATTGAAATGGACCGAAAGCTAGGTGAAGTGAAATCACTTGGCGTTGCCGACGACCAGTTGAAAACCCTTGCCCAAACAGCAATGAAGTTTTCGGTTGAATATGGAAAATCGGCCACTGATTTTGTGGCTGCTTCTTATGATATTCAGTCTGCTATTTCTGGCTTAGGAGGCAATGAGCTTTCAGAGTTTACCCGCGCATCGGGTGTGCTTGCAGCAGCGACCAAAGCGGATACATCAACCATTACCAACTACGTCGGCACCATGTATGGCATTTTCCAAAACTCAGCGAACGAAATGGGCAAGGCGGATTGGGTAAATGTGTTGGGTGGTCAAACTGCGAAAGCGGTTCAGATGTTTAAGACTACGGGTGATGGAATGTCATCGGCATTTACTTCGGTAGGTGCTGCGGCAACCTCTGTCGGTGTGGGTATGACTGAGCAAATGGCGATTCTGGGTACGTTGCAATCCACCATGAGTGGCAGTGAAGCGGGTACCAAATATCGCGCGTTCTTAGCGGGTACTGCCAAAGCGCAAGAAGCCTTGAACATGCAGTTCACAAACGCCCAAGGGCAGATGCTGCCAATGGTCGACATCCTGAATCAAATCAAAGGCCGTTATGGTGACACGATTTCTGTGGTTGAATCGGCAGAGTTGAGCAAAGCCTTCGGTACCCAAGAAGCAACGGCCATGATCCAGTTGTTGATGCAAAACACTGATGGGCTTGCCAGTTCAATTAATAAACTTGGCAAAGTGAATGGACTGGATGTTGCAGAACAAATGGCAGGTTCAATGACCGACCAATGGGAACGACTCAAACAAGGCGTGTTTGCCGTTCGAACCGCCTTTGGTGCGGCGTTATTGCCTTCTCTCTTACCTGTAATTTCAAGCTTGGCCGATGGTGGAATAGAAATAATCAAGTGGACAGAGATGTTCCCGAACCTAACCAAATACATTGGCTTCGCTGGCATGACAATTTTAGGCGCGGCAGCCGCAGGGGGCGCATTTACCTTGATGATGGGCGTTGGTAAGCAAGCAATGGCGACTTACATGCTCACCATGAAGATGTTCACTGGTGTGAGCTTCTTACTGACCAAAGGAATGGCGGGGCTACGTGTTGCCATGCTTGCCGCCAATATTTCGATAGCGGCTAACCCAATCATTTTGGTCGTGGGCGCAGTGATTGCCGCAATAGCCGCCGTCGGTGCACTGATTTATTACTGGGATGATCTGAAAGCCTCGTTTGGTGACACCACTTGGTTTCAGGCTCTAACTCTGCTTTCAGCTCCAATTCGCATGTTGTTTGAAGTGATTCGTGGTGGTTGGCAGTGGGTAATGAGTGGGTTTTCAGATACCAGCGGCTTTAGTGGCTTGTTTGCCATTGTCGATGAGGTGAAGGCGGTATTCGCGAATCTATTCGGTTGGATAAGCGATAGCTTTGGGAGCGTTCTTGAAGCCGTGAGAGGTGTCGCAGATTGGCTACCAGGTTTCGGCGGTGATGATGAATCTATTCAAGTGAAATCTAAGTCAGTCCAAAGCGCAAAACCTTACGCACAAATTCAGCCAGGTGGCGCGGCCAAGAACATCGCCAGCTATCAAACCAGTTCAACCAATTACGGTGGCGTGGCGATTTATCCAACCTACATGGGTAGTCCGCAAGACATGGCGAGTGAATTAGAAATGGCGGCAGGCTGATGGCGGATTATATGTATCAGGATTTGCTGATCGAAAGCGGTGATGCGGTGCTCGATGCAGGCCGCAACCCGGTGTTGATTCAAGACCGAGCCGTAATCGCCCAAGACATTAAACACGCCATTATTGAAAGCAACTTGGCCGTTTATCTGATTGCGGAGCGTAGCCCTTCGAAAAAGGCGGATGCTCGGACGCAATTAGAACTGTTAGTGGAAGAAGATGTTCGCTTGGTACCAGGTACGGTACGCATTGAAGAAGCGAAAGAAGGCACTCTTTACATTTTTGCTGAGACATTAGAGTTCGGCACTGTTAGCACCGAGGTGACCATTGACTGATATACCTAAACCTGACTTTACCGAGTTAGCTAAAAAAGCCGGGCTCCCTCTTGAAGAAAGTGAATGGAAAGCGGTGCTGAAAGAGGAAGCGGAAAAGCAAGGAAGCACGATTGCCAATGACTCAAAATATTCGCCGTTCTGGCGCTTGATTGAGGCAATGGTGATTAAGCCTACGGTTTGGCTGATTAACACCTTTTTGGTGGGGTATGTGTTGCCCAACATGTTTGTGGCAACAGCGAAAGATAAGTGGCTCGACTTGTGGGCTTGGCAGTTTAACGTGACGCGAAAGCCAGCCACGAAAGCTGTGGGGCAAGTCGTAATAAATCGAGCAGCGACGCAAGGCCCGGCCATTGTAATATCTGCAGGCACCTTTGTTCAGACTGATCCAATTAATGGCACGGTTTACCGTGTTGTATTGAGAGAAGACACCACGCTACCTGAAAATGAACTGTCTGTTGTAGCCGAGGTGGAAGCCGAACATGAAGGTGCGGCCTATAACTTGGGTGAAGGGTATTACCACATTCTAGCAACGGCCATGCCTGGTATTAGTCGAGTGGTTAACTCAGCAGATTGGTTGGTTGAAGCGGGTGCTGATAAGGAAAGTGATGATCAGCTAAGGGTTCGAATTCGAAACCAGTTCAGTGGTGTAGCCAAGTGGCATATTGATGCAGCATACCGGGCTTTGTTGATGCTTCGTGCAGGTATCAACAGTGAAAATGTTTACTTTGAGCACAATGCGCCGCGTGGGGCGGGTTCTGCCAATGCGTATATTTTGCTGGATTCTGGTGAGCCATCATCGCAGATGCTGACTGATCTGAATAATCACGTAAATAGAGATGGTAACCACGGACATGGTGATGACCTTGGGGTATTTGCAATGCCTGGTAATCAGATAAACGTCACATGCCGAGCTTGGATAGGACGCATGATGTCCAGTACAGAGAAGCAAGAGCTTGAAACCAACATCGGTTTATTTATCGGCTCGGCCTTTAGGCAGAACACCGATTACAAGGCGACGAAAACCAAGCCTTCATCCCGTTTTAGCTTTTCCAAGCTGACGCAAGAACTTCATGCCAAGTTCACAGAGTTGGAGTCGATTGAGTTTGATAACTCAGACATTGCCAATGGCATGGAAGTACCGCGCATCAGCAATATGGAGGTGAGTGTTGCAACTGCCTGAATTTAAGCTCAAGCACTGGATGGGGAAAGGTGAAATCCTCAAGCTTGCCAAGGCCCTGCTTGGTTATTGGGACAGAATCAAGGCTGTACTGGAATGGCCGCTGCAGCAGCTTGATCCTATGGTTGCCCCGATAGAATTTGTTGACCTTATAGCGTGGCAACGTGATATCGAGCGATTACCTGAAGAACCGGAGCATATCTACCGCATTCGTGTGAGTTTTGCCTATTCATTTGCATCGGGGGGCGGCTCGGATGTGGGATGGGAAGATATGTTCGACAAGCTGGGTTACCCGCATATCACCATTGATGAGCGACTCAGTTACTACCCGTGGGATGTGGTCAGCGTCAAGGTCAACGACGGCGATATCAATGATGTACCAGGCCTGATGGATGCCATTGTTCGCCAGTATGGGCGAACCTGCCGAAGGTACAGCTTTGACGTAACAATGAAAGCGACAATGCATATTGGCGTCGCAGAATTTAGCCATACCCATGAAACCTACAGCGCATCATTAGGATAAAACTATGGCAGTAATAACCATCGCTGGTGAGCAGTTGATTGCCCAAAAGAAAGAAGCCGAAGAACCATTGGTGATCACGGATTTTGTATTAGCTTATGTTCCAGGTATTGACCCGACTCAGCCGATTGACCGCAATCAGGTATTGCCACCCAGTAGCCAAATTAAGTTACGGATGCCGTATACCCGAAAAGGCTACGTGAATTTAAATGAAGTGGTGTATTCGCTGATATTGGATAACACCGTAGGGAATTTTGAATTTAACTGGCTGGGATTAATTACCGAGGAAGAGGTATTACTCGCAGCCAATCATATGTGGACAGAGCCCAAGCGGAAAAATAACTCGTTAACCGGGGAAGAAGGGAATAACTTAACTCGTAATTTCTTGCTGAATTTTTCCGGTGCGCAGGCCATTACCAATATCACCATCCCGATTGAAACATGGCAGTTTAATTACACCGAGAAAATTAATTATTTCGACTCGATGATTGTTTCGATGGCGTCGAATTTGTTTGCCTCTCAAAAACACATTATCGACTTATACCACAAACAGAATACTTTAAATGACCGTTTAGAAAAGTTGGAGAACAGCAATGGTTAATCAGCAAATTGAAGAATTATTACAGCAGGCCGTTGATCAGTCGCTAGCTCAAACCGAACAAAGCCGGAGATTGGCGGAAGAGTATGCCACTGCGATTGGGGATATCAAACAGGCTGCTAATGATGCAGTACAGCGTGTTGATGCCGCCATTCCTACCGCCGTCAATGCAGAAATGTATCAGCATTTGTATTTAGATCCGGTAAATGGTGATGACTCCAATAGTGGGTTGTTATCATCGCCCTTTAAAACATTGAAAGCGTTACTTGACTCAACGGTAATCGGTTCGACTGTTGTTGTAAGAGGTGCTAATGACATGGTGGTTAGTGTTGATGAAGATATATTCCTCACTAACAAAAAGGTTGTCATGTATTTATTTGACTGCACACTAAATCTGAACGCAAGAATTATTATGAGTGGTTCTTTTTTCAAAAATCATTACTACTTTAAGGAAATTAACCAAACGGTTGAAAGTGCATTTATGCATTACACCGCCGAAATTCGTATTCTATCCGGTGGGTTGAACCCGTCAGGGGAGGCCAAGAGCTTATTTAAACAGGGTTACACTGGTGGGTATGTTGATAAACCAGGTTCTCACCATAGTAATATTCTGTTTGAAGGAACAGTCAACGATGCTAATTCTCAATACTATGTGTTTAGTCCTACCTATTACAAAGCGTCAATGATTGCAACGACATATAACTTAATACTTGGGGCAAATGTTGGTCTATTTGACCCTGTTTACAATACCGTGCAAGTGGGCACAACAGGCGTTTATTTGGTGGGTGCATAATGATTATTAGTTTTAAATATGACGGTAAGCAGTATCTGAACTTTGATACAGGCAGTGATGAGTGGCGCGATCTAGATATTTCCTCTGAAGATAAGGCTGTAATTTTAAATAATATCAAATGGGAAGACATTCGCGAAACCCGCCAACGTTTAATATTTGAAACCGACTGGACGCAAGGGCAGGACAGCCCGTTATCACCGGGGATCATAGCCGACTTTGCAACGTATCGACAAGCCTTGCGTGATATCCCACAGAATACGGCTAATCCTGATGAAGTGGTGTGGCCAGATAAACCATCACTGAGTTAGTTACTTCGAGGGAAGTTAAGTTATGAAAGTCAAAATGGACCCGTTAACAGTGGTCATTGTATCGATTTTGTTGGGGTGGGGCTGGACAGAAGTAACCCGTAAACCCATTTGCCAACAAGAAATAATGAAAGATGGTGTGAAATACACCATGCCGGTTAGCTGCTCAGTTCTTACCAATGAAGGGAATAGTTAATGCTGACTCTTGATGGTGAACAGCTACAGCTTAAACAGCCAAAGATTGGCGTTAGACAACAACTTGCCGGACAGGACATGTCCGGCCAAACCTCGGCTACCGACCAAGCGGAAACAGGCAGCAAAGGTAAAATTCTGACTGTCAAAGGCGTTATCCCTTTTAGCAAGTCACAGTTGTTAACCAACCTATTCAGCATGGCCGAAGCTCTGGATGAAGGTGCCCGTCATATCTACCGCATTAGCAACAAAACCGCCGAAACCTTAAAAGTTCGCCAGGTGAAATTTCAAGGCGCAATTCGTGCTGATGAGCAAGATACACTCAGACAATGGAGCGTGTCTTTTGAACTTGTTGAGCACTTATCGGTACCTGAGCGAGTTGAGCAGCGCCAACCGGATAAACCCGCCGCACAACAAAAAGTGCAGGGCGTGAACACACCAGTGGAAAGTGGCCAGAACGAAGACGTGCCACCTGGTACCGATGTCGAACTGACTGGCGTAATGAAAGTGCTCAAGAACATTGATGAAGCCTTGGCTTGATGGTGAACCATGACAGCAAACAACAAATTCCTTTGCCGAGTCTATCTCGGCAAGGACAAAGCCAAAGTAAAAAGCTACCGCATCGTTTTTAGTGAGAACACACCAGGGCGATGCACTCTAACCGTGGAAGGAAACCCAGAGCCAAACACTCTGGTCGCTGTGGATTTAGGTTGGGGCGATAAAATTGATCGAGTTTTCCTTGGTTTTGTTGAGCGCGTCCAACCTGCCGAAAAAGGATGGTCAACCATCTTTTGCCGTGAACTGGCCGCGATCTTGTTCAAGTCGCTCAACATCATCATGCGTCACCCAACATTGATACAGTTACTAAGTGAAGTCACCAATAAAACAGGGCTGCAGTTTGTGGTACCAGAAAGGGCGTATAGCAAAACCGCTATTCCTTGTTTCTACAGTGATGGTAATGGCTATCGGGTCATTGATGAACTGGCCCAAGCATTCAGCATTGATGATCTGTTTTGGCAGCAACAAGGTAACGGTCAAATCTATGTTGGCAGTTGGAAGGACTCGTTTTGGGCAGATAAGCCAATCACCATCCCAAACCAACTAATGACCAACCACACCGCCAACAAATCAGTGAAAATCCCTGCAATCCCAAAACTCAAGCCTGGTGTTGTGGTTAACGGCATTCGCCTCACAGGCGTAGAGTTCGAAGGCACGGAGGCAAAGATAACATGGATGTAAATGTAATTAAGCGCATCATCTTTCGCTTATTCCCAGAGCTCACTGGCCGATGGCATTTACCAAGATGGGGGAAGGTGGTTGCACTGCCAGAGCTGCCAGAAGAGGGCGATTTATCCGATCGCTTTTATCCTCACTATGCGGTTGATGTTCAGCTACTTGATGAAAAGGGCATGGAGTACGAGAACAAACCACCACTTCAAGCGGTACCGCTTCCCGTTCCAGGTCTTGGTGATCATGCTGGCCGTTTAGAACCGCCCGCGATTGGTAGCATCGTAGAGTTAGGTTTTATGTTCGGCCAACCGGACAAACCTTTTATTCGTTGTGTTCTTCCGCTTGGGTTCAAGTTACCAGGTATCAAAGAAGGTGAAAGCCGATATCAACAGCGACAAGGTGTTTACCAGTTGGTAGATCAAGACGGAAACTTTGAACGAAAGACAGATAAAGACGACAAGTTGGAATGTCTTAACCAACGCCTCAAAGTACTGGAAAACCGTTTAGCTGAAATTGATGGTGACCACACGGAAACCGTTAAAGGTAATAAGGCAACTACTGCTAAGAATCTCACCGAGGATGCAGACACCATTAAGATGAATGGTGGTAAAGGAGTATGCACAGGTGCAAGTATCTGCCCGTTTATGGGCAAACCACATGTAGACGTATCAACCACCGTATTCGCAGGGAAATAAGATGGCATTAAGCAAAGCGTCACTGAAACAGAAACTGGAAACCGAGTTGAAAGCCCAGGGCTTTGTTCTCGATGGTGAGTTCGCGATGGCGGGTAAGATGGCCGAGGCCATTGCCAATGCCGTGGTGGATGAAATAACCCAGAATGGTAAGGCTGATGTGAAGGGTGGAAGTTCAGCAGGGGAACATTCGATAGTCTAATAATTCAAGCTGTTAAGAGAGAGAATAAATTTCATCTGTCGCCATTCTGTCGCCACTTTGATTGCTTTACATACTTCCTTGTTTGATAAGTGATTGGTAATAAACAAAAAAAGCCCCCTTGCAAGAAGGGGGCAATAGTACCATCGCTTTTCTTATTCGTAATTCGCTTTAACCAAAATCACCATTTACATAACCGCGGGTGCGATCGTCGCGTGGGTTGCTAAACAGTGCGCTTGTCTCATCATGTTCAACCAGCTCCCCCATCAGGAAGAAAGCAGTACGGTCAGAGATACGTCGTGCTTGTTGCATTGAGTGAGTCACGATAACAATCGTGAAGTCTTTTTTCAGTGACTCCATCAAATCTTCAATTTTCTTGGTCGCAATCGGGTCCAGTGCCGAGGTCGGCTCATCCATCAGGATAACTTCTGGCTTCATTGCAATCGTACGGGCGATACACAGACGTTGTTGCTGTCCGCCTGACAGGCCGAAAGCATGAGATTTAAGACGGTCTTTTACTTCATCCCATAATGCTGCACCGCGAAGTGATTTTTCGACGACATCATCAAGGGTCTTTTTATCTTTTACCCCTTGAGCGCGCAGGCCATAAGCAACATTTTCATAGATGCTCATCGGGAACGGGTTAGGTTTCTGGAACACCATCCCCACTTTAATTCGCAGCTGAGCCACATCGATGTGGCCATAGACATCTTCGCTATCCATGGTCAGTGAACCGTTGATCTTAACGCCTTCAATCAGGTCGTTCATCCGGTTCAGGCAACGTAATAAGGTCGATTTACCACAGCCTGACGGGCCGATGAGTGCCGTTACCTGACGATTTGGAATTGGCAGGCAGATCTTTTTAAGCGCCTGGTTTTCACCGTAGTAAAGGTCAAGGTTTTCAATGTTAAATTTGTTCATCTTTTTGTCCTCAAAAATCAGTAAGTTGCCGTGTTGAAGCGGCTGGCAATCAATTTGGTAATCATGTTAATAACAAGAACAATCACAATCAGAACGGTTGCCGTTGCGTAGGCTTGTTGCCATTCATGAATGGTGTAAAGCTCTTGCGTTAACTTATACAGGTGGACGGTTAACGTACGGCCCGAGTCAAAAACACTCTCGGGAACGCGGGCAACCATACCTGCAGTCATGAATACCGGTGCGGATTCACCAATAACACGACCCACGCTGAGGATGATGGAGGTTACGATACCAGGCATAGCGCTTGGCAGAATAAGTCTCCAGATGGTGTAGATTTTTGAGGCACCTAAACCGTAAGAACCTTCACGGTAAGTTTGCGGTACAGACATTAATGCTTCTTCTGTCGTACGAATAATCACCGGAAGGATCAAAATACTCAGGGTCAGAGCCCCCGACAGAATAGAGTAACCAAAGCCCAGTACGACAACGAAGAAGGTCATACCGAACAGGCCGTAGATTATCGACGGGATCCCCGCCAGTGATTCTGTACAAAAACGCACGACTTTGACTAATTTACTGCCTACTTTAGCGTATTCGGTCAGATAGATAGCCGTCATAATGCCAATGGGTGCAGCCACAGAAATGGAGGCGGCAACCATATAAAGTGTCGACACAATCATAGGCCAGATGCCAGATTCTTTGCCAATTGTGGTGTAGTTACTGGAGATAAACGACCAGTCTACATAAGCCAGACCGTTACTTAAGATGTACCAGACAACCCAAAGCAGAAAGCCAACAGTGATACCCGCTGATAACCAAATTACGCTCAGAGAGATTCTATCTTTTAATTGCGTTGATAGAGACATAGTCATTACCTCGCACGCTCACGGTTTAAGTACAGGAGGGCGGCGTTCAATATCATAATAAAGGCAAGCAGAACAATGCCCGTTGCGTATAGCGCGCTTGCATGGATGCCTGTTGCATAAGACATTTCAATGGCAATATTCGCGGTCAGGGTGCGCGCAGAATCAAGCAGTCCTTCAGGCATGGCTGGGGAGTTACCCATTACCATGATGATGGCCATGGTTTCACCCAGTGCACGAGCAATGCCCAGAATCACGCCAGTCATAATACCTGAGCGAGCAGCCGGAAGCAGGAGCTTAAAGATGGTGAACATGTGTGATGCGCCCAGCGCGAAAGAGCCTTCTTTATAGGTACGAGGAACGGCACGAATCGACGTTTCAGATACCGTAATAACGGTAGGGAGGATCATCACCGCAAGAACGATAATACCTGCCAGAACCGTATTACCGGCGGGTATATCAAAGGTGCTCTGAACTAACGGAACAATGATAACCAGACCGAAGAAACCGTAAACAACCGAAGGAATACCTGCGAGTAACTCGATCATTGGGCGAATAAGGTTTGCTAAGCGCTTGGGGGCGACCTCGGCAATAAAAATAGCGGTTAACACCCCGACAGGTACGCCCAGAATAACCGCGCCAGCGGTAGAAACTAAAGACGCGACGATCATTGGTGCAATACCAAATAATGCCGGTGGCAACCAATCAGACCCTAAAACGATACCTGTAAACCCAGCATGCTGGAACGCTGCGAAACCTTCTCTAAAAATAAAATAACCAATGGTTATTAAAGACAAAATGCCAAGCGCGGCACTTAGCATGAAAAGGTTTTTGAAGAACAGTTCGCGCCAGTCAATCACTTTTTTTGACTTCAGTGACGAGCCTTTCGCTGTCTTCTCAATGTTATTTGCGATGGTCATATGTAACTCCAAAAACCAACAACGTCGACTCGTTCATCGTATCGCTCCAGAACGAACAACTGCTGGTTGAGCAGTTGTGAAAATGTAAATCGTTGTGGCAAAAAATAACGCTCAGCCTTTAGCCGAGCGTTACTAAAGTGACTTAATTAATTGCGATGTAACCTTTAGCTGCAACCAGCTTTTGAGCTTCGTCAGACAAAGTCCAGTCCATGAAGGTCTTAGTAGTCGGGTTGATTTTGCTTGCCTGATACAGAACAAGGAAAGGTCGCTGAACCTGATACTCACCAGACTTAATGTTTTCTACTGATGGCTTATGGCCGTCGATAGCCACCGCTTTTAGTGAGTTATCAACAGTCCCCAGAGAGATGTAACCGATAGCAAACGGGTTATTAGCAACGGTTGTTTTGAGCTGGCCGTTACCACTTGCAACCTGGGCGCGCTGAGAAATAGCGGAAACTTTAATGTCGTTAATTTTCTTTTTGAGTGACATGATATCTTCGAAAGCGCCACGGGTACCGGATGCTGTATCACGTGTCACGACGACGATTGGCTTATTTTCGCCACCCACCTGTTTCCAGTTAGTGATTTCGCCTTTATAAATTTTTGTCACGTCTTCTTTGGAAAGATCGTTAATCGGGTTGTTGTTGTGCACAACAACGGCAATGCCGTCACGAGCCACAACCACTTCTTTCAAATCGTCTGACTTCTCAGAGTCTTTAAGGTTACGAGAACTCATACCGAGATCCGCTGAACCGTCTTTGGCAGCACGAATACCAGCAGAAGAGCCCGGACCCTGAACTTCAACGAAAACATTTGAGTTTGTCTTGCCATAAGTTTCACCAAACACTTCCATCAATGGTGTAACTGAACTTGAACCGACAACAGAGATAGTTTCGTTTGCAACTGCCGCTGTATTGAAAGCCATTGAACCTGCAAGAGCTAGCGCACCGATAATCTTTGTTTTCATTTTCCTAATCCTTTACATGCTGGCGATATTGCCAATAGGTTTGAATGAACGAAGGTAAGGTTAGGTTAGTTTTATGACAATTATGTTTCAGAACGTTGAACCCTACATGACAGCGGTAATGCAACAAGAGCCGATGCAACGGCCAAGCAGACGGATAAACTGGCTAAAGAAGGCCTGAATGTTTTTGAGCAGAGCAGTGTGCAGATGACACAAACGATGTCAGAAGTTGCGGGTGTGGTAACACGGTTGAAAGATCAGTCAGAGCAGATCAGTAAGGTCATCGAAGTTATTCGCGCTATTTCTGAGCAAACTAACTTGCTGGCACTCATCGCAGCCATAGAAGCTGCATGAGCCGGGGAGCAAGACCGCGGCTTTGCCGTGGTTGCCGATGACGTCAAATCACTGGCTGCGCGTACGCAAGATTCGACTAGTTATCTCTGTTAGCTGAGCAACAGAAGCAGCAATTGTCTGTATTTAATTTATTTACTCACCGATCTTCCCGTTCATTTATTTTTATATTTTTATATTTTTTGTTTTTATATTCATTTCATTTTTTAATTTATTTCTTTATTCGCCAAAGATATTCCGGCAAGTATTGCAATATCGTCGCGAAGGGAGCGGGATCAATTCGCTTCTTAATTATGCTGTTATGAATTAGCGGCAAGTCAATTGATGAAATGCGATATTCTGTGTTATTTAAAATAAGCCCTGCAATGATTTTTGTGATCTAAGTCTATCTTTTAGATGTTTTTGTCGACATAATACGCAATATATTATCAGTATCATCAACGTGATGAATTGGTACTTCAGCGTTTAATTTTTGAGGTTTTAATGCAGTTTTCGTTAAAAAATTTATCGATACGAGTTCAGGTGCTATTACCTGTTCTACTGATGGTTGTCGTACTCATTTCTTCTTTATTGTTGACTAAGTCTAAACTGGAAGAAGAACAAGCTAACATTAGTAATAACACCGAATCTCTGGTGCTATTTAAAGATACCTTAGCTAAAATCGATGATGACATTTATCCTCTTCGAATTAGTGCGGTATATGCTATTTATGAAGGTTCTCGCCGCAATAGCTTTCAAACTACATTGTCAGAAACTGAGCGAAAAGTTACTTCTTCACTCAAAATATTATCGCAAGTATCAGAATTCCAATCTGATGTTAATGCCGCGGACACTGCGATAAAGGCTTATATTTTATACTCTAAGCGTATGATTTCTTTAGTGGAACGCTATGATTCAGGTACAGCCTCTCAACAAGAGCTTGATACTTTTATTGCCCAATATATTGAAGTTGGTAATAAAATGGTCGGTTCAATTAATACACTCTCTGGCAAAGTTAACCTGTATGCGAGTAAAAGTTTAGAGCAAAGCGAGAAAAACAATGAGTCGTTAATGACAATGGCATCCATTGCATTATTAGCGGTGTTCGTTATTTCTATCTTAGCGGCATGGTGGCTCTCTGGACTCATCGTTAATCCGATACTGAAACTGCAAAGTGTTATGCGTGATGTGGCCGCTGGCAACTTGTCGGTACGTGCAGAGCAAGATGGTGATAACGAGATCTCTCAGTTAGGAGGTGACGTTAACACGACGGTAACGCAACTTCATACCACCGTCGAATCACTCATTCGTATTAGCGAAGATGTTGCGGCGGCGTCTACAGAGCTTGCCGCAGTCATGACCCAGTCGGAAGCAAATGCACAGCTTGAATTGAATGAGATTGATCAGATTGCTTCGGCAGTTAATGAGTTATCAAGTACAGCGGACAACGTGAGTGATAATGCCACTAGTGCCGATGCAACCGCGAAGCAAACTGATGCACTGGCCAAAGAAGGCCTGAATATCTTTGAGCAGAGCAGTGCCGCCAGTGTGCAGATGACAAAAACATTGTCTGAAGCTGCTGAGGTAGTGACGCGCTTGAAAGATCAGTCGGATAAAATCAGCGAAGTGATTGAAGTGATCCGCAGTATTTCAGAACAGACGAATTTGCTGGCACTGAACGCTGCCATTGAAGCCGCACGAGCCGGGGAGCAAGGCCGGGGCTTTGCCGTGGTTGCCGATGAAGTCAGATCGCTGGCAGCACGAACTCAAACATCGACCCAAGAGATCCAGGTTATTATTGAAGAGCTGCAGTCACAGTCTGGACATGCGAACGACAGTATGCAGTCGAGCCTTGAAATGCTGGAGCGTAACCAAATGTTGGCGAGTCAGGCCAATGACGCGTTAGTGGGTATTACTGAGTCGGTGATTCAAATCAGTGATATGAACACCCAGGTCGCGACAGCGGCTGAGCAACAGTCTCAGGTAACGCAAGACATTAACCGTAATGTGACGAACATGTCTGAAATCGTGAATCAAAACGTTGCTGGTATCAGTCAGAGTGCAGTTGCGAGCAATGAATTGTCTCAGTTGGCAGAGCAGCAGAAAGAGCAGCTGTCTTTCTTCAAACTGTAAACTACCTTAGAATAATTGTTAGCAGAGGCCTGTCAGTGACAGGCCTTTTTGTTTTCAGAAAAAACTAATGGCACTTTCAGGACTAGCGGCATCAATACAGTAATGAATAGTCTTCTTTAAATGTTGACAATAATCCCCATCGGGATAATCACCAGAGCCCAGCAGTGAGATCTTTATGCTAAAAAAAGCCCAGCAAATGGTTGTGTTTAATGCACTGACCAAACAGCAAAGCTTCACCAAGGCGGCACAGCTGCTGAATATTTCGCGTACCCAGGTCAGTAAACAAATACAGCAACTGGAGCAGCGGCTAGGTGTTCAGTTGGTGCAAAGAACCACTCGTTCATTCGCTCTAACGGAGGCCGGGCGGACATTCTCAGCCCACTGCGCCAATATAGTCGGGGAAATCAACGAAGCCGAGAGCGAACTATTGTCAAATACCGATGCCTTGCAAGGGGCGTTACGTGTTGGTATTGCCCAGTCATTTGCATCGAATCATATTGCGCCCCACATTTCTGATTTTCACGATCTATATCCGCAGCTGGACTTAGAGATGAGCCTGTTTGATCACCGTGTCGATCTGATATCAGAACAACTGGATCTGTGGATTGGTATGATGGATTCGCCACCTGAGGGTTTTGTTGCCCGGCATTTAACGGATTGTCATTTCGTATTGGCAGCAAGCCCGGATTATCTAGCGAAAAAAGGTGTGCCATATCACCCAAGTGATCTGGCCGATCATAACTGCATCATTTATTTCAGTCGTGAGCGCAAAGATAACATCTGGAGCTTCCAGAAAGACGATGAGAGTCTGCAAATGAATGTAAAAGGTAATTACCGGGTCGATTCGGCTGATGCAATTCGAGACGCGACACTAACCGGTAATGGCATCGGTTATCTGGCCACTTATTTACTGCAAAATGAGTTTCGTGACGGTAAGTTGATTCGTCTGATGCCTGATTGGCAATTAACCCAGCATATGCCACTTTACGCCATTTATCCCCGGCATAAGTTCTTACCGAACAAAGTCAGGGTGTTTATCGAGTTTGTCCGCAAGCATATAGGGGAGCCCGCATGCTGGGACCGGGGACTGTTGTAAGGGGAGGTTCATCAGTCTGGTGCGCCAGGAATGTTTGACAGACTTTTATAACGATGGTGGTTTTAGAAGGAATAGATACTGATTGCCCCTGTAGCATGGTCATTTTTTATCAATAGGCCGGTATTTCCTTGTCTGGAGATTGATGAAAAAAGCATCTGATTAGATCCTCGACAGAATTCAGGCTGCCAAAAAACGGCCGTTATTGTCACACATGGCAACAACAGTATCCCCCAAAGGAACCAATCATGCCGATTGCGTTTGCTTTGGCGAAAATAGAAGCAAAATCACCGAGAAATGTAATCCGAATGTTGGACTGCATAACAACTTGATCCTTGTCACACTTTTAAATCCCCCTACAATGCCGCCGCAATCGTTTACTAACAGACTAACAGTGAGGAATGACCGTGAACTATTTGGTCAGCATCTTAGGTATTATCACGCTTTTCGCGATTGCCATCTTATTTTCAGAGAACCGTCGAGCCATTAACTGGCGAACTGTCGGTGGTGCCTTTGCCATTCAGTTATCGTTTGCAGGTTTTATTCTGTATGTACCGATTGGTCGTGAAGTGCTGAACAGTGTGTCGAATGCCGTATCGGGTATCATCGATTACGGTCGGGTTGGTACTGAGTTCCTGTTCGGCGAACTGGCACAATTTAAGCTGGGCTTTATATTTGCCGTCAATGTACTGCCAACCATCGTGTTCTTCTCTGCACTTATCTCTGTTCTCTATTACCTTGGAATAATGGGCTGGGTCATTAATGGACTCGGTGGTGCACTTCAGCGCCTACTGGGTACTAGCCGGACTGAATCGATGTCTGCGACGGCAAATATTTTTGTTGGCTCGGTTGAAGCGCCACTTGTTGTACGCCCTTTTTTGGCCAAGATGAGCCGTTCGGAGTTATTTGCCGTCATGGTGGGGGGGCTGGCATCGGTCGCTGGTGGCACGATGGTTGGCTATGCCGGTCTGGGGGTTGAGATCAGTTACCTTATAGCGGCGAGTTTTATGTCGGCGCCTGCTGGTTTGATGATGGCGAAGATCCTTGTGCCACAAACTGAAACAATTACTGAAGAATCACAGTACGCCGATGAAGATGATGACGAGCCGGTTAACATTATTGATGCGGCTTCTCGTGGCGCATTGAGCGGTCTGCAAATCGCAATGGCGGTAGGAGCAAGCTTACTGGCAATTATCAGTCTGATTGCGTTAGTTAATGGCGGATTAGGTCACATCGGAGAGTTCCTCGGTATCAATAACCTGAGTCTGGAACTGCTGTTCGGTTACCTGTTTGCTCCCGTTGCATGGTTGATTGGCGTTCCTTGGTCAGAAGCAACGGTTGCGGCAAGCCTGATTGGTAAAAAGATTGCGGTTAATGAATTTGTCGCTTTTGCTGATTTAATGGCCGTGAAAGATCAACTCAGTGAGCACTCGCAGGCGATTGTCACTTTTGCATTGTGTGGTTTTGCCAACCTGACGTCGATTGCAATGCTGATGGGAGGGTTAGGTGGCGTTGTACCAAGTCGTCGTCCTGATGTTGCACGCCTCGGTATGAAAGCGATTTTTGCTGCAACGCTGTCTAACTTAATGAGCGCGACTATCGCTGGTATTTTCCTCTCATTCTGATGAGTGGCCAATCAGAAATTAACGAGATCTCTATTTTTGTTTTATGCGTTTAAAAATAAAGCCCGCAAAAAAGCGGGCTTTATAATATCGGTATGTAAGACCTAAGGACAATTTAATATTAGTGAGATGGCCTCAGAAGTCAGTCTTAAATGTGATACAATTGTTCGTATTATTGCTCTCTCTTTGCTTAGTTCATTGCTTTTATATGAATTTTTTGATGATTAATTTTATCTGGAGCGGAAATGAAATCTCCTGTTGACCGATTGCTAATTGAACATGAAAACCTGGTGCACTCCGAAGGGGTAAAGGTTGTCTCGCACACCCAGCGCGATGATGGTGACTGGGTGTTACATACCTTAATGATTGAAGGTTGTGACGCTCCCTTTAAATTCCGCCGTAAGAAAAAGTATCGGAGCCTGAAGGGGCAGAGGGTCAATATGACATACTATCCGGAAATCGAGATCGTGGCCGGTTTCGAGATTGAAACGATGAAAGTGGTGAGGGTTAAGAGAGATTAACCAGCAGAAGGACGCATAATGCGTTCGTTGCGAGTATTGCGTCTGGCATGGCTAGCGCGTTCACTCTGACGCCTTACCTGCCGTATCTTTCAGCCAAATTCAGGAACCTTCCGATTCCCCCCCGCATTGACTAAATAGTGTGGCTCGGCGACGACGGATGGCGCTAAGTGCGACAGCTGCTGAAGAGATCAAGTTCAGGCTGATAGACCTTAGTATCGACATCCATAATTCCTAACATTGAGTGGAACACATTGTCTTGTGAATAGCTTCTTTGTTGTGCCACCTGGTTGAGGCATTTCGAATCGATATTTTTTGCTTGCTTAAAATCTTCCGACATCCACACCATCATAGGCACTTTGGTCTGAAAGTCAGGTGCGAGCTTGTACGGTGTACCATGGAGAAACAGCCCGTTTTCACCCATTGACTCGCCGTGATCGGAGATATAAAACAGCGCCGTATTAAATTCGGACTCTAATTTTTCCAGTTTCTCGATAGTTTGTGAAATAACATAATCAGAATAAAGAATTGTATTGTCGTAAGTGTTAATGATCTCATCCAAATTACAGTTCTCAATATCACTACGCGGACAATCTGGCGTAAATATACGATGCTCATCAGGATATCGTTGGAAATAAGTTGGACCATGACTGCCGATTAAATGCAGCGACAGCATACGGTTGCCTTCTAAGCTGCGGACATCCGAATCAAAATTTTCCAAAAGAGCCATATCGTAGCACGTGTTGCCATTACAATATTTACTTTTGATATTACGCTTGATCTCTTGATAAGTGATATTTTTCGCAACGCCTTTGTCACCACTGTCATTATCTTTCCAGAGCAGTGAAATACCGGCTCGCTTCATGATATCTAAGAAGTTATCTTGATGATTAGCTAGACGTTTATCGTAATCACGTTTCGGTAGTTGGGAGTACATGCAGGGTACGGAAACGGCTGTTGCGGTTCCGCATGAACTGACGTCATGGAAGGAAATTATGTTTTTGCCACGAGTGTACCGATTGGTCGAGCGAGAGTAGCCATTCAATTCCTGGTTTTGTGAACGGGCCGTTTCCCCCAATATAAACACCATTAAGGTTGGCTTTTCTGCCGCCACTGATTTTGGGGATTGCTTGGCATCTAGCCCGATTTTTCGGTACTCGATAGGAGCTGCGAAGTAGGTTTTATTGATGTACTTGGTTGCGCTATACATCAAATGGGTCGGGATAATCATCTTATTTAGGTAGCTATTATTGCGCCCGACAGAGCTGTAATCTTTATAATACAGCAGTGCGATAATCGCGATGACAATCAGAGACAACCCCATTGAGACACTCTTCGTAACCAGCAACTTTGTCTTACTGCCAATAGGGGTGAATTTTACTTTGCTGATCAGCAGCGCAGGTCCTCCCCCCATCAATAATATCCACAAAACGGAATAGCTGCTTAGATAAGAACTGGCCTCGCTGGTATCGGTTTCGGCAATATTTTCAATCATGCCATAGTCGATGAGAACCCCGTAATTATACATGGCATAACTCACGATGCTGGAAACAATGACTAACACCATAAAGAACGGACGTGCAATTAAAGGCCAGCTAAACAGGCTGAAAATAAAATTGAAGGCGGCAATAAAGAAGATCGGGATTGAGAGAATAAAACCTATTTTCACACTTTGCAGTGCACTTAAAATATGATGTAACTCAGCTAATATCGGTAAGTTCACTACAGCCGTAAAATAGCAGGCGAGTAAGAACGAAAAGCTAACCATACTCAGTTGCTTCATGTTTAAACGTTTTTTTAATGTATTCATAATGAAATTATTTTCTAGTGGAAAATTTGTCCTGGAAAACCAATACCGTGAAGCACGTAGATGCCGCTTCTTTCTATTACTTGCAATAGGTTAATGGTTTAAATGTCGTAAAAATGTCATTGACATTTTTTTCACACTGGTACGTGTGATGATGCGATATAAAACAGGAAAACAACGCGATGAAACTACTCTTAGTTGAGAATTATCAAGATTTGTCTGGAGTGATTTTTAACTTTTTTGAAAACAAGGGCTACAGCCTCGATCATGCGTGCGATGGCTTGCAAGGTTTTACACTTGCCAGCCAAAACCATTATGATCTGATCATTCTTGACGTGATATTGCTGTACACAGACGGCTTTAGTCTGTGTCAGAAACTGCGTCAGCAAGGCATAGATACCCCGGTTTTGATGCTTGCAGAACGTGATATTCGGGAAGAGATACTCGAAGGTTATGATATGGGGGCTGACGATTATCTGGTAAAGCCGGTAGACCTTGAAATCCTGGAAGCGCGGACTAAAGCCATGCTACGTCGTCGTAAGACGCTGTTGCAAGTTTAATCTCTGATCGTTTTAAACGATGGGTACATATAGATCTATCTGGCAGGCCGATCATTGCTATGTATACCCTATCGCCAAACAGTAAAATAACAGACTTTTACTTGTTGTTTTAAACGATGGCTAGTTAGATTGTCTGAATCAAATATTAACCGCCCTAAAAATCTCACAGTGATATCTATCATCTATACTTTAAGTGATTCTATAGTGATCAGGGTGAGAGACATGTACGCAAAATATCGATCTTATACCTTAGCCGGAAAAGAGCATCTTCATGTACATCTTGCGGTCAACCCTACCGGGTTTATTGATGTCGAGATTATGGAGAAGCACAAACAACTAAATGCTGAGTTCGAGGATTTATGCTTTGAAGATCATGGCAATACAACCGAATTAGATTGTGTTGAACACTGCAAGCGCAAGCATAAACTTTGGCATCTTTATCTTTCTTGTAAGGATGCCGAAGAACTCAACAAGTTAATTGATGAAGCCAAAGAGGAATACGAAATTCTAATGCGGGATCTTTGTTGATTGTTCACACAACCGACAATAACGTACCTTACACAAACGCCGATCCACACCACTCGTACTGATATTCATCATACATCTGTATGATGTTTTTTTTGCTACCTATCCTCAATGACAATCACTACCAGTTGGCTTGGACCATGGGCACCGTAGGCCAGGGTCTGCTGAATATCCGCTGTTTTTGACGGGCCGGAAATCAGTACGGCATTGGTCGGCATACCATTTTGCCATGCCTGCTCTGTCATCAGTGAGGTAAAATTATCTGCGATTGTCGATTGTTTAATTAACGCAATATGGCATGGCGGTACTAATGACAGAGTACGAGGCTCGTCATATCCGGGCCACAGTACCAGTGCGCCGGTATCGGCAATGCCTGCGAGGCTATGGGTTATCCCCCCATCCACATTATCAAAGAGATCTTTTTTCCAGTCACTGATATCACGATCAAATATCACGGTATCGACATGCTGGGTGGCTTTAAGGAGATCCTGATGAAATTCCCCCCCAGTTCCCAGTGCGATACGCTGAAGTGATTTGCTGGCAATCACATTTTCAACCACATCGACCAGATGACCGTTATTGGTGGAAATGATCTCAGCATGGCTGGCAGTTAAGCAGTCGATAAATCGCTGCTTCTTGACGGTGTCTGTTCCCGAGTGCCATGACTGATAGACGATTGTTTCTTGCGGTTTCGGTTGCGCCCCGGCAGCACGCAGGCGGGATAAAATCGCATTTCTGGCGTTGCTCATGATTTGCCACCTCGTTTCTGTGCTTTGATTAACTGGTGCAAGGTATTGTCTGCAGGCTTAGGTGCTGTTCGGCATTGGGTCCAGGCACCTAAGTTTTTCGGGATCAGGGCTTTCATCTTCGTTGCCGACCAGGTGCCTACGTGATAAATCGACGGATGTGATGCGGCAAAGGCAAAGCCCTTCATGGCGAGTGATTCGATAGTGCTTGCCGCCGATTGCTGTCCGATAATGGCTTCGGTTCCCGGATTGGGCGGGTTTTTGGCTTCGTGACGTAAGCGTTGCAGCAATTCAGGGATCGGAATACGCACCGGGCACACTTCACCGCAGGCACCACACAGGCTTGAAGCGGTAACTAAGTCTTTGGTTTTATCCAATCCCAGCATATGTGGCGAAATGATCTTCCCAATCGGGCCGGGGTAGACAGTACCATAGGCGTGACCGCCAATACGGGTATAAACCGGGCAATGGTTCATGCACGCACCGCAGCGAATACACTGCAAGGTTTTTCGCATTTCTTCATCGCGATAAGCTTGAGAACGGCCGTTGTCGAGCAGCACCAAGTGGACTTCTTCCGGGCCGTCTAGTTCACTTTCTCTGCGTGGCGAACTGATCATATTGAAATAGGTTGTAATCGCCTGTCCCGTTGCCGAGCGGGTCAGGGCGCTATAGAGCGGCGGAACGTCAGTAAGAAATTCCACTACTTTTTCGATCCCGGTAATGGCTATATGCACGTTAGGCACAGTGGTACACATGCGGCCATTGCCTTCATTTTCCACCAGACACAGGGTACCGGTTTCGGCGACAGCAAAGTTAACGCCGGATAAGCCGATATCGGCATCGCGAAATTTCTCTCTTAGTTTACGGCGACCGGTTTGGATCAGCTCGTCGACATCGAGGGTCGGGGTAAAGTCATCAAGGTTTTCTGCAAAGGTGTCGCAGACTTCCTGTTTGTTTTTATGGATTGCCGGCATGATGATATGGGATGGTTTGTCGCCATCAAGCTGGACAATATATTCACCCATATCACTTTCCAAACACTCGATGCCAAGCTTGGCCATTTCATGGTTGAGTTCTATTTCTTCGCTCACCATGGATTTGCCTTTAATAATTCTTTTCGCGTGGTGCTTCCGGGCAATTGCAGCAATGATGCTGTTGGCTTCAGTGTCATTTTGTGCCCAGTGCACTTGAATGCCATTGCGGGTACAGTTGGCTTCCAGTTGTTCCAGTAAGTCGGGCAGTTTGCTCAGGCACCGCTGGCGAATGGCTTCAGAGAGATCTCGAATATGCTTTTCTTCATCAGGATCGGAAAAGGCCGCCTTGCGTTTATCTTGCAGGTAATCCATCGCGCCACGAAAGTTCTGGCGCAATTGCTGATCGGCAAGTGCTGCTTTGGCTTGCGTATGGAATAATTGTGGTGTCGACTCTGGTTTATGCGCTGCCATGTTATTTTCCTCCCGTCCGTTCCAGCAAGAAACTGGCAAGGTGACGCCCGCGCATCGGTTTGCCCTGATATTCCAGCGCGCCGTTGATATTCAGCAGGCAACCCCAGTCGGCACTGACTAGCTGGCTGGCCTGGGTGTCAGAGAGATGTCGGGTTTTGTCTTCTACCATCGCTTGGCTGATGTTGGGATGGCGCACGGCAAATGTGCCGCCGAACCCGCAGCACTCACTTTCGTAGGCTTGTTCTCGCAGCTCTACGTTGTCGAGCTGATTGAGTAGTTGAGTCGCGGTAACGTGGACATTCATTTCCCGACGGGCCGCGCAGGATGTATGCATAACGACGGAAGTGGCTTTACCGTGATCGCTGAGCTTCACCCGGCAGACATTGACCAGAAATTCTGTCAGTTCAAATACGCGGTCGCAAAAAGCATCGACTTGAGCCTGGTTATCGTCAGCTTTAAACAGGCGGCGATAGTGGTGATGCATCATGCCGCCGCAAGAACCGGATAAGACAATGACGGGCCAGTTTTCTTCAAACAGGGCCATCTGGCTGATGGCCACTTGCTTCGCTTCGTGATCGTAACCTGAGCTATAGGCGGGCTGGCCGCAGCAGGTTTGTTTTTCAATAAAGATGACCTCGATCCCTTGTTGTTCCAATAGGGTGATGGCATCAAGACCGGCTTGTGGATCGAACATGTCGATCAGGCATGTGGCGTAAAAGTACACTTTTTCCGGCTTTGCAGGGTAGATACGCATTCTATTTCTCCTGATATCTTTGTTGCTGATATCTTTGCAACAGCGCGGCTCAAGACTATTTTTTCAATTGCTTGAGCCGCTCAGTAACCATTTTTTCTGAATTATTTTTTGTCTGGTTACTTGGGTAGCATCAATGCATCAGAGATATTAAAGCTGTAAATAATGGTTAAACCAATCAGTCCCGTCATTACAAGATAGTAGAATGTCGGGATCACGGTTTTACGTAATGTCGCCCCTTCGCGCCCGAGCAACCCGACAGTGGCTGATGCTGCAACAACATTGTGAATGGCGATCATGTTACCGGCTGCTGCGCCTACCGCCTGTAGTGCTACCATTGCCGCACTGGATACGCTTAAGGTTTGTGCTACTTCAAACTGAAACTGACTGAACATCATATTTGATACAGTATTGGAGCCGGCGATAAATGCACCCAATGCACCAATGGTGGGGCTTATCGCAGGGAAGAAACTACCCACCAGATCAGAGGCGAAGTCTGCTGTAGTAACCGGCATACTGGCCAGATCCGCGGCATTGATCCCGGAGTTAATGAAAATACGCACCATGGGGATGGTAAAAATCAGTACAAACCCCGCCCCGACCAGGGTCTTGCTCGATTCATGAAAGGCTTTGATCAAAGGTGAGGCTTTACGTGATTGGAGAAGTACTGCGAGAAGGGCAACAAATACTAAAATACCGCCAGGTAAATACAACGGCTGAATAGCCGCGCTGATCCCGGTTTCGCCCAGAATATTCTTGAATGATAAGCTGATGCCGACCAAGAAGGCTTTAAAGTCTGCATTGACACGGCTGGCAACCAGTACAACGGCTAACAGAACATACGGTGCCCAGGCCAGTACGATATTCATTGGCTTTTTTTCGCTCTCAGTCAGATCCATTTTCAGAGAACCAAGCCATTCTTGTGGCCACTTATCTTCGCTTTCGAAATCCCAGTGCTTTTTGGGAACCAGAAATTCTTTTTTGGCCGCCGTTACCACGATAGCCAGACCGACCAGGCCACCGATCAGGGACGGGAATTCAGGCCCGAGAAATACACCGGTCAATGCATAAGGAATGGTGAACGCCAGGCCGGCAAAAAGAGCAAAGGGCAGAATTTCCAGCCCTTCTTTCCAGCTCTTATTTTTACCAAAAAAGCGGGTCAGCATCATTGCCATGAGTACCGGAATTAGTGTTCCTACGGTTGCGTGAATCAGGGCAACATTGGTGGTGATTTGTTGGAGGTAAACATCCCAGCTGGAACCATTTTCGATCAGGGATTGTGTGATGTTATGGGTATCGAGTCCTTTGTTTACACCGACAATAATAGGTGTACCTACCGCGCCGAAAGAAACCGGGGTCGATTGAATCATCATACCCATTACAACTGCAGCCAGAGCCGGGAAACCGATAGCAACCAAAAGAGGAGCGGCAATAGCAGCAGGCGTACCGAAGCCAGAAGCACCTTCGATAAATGAACCAAAACACCATGCAATGATAATCGCTTGTACCCGGCGATCGGTTGAAATATCGGTAAAGCCGCTGCGGATCGTGGCAATCGCCCCGGTGTGTTTCAGCGTGTTAAGCAAGAATATGGCCCCGAAGACTATCCATAACACGGCGACGGTAATGAAGAGCCCCTGAATTGATGAGGCGATGACTCGCGTTGGAGACATATCCCATACAAAAAGGGCGATGACCGCCGTGAGTATAAAAGCCACAGGCATGGCTCGCTTGGCGGGCCAGTTTAATCCCACCAGGAGTATGGCGGCGACCAAAATGGGGGAAAATGCGATTAACGCAAGTAGGGTATCGTTCATGCGATTACTTCCTTTTATTCATACAGCGTTTTCGGCGTGAAATATCGGTCTAGTATTCGTTGTTACTAGTTTAAGTTAAATGTTGCTGAAATGTGACCTTACGCCTTTCATTTTTTTTAATATATGGAAATAATGAAAAAGATTAGTTCCAAAAGTTGATGAATGATGGCTAGAGCAGATGATTTAATTCTTTTTGTCCAGGTGGTAGAGAGCGGCTCTTTCAGTAAAGTGGCCGAGTTAAATTCACTTACAAATTCGGTGGTTAGTAAGCGTATCGCCCGGTTGGAGGAAGATTTAGGGGTGCAGCTCTTGTTCCGGACAACCCGGAAACTCACGCTTAGCGAGGCAGGGAAAGTGCTTTATCAGGGTGCAAAAAATGTGAAGCAGGCAACGATTGAAGCGATTGATGCCGTGTCTGGCTACGGTGAAAGCGTAACTGGCCATGTCAAAATGTCGGTACCAACAATTTCTGGTGATCTACTACTGGCTGATGCTGTGGCTGAGTTTTGTTCCCTGCACCCGGGCATGACCGTAGATATGTCGCTTGAAAATAGTTTTGTCGACTTGGTTGAAGAAGGCTATGACCTGGTTATTCGCACCGGTTACCTGGAAGACTCCAGCCTGATAGCACGCCATATTCTTGATTCGCAATGGGTAATTTGTGCAGCTCCGGCTTATATCCGACGTTTTGGACAACCTGTGGTGCCGGAAGAATTGGTGGGTCATAATTGTTTACAATACGCCTATCAGACGACAGGTGCCAGTGAATGGGAATTTAAAAAAGCTAATGGTACCTACATTGTGAAGGTATCCGGCAATTTCTCGACTGATAATGCCACCGCCTTAAGAAAAGCGGCTCTTGGCGGTTATGGTCTTGCTTATGTACCAAGATGCCTCGTGTATCACGATATTTTACAGGGTGATTTGATTGACGTCTTTCCTGATCTCGTCGGCAAAAAACTCGGTGTCTATGCCGTGTATCCGTTTACCCGTCAGCCGCCACAGAAAATTCGTTTGCTAATTGAGCATATCCGCGAGCGTTATTTGGCAATTAAGGAATATTTCTAGTATTTTTTTCTCATCAACTACTTGAAAAGTATGTTGGTAAAAGTGACGTGTTTTTCATCGGTAAAACGAGAGATAAAACAGGCCCGCTGGAATGAATCGCAATATACGCCATTACTGAATATATAACGGGTGGCATCGAAGTTTCTGCTACCTACTCGATTGATTTTTTTCATCATTGCCGCTTGGGCCTCATCACCGAGGTATTGTTGAGTAAATGCCATCGAGATACCGAAGGTATCAACGCAAAACCCGGCGCTCTTGTCACAGATGATCCCGCTTTCTGGTGAGTAGATATTTCTCGCCAACTCAGTGCTTGCCCAGGGTGCACTCAGGACAACTGACAATGCGAGACCTGACAGGAATGGGTACATGATTGCTCCTCCTTAATTGGCAATTGATTTATTCATTGTTAAGAATAGCAGTTCAATCATCGGACAAATGTCGAATTCAGATGTTTTTAAAAGATATCTGCGGCTTATCTTTTATGAATGCAGAGTAAAGTTTCACTGAGGGCTTTATGTGACTTGCAAATAAATGCTTTGATATGCGCCATTATTTTATGGGAGCGTTTTTTTGTTGGCGGGAAACCCGGTAAGAAAAATGCATTTTTTGTAATTAGTGGCGACTTTTTTTTCCGAACAGACTAGAGTTCATGTATACCATTGATCATACTGATATAAAAAGGTGAAAGAATGAATTGGTATTTGCATGTTTTAAAGAATTACGCGGTATTTAGCGGGAGGTCGCGCAGGCAAGAATATTGGTACTTCTTTCTGTTTAATATACTCATTAGCATCGCGTTGGGTTTTGTCGACACTCTGCTGGCGACTCCCGGCACTGAAGACGGTGCGGGTATTCTTGGCACAATTTATTCGTTAGCGGTTCTGATCCCGAGTATTGCCGTAGGTGTGCGCCGTCTTCACGATACCGGGCGTACAGGCTGGTGGATGCTAATTGGTCTGATCCCCTTGATTGGTGCGTTAGTACTGATTTACTTCTTCGTGCAAGACAGCCAGCCAGGCACAAATGAATATGGCGCTAACCCCAAAAATGATGAAGAAGGCCAATTTATCGTTTGATGTTAATAAAACCATTTTAGAAACGGTCACGCATAATTGAATGACAGTTCAACCAGTCACAAGACACGGAGACACCTAAAGCAATTTGCTTTAGGCTCTGTTTTTATAGATGCAATTACTGTTCAGAGACAAAGCTCAAATAAAAGATCTTTTTAAAATGCTATATTGCTCCACTCTGTCCAGAGATTAGAGTACTTTTATGCAAGAACTTTTCGTATTTAGTCTCTATATGCTTTATGGCTTAATTTTTGTTGCTATTGGCTTTACTATTTTTTTTCGTGATTTACGATTTAGCCACCTCTCTATTGCCTCTGCGCTGCCGACATTAGCTATTTTTGGTTTTATCCATGGACTTCATGAGTGGTCTGAATTGTATTTGCATGTGTATCAAGAAGAATTGATGATGCACCAGACAGTAAAGATATTAAAAGTAGTAAAACTTTGGATTTCATTTATTGCCTTGGGTTATTTCGCGCTACAAATGCTCGCGATGACAAAGTGGCGCTTTCGGCCCCAGCTTTCGTTGATTACTCAAGCTGTCACAGCGTTATTTTTTATTGGTGTCGTTTATCGTTATTTCTCCCATGAACTTCATGACTTTGTAAGAGAAACTACATTTCAAATACGATGGCTATTTGGTTCCGGCGCAGGTATGTTAGCCGGCGCAGCCCTGATCAATTACTCCAAGAAGCTGAAGCAAGAAGAACGGAAAGCAGCAGACGCGGTGGGGTTCTTAGGTATCTCTATTATTATTTATGGGTTGTTCGCGGGGCTGTTTTATATCGAACACATAATATTTGGCCCTATGACTCGTACATTGTTAGCCCTGGTAATGCTGATTTACTTAAGAAAAACACTTGAATTGTTTGATGCGGAAAGACAGCAGCAGATTGAATATTCACTGCATCAGATCCTGCACAATGACAAATTGAGAGATATTGGTGAATTGGCATCTGGTATTGCTCATGAGATAAAGACGCCGTTAAGTAGCGCGTTGATGCGATGTGATTTACTTGAAAAACAGATGGCTATTAGTGAATACGATCAGGTTAACGCACAAAGACAGTTAGAACACATTCGCAAAGGCCTATTAAAAGCGGCTCATATTAGTCAAGAATTACTCCAATTCTCGCACAAACGCATGCCTGTTAAGCAAAGACTTTCTGTTGCTGAATTTATTCAGGACTCTCTTGAGTTGATGGTTCACCGATTAAATGATTTTCAGGTCACACAAGATATCGCGCCAGATTTATTTTTTTATGCAGACAAGGAACAGCTCGAAGAAGTCGTGATCAATATTGTCAACAATGCCATCGATGCGTCGACTGATAAGAAAGTGATTTGTATCAGTGCCAGGCAGAAAGGATTACGTATTAAGTTATCTATTACCGACTTTGGAACAGGAATTGATAACAGTATTAAGGATAAAGTATTATTGCCATTCTTTACTACTAAGGATAAAAGTACGGGGACAGGACTTGGGTTAACACTTTGTCATAAAATTCTAGAACAGAATCAAGGTAAGCTAAGCTTTTATAATACAAGAAGTGGATTGTGTATGGAAATTGAATTACCAATGGAGAGCTAATGAGCCCTAAATTACTCCTGGCTGAAGATGATTTAGATTTACGGGAAGTTATCACTGAAGCTTTAACTCTTGATGGCTTTGAAGTCACTGCATGTGAGAGTGCTGAACAAGCAATCAGCTGTGCTATGCGACACCGTTATGATATTGCATTAATGGATTTCGTAATGGGCGGGTTAAGTGGTATTGATGCTATCGCTGTGCTAAAACAAACCGACCCTAATATTGGCATCGTGATCGTGACGGCTTTTGGGACGATTGACACTGCGGTAGATGCAATGAAAAAGGGGGCGGATGAATTTTTAACGAAGCCTTTTAACTTACAGACGCTCTCTGTTACATTGAAAAAAGTACATGCAGAAAAAACATTAAAGTCCCCCCCGATCGATAAAGACAGCGATGTAGTATTTAGTGCGTTATCGAACCCGATTCGACGCAATGTTATCTATCAATTGAAAATCCATCAAAGGCTCAAGTTTATGGATTTGTGTCGTTTGGTTGGTATTGACGATCATACTAAGTTTAACTTTCATCTTCGCCAGTTAACAAAAAGTGGTTTGGTTTCTAAAGATGATGCAAAAACCTACTTCTTGACCAGAATGGGAATTGATATTGAATCACGTATTTTAATGTAGCTATTGTGGGTGAATGAGCGGTAAATCACGCCATCAACCTTGGTTGTAATAGGGCACATTGCTTTAAACACACCTTCCAATTGAACGCTAAAGTGCAAGCGCTATATCATCGAGTCGCTTGCTGTTTAACGTCGTCAAAGACAAAGCCCGTTAACAATATTATACCTGAGGCTAGAATCAAAAATCACAGTATCATTTTTCCTTTTATCATCTTTGTTAACTTATTCGCTGTGGTTCTCGGTCTTGCTGAGAGGCCGATGGTCAAACTTAGCTGAGTCTGAATAGAGGTTTAGATAGCTTTCTAATCGCATTGAATAGAAGCCCTTTAGCTCCTCATCTTCCTCTTCATGGCAGTCGGTACAAATATCTTTCGGATCAAACTCTTCGTGGGGCAAATGGCATTCGACACATTCCATCTGCTCACTATCCTGATGTTTGATATTATGCTGGCGACCCTCAAGGTTAGCCAATGTATCGTGGCACTCTACACAGCTCTGATATTCAAACTCTAGGTCCTCTGATGGTTCTTCCCCCTCGTGGCACTGACCTGCACAAGTCTCATCCAGCAAGTGGAAATTCGCTAAGTTTTCTCCATCAGAATTAGGTAATTCTTCAGACCAACTTATTGAGCAACTGAAAGCGAGCAGGGCAAACAGCATATATTTAATGATATTCATAAACATGTTCCCTAATGCATTGTATTATTTTAATTCATTGGGCGGTTAAGCGACCACCATCTGTCCAGCGTATAAGATAAACATCCGAAGCGACATAACACCCATAAGCGTAAATAGCGGTAAGATCACCATGAATGCTTTTGTCTGTTGGATATTATCAGAGCATATAACGTTGAGTGATAGTGGTAATACGATACCGATACCAATAACGCCTATCCAAAAAACATATGCCCAGAAACTGCCAAATACCGCAAGATTTATGGCGTCTTGTTCAGCTTGCACCCCGAAGCTCATCCCAATGATCAACATTATTAATAAGACGACTTCTGCAATCACCACGGGCTTCTCAATACGATGGATCAAGGCGATACCAAATGTTTCTGTATTGGCAGAAAAGAGGGTATAAGCCATCACAACAGATGCCGCAATACCGGATGAAATACCTGATGCCAAGAACAGTAAAGGCAGTATTGGCTGATTTAACATAGGGTAAGAAACCAGTGCAGAAAGCAGGAAACCGGTATAGACGCCCAACAGTATTGATAAGATGACTAATGCAATATCAAGGTATTTGTCTTGTTTCTCTAGTTGAACAAATATTGAGAGCACCGCCTTGTTGCTGGCGATACGAGGGAAAAACTTACTGATAAAGCGAAGAATTTCCGCTTTAAAGATCACCATGATCCACGCAAACACGGCCATTTGGTAGAGTATAAAGAGCGTAACCCCGCGCCCCATGACCGAATGTGGATTAGAGAATTGATAAACAATGACTTTCCAAAAATCGAGCGGCTTGCTTAAGTCGACAATCAAAATGAGCAAACCTAAGATCACCATTGATGCAGCTAAAATAACCGCACTGATTACCAAAGGGTTTTTTGAAAGTGCTGATTTATCCGGTTCAAAATGTTTGATAGTTAACCCCAAGCACATCGCACCCGATGAAACCCCAAGAACAAAGAGGTAGATTGCGATAGGCCAGTGCCATACTAGCGTGTCGAAGTGGAAGGCGTTATTCAATGATTCCATCATGACTGGACCTCGTTGAATTTATCTGGAACACGGAACATTTTAGGCTTGGTCCCTAAATACTTTTTGTAGCGGTAGACGGCTTTATTTTTCAGCGCGATGTTAATGTCACTTTGCGGATCATTGAGATCACCAAAAATGAGCGCTTGTTGTGGGCAAACCTGAACGCAACTCGGAAGTTCACCATTTGCCAGTTTTGATTTTCTGCAGAAGTCGCACTTATCTGCAGATTTTGTTACAGGGTTAATATAGCGAACTTTATAAGGACAAGCCGCAATACAGTATTGACAGCCGACACAGCGATCTGGATTGACGTCGACAATTCCTGTTTTCTTATCAATATATGAAGCGCCGGTCGGGCAGACGTTGACACAAGGCGGGTTTTCGCAATGCTGACAAGATTTTCTAAAGAAGCGATAACGAATATCGGGAAAGTCACCGACAGGGCCACTTCTAATAATTTCCAGTCGAGCCACGTCATCAGGCACATTATTTGTTTCTTTACAGGCAGTAACGCAAGCTTCACAGCCAATACAGAGTGATTCATCGTGAATCATGGCATATCGTTTGCCATTAATTTCAATTGTTTGAATAACAGTGGTGCCTGCAACGCCTGTTGTTGCAATCATCGCGCCAGCACCTAAGCCGAACATCAGTTTGCGTCTAGAGTGATCCATTATTGATCTCCTTCTAGTGCTTGGCCTTCTGCGTGACAATCAACGCACAGTTGTATTCTGATTTTTTTCTCAATGGCTATTATTGGGTCTTCATCAGTGTGGAGACTATGACAAGACGCGCAGTTGATCTGTTTATAGTGCACATCATGCGTCCATTCCGCTTGTCGGAGATCTTTTGGTAAGTGACAAGCGAGGCATTGCTCGTTCTGGGATAGGGCGCTTATATTCGAATGCTCCGCGAAGCTAATAATGCTGGCGTTATCTTTTGGATGCGCCCCCTTGTTTCCGTGGCAAGCCGTGCAGTTGTTATAAAATTTTCGACTTGTGTGGGCACCGACACTTTTAATTGGTTCAATGTCTTTCAGTAAACGTTGTTTTTTATGACAGCGAATACAACGCTTATTTTCTTTGAGCAGCAGAGCCATTTCGTCGTCATTGTTGATCTGTGAGCTGAATATTTGATCGGTTTCTTCGTGATTTATAGACTTGTTACTCATTATGTTTTCTTGCGCGTAAGAAACAGAAGATAAACAGAGAACGAATAGGCATAAAATAATGAAATTGGAAAAACGGAGTAATTTAGCCATAGTAATTCTCGTTCTTATCTTTATTCTGTCATTTAGCAAGTGTTAATCAGGCCAACATAGCGTTGGCCTAAATATTAACGTTTCAAATTGTGCTCAAGCTATTTGAATTCTAAATTTATTACTCCACGATGGAAGATGTGGTTGATTTGAGAGTTGTCAAATACCGCGACACCAAATGGATAAGCTTTACTCATATCGTTAAACTGAACATCTTGAGTGTCCGCATTACTACCAGTCGTAACAAGCTTACGTTTCATTTCCAACGTCCAAACGCCATCTTTCCATACTGCACCAACGTCTATATCACCACGAGAGCCCGTGAATGGCGCGCCGGTTAAGCCCGGAATACGGTCTGACGCATTGTAGTCGGCAGTAAATGGTTGTTTTTCGGCTTCGTGAATAAGAAGCGTATCCGCTGTTAATTCTGGTGCAACGAATGCAGGTTGACCATCTTTAATATTATTGACATAACCGCCACCGGTCTTATCATCCCCTTTACGCCCCCATCCTTTGTTCGCTTTAGGATCGGTATTGCTGTCTATGTATTGGTCATCCAACTGATTATGTGCACCGGTACGGACGCCTTTCCAGTGCCACATATCAATGTATTGGCCTTCATTGGTAAATTTACGAGCCGGATTTTTGTCTTCTCTTCCGGCAATTTTACCGTCTTTAGAACGGTGACACGCTGAGTTACAGCCTTTTTCTGCAAAATCGTCTGTGTTGATATCCCAAAATACAGCGAATTTATCTTCGTAATAGGTATTATCATGGCCAGTACTGTCTTTATTGACCATTTGCTTCCAGCTACCGTCGTCCTGCTTGATCCAAGGGAAGCGGTCAATACTTTTAGTTGGATCATCATATTGTATTAAGAAATAAACAAATTCATCATCATAGAGTGACTTTATTTCCACGGTTGTTTTTTTGATACCTTCATAACCGTTACTTGGCTTGTAGGGCAGTTTATTTAACTTAATTTCAGTTGATTTAGCATCGTTCCAAACAGTGTCTATTTGGCCATCAATAGTAATTTCTGACGTTGTCTTAGTGCTTTCTAGTGTAGTGTTTTTTGCATGAGCAAAACTTATGGGAACTGCTGATAAAGCAATTGCAGTACTCATGGCAATAATAGAAGGTCTCATATTAAGCTCCTGATGGCTCATTAATATTATTTTCATAATCATAATAGGAAATGAAGGAACTTTTCGTTTGACCAATGTCAAAAAAGTAAAAATTAGGTTGATTGCTTGGGGCGGTTTGTGATCTTGTAGTTAAAAAAGGTTAGGTGGAGTTATAGTGAATACACAAGATTGATAAATATTATTATCATAATATGAAAGAGGGCGTTATTTGATATGGCCAGGGGATCCTGTAGCGACAGAGAATAAGCTATTATCAGATCTTTAGTGTGAAAACTGAAGAATCTTATAATCAAGGCTTCTTCAGTCGTCACATGTCAACATTACGAGGTGTTAGCTGTTATGCTTGAGCAAACTTGTACGTACGATAACCACCAATTAAGTTGCGCGCTTTAAAGCCATTGTTAACGAGTTGGCGATAAGCTACGTGCCCCCGTAATCCCACCTGGCAAATGACAATGATCTCTTTGTCTTTCGGTAACTCATGCATACGGTGACGCAGGCTATCGACCGGAATGTTAATTGAACCTTTGATGTAACCGACGTTTTCAAGTTCAGCAGGATTGCGTACATCTAATAGCAATTGGTTATCAGATAATTCATCAATCTCATCAAAGTGGATCGGGGTTGCATCGCCTTTTATAATGTTGCTAGCGACAAATGCAGCCTGGTTGATCACATCTTTAGCACTGCCATAAGGTGGCGCGTAAGTCAGTTCAAGGTGTTGAAGTTGCTCAACGGTCATACCTGCACGTTGGGCAACGGCCATGATATCAATACGCTTATCAACGCCATCTTTACCGACCGCCTGAGCACCAAGGATTTTCCCTGTTTCTGGATCGAACAGCATTTTGAACGATACGATTTCAGCGCCAGGGTAGTAGCTCGCGTGGCTCGCGGTATGGACATAAACCTTCTCAAAGTTGATGCCTTCACGCTTAAGCGATTTTTCATTTTTACCGGTCGATGCAACCGCTAAATCGAAGATCTTACAAATCGCGGTGCCTTGCGTACCTTGATATGTTTCGCCGCGTCCCAGCATGTTATCGGCAGCCATGCGGCCTTGGCGGTTTGCTGGCCCTGCTAGTGGGACTAGAGTAGGGTTGCCAGTAACGAAATCGGCTTCTTCTACGGCATCACCTACCGCGTAAATAGAAGAATCACTGGTTTGCATACTTGCGTTGGTATAGATGCCGCCAAGGTTACCAATCTGTAAGCCTGCTTCACGAGCCAGTGTCGTTTCCGGGCGAACGCCGATAGCCATAATCAAAATGTCCGTGATCAGGGATTCGCCGTTATTCAGGGTTAGCTTAAGCTCGCCTTCCAGGTGCTGGTGTTCGGTCGATTCCCCTGAATCTTTGCTGGCAACCGATATCGTCGGTATATATTCAATGGATTCGAGTGCGACACCAAGACGGAGATCGATACCTTTTTCACGTATTTCGGCATGTGCAAAACCTGCCATCTCTTTGTCAACAGGCGTCATTACCTGATCGGCCATTTCAACCAGCGTTGTTTTGATCCCTAACTGGTGGAAGGCTTCCATCATTTCCAGCCCGATAAAACCACCACCAACAACCGTTGCGTGTTCGGGCTTGTTCATCTCGAGCGTCTTGATGATCTTATCCATATCTGGAATGTTACGCAGAGAGTGGGTCAGCGGATTATCAATCCCCGGAATTGGCGGAACGATAGGTGCCGCCCCAGGACTTAGCAGCAGAAAGTCGTAAGCTTCGACATATTCGCTGTTGTCTAGCGTGTTGCGAACCGTAACCGTTTTTTCAGAGCGGTTAATACTGATCACTTCGTTCATCACACGAACATCAACGTTAAAGCGAGCCAGGAAGCTATCTGGCGTTTGCAGGAGTAGCTTATTGCGATTCTGAATGTCGCCACCAATATGATAAGGTAATCCACAGTTAGCGAACGATACGAACTCGCCACGTTCAAACATGATGATTTCAGCTTCTTCGCTCAATCGACGAGCACGAGCCGCAGCAGAAGCCCCACCGGCAACACCGCCGACAATCAGGATCTTGGTCATGTATTGTTCCTTTATGATTTTGTTGTAGCTGACGATAAGTCGTTTACTTAAAGCCAAATTTACTTAATAGAGTGGCTGCAGGACAAATACCAGTAAATGCACTCTGGATCAGATTGGCTCCGATAAACAAAGTAAACCAGTAAAAATACGGGTGCACCCATAGTGTCAATGCAACGGAAATAAAGATCATGATCCCGGCAAAAACCCGGACGGCGTTCTCTAGTGACATAACGTGTCTCCTTCAGTCGCTGTAATTAATAAAAACTATAACCCTATACTTTAGCTGAGTCTAATTTATTTTTAGCTAATTTAGGCTTGACTTAATCCTATTATTTAGTAATCTCTAATTTAGTTCTTTCTATGAAACACCGTAGAGGCAGACATGATTGATGTGAATAAAATGCGTTGCCATGCTGATGAAGTGACCGAATGGTTGAAATTACTCGCCCATCCTGAGCGGTTAATGGTGTTGTGTCAGCTAACCCAAGGTGAAGTGGCGCTGACGGAGTTGCAGCAAAATTCGAATCTTGGACAATCAGCGCTTTCTCAGCACTTAGCTATCCTGAAAGCCCATCAGCTGGTGACTTTCCGTAAGGAATCACAAAAGATGTTTTATTCACTGGCAGATCAAAAAGCACGGCTGTTACTTGAGACACTGCAGGATATTTGCGGTGTTCATAAACACAATCTGGAGAAAAATAAATGATGTTTGAAATCCCGTGGTTAGCACTGGCTGGGGGGATGTTGTTGGGCCTGTCTGCATCGCTATTATTGGTGGTCAACGGGCGCATTGCTGGTATCAGCGGTATTTTGGCTGGGTTGTTAAAATCAACTAAAAGTGAGTTTTCGTGGCGTTTGCTCTTTGTGAGCGGAATGTTGGTTGCCGGCCTGATTGCACCCTGGCTGGGGTTTACATTGCCTGAATCGTTACCTGTGACTTCAACGTTATGGGTAATTGTGGCCGGTCTTCTGGTTGGTGTGGGTACTAAGCTAGGTAACGGTTGTACCAGTGGGCATGGTATTTGCGGCATGGGGCGTCTGTCTAAGCGCTCGATTGTAGCGACGTGTATTTTTATGGCGACGGCGGTAGCGACTGTTTTTATTCGTCTCCATGTGTAATTGCGGTATTTAGTTCATTGGTATAAGAGGTAACAATGTTTTCGCGATTTGTATCTTTAATTGCAGGCTTACTGTTTGGCCTGGGCATGATGATTTCAGGAATGGTTGATCCAAATAAAGTGATTGGTTTCCTGGATGTTGCAGGAAGCTGGGATCCCAGCCTGGCTTTTGTGATGGGCGGTGCGCTATTAGTGTTTATGCCGTTCTATTTTCTGGTGATCAGAAAACTGGATAAACCGGTTTGTGAAACTGACTTTCACCTGAGTAAAAATAATCAGATAGATAACAAACTGATCACCGGAGCAGTGTTATTTGGCTTAGGTTGGGGCATTGCCGGTATTTGTCCCGGTCCGGCGGTGACGTCGCTATCGGGAGGTGATTACACCATCGTCTTATTCACGATAAGTATGTTGATTGGTATCTGGCTGGGATGTAAGCTGACCAATGTGAAGCCTGATGCGCATGAAACGTTGGCAAATGAAACCATCGGGAATTAATCTGGCGAAAAACGGCTTTTATTCTGACTGCGAGCAGGACGTTCGTAGTCAGAGCAAGATTCAAAAAACGAGAGTTAATATTAAGCACAACATGTTTAAGAGATACCGGCTAATAAAAGACTATTAGAATAAGGAATCGTCATGACAGTGAACGTCAATAAAAGCCTGATCCGTACCTTTCTTAACAGTTTCTTCCCGCCTATTCTGATTTTACTGGCACTTATCGCGGGTACGGCTGCCCTGTTTCTGACGCCTCGTGAAGAAGATCCGCAGATCAACGTGCCGATGGCCGATGTACTGATTCAGGCTCCCGGGCTGTCACCTTCGCAAGTTGAAAACCAGATCACTCAGCCACTTGAGAAGTTATTGATTCAGATAGATGGCGTTGAAGATGTCTACTCGGTCTCGCTTAAAGGGGCTGCGCAGGTGATTGTACGTTTTTATGTCGGAGAGAATCGCGAAGAAGCCTTGGTGAAGTTGTACAACAAGATCTATTCCAATCAGGATCTGGTGCCGTCGGCAGTGAGTCACTGGGCTATCAAACCGGTGGAAATTGATGACGTTCCCATTGTTGTTACCGCCCTTTACAGTACCAAACCAGAACTGACCGGTAATGCTGAACTACGACGCATTGCCGAGCAGGCTGTCAATCAAGTGCAGGCGTTAGATAACACTAACAAAGTGTCTGTGATTGGCGGTCAGCCGCGTACGATTCAGATAGCCTTAGATTCGACCGCAATGGCGAGCCGAATGACAACGGTTGATGATATAAAACAAGCATTTGCATTGACCAATCAGCATCAGCAGATGGGCAATATTCATCAGCAAGGGCAAGTCTATCAGCTTGAAAGTGGCCAGTTTTTCCTTGATAGCCAAGATGTTGTTAATGCGGTTGTCAATGTGGTCAATGGCATGCCGGTTTATTTGCGAGATATTGCAAAAGTGACGGATGGCGCGGATGAAGCCGACAACCAGACCTGGTTTAGCTGGGGACCGGCTGCAAACCAATTCGGCCAGCAAGCGCCGGAACCTTACCCCGCAGTATTCATTGCGGTCGCGAAGCAAAAAGGCAGCAATGCAGTATGGGTTGCGGACGATGTGACGGCCGAACTTGAAAACATGGCCAGTACGCAATTTCCGGATCATGTCAAACTGTCCGTTATTCGCAACTACGGTGATACCGCGAACGAAAAAGTCGGCAACCTGGTTTCCAGTTTAGGTATTTCGATCCTGACGGTGGTGGTGTTTGTCGGGGTCTTTTTAAACTGGCGTTCTGCACTGGTGGTGGGAATCGCAATTCCTATCAGCTACGGCGCTGCGCTGGCGATGGATTTGGCTTTTGGTTACACCATCAACCGGGTCACGCTGTTTGCCCTGATCCTGGCGTTAGGTTTGATTGTCGATGATCCGATTGCCAGTATCGATAATATTGAACGTTTTCTGAAACGCAAAGGGCTGAGTAAAACGGATGCCATTGTGCTGGCGATGGCTGAAATTCGCAGTGCATTGCTGATGTCGACGGTCGCGATAGTGATAGTCTTTACCCCGATGTTTTTCATTACGGGAATGATGGGCCCGTATATGGCACCGCTGGCCTTTAATGTTCCCGTGAGTGTGGTATTCAGCACCGTTGTGGCCTTTTTAATTACCCCCTGGCTGGCCAAAAAGATCCTCAAGGGCGCGCAGCAGAGCGGGCAGTATCAGGTAGAAAACACACTGTTATACCGGCTGTATGAAAAAATACTCACGCCGCTGCTAAGCCGTAAGCGTAACAGTGTCATTTTTCTGGGTGGCGTTGCGCTTGCCTTCGTTGCCGCCGCAATGCTTCCGGCACTGCGAGTCGTGCCGCTGAAATTGTTGCCTTATGACAATAAAAATGAGTTTCAGCTGGTATTGAATATGCCGGAGCAAAGTAGTGTAGATCAAACTTCCAATGCCCTGACTGATTTTTCTGATTATCTGCAAAGTGTGCCTGAGGTGGTTTCTGTTTCTGGTTTTGCAGGGATTGCATCGCCGATGGATTTCAATGGCATGGTGCGCCATTACTTTATGCGCAATCAGTCCAGCCAGGGCGAGCTTCGTATTGTGCTGGCTGAAAAAAATCAACGGCGGCAGCAATCACATGAAATCGTCACTCGTTTACGCCATGATTTGGAAGCCATAGCGATCAGGCATCGGGCTGATATTCAGCTGGTGGAGACACCTCCCGGCCCGCCGGTGATAGCAACACTTGTCGCCGAGGTTTATGGCCAGCCTCAAACGTCTTACGCTGAATTACAAGCCGCCGGACAAAAGGTCGCAGCACGGCTGAAACGTGAGCCGTTTGTTTCGGAGGTCGATACTTCCATTCAGGGAGATCTGGCAAGTTGGCAATTTATTATTGATCAGGAAAAAGCGGCCCTGTCCGGTGTTTCTGTACAGGATATTAATCTGACGCTTGCGGCAGCAAATCAAGGGCGCGTTGTCAGTTATCTTCAGCACCCCCATGAGATTAATCCGCTACCGATCGAAATTCGGTTACCACGTAACAAGCGTGACAATCTCAGTGAATTGGAAAACCTGTATGTGCGAGGTATGGCCGGTATTACCAAGCGGATCGAGCAAGGGCGTCTGGTCGATGCCGGGCAACCAATTGTCCAGTTATCTGAGTTGGGATATTTTGCAAAGAGTCCAGCACCGCAGCCGATTTATCGTAAAAACTTACAGCCGGTTGTGTATGTATATGCCGAAGCTCTCGGACGGGTACCAGCGGAAGTTGTTGCTGATGTGGCCGTCGATCTGACCAATACCGACCCAAATCCGCCCGGGGGCGGAGAAATTAATCCGTTAAGTGCGCGTACGTATCTCAATAATGGCGGTGGAGATAACTGGACGTTACCCTCAGATGTCTCAGTGAAATGGAATGGCGAAGGGGAGTGGAAAATCACCCTGGATGTTTTCCGCGATCTGGGTATTGCTTATGGCGCGGCCTTGTTGGGTGTCTTCATCGTGATGGTACTGCAGACGGGGTTACCCGCGGTATCCGGCATCATTATGCTGGCGATTCCATTAACCGTTATCGGCATTATGCCGGGGTTCTGGTTACTGAATATGCTGGGCACCACAGAGATCAACGGTATTCCTAATCCGGCGCTGTTCACGGCAACAGCAATGATCGGGATGATCGCCCTGGCGGGGATTGTCGTGCGTAACTCGCTGGTCTTGATCCAGTTTATTCATCAATCCTTGCAGGAAGGCGAGCGATTAAAACAGGCGTTGTTAAAGGCCGGAGCCGTCAGAATGCGGCCGATCCTGCTTACGGCAGGAACAACATTGCTCGGGAACGTTGTTATTACCCTCGACCCGATCTTTAACGGTCTGGCCTGGGCCATCATTTTTGGTATTACGGCATCGACGTTATTTACGTTATTGGTGATCCCCGTGGTTTATCATTTGGCTTATGCCAATCGACCGGGGCACGGTCTGCCACAGCAAGACATCCGAGCTGAACAACAAAAGGAGCTGCAATCATGAAAAAGCCGGTGTTAACGATAGCCGCGTTTATCGGCCTAGCGATTCTGTTTTTCGCGATGTCCGGTGGCTTTGTGGCAAAATTGGGTACAACAAATCAGGATTTACCGGGCGAGCCGCTGGCCGACAGAGCCACGGTGACCGTGATGAGCAAGACTCTTCCTGTCTGGCAATCTTATACCGGCACTATTGTTGCCGATCAGCGGGCAACCTTGTCGGCACGTTTGACCGCTCAGGTTGCCGAGGTTTTGGTCGATGTGGGTGATGAGGTCAAAGCGGGCGATGTTCTGATCCGCCTCGATAATCTGGATCTTGATGCGCGTGTTCGCCAGACCGAGCAAGCCCTGGCCAGCATGCAGGCACAGCTGAATGTGGCCCGCAAAGATTACATACGAACAAAAACACTGATCGCGAAAAAGTTAGTCGCACAATCGAAACTGGATGATGCATTAAGTGCTTTGCAATCGGCACAAGCCAATTTCAGGAAAACCCAAGCGTCATTAGAAGAGGCACAGACAACCTATGGCTACAGCATTATTGCAGCCCCCTTTGATGGTGTGATCACTCAGAAGCTGGTCAATAAAGGGGATATTGCCTCGCCCGGCGTGGCAATGCTGAGTTTATATAATCCGCTGACGCTGATGATGGAAAGCGATATTGCAGCCAGCAAGCGTTACTTACTGAAGCTGGGTCAGCAGTGGCCGGTAAGTTTACCGGAGCAAAATATTTTGCTCGCCGGTATCATTAGTGAAATTACCCCGGCATCAGATGCCGGATCGCGCAGTGTAGTGGTAAAACTGGCACTCGAAAACCAAGATCAGCCACTTTATCCCGGATTGTTTGCCAGGGTGAAGATCAAAACAGGTGAGCATCAGGCGCTGATCATCCCGCAGGCGAGCACTTATCGCATTGGTCAGCTCGAGTATGTCAAAGTCGTCGATGGCGATCGCGTGGTACCGCGTCTTATTGAAACCCGATCATACAATGATCAGCAGCTGATTGTCCGTAAGGGGGTGACAGCTGGTACTGTGCTATTGGCAGAGCCGGGATAGGCTCTGCCTTATTTCGCGGAGTTATATCAAAGTGTTGAGTATTATGAATTCGCCTTAAGCATATCCAGCGCCACCGCTTCGGCGACTTTAATACCATCAATGCCGGCAGATAAAATACCACCGGCATAACCAGCACCTTCACCACCAGGGTAGAGGCCTTTAGTGCTGATACTCTGAAAATCTTTGCCACGTTTTATTTGCACTGGTGAAGAGGTGCGAGTTTCTACCCCTGTCAGCATTGCGTCAGCTTGGGCAAATCCACGGATTTTCTTATTGAATGCAGGCAAAGCTTCGCGTATTGCTTCAATGGCAAAATCAGGCAAGCTGGTACTTAAGTCAGTCATTGTTACTTCTGGCTTGTATGACGGCTCAACGTCACCATACGGCTTAGCTTCTGCACCCGATAAGAAATCACCAACACGTTGCGCAGGTGCTTGGTAAGTGCTGCCACCTAAGATATAAGCATTACGCTCTAACTTACGCTGTAATGCGATACCTTGCAGCGGATCATTATTAAAATCACTGGGTGCAATCCCAACCACAATCGCACTATTGGCATTGCGCTCACTACGCGAATATTGGCTCATGCCGTTAGTGACAACGGCTTCGGTTTCAGAGGTCGCGGCAACGACTACACCGCCAGGACACATACAGAAACTGTATACTGAACGACCATTCTTACAATGGTGTACCAGTTTGTAGTCGGCTGCGCCTAAAATCGGGTGGCCTGCATTCGTGCCGAAACGCGCTTGGTCAATCAGTTCTTGTTTATGCTCAATACGGAAGCCGACAGAAAAAGACTGTGCTTCGAGATACACGCCTTTATCATGCAACATCTGTACAGTATCGCGGGCACTGTGGCCAATTGCTAACGTTACATGCTTGGAATCAATGACATCGCCACTGCTAAGCGTTACACCTGTGACCTGGTTATCTTCGATATTGATTTCATCAACGCGTGTTTCAAAACGAATTTCACCGCCAAGCTCCAGGATTTTACTGCGCATGCGCTCAACCATAGTCACCAGCTTGAACGTACCGATGTGTGGTTTGCTCACATAGATAATTTCAGCCGGTGCACCAGCAGCCACGAACTCTTGCTTTACTTTTAGGCCCAGGAAATTTGGATCTTTCACTTGGCTGTATAGTTTACCGTCAGAGAATGTCCCCGCACCACCTTCACCAAACTGTACGTTTGACTCAGTATTCAGTTCACCTTTGCGCCAAAAACGGAAGGTATCTTTTGAGCGTTCATGTACCGATTTTCCGCGCTCTAAAATAATGGGTTTGAAACCCATTTGCGCAAGAATCAAGCCAGTAAACAGACCACACGGACCCATACCAATGACGATTGGACGCTCCTGCAAATCAGCAGGTGCTTGTGCCACATACTTATACGTTGTATCTGGCGACGGCTTAACTTGCTGATCACGCTCAAAGTGACTTAAGAGTGCATCTTCATCCACATCGGTCAGGGTTACATCCAGGGTGTAAATTAAGGTGATCACATTACGTTTACGAGCATCATAACCACGTTTAAATATATGAATGTCGACAAGCTGCTCTGCCGTAATCGACAGTTTATTTAAAACAAAATTGCGCAATGCATCTTCATCATGATCTAACGGCAACTTAACTTCGTTCAGACGTATCATTGTGTGTTTCACCTAACAGGATATGGTTATGGTTCATAATCTAGGCGCGCAGTTTACGTGATTTAGATCCAAATTGAAATTGGCAAGGCATCCATACAACATGCTAAAGAGCTTGGTATTTCATTCATAAAAAACGGGTTTAAAAGCCGATGTTGAGGCGAAGACAAGAATGAACGTGGAGAATGAACCTATCGTGGGTGTTAGTTGCTATTTATTCAATACCCTATGGTAACTGAATATAGATACCGCGGGTGAACAGCAAAAATGATTTTTTTATCAAAATTAATGCTCTTTATGTTGTCAAACTATGAACCAGGCCAACCCTGACAGGACAAAAGTCCTCATTACTAAATCGGTCAATTCATTACAATAGCACCATTATGAATAAGTTCAAAAAGGAACGAAAATGGACATATTGACCTGGTTTGATATCAACAATACTTTAGTAAATATCCCCATTGGTGGCGGTTACGCCATGTCGTGGATTGAAGCGATAGGGACAATCTTTGGGCTACTCTGTATCTGGAATGCCAGCCAAGAGAAAACCATAAATTACTTGTTTGGCCTGATTAATGTCGTTCTTTTTGCCATTATTTTTTATCAGATCCAGCTTTATGGGATTTTACTGTTACAGCTGTTTTTCTTCTGTGCCAATGTCTATGGGTGGTACGCGTGGACGAGACCAACTTCTGAAACCGGAGATATGCTCGAAATTCGTTGGTTAAGCAAGCAAAAAATGGCATTTACCGCCGCTGTCACTGTATTGGCAATTGCTGTAATGACTGTCTATATTGATCCTATTTTCTTTGCGTTGGCAAATGTCACTGTTGATATTATGAATCTATTGGGTGCCGATATTTCTCGTCCGGAGTTATCTCCTGATGCTTTCCCATTCTGGGACTCAGTAATGACGATACTGTCGGTTGTTGCTCAAATTTTGATGACCAGGAAGTATGTTGAAAACTGGATCTTATGGGTTGTGATTAACGTTATCAGTGTTTGTATTTATGCCGCTCAAGGTGTGTACGCCCTGTCAATCGAATACGCTATTTTGCTCTTCATTGCAGCCAATGGTACTCGTCACTGGATGAACCAGGCAAAGAAAAATCAAAGAAAAACGAATGGAATGAAAGAAGACAAAGTGAGCGCTGTATGAGTAAGCAACCGCATATAAATACTACGGCAGGGCAAATCGCAAAGCATGTTATTGTTTGTGGTGAGCCAGATCGTGTTAATCGCATTGCCGCATTTCTTGATAATGCAGAGCTTATTGCTGATAACCGTGAGTACCGTGTAATCAATGGCTTTTATCACAACCAAATGGTTACGGTTTGCAGTACAGGCATTGGTGCACCTTCTGCCATTATTGCTTTAGAAGAGCTGAATAATTGCGGTGCTAAGTTCATTGTACGAGTGGGTTCTGCTGGTGCTTTACAAGCAGATATAGGGTTAGGCGATCTGATTATAGCTGAAGCGGCCGTTCGTGACGAAGGTGGCTCTAAAGCTTATGTCGATGCTCAGTTTCCAGCTTATGCCAGCCATCGCTTGGTCGCAGGCCTGGAGGCTTCAATCGTGCAGCAAGCTTATCCGGCTCATTCTGGAATGGTTCGCTCACACGATAGTTTTTATACTGATGATGAAGATAAGATCTGCCAGTACTGGAGCGAAAAAGGTGTACTTGGCGCAGATATGGAAACATCAGCACTGTTTACTGTCGGTAAGCTTCGCGGCCTACAGGTCGCAGCCGTTTTGAATAACGTTGTACTTTATCAACAAGATGTTAAAGACGGTGTTAATCAGTATATAAGTGCTGATGAAGTTATGCTGAAAGGTGAGCGCGCGGGCATTAAAGCGGCGTTGCATGCTTTGTCATTACAGATTTAGTTCAGTAGTTCATAGCAGTGGAGTAAGCAAGGAATCCTGAGGGAAATTATTATGAACCTGATTTGCTGGTCAGCCAATGTGTGACCAGCAAAGATCCATGTATAAATTGTTGTCACATTACCCTGCATTCATTACGCTTATGCAACCATAATAAATTGGCCAGCCCATCAATATGCAATTAAAACCTCATCATACTGGACGCTTTGCTAATCATCTTTGTCATCTGTATGAAGAATTTAGAGCAGCTTTTTATCAATGCCAAAGTCATAGTCAGTATTTTCAGGAAGGTGAAGACATTCTGCGGCAGGGGCAAGCTGTTGAGAATATATACCTTGTATCGGTCGGTCGAGTATCAATGAATATCGCTGCGGTGAATGGCCGACGTTTTCAGTTAGGAGAGGTTGACTGCGATTACCATATTTATGGTGAGATGGAATTTTTTACTGGGACAGTGTGTCAGTGGAGTGTTATCGCCGAAGATGACATGGAAGTTGAGGTCATCTGTATACATGCATTAACACAGTTACTAACAGAACGGCCTGAATTTAACTTGTTCTTTTCTTGTGCGTTAGCCAGTGATTATCAGGATTCCCTTGATATCTATACTAATCGTTTATTGCACCCTATTACTTACAATATAGCCTATGACTTATGGCATCGTTCTCAAACAAATGTAGTATTAGGACGTTTTGATAAAGCTGGGATGGAGGCGGAGCGCTTTGGCACCACAAGCCGGGTGTATCGACGGGCGGTAAAAGAATTAGTGGATAAAGGGTTAGTTGATAAAGACGGTGCAGAAGTTCGAATAGTCGATGCGGCAGGGTTGAAAGCGTTCATTGACCATTTTGAATAGCGTATTCTCTCAAAGATCACCGTTAAAGCTTGCAAAAATAAAGCTTGCGCTTTAACACGTAACTTATTACTTTGCCCTAATGACCGAATATACTGTTCAGACCGGAACAGTAAAGGTGACAGAGGGATTGTCATCTGAAGAAACATGGACAACATCGTTTTTGGAGTACGATAAATGAACCATAATCCTCTCGTGCCGTTGCTGACCCCAACGTCGCTGCAGACTTCGACACAGAATAGATCACACGCTCATCTCAATTCTGCTTTTACTGCCTCTAGCCAATTTTTTGGCTTCTTTACTTTTTCAAGCTTTAGCACGTTTAGCTATTAATCGTCGCGCTTTACGCCGTCTCGGGTAATTGTCTGTCTGTTTTATCGCATCAAGCTGATTGATCTCAGTTTAAATAAGCATATTGCGTATGCAGATAACGACGATCTCTCCAGACAAAGAATCAAAAGAATTTAGAGGTAAACGTTGTGAATATGAAGTTAATGGGCAGTGCGTTAATTGTCGCAGGCACGGCACTGGGTGCCGGTATGCTCGCGATCCCTATGGTGCTGGCGCAGTTCGGCTTGTTATGGGGTACATTGCTGATGCTGGTGATCTGGCTCGGCACGACTTATGCGGCCTTGCTGTTACTTGAAGTCAGTATCAAGTCAGGCGGCGGGTTGGGTATGAATACCATCGCCAGAAAAACCCTGGGCAAAGGCGGCCAGGTGGTGACCAATGGACTGCTTTATGCGCTACTGGTCTGCTTGCTCATGGCCTACATCATCGGTGCGGGTGATTTGGTTAAGAAAATGACCGCAGGGTTAGGCCTTGAACTGAGCATGCTACAAAGCCAGATCATCTTTACACTTATTGCTGGCGCAGTCGTGGCTGCAGGTACTGCCGTTGTTGATAAGCTGAACCGTGTACTCTTTGCGACCATGGTGGTAGTGCTTGCACTTACCCTGATGTCGCTGATGCCGAGCATGTCATTCGACCACCTTTTTGAAGCGACCAATAATAGCAAAGTCGACCTGATTAAAACCAGCTCAGTATTGTTTACCAGTTTTGGCTTTATGGTCGTGATCCCATCTCTTGTGACATACAACGGTGATGCGACACACAAACAGCTGCGTAATATGGTTGTTGCCGGCTCTGTTATCCCGCTTGCCTGCTACCTGTTGTGGCTTTACGCTGTTGTGGGCAACCTAACGCCTGAGCAGTTAGTGAAATTCTCGAATGTCTCTGAACTGATCGCGGCATTAGGCGAACGCTTTACCAGCATTCAGGTTATTTTGTCGGGCTTTACCGGGTTGGCGCTATTAACATCATTTTTGGGTGTGGCGATGGCGCTGTTTGATCAAAATGCCGATACATTTAAGCAAAATCGGGTGGTAACTTACGTTCTGACCTTCATTCTGCCGCTGGCTGGCGCATTATGGGCTGCTGATCAATTCTTGTCAGTGCTGGGTTATGCCGGTTTTATCTTAGTGTTCCTGGCTATTTTTGTTCCAATGGCGATGACGATTAAAGTACGTAGCCCTGAAAGGCTGACACTTGTTGAACAGGATACTGTCGCAGAGTGCTATCAGGCTGGAGGTGGGCAGTTTGCCTTAGGGCTGAGTTTTATGTTCGGTTGTTTTTTATTGGCAGCGCAGCTTATCTAGTCCCCAGTGAGCAATGTTTAAGTAAGGCAAAATAGTCTTATAATTGATAGCAGGCGTTTATCGAAAGGTGAGCGCCTGTTTTGCTATTTCCACTACGGTAATCGCGCATGAACGGGTGGGGATATTGTTAAACAGATGGGAGTAACAGGGGCACTCAGTTTGACCGAACTAAGTACACCCCATTAGTGGTAAAGCTTTAAATGACCGAAAAATAAAGGCTTACCTTTAAGTGATACCGTTTTCCATTGGAGTACGAACAGGAATTCGGTGGAAAACAGCACCTCTTAACTTGCAGCGAATCATACAAACTTTCATTATTGGCTGCCACAAAACAGGGTGTTTAAGTCGCGGGACATTGCACCAAAAGTGTAAAGTAAATAATACAGCCACATTTCTCTACTATGATTCTATCAATGAAAACGTCAGTTAGGTGATGGAACCAGTGACAGGGGGGAGGTATATCCATTATCGTATTGATAAAGTAGGTTGGAGATGTCACCACAAGGAAAAATCATGTTCTGGACTAAAGCTGAACAGGTCGTCGAGCGAGCTTTGGAAAATGGAAGCCTGCTGCCAATTGCAACGGAGGCGACAACCATTGTTGAAAACGGTATCGAGTTTTTAGGCCATGTCGTTACAAACAATGCGGCCAAGAAGTTTACTTCAGCCAATAAACAGGACAATCCCTTTCTTCCCTATGAAGAAGAAATGTATGTTGCCGATGCCGGCAAGGGGCATGTCTGCCTGCTCAATAAATATCCGGTGCTGAACCCGCATTTGCTTATCTGTTCTCGTGAATTTATTTCGCAAGCGGCCCCGCTGGAATTACAGGATTTTGTCGCCTGGATAATGGGATTTGATCATGACCAAGTACTGGGATTTTATAATGGTGGCACCCTGGCGGGGGCAAGTCAGACACATCGACATATGCAGTTGGTGAAAACACCTATTCCTTTGGAAGGTGCTATTCTCAGCGACTCTCTTCCATTTAGGCACCGTTTATACCGCTTTGACTCACTGAACAGTGAACACCTGTATTTGTGTTACCTCGCCGGTTTGAAAGAACTCGGTTTATCAGACATACAGAGCCTGAACGTGGACCAGGAATGCAAACCCTATAATCTGATACTGACTAAAAAATGGATGCTGTTAGTGCCACGGGTAACCAATAATATCCATGGCGTGTTTGCCAACGGTATAAACTACAGCGGTCGCTTTCTGGTAAAACAGCCTGAACAGCTAGCGTGGCTACAGCAATATGGCATTATGCGTTTTCTGGGGGAGTGCAGTCAGGGCTGAAGCGATTAGCTTTAACTCAAACCCGGATATTCAGTTGCTGGCGAATATGACGTGACAAAGTATCAATGCCGATGCAGAGCAAGGCGGAAATAACAATATAAGAGATAGCACGGTCAAAGCGCATATCTTCAAATGCGGAGTCGATATAAAAGCCCAGCGTCGTGACACCGAGTACCCCTAGTATGGCGGTTTCACGCATGATGACTTCCCAGCGATAGAAGATAAAGGCAAGGAAGCTACTGTATATTCTGGGTAAGACTTCATACAGATAAAGGGAAATTGCCTGCCCACGATTTACCTTTCCTCTGTGAACTCCATGATGTTGTAGCGGCGCATCGGGACGCAGTTGTAAGGTATTGGCTAATTCGGCAATTAAGAAGGCAATTAACCCGCCATTGTGGATAGCGAGCGCTAACACTGCGGGCAGCATTGAAGGCCCCAATAGCAGCAGGAAAATAAACGCCAGGATCATCTCGGGGGTTGAACGCAATACCACCAGTATTCCCTGACCAACCATTCGCCCGGCGAACCCGACAAAGAGTTTGACCGCCAGCGGAAATGCGATGAGGGTGATCACCCCGGTGGCGACGAGCGCCAGATGAGAGAGGATCAGCGTATTGATCAACCCTTCATAGAAGTCACCGGTTAATAACGACCAGTACCAATGCAGTGTTTCCGTTGCGACCTGAAGGTCGATTTCTGTTGCGTGCCGCAAGGGACCCGGCCAAATATCCGAGCCGAAGAAGCGGGCAACGTTATCCCAGTTAATGTGTCCGAACTCAGGGAGATAGAGCCACGCGGCAGCAATATAGGCCGGTAAGAATCTTATTTTGAGCCAGACATTGATTGAGACGATCAACAGGTAGAATAACAACAGTAAAGCACCGGCCTGGGAGTAGTTACCCTGGCTAAAAGCGCTTTCTAAGTGGAATCCGAGCGTCGGCAGGCCAACAAATCCAAGTATGGTGCTGGAGCGCAGAGCACATTCAAAACGATAACGGGTATAGCTGAACAGCTGATCCCGGACCAGAGCCAGCTTGGTATAAATAAAGACACTGAGTACATCGGCTGTGCGAGAAACCGTCAGTGCCGGTGTGTTGTCTGCCTGCTCAAATATTTCGGCATAAACCTTGGCAAAAGTACATGTGTAGGGAATGGAAATGGCGCATAAGGCAGTCAGAGGGGTTAACCCAAAAATCTGCAGAAAGATCAACGCCCAGAACAACTCGTGGATCGATCGAAAGAACGCACAGAGTATTCGTACCGGTCGGTGCGTAAACACCAAGGCAAGAAAAAAGCCAAAGAACGCCCCGAAAGTGATCCCCAGCAAAGCAATGCTCAGGGTAAAGAGCAGGGCGTCGAACAGGTATTCGGTCGCGAAGAAGTCCGGTGTTACCAGACCTGTGAACATTCTTCCCATTTCGGTCCACGGGTCGAGTGTCGAAATCTCCAGGTCGGCCGTCAGGGTCAACGCCAGCGCGATAAGGATAAAAATAAAACTCAGCTTTCCCCGAGCATGACCAGAGCTTTGCATCATGGCTGGTAAAGCTGATTTAGCGCGATGATATCGAGCTGGCTGGTGGGTTTGTCGAAAGCAATCTTGCCATGTTTAAGGCCAATGATACGATCAAAACAGCTCAGTGCCAGCTGTCTGTCGTGAATGGCAACGATAAGCGTGCGGTGTGACTCGCAGATATGCATAAGAAGACGTTGTGCCTGTAGCGGATCGAGGCTTGAAACAGGCTCATCTCCCATAAAAACAGGCTTATTGCGGTACAGGGCACGCCCAATCGCAACCCGTTGTCGTTGTCCGCCAGAAAGCTTATCTACCGATGTCTTCATTTTATCAAGCAGGCCCAGCTTGCTGGCGATTGCGGCAACGTCATTCCACCGCTGTGGCCTGATTAGGTTCCATAAGTTGCCGAAGGCACTGAATTGTTCCAGCCGGGCCATATAAATATTGTTATACAGGCTCAGCGGCCCGACTAAGCCGTGGCTTTGCGGGCAGAACGCGGTCTGATCATGAATAAGCGCGTGGAGCCTGTTGAGTAAGGTCGATTTTCCGGCGCCACTTGGCCCGATCAATGCGACTTTTTCTCCGGCTTCAATTGTCAGGGAGATATGATGCAGAACTGGGCTATTGTCATAGCCTAGTTCTGCATCATTAAGTTCTAATAACACCATTAATCAATCAGGCCGATCGAACGCGCAACATCTTCAACCGGCTCAAAATCTTTGTTGCTGGCTGGCACGAAGCTCTGACGCGGGAAGCTGGCTAATAGCGCAGGATCTTTCATCTCAAGCAATGCCCGAGTCAGCTTTTGCTTTACGTTCTTACCGAATTGAGCATCGACATCGCCACGTATTGTCCACTGATAATCAGGGTAGGCTGGTGTTTCCCAAATAACCGAAACTTTGCTGTTATCTATCTTTCCTGCTTTTAGCTCGTTTTCCCATACTTTATAGTTAACGGCACCAATCAGGTAGGCGCCGGATTGTACCTGCGCGATGGTGCGGCTGTGATCGCCAGAAAAACCGACACGTTTAAATATTTGCTTTGGTGATTTGTCGAAAAAATCACGTAGGTAAAATTCAGGCATCAGGCGGCCTGATGTTGAACCTTTAGAGCCGAAGGTGAAGGTTTTATTTTCGATCTCGGCAGGAAAAGTATCGGACTGTTGTAGCCTGGTAGAAGCATGGGCGATGAAGTAGCTTTTGAAAAACTGATCTTCATAGCCTTGTGCAATGGCTTCTGCCCCCGGGACTAGCTGGCGAGCACGGACACCAGAAAGCCCGCCAAACCAGGCAAGCTGAACCTGGTTATTGCGAAATGCAGTGACTGCTGCAGCGTAAGATTTGACGGGTATATATTTTACTTCAACCCCTGTCTGTTCAGTTAAATAAGTGGCGACTTTATCAAACCGTTCACGTAACCGGTTTTCATTTTCATCAGGAATTGCCGTAAAAGTGAATGTCTGGGCATAGCTTAAGCAACTCATCGTGAATAAAAAAACAGCAAAGATGGCTTTCATCACTATTGGTCCTTCTGATTTAAAATGTTGATGATGATACACAAGGTTTTACCCAACACATAATCAAAGAGATAGATTTATGAGAGGGCATCATGCTGTAGAACAGTGGCCTTGACTGAAAGCCATTGAATTTAAGCTGAACTCCACACCCTGGTTGGTTTGGTTGCGCGTTACCCGGAATAGGGGGTTGGGATAACCTCATAATATCGTCATCGCCATTGTTACCATTCTATTCATTAAATAGGGCCCGCCACGATAGTATTCTTTTTGCCGTGTTTCTTCACAGGTTGACTATAATGGTTATCATACCGTTCCAGGTTTTTGATGCGCATAGCTTTTTCTGCTAGCGTAGCATATCAGGTAAGAGCAAAATTATGTAATAAAGGCAGAAGTGCGGCAGAGGGAACTAAATAAGCCATTCGTTATAGCGGTTAGACGAAAAAACAGAGGAGAAAATTATGTCCCGTTCGCTTATTGATATTGATGACAGCTTTTATGAGCCATTGCACCGTATGCAGGAAGAGCTGACAAGCAATTTCCGGGATTGGCCATTTACCAGTATTCGCGCAACCGGTCATCGGAGTTATCCACCGGCAAACCTCGGGCATACCAACGACAAGGTTATTGTCTACCTGTTTGTGCCCGGACTTGATCTGGCAAGTATCGAATTGAACGCCCGCCATGGTTTGCTGACTATTTCTGGTCAACGTCCAATACCGAAATCTGAAACAGGCAAGTATTACGCCAATGAACGCTTTTCCGGAGAATTTCACCGTTCAATTAGCCTTCCTGACTATGCCGATCCGGATCAGGCCGATGCCAATTACCGTGATGGAATATTGACCGTTAGCTTTCGCCGAAACGAAGATGCGTTGTTACCGAAAAAAATAGAAATCAAATGACAGAACGGAGGTTGCTATGAGTAACGAACAATACACTTCAGAGCAGAAGAATCGGCATTATATCAGCCCTCGCGTCGATATCAGCGAAGATCCGGATGGTATTAGTCTGTATGCAGATATGCCCGGAGTGACACGTGACGGACTTTTTATCGAGGCGCTTGAGAATAAGCTATCCATCAAAGGTGAAATCAACCTTGAGCCTGAGGTAAACTATACCCCAATTATGAATGAAGTACATTATAACGGCTACTCACGTGAGTTTACATTGAGCAAAGAGTTTGACAGTGCAAATATTTCTGCCAGTTTCAACGATGGTGTGCTTTATCTGCATATACCTAAGCGTGAAGAGCTAAAACCGACACGAATCAAAATCAGTGTCGACTGATTGGGGTAAATATCGGCTTAAAAAGTCTGACGTTCATCACTGAAGAAAGGTGCTATGGAATATCGTGATTATTACGCGACCCTTGATGTTCCCCGCAACGCATCTCAGGCGGATATTAAGCGTGCTTATAAAAAATTGGCGCGCAAATACCATCCGGATGTCTGTAAAGAAGCGGATGCCGATAAAAAATTCATGCAGGTTCGTGAAGCTTATGAAGCGCTAAAAGATCCTAAAAAGCGTGCGGCCTATGATCAGCTTGGGGACAGTTGGCGCTCCGGGCAGGAATTTACATCGCCGCCTAACTGGGAGCGGAACTTTCATTTTTCGGGTGACAATTTTACCCAGGGAAATGGGGCTGCGTTTTCCGACTTTTTTGAATCCCTGTTCGGCAATCCGTTTCGACAGGCATCTGCCAACTCTCACCAGGCGTTCCGCGGGCATCATCGCTTCACGACCAAAGGGGAAGATCAGCATGCCAGAATTCAGATCGATATTGAAGATAGTTTCCATGGCACGACACGAACACTGACGCTGCAAGATCCCTCATCTGGCGGGCAACAGGTTCAAACAATTAGCTTGCGCATTCCTAAAGGGATCCGGGAGGGGCAACAAATACGCCTGAAAGGTAAGGGGTTACCGGGACAATCGGGTGGAGCCAACGGGGATCTATATCTTGAAGTCACTTTCCGGCCCCATCCATTCTACAAAATGGAGCAAAAAAACCTCTGCCTGCAGCTCCCCATTGCCCCATGGGAGGCGGCATTGGGTGCTAAAGTAAAGCTGCCGACCCCAACCGGCCCGCTTGAGGTTACCATTCCGGCCAACTCCGCATCCGGACAGACATTACGGCTTAGTGGGCGTGGCCTGCCCGGAAATCCTGCCGGCGATATGCTGGTCAAGCTGAATATAGTGTTACCCAAGGTGGACGATGAGCAGTCTAAGGCGTTGTTCCGAAAGATGAAAGACATGATGCCCTTTAATCCACGCAGTAAACTGGGAGTCTAGCCAATGACTGAGCGACGTACTCCAAACCAGCTGACCATTACCATAATAGCAGAACATGAGCCGACACTGACTCTGGTCGAGTTATGCCGAGCCTGTGGCACGCACCCCGAGTGGGTGATTGCTTTGGTTGAGGAAGGAATACTCGATCCTCAAGGTGATCGGCCAATACACTGGCGGTTTGAAACGACTTGCCTGAGGCGCGCCCGCAGTGCCCAGAGAATGGAACGTGATTTAGGGTTGAACCTGCCGGGTATAGCCGTCGCATTGGATTTGCTGGATGAGGTGGAGCGCTTGCAGCGTAAACTTGACAGTCAAATGTAAAGTTTATTGCCAGGAGAAAAGCAATCCCGGAGCAAACAATAAATAAAGGGACTGAAGATGTTCGCTCTTATCGTCGCTAGGTTTCCATTGTTCTTAATAATTCTTTGATCTGCTCTGCATCAGCTTCAGATATGAGGTACTGCTGGATGTATTGCTGTAAATGCTCAGATTGTGCTGTTCGCAAATAGTTTCTTATCAATCGCCGCTGAACCCGCGCGGAAATAAGAGGTTGTTGGCGCTCAATGGTTTCGATTTTTGTTTCGCTGCTATCTAGCCAGCCTTGCCATATCTTCGCGACACTTTCGGCGACGGCTGCTGGAATTTCTTCATCTTCGGTCCATACCTTTAACTCGTCGAGTACATTATTGCAGCTGAGAAATCTAGCCCAGGCCATCTCGTATTCTTGCTCTATAAATTTTTGCGAGGAGCTTTTAATATGTGTTTTTACGCGATGAAGCCAGCCAGATAACTCTTTAGGCAGTAGAGAGAATTTCGGCCTTTGGTATTGGTGGCGGATCGCTTCCATTTGTTCATCAAGCGAGTTTTTCAGCTCTTCAAAGATAACACCTCTAATCAATCCTTGGTCAAATAGCCGATATAAGTAACCTATCTCAATACTCGCGCAACGTAGCATGAGACGATTCCATAAGCCGATCGGGCCCACTTCAACGCTAAACCAGTGCTGCAACTGTTTCTCCTGAGCGTCAATCATAGGGAGCAGCTTGAGGGAAAGTTCTTGCGGAGCGCCTGTTTTGGCGAATGCCGAATTGAGCAAGGGCTGCAATGCTTTCCGGCTATGATGAAGTGTTGACAGGGTGAGTTCCGCACAGGCAATACTGTCATTAATGTCTCGTTCTTTTAGGCCTAAATGAGAAGTAAGCGGGCCAATAAGTAGTCCTTGGAGCAGTGTGGTGAAAAAGACCACGTTGATAGCGACAGACAATATGGTTTCATTTCCGAACAGAGTCACCAGTCCCATAGCCAGGGCCATGGTCACAGCCCCACGCAGTCCGCCGACAAATATAAGGTGGCGGAACTCAATGGGGATTGCTTTAGCCTGGCGCTGCAGGTGACCGATTTTGGGGATCAGGCCGTAGGCGATAAATGCGCGTGACAGCCACAGCGCAACAAGTACAATCAGCGATATGGCGGCATTTTCCCAAATCAGGGCTAAATCCATCCAGAGCCCCACAATCAGGAAAATGCTGGCCGTTGTAATAAAAGAGAGGTAAGACCAAAAGTGATTGAGATACTGCTGGGATTTACGCGAAATGGGGAGCGGTGCCTTGCTTGCTAGGGTAATGCCGGCGGTGGTTGTTGCTACTATGCCACTGGCATTCAGAATTTCTTCAGCGAAGAGATAGCTACCGAAAGCTAAAAGCAGGCTGAGGCTGATTTCCAAAAAGGGATCATCCGGCATCTTCTTTAACAGCTGAAGCAAGAATAGGGCAAGTAGCCAGCCACAAATAATACCGCCGCCGAGTGTCAATAGGAAAAGACCGCTACCGTTCCATAGGGTCGGCCAGAATCCTTCTGCGAAAGCAAAACTCACCACCAGTATTTTAGTCAGAGTAATGGCGGTGGCATCGTTGAACAGGCTTTCGCCCTCAATCAGCATGATCAAATCTTTGGGTGCCCCGAGCTGGCGAAAGGCAGTAATGACTGCGCTGGGATCAGTGGCACTTAAGATTGCCCCGAGCAGCAAGGCTACGTGCCAGTCAAGGGTGGTAAATCCGCTAATAAATGCTGCAACCACTAACGTGGAAATGAGTACTCCAGGTAGAGCCAGCACAAAAATGGCCAGCCTGTTTGCGGCTAATTTACTGATATCCAGATTGTAGGCTGTTTCGAATACGAGGGTGGGCAAGAGTACAAAAAGGATAATGTCGTGTGCAATCTCTTTTGTTGCCAGCGCCTCCAGTGGCAGGGCGAGTAAATCCTGCGTTTCATGGAGAAAAAGCCCGGCCAGCACTAGCAACACGGAGTAGGGAATCCTGGTCAGCTTAGCCAGCGGTTTAGTAATGGCCGACGCGAACAGCAAGATGAACATGGCCATTAAGAATTCTGAGATAGAATAAACCACTAAAGATGACCTCCTGAAGGGAACATGTCACGACATTTAAAGCACGTATTAGTGAGGTAACCTTACACATACCAAGGAGAATGGAATGGATACTATTGACAATAGCTCATTTTAGGTCGGAAGTGATCTGACAGAGTTTTTGCTGTTCAATCATTTATGATGGGGAAGCAATAAAATAACCCTAAGAGCCTCGTTGAAACGAGCATCTTAAGGTTACTTAAGTAGAATGTAACTTGGTTGATAGTCAGAAGAGCCGCTAAAGCGATGCTTTTGCGTTTTCAGCAATTAAGTGATCGACGTCCTTTATGAATTTCTGTGTCATGGCTGTCAGCTTATGGCTGTCATCATTCATTTGCTGAGAGAGTTTAGTCAGGTTTTCTAACTGTTGGTTATTGCAAGCGGCTAAAGACTGAACATCCTTGACTTCACCAGTCGCCTTTAGCTGAGATAAGCCAATATCTCTATATTTTTCCATTGCGGTTAATTGAAGTTCTACAATATCTGCAATATTTTTAGTGATGAGTTGATTGAACTTCACATATGGGGCAAATGCTTTTTCAGTTTTTTCGATATATGTTTCAAACATTTCCGGGTACATATTGTGACTCCTCATTGGGGATTATTAGCCCGCTCATACGGCCAAATTGGTCAAAAAGACGAAGGCTTATTGCATGTATAAACCACCGTTTATCGACAATGTTTCTCCGGTGATATAGGTGGCGGCGTCGCTTGCAAGGTAGGCAACTGCACCTGCGACTTCATCTGGTGTCGCCAGGCGTTTCAGCGGTATTTGTGCTTTGATACGTTCCAGTGCGGCGGGCTGAATTTCTTCTACCATCGGTGTACCAGTATAACCAGGTGCAATCACGTTAACAGTTACCCCAAAACGTGCGCCTTCTGCAGCAAGGGCTTTAGTAAAGCCGATCATGCCAGCTTTAGCCGCTGAATAGTTTGTCTGACCGAACTGACCTTTTAAGCCATTGACCGATGAGATATTGATGATGCGGGCATTTCCGCGCTCACACATGGAAGAAAAAAGAGGTTGGGTGACATTAAACAGACTATTGAGATTAGTATTAATCACCTCATGCCACTGCTCTACGGACATACGTGTAAAGGTTGAATCGCGCGTTATCCCTGCGTTATTCACCAGAACATCAATATGACCTTCATCCTGAAGCAAAGACTCAAGAGATTCTCGGCAAGATTGAGTGTTGGTAATATCAAGGGGGAGTAAGCGTACCTGATTGTCTGAATAGTTATTTTTTTTAAACCATTCAATAGCATATTCTTTATTACCTGGAGAGTAACCGGCAATAACACGATAACCTGCATCAAGAAGAACATTTGTAATTGAAGACCCAATTCCGCCCTTTGCACCCGTTACTAATACTTTCTTTTTCATTGAAGTTAATTCCCTGTCGTTATCTCGTGAAATACCAATATGAACATTAATTATTAAGACAGTTCTCATTAATAAGATTACTGCCATAATTAAAGAATCATACTTCCAGTATTATTTTTGTTGATAAATACAGTCAGGCTACCCCTGACTCAGCTATCTGAAGCCTTAGTTATTCCTTTCTGGTTAATGTTTTAGTAACAAGTCGGATGACTGACCACACTATTACTGTTGATATATTGGATTATAGAACAGATAAAATGAAATGCATTGCAGATGCGTCAAAATTCACCGAATCTTAATTGGTGTCGGCAATGGCGGGGGACGCCGAGAGTCGATTATGCCTGACACAAGAGAGAGAGGTCGGTGGGTAAAATGTGAGGCGCAATATTACAAAGGTAAAAAAAAGTACTCCTTAAATGTGAAAAAAGGCTGAAAACAGCATCAGCCTTTTTCTTTATCTTCATGATATTAATGTTTATTTCACTTCTATTTGAATTGGTTTAGGTTTGCTCGATTCAAGTTTTGGGACTTGAATTTTCAGCAAACCATTGTGAAACTCAGCGTGAATATCTTCTTGCTTGGTATCTTGACCCACATAAAAACTGCGCATGAATTTACCGGTATGGCGCTCCTGACGAATTATTTTACCGCCCTCCTTTTCTTCGACTTCTTGTTGCGTGCTCGCTTTAATTATCAGTGAACCGTTCTCTATCTGTAAAGATACATCTTCTTTATTTACACCTGGTAGTTCTGCTGATATTTCAAAGTTATCTTCATTTTCAACAATATCGACTCTTGGTGTCATTGTTTCTGCACTCAGTGTTTGCTTCAGCATAGGGAATGCACTGTCAATATCGTCAAACATATGAAAAAGGTCACGCCATGGATTGCGAGGTACTATGTTCATAATATTCTCCGTCAAATTTCATCATCGCATCATCGCATCATTGCATTTATATGTTAGTCCAACTTTGTTGGAATGTAATATAGGATGTAAGAATGAGATTTAAATTTTATATTAGGTAAAGTGGTTTGGGTATACAATGAATTACAGGCTTAGTCCGAAATGTTAATAAAATCATCATTTAGTACGCCGATTTGAGATACAACCTAAATTTTTAATGCGAGTAAACTATGGCGAGTCACTTACTGTTAAATACAGGTATGATTGAGCGACAAGTTGCAATGCAATTCTTGTCTCAAATCGATCAGGCTCAGAAAAAAAAGTTAGCGCTAGTGGTTCAAGGTGGCGGGCAGAGGGGCATATTCACCGCTGGTGTATTCGATACTTTTCTTGAGGCTGGTTTTGACCCCTTTGAGCTATATATCGGTACCTCTGCCGGTGCGCTCAATCTATCATCTTTCATCAGCCGTCAGTGTAGATTTGGTTATAATTTTATTGTTAATTACACCACCGATGATCAATTCTTCAGTCTCTATAAATACCTGAGCCAACAAAAACCGCTTAACTTAGATTGGGCGTTAGATGCCGTCTCAGCAAAGGGGCCGATGCCACTAGATATCACGACTGCCCGGAAAATTTTACGGTATCGTCAGGCCTTTGCCTGCGCAACTCGTAAAGATACTCTGCAAGATATTTATCTGCCGTTGTATCAGAAAAACTGGAAAGAGGTTCTTCGGGCAAGCTGCGCAATTCCTGTTTTGTACAATCAAAAAGTCAATTTTAACGACCTGGAATGGGTCGACGGCGGGGTGAGTGCAGCGATTCCCGTGAAGGAAGCATGGAAACGCGGTGCCGATCTGGTTATTGTTGTGCGAACCGAACCGGTTGAAAGTGGAAATAACGGGGTAGGTGTATTAGATGACTGGCGGGGAAAAATTGAATCGAGATTGCCGCAATATATTGAAAAACTTAGCCTGAACCAGTCGTTAGATAAAATTAAAGCGATTCACGATGATCTTACTCAGCGTTTTGACTTATGGAAGGGAAATAGGAGTAATAATAAAGCTCCAATGAATCAAACTCAGGACGACGATCTAATGAAGAGCGATAATGGTAGTTGGAAATGGTTTACTGCCGATAACTTCGACCGTTTTATTGCTATTACCAGCAAGGGTAAAAATAATGAGGTGGTCGAAATGCTAACGAACTATTATCAGTCACATCGTAAGTTAAATGACTTTCTGACTCACCCTCCAGAAGGATTGATGGTCATTCAAATTGCACCAGAAAAAAGCTTGCGCAGCAGGGCATTGCTGAGTGACAAGGATGACCTGGAAGTTGATTATCGGGAAGGGAAAGAGATCGCACATCATTTTATCAAACACTTTGCAGAGATCCTTAATGAAAAAACAACATTGAGGCAGCGCTGATCTGTTTAACGAGTCTAGCCATTGAAAAATATTGTTTTTTTCATGCACGCTCTACTAAAAAGCGTGCATGATCTCTGCTAGTGTTTTGAACAACCTCAAAAGAATCCACGCCCGTAATTTTGTGTGCCAGTAACCGAACACAGCGTTATAAGGTGCGCACGACTGACTGTTGTGGCTATCTTCTATTTGTCAGTGATTGTTTCTAGTGATTTGAGAACTCTACACCATTTTCGATTTTTGCCATGCGATCATACAGAATCACGTTTACGGCGGCCGCAAGGTTCATGCAACCTTTGGTGGGGACGTAAATGGTGTCGCGACAAAATGCAGTAATTTCTTTTTTCAGCGTGCCGTCTTCAGGGCCGAAGATGTAAAACGCACGCTCTGGGTGTTTGTACTCAGGAAGAGGTTTAGCCCCTTCAATAAGATCAACGGCAACAGGGGTACAACCCATCGGGATGATGTCTTTAAGTTCTTCGACACCAATTAGCGGAATGCTGCGGTGAACATCTTTTGTATCGGTACAGAACTGCTTGGCCATATCATAGCGTGTCCCGGTATAGAATACAGTGTTGACACCGTAGCAGCCCGCAGCTCGCATTACCGAACCGACGTTTTCAGGAGTTTTAGGGTTAAACAGCCCCACACAAGAGTAGCCTTTGCTCATTACTGTACTTCTTCGATAAAAAATTGAAGCGGGATTATATACCCAAACCCCATCAAGATGCGAGGTTCAGAGAGTCTCACGAAGGGCGAGGTTCATTGGCTTTTATTCTGTGTTAGCCATTCTCTAAATAGAACCACTATTCATTCAGATGACTGTCTTGCCTAAAAGCCAATGAATTCTCGCTGAATTCTTCATCTTGAGGGGGGATACGTGTTTTTATAAAAAATCAGGTAGGAGTGATTCTGATAATAAACAAAAAGGTGATCACAGGCTCAGCCTATAAGGCCGTGATGAAGGCATAATATGAGAATGGTTGACTATGGCATAATCACAGTGAAAAATTATTTTTGTTATTGGGGTAAAGCAGACAAATCAGATGACAGTGACATTTTCCATTTGTTGCCATATCACAGCTTAGATGTTGCAGCGATTGGCTGGGAACTATTTGATGAAAATAGTCACTGGTGTAAAGAGCTGGCTGAGTTTTTGTCTGTTAATCCAGTGCAGCTGCGTCACCTAATCACATTTACGCTGGCATTGCATGATTTGGGTAAGTTCTCTGGCGCTTTTCAATCGCTCAAAACATTTGAATCCCATCAGTGTGAAGCATTAAAAACAACACTTGATTATAACAGCGGCAGTGGCCGCCACGATAAGTTAGGGCACTATTTTTGGCACTGTTTTGAACAGCAAGAAGCCTTTCAGTCTGTTTTAAATACTAACGGCGTTGAAGTATCTCAGAAGAATTTTGCGCGGACCTTAAAAATTATCATCGGCGTATCACTGGGGCATCATGGCAAGCCCGTAAATATCGGCAGTAATGAAATTCTGGCATTACAAAAATATTGCCATAACCAGAATACGCTTGATGCATGGGATTTTGTTTCTGACGCTGCAGCCTTATTTCAACCCTGCTGGCCTGCGCATTGGTTTACAGATAAACAACGACAACAGAACTTGAAACAGATCAGTTGGCATTTGGCTGGTATCGCAGTGATTGCCGACTGGCTCGGTTCAAACTCGAAATTATTCACCTATCGTTCAGATGTGATGCCGCTATCAGAGTACTGGCTGCAAGCAAAGAAACAGGCGAAGAAAGCCATTGCACAAACCGACTTATTCAAATCGTATATGCCACGTCCTTTTCATTCGATTAAAGATCAGTTTGGTTTCGACTCCACGCCGCTCCAACGATGGTCAGAGTCGGTTGATTTAGGGCAAGGCCCGCAACTGTTCATTTTAGAAGATGTGACAGGTTCGGGGAAAACTGAAGCCGCCTTAGCACTGACTCACCGTTTAATGGCTAATGGCCAGGCAGACGGCTTTTATTTTGGGCTGCCTTCTATGGCGACATCCAATGCCATGTATCAACGTATTGCCGACCATTATCATTCTATGTATCAGGATGAACAGAGACCGCCGAGCCTTGTTTTAGCCCACAGTGCGCGAGAAATGAATGATGGATTTCGCCAGTCTGTTATGACCGAAAATTCCGATTCTGACTATAGCAAAGGCGACGCATCAACCTCTGCAACCTGTAATCAGTGGCTGGCTGATTCACGTAAAAAAGCCTTATTAGCCCCCGTGGGTGTCGGCACATTAGATCAAGCACTGTTAGCAGTGTTACCGCAAAAGCATCAGGCATTGCGTATGGTGGGGTTGCATCGCAAGATTTTGATCTTTGACGAAGTGCATGCCGCCGATGAATTTATGCTGGTACTGCTAAAAGATTTGATGGCATTGCATGTCAGGCAAGGGGGAAGCGTAATTTTACTGACGGCCACCTTGTCGAACGTTCAGAGGCAAGCATTGGTCAACACCTGGCAGCAAGCCCTGCAAGTGGAAGAAAGCTCACTCAATGATCAGTCATTCCCATTGGCAACCCAAGTCAATATTAATGGTGCTTCTGCAACGCCGCTGACTTCCCGTAAAGAGGTGAGTCGAGAAGTGGGCGTTTCATTTGTTCACACCTTTGACGATTGCGTAACAAAAGTGCTCGATGAAGCAAAAGCGGGCCGTAGCGTGGTCTGGGTGCGCAACTCTGTTGATGATGCAAGGGCCGCTTATCAGGCTATTTCTGACCATGTGGGCGATCACGAACGTTGCCTGTTATTCCATAGCCGTTTTGTATTAGCAGACAGAAAACGGATTGAGGATCGCGTTCTCAAACATTTGGGTAAACGCTCAACCCATCAAGATCGTAACGGTTTCATTGTTATTAGTACCCAGGTATTTCAGGAAAGTCTCGATGCAGATGCCGATGTGATGCTCACGGATATCTGCCCGATTGATGATCTGATCCAGCGCGCGGGACGTTTGCACCGTCATACCCGAAATCAGCAGGGTGTGGTGGAACAAGGCATTAAAGATGGGCGGGCGAAACCTGAATTGACCATTTATGCGCCAGAATGGTCAGCCGAGCCCGGTATCAATTGGCTGAAACAGGATTTCCCCAATACCGAGGCGGTATATCGCTCACCAGCAAAATTGTGGCTCGGAATGAGAATCTTAAAACAACTTGGGGCGATCCGGATGCCGGAGCAAGCAAGGGATTTGATTGAAGCGGTATATGGCAATGGGGCGAATAACCACATTCCTGATGCATTGTTTGGGGCAGATGCCATCGCAAAAAGTGAAGGACGGCATAAACATACTCAGGCCAACCAGCAGACCATTAACTGGGGAAAAGGCTACTGCACAGGCAGTGCTAAACAGTGGCTGGATGATGAAGTGGAAATAAGTACCCGATACAGCGAATACGAAACCGTAGAAGTTGTTGTGCTGAGCCGTGATGAAAACCAGCAGCTAGTACCGTTGGTGCAAGATAACCAATTTGCCATTCAGCTCAGTACCCTCAAATTAGCCAAAATAAAATTTGCCGACAAGTTACACCAGCTCAGTGAAGACGACGAGCAGCAATTTAAAGCCCGCCATCCGCAAAGTCGCTATAAGCAACTTTGGCTCGCAGAAGATGATGAAAGTTATCGCTATTCTGCTACGAAAGGATTTCAAAGCTAATCACATAAAGGTAAAGGATTTATGAACTTACTCAACGATCCATTCCTTACCGTCAGGTATCGAAATGGCGATCAACAACGCATTGTGCTGGCTGATATTATTGACCCTGATATTGTCGACTTTGCTTTTCCTCGCGCCGATTTTACCGGGGCCGCCTATCAGTTTGTGATCAGCGTATTGCAAACCGCCTTTGCCCCACAAACGCTTGATGACTGGGAAGAGTTGTATTCTGAGCCACCAGAGAAAGACGAATTGCAGCATGCGTTCAACCAGATTCAGCATGCGTGTAATCTTTGCGGCGATGGTCCGCTGTTTATGCAGGATTTTGAATCGCTCCAGGATGTGAAAAAGCCGTCGCCGGTTTCTGGCCTGCTCATTGAAGCGCCGGGTGGAAATACCCTGAAACTCAATACCGATCACTTTATAAAACGGGGTGGGTGTGAGCATTTATCGTTGCCTATGGCTGCAATGGCACTGTTTACCTTGCAGGTTAATGCGCCATCCGGTGGGCAAGGGCACCGAACGGGAATTCGTGGTGGTGGGCCATTAACCACCCTGCTGATGCCAAATAATAAAGAAGCGTCTTTATGGCAAAAATTTTGGCTGAATACATTAAGCCGAGAGGAGTGGGAATATGACGATCCCGATTTTCATTCCGAGCGGCTGTTCCCCTGGCTAGGCGCAACGAAGCAAAGTAAAAATAATGGAACAGAGGTCTATGCATCCGACGTTCATCCGTTGCACCAGTATTGGGCTATGCCACGCCGTATCCGTTTGCTAGTCGATGAACAGCCAGAAATATGCGCATTAACCGGAGAGCTAAGCTCAGTTTCTGTGAGTGAGTACCTGACCCAAAACTATGGCTATAACTACAGCGGTAGCTGGTGGCATCCCTTAACGCATTACCGCACTAATCCCAAAAAGCCAAATGAAGATAACCTCTCAACTAAAGGTCAGCCCGGCGGAATAAGCTATAAGCAATGGCAGCCACTGACATTAATGGATCAAGAGAATGGCAGCCACCCCGCTATGGTTGTTCAGGCCTATACCCAAGATCGGTTTGATTATCTTGCTGGTGAAGAAGGTTTCACCCCAAGGCTATGGGCATTTGGCTACGACATGGACAACATGAAAGCCCGAGGCTGGTATTCGGCTGAATTACCGTTGTTTCATTGCCCTAAGGCATTAAGAGATCAACAGCTGACCCATGTGAAGCAAATCCAAAATATTGCCCTTGAAATGGTATGGCACTGTCGAACCCAGGTTAAAGCCGCCTGGTTTGAAAAACCAGCTGATGCCAAAGGGGATATGAGCTATATCGATCAGATGTTTTTCCAGCAGACTGAAACAGCTTTTTATCAACTGATCCAGGCTTCAATCAGTCATAGCACCAGCACCGAATTCATTGTTCCAGCCAAAGATGCCAAAAGATGGCTTTCCTGCCTGAGGCAGACCGCTCTTGAGTTGTTTGATGAACTGGTCTTATCCGGCTTAGAAAACGGTGAAAGCAAAAACATGAAGCGCATCGCCAAAAAGCGCCGGGAATTAAGCGGCTGGTTGTATACAGGGAAAACAGTGAAAGCCTTCGAAAAAGAATATTTATCTCGCGATAGGGAGACCGTGTAATGACAACGCAAGAGAGAAAAAGTCGCCGTGATGAAGTGATTGAACAGTGGTGGAAAAAACTGCATCTGTCGCCAAAACAACTGCAGGCCGAAAAGTTAACGCCATGGCCAACTAAATACAAAGCCGAACTGAAACGTTGCGGGTCGCCCGATGCGGCCATGCTCACCGAAGGGTTTCGCAGTTTATGGCTGGCGTTACCGGAATCCATTCGGGAAAGAAAAGATCACACCATTATCGCCTGGGCAACTATTGCCTGCGCATTGGCCAATGTCAAAGATAAAACGGCGAAATCCTTTGCATCATCTCTGGGGGAAATCGCTCCCGCGACGGATAAGCCCGTCGTGAGTGAATTGCGGTTCCAGCAGCTGCAAAATGCCAAAAGTGTCGATGAATTTTTTACCCGCCTGCTGCGCATTATTAAACAGATCAAAGGCGTTGCCGAACCGGTCAGTTTATCAAAAGACATTCTTGCATGGTTCGATGAACATCATAGCCGGCAACCGAGAAAAGCCGACAAGCGCATTGCGGTGAAATGGGCGATGGATTACTACGTGCCGAATAAATCAAATAAAAAAGCTTAATTGGAGAAAAAAATGATGAGTAAATTTATCCAGTTACACCTGCTAACCTCGTATGCGCCATCCAACCTGAACCGTGATGACTTAGGCCGTCCTAAAACCGCCCGTATGGGGGGCAGTGAGCGTTTACGTGTCAGCTCTCAAAGCTTAAAACGCAATTGGCGTGTATCCGATCTTTTTCAAGAAGCGTTAGCCGATCAGATGGGAACGCGCACCAAGCGTTACGGAATCGAAGTCTTTGACCGCCTTGTGCAAGGTGGCATAGATGATAAAAAAGCAGCCAAGTGGGGCGGCATGATCGCTGCGGAATTTGGCAAATTAAAGAAAGACTCACTCGAAATAGAACAGCTCGCGCATCTCAGCCCGGCAGAAAAGAAAGCGGTTATGGCACTGGTTGAGTTACTTATTCAAGAACAGCGCGAACCCGTTCAAGACGAACTTAACTTGCTGCGTAAAGACACAACAGGTGTCGATATTGCCTTATTCGGCCGCATGTTAGCGTCAAGCCCAGAATTTAACGTCGAAGCGGCCTGTCAGGTAGCGCATGCGATCAGTGTCCATAGCGTAGCGGTTGAAGATGATTACTTTACCGCAGTCGATGATCTTAACAATGGTGCCGATGATATGGGCGCGTCTCATATTGGTGAGTCCGGCTATGCGGCGGCACTTTTCTATAGCTACATTTGTATCGATAAAGAGTTGCTGGTGAGTAATTTAGGCGGCGATTTGGAATTGGCGAATACAGCCATTGCCGCATTAACCGAAGCGGCGGTGAAAGTGTCCCCGAAAGGGAAGCAGAACTCGTTTGCATCAAGGGCGTATGCGTCTTATGTCTTGGCTGAAAAAGGCGATCAGCAGCCGCGTTCACTCTCTGTTGCTTTTTTGAAACCAATTTGGGGCGACGATCAGGCCTATGAGGCGATCACCGCACTGGAAAAGCAAGTGAAAAACTTCGATAAGGTCTACGGGGCCTGTGCCGATGCAAGGCAACATCTTAATGCCATCACCGGTGAAGGACGTTTTGAAGATTTCATCGCCTTTGTGGCTGACTAAGCAAGGGGAACATCATGGACTTCCTCGTATTTAGATTGTACGGCCCCTTAGCCAGCTGGGGGGAAGCTGCGGTGGGCGGAGATCGGCCTTCCGCCTGCTATCCTTCCCGTTCTGCCATTTTGGGATTGTTAGGCGCAGGGCTGGGGATCCGCAGAGCGGATCACCAACGTTTGGAGCAACTACGCCAAGCGGTGATGATAGGTGTGAAGCAGTACACCAGTGGTACTTTGCTGCGTGACTATCACACCACTCAAGTACCCTCGCAAGATAAAAAGCGTGTACTGCGAACCCGTAAAGATGAGCTGTCAGACGCTTTAAAACTTAATACGGTGCTTTCTACGCGAGACTACCGAAGTGATGGCATGTGGGTTGTTGCTATTTGGCTCAATGACGGGTCTGAATTGGATCTGCAGACATTGCAGCAGCATTTGATCAAACCGAAATTCGTTTTATCGATGGGGCGTAAGAGTTGTCCTTTAGCCGCGCCTTTAGTGCCGGTTATTGTCGAGCGCAGCGATCTGAAAAGTGCATTAGAGACTAAATTCCCACCACTTTTAGAGACCATCAGCGAGGATGTAATGTGGTTGAATGTTCCCGATACCATGACCTACTTCTGGCAAGGGGATAGCAGCTTACTGAAGCTGTCATCAGAAGATGCCCAAAAAGTGCAATCCCATACCCGCTGGGATGAGCCTGTTCATCGGGAACGCTGGCAATTTGCTAACCGCTTAGAGCATCAGGTCGTGTTATCGCAGGAGGACAACTAATGTATTTATCCCGCGTGAGATACCGTGAAAATGGTACTGCGAGAAAACAGCTACAGCATGTATTGAGAAATGGCAGCTATGCCAGCCATCAGTTGCTCTGGCAGTTATTTGGCGAACATGACGAGCGTAATTTCCTATTCAGGGAAGAACAAAGCCGTGGTTTTGAATCGTTAAAAGGCACGCCGGAATATATGGTGTTATCTGCCTGCAAGCCCGCGAGTTGTTCAGACATATTGCAAGTGGAAACCAAGCCATTTCAGCCTCATTTACATGAAGGTCAGAGGCTGGCATTTCGATTACGCGCCAATCCAACTGTTGATATTGCCAACCCTGAGCGCACCAGGCGGAGTAAACGGCATGATGTGATGATGCATACCAAAAAGCAATTAGCCGCAGAGGGACAAACCGATCCAATTATTGTGAAATCTGCAATGGATCAGGCGGCCATTGACTGGCTATGCAATACAAGGCGTACAGAGAATCTCGGCATTCGGTTTGATGTCGCCCCGACAGTGTTGGCTTCAGTTCAGCAGAAGACGATCCAGAAGAAGAACGATCGTATGATCAGTTTTACCGCGGTTGATTATGAAGGAATTCTCACCGTGGTAGAGCCAGAAAAATTGATTAATTCTTTGCACAAGGGCATAGGCCGTTCAAAAGCATTCGGGTGCGGCATGATGTTAATTCGGCGGGTTTGAACCGCCATTTTTTCTGGGGGCAAAATGGCTTTTATTCCGCTCAAACCCATTCCGTTGAAAGATCGAAATTCCATGATCTTTATTGGAAAGGGGCGTATTGATGTACGCGACGGGGCATTTGTCGTCATAGATGAAGTTAATGGCGAGCGCATGCATATTCCAGTGGGCTCTGTGGCTTGCTTGATGCTCGAACCCGGCACAAGGATCTCCCACGCCGCCATCAAACTGGCATCTGAAGTCGGAACCTTGATCACCTGGGTAGGGGAAGGCGGTGTCAGGTTTTATGCCTCCGGCCAACCTGGCGGCGCACGATCCGACAAACTGTTATATCAGGCGAAACTGGCACTTGATGAGCAGCTTCGTTTAAAAGTGGTACGCAAAATGTTTGAGCTGCGTTTTGGTGAAGAGGCTCCGAAAAGACGCAGTGTGGATCAACTCCGGGGCATTGAGGGCGCACGGGTTCGGAAACTGTATACCACCTTCGCAAAGCAACATGGCGTGAAGTGGAATGGTCGAAACTATGATCGGGAAAACTGGCAAGGTAGCGATGTGGCAAATCAATGCATCAGTGCAGCAACGTCCTGTCTTTATGGCATCACCGAAGCCGCAATTCTGGCCGCAGGTTATGCGCCTGCAATTGGTTATTTGCATACCGGCAAGCCGTTAAGCTTTGTTTATGACATCGCTGATGTGATCAAGTTTGAAACTGTGGTTCCCCTGGCCTTTAAAGTGGCAGCCAAGTCACCGTTACGACCAGACAGAGACGTGCGCCTTGCTTGTCGGGAGTTATTTCGAACAGACAAGACTTTGAAGCGGCTGATCCCCCTGATTGAAGACATACTCGCGGCAGGTGAAGTTGAACCACCCAAACCTTATGAAGACGCGCAACCACCCGCGATACCAGAGCCGTCTTCCATTGGTGATATAGGCCACAGGAGTCACTAAGCATGGCAATGTGCATGGTTGTAACAGAAGCGGTTCCGCCAAGGTTAAGGGGTCGGTTGGCGGTATGGTTGCTTGAAATCAGGGCTGGCGTCTATGTCGGCAATGTCAGTCGGCCGATTCGCGAAATGATCTGGGAACAGGTCGAGGTGTTGGCGGAAGGCGGCAATGTGGTGCTGGCGTGGGCAACCAATACTGAATCGGGGTTTGATTTTATCACCTATGGTGAGAACCGCCGCCAGCCTATTGATTTAGATGGCCTCAGATTGGTGACGTTTTTACCTGAAAAAGAGCGTGAAAAATAGGTGATTTGCTCTTTAAAAAACAGAGGAAATATTTGGTAGAAAAACAGAGGGTCTTTTTTCTATTTAAAATCAGTTATATAATTTTAGAGTGTTCCCTGTATCCACAGGGATGAACCGTTGGCCACACTTACGTTGACGGAAGCATCATCGTGTTCCCTGTATCCACAGGGATGAACCGCGTAAAGCTAAAGAGTTGGCTGAAATTGAAGACGTGTTCCCTGTATCCACAGGGATGAACCGGTATTGTAGAACGCGAACTAGCTTGGGGTATCGTGTTCCCTGTATCCACAGGGATGAACCGAAACTCGTAAATGCTCTGTAACTTGTGAATTGGTGTTCCCTGTATCCACAGGGATGAACCAGAAGGATGGTGGCTTAACCGTCTTAAAAAAGCGTGTTCCCTGTATCCACAGGGATGAACCGGTATCATTGTAATATGGGTTAACACTTGTCGGGTGTTCCCTGTATCCACAGGGATGAACCGCGCCATGTAGGTTCTATGTTCGTTTGATGTGAGTGTTCCCTGTATCCACAGGGATGAACCGGGACGCTAACGTCGGGGATACCGGATTAACTAGTGTTCCCTGTATCCACAGGGATGAACCGAACCAACCTTTAGGTTATGCTTATGCGTAAAAGTGTTCCCTGTATCCACAGGGATGAACCGCCTGATTTTATATTTTGGGGTAATAACAGGAAGTGTTCCCTGTATCCACAGGGATGAACCGCAAGAAGCCGAAAGAACAGATAGTGAAGGTGTGTGTTCCCTGTATCCACAGGGATGAACCGTAACAATGATAACGGCATTAGACTCTGGCAACGTGTTCCCTGTATCCACAGGGATGAACCGCAGTCGCTATTGTTTTTAGCGATGTTAGTTAAGTGTTCCCTGTATCCACAGGGATGAACCGGTGTTTCAATTAATATTGATAGCTTAGGTACTGTGTTCCCTGTATCCACAGGGATGAACCGCACTGTGTGACTATATGCATGTGCTTGAGATGGTGTTCCCTGTATCCACAGGGATGAACCGTCGAAACGGTCCGTCCAGATGGTATTGATACAGTGTTCCCTGTATCCACAGGGATGAACCGCGGAAATACAGGTAATCCCATTGTTGCCCTGCGTGTTCCCTGTATCCACAGGGATGAACCGGTTAGCTGGCCATGGGGTTGCCGCCGCCGCAGGTGTTCCCTGTATCCACAGGGATGAACCGAAATTAAAAATTAAGGGTAATCAATGAAATTCGTGTTCCCTGTATCCACAGGGATGAACCGGGTAACGTGTGCGCCCATAACCGATCGTCTGCGTGTTCCCTGTATCCACAGGGATGAACCGTGGGTTTCCTTTGTGGTATTGCTGATTTTAGAGTGTTCCCTGTATCCACAGGGATGAACCGCTGAATATTTCTGCTGAGCTAGCACAGCGCTTGTGTTCCCTGTATCCACAGGGATGAACCGCGTTTGTCTACTTTGCGGGTGAATATTCAGTAGTGTTCCCTGTATCCACAGGGATGAACCGGTGTCATCGTCGTGTGGCGGTACACCTGTGGAGTGTTCCCTGTATCCACAGGGATGAACCGGAGAAAGTGACCCAGTTTGAAGCAGGTGAACGGTGTTCCCTGTATCCACAGGGATGAACCGTATTGTAATTGCCTTTAACAAACCAAACGCTTGTGTTCCCTGTATCCACAGGGATGAACCGAATGTCTTGCGCGGTAATGTTCTTGATTCGCTGTGTTCCCTGTATCCACAGGGATGAACCGAGAAGTCGCCAGAGCAAATCATTGATGTAGACGTGTTCCCTGTATCCACAGGGATGAACCGTTTACATTCCGCGGTGTGACAACTTCCGTTAAGTGTTCCCTGTATCCACAGGGATGAACCGAAACATTGAATAACGATGATATTAAAAATCTGGTGTTCCCTGTATCCACAGGGATGAACCGGCATTAGCAGCACTAATAGTTGTATCACCTTCGTGTTCCCTGTATCCACAGGGATGAACCGTCGTCCTTGGTCCAATGGTATTTATCTTAATGGTGTTCCCTGTATCCACAGGGATGAACCGTTCACTAACACGTAACTCTGGTTTATCCATAAGTGTTCCCTGTATCCACAGGGATGAACCGCAAGGGCGGTCTGTCTTGATTTATATCCTGACGTGTTCCCTGTATCCACAGGGATGAACCGAGTGATGGCCCGTTGTGATCGTTCGAATGTAGGTGTTCCCTGTATCCACAGGGATGAACCGAAACATAGTAATCAAACAATGAACACGCATCAGTGTTCCCTGTACCCACAGGGATGAACCGAGTGGCTATCGTGCCAATCCGACCCACTCAAGGTGTTCCCTGTACCCACAGGGATGAACCGTAATACTTATCTCCGTTAGCTAATGCTTGCTGGTGTTCCCTGTACCCACAGGGATGAACCGCTTCAGGAAGAACTTAAGGGGATTGATTGTCTGTGTTCCCTGTACCCACAGGGATAAGTGATTGTGAAGATTATAACGTTGTATTAATAAGCAACAAACCCACCGTACTGAAATGCCGGTGGGTTTATCGTGATTAGCCTGTTTGTCTTGATCTGTAATAATTAAGCCTGTGGACGGCTTACTTTATCAACCAAATACAGTATTGAGCGGTATTCAATACCACTGTGTTCAGAAAGGCCAATTTCACACGTACGGCTGTTGGAGTAGCCTTCTTTGCAGTTGGCTGGAACCTGCTCTTTAAGCGGGGAAAGAGCCGAGGCGTTAAGCTCTGGTGTGGTAAAGCCTTTATCACCGGCAAAACCGCAGCACTGAATATCTTCCGGAATGATCACCTGTTTGGCGCACGTCTCTGTCACTTTCTGCATTACATCGGCCAGCCCTTTGCGGCGCGAGGTACAGGTAATGTGCAGCATTACCGGTTCATCTTGCGCCTCAATATTAATCCGTGGCATCACAAAATCGGCGATAAACTGAAAGGGTTCATAGATAGTGATATCGTTACGCATCACATCTTTGCTTAAGCTTGCGCAGGGGCTGGTATCCATCAAGATGGGTAGCTTGCCTTGCTCAGAAGCCTGCCACAGGGTCTCTTCCAGTTGCTTAGCCTTGCTGTTTGCCGCATCGACAAAGCCTTTGCTCTTATAGGGCATACCACAGCATTGGTTATCAAGCTCGCCGGGCATCACCACTTCAAAACCGGCTTTCTCAAGTAAAGAAATTGTCACTTCTGCCAGCGGTCGGGAATCCATTGCCCTTTGCTCGGTGCCCATATTACGGGATGCACAACTGGGGAAGTAGACGATTTTTTCCCGGGCAATATTGAATATTTGCGGCGCTTTCATTTTACCTGCCGGGCGCGGCATGTGCTCTGTCCAGAGCGGAAGCTTTTGACCGCTCAGTTTATAAGCCGCCTTACTCAGCTTTTTCATATTATTGCTGCCAAGCAGTGAATGCATGCCATCAGCGGCACCTAGCCCCAGCTTTGTTGCAGTGGTGATTGTCGAAAAATTATCTGCTGTCCAGCGAGCGATAGATTTAGCCAGCGGAGAGTGTTCTTCACGTAATTTGCGCATCAGATCGCCAGTATTAATCCCAACCGGACACCGGTCTGCACACAGCCCTGTTGCCGCGCAGGTATCGATACCCTGATAGCGGAAGGTTTTTTCCATCTCGGCAAGACGTGCCGGATCTTCATCAGTACGGCGCAGGCGGCTGATTTCGCGATATACCGTATTACGCTGGCGCGGGGTCAGTGACAGCTTGCGTGACGGACAGACCGGTTCACAGAAACCACATTCAATACATTTATCGATCAGGGTATCAGCCGCCGGCATTGCCTTGAGATTTTTAACATGGGCATGGTGATCGTCATTGAGGATCACCCCCGGGTTCAGAATGCCGGTGCGGTCGAAAATCTGTTTGATTTGTTGCATCAGGGCAAAGCCGTCCTTGCCCCATTCAAGCTCGACGTACGGAGCCATATTTCGTCCGGTACCGTGCTCAGCTTTTAATGAGCCCTGGTAATCGACTGCGACCAACTGGGCAACAGCGTCCATGAAAGCACTGTATCGATTGATCTCTTCTTCGGTATCGAAAGCCTGGGTAAAAACAAAGTGGAGGTTACCCGCCAGGGCATGGCCGAAGATAATGGCCTCGTGGTAATGATACCGGGTAAAGAGCTGTTGTAATTCGCGAACGGCAGGGGCCAGTTGCTCGATAGGGAAGGCGACATCTTCAATAATGACGGTTGTGCCTGTTTCGCGAACAGCGCCGACGGCAGGGAATAAGCCTTTACGGATAGCCCAGAGTTGCGCGCAGACTTTGGTATCAGTACTGAATGAGACCTGATGGATGGGGGTGAAGCTGTCGATGATGGCTGAAATAGCGTTACTTTGTTCGAGTAAGCCGGCAGCATTATCGGCGTGAATTTCAATCAATAGTGCGGCGGCTTCGCTATTGCCTTCTTTCCCGAGCCGGGCAATGAAGTCAGGCATACCAGCTTCATTGGCAACGGAGGCCAGCGAGCGGCTATCCATCAGCTCTACCGCAGCGGCACTGGTCTTACCCAGTTCACTTACCGCCAGGCACGTTCTTTCAATATCACCAAACACAAAGAGACCTGATGCCTTATGGGCATGGTCAACGACGGTGTTATAGGTAATATCAGCAATAAAGCCTAACGTGCCTTCAGAACCAATAAAGAGGTGTTGCAGAATGTCGATGGGATCAGTGAAGTCAGTCAGGGAGTTAAGGCTGTAGCCGGTGGTATTTTTCAGGCGGTATTTATGGCGGATCTTGTCCGCAAGCTCGGTGTTGTCTCTGCACGCCTGAGCCAGTGTTGTCAGATCAAAGAGCATTTCGCGATGGGTTTGTTTAAACAGGCTGACGCTATCCGGATTTAGGGTATCAAGCACCGTGCCGTCAGCCAGTACGACGGTCATGCCTGCCAGGGTTTTATAACTGTTTTGGGCGGTGCCGCAACACATCCCTGAGGCGTTGTTGGCGGCAATACCACCAATTTTACAGGTATTGATAGAGGCGGGATCCGGGCCAATTTTACGGCCATATGGGGTCAGTAATTTATTGGCTTCGGCTCCAATAATGCCAGGCTGCAGCCAGATCTGTTCGGCATTATTAAGAATTTTGTGATTACGCCATTTATCGGTCAGGGTGATCAGTACTGAATCTGACAGAGCCTGCCCGGAAAGGCTGGTACCAGCAGCGCGAAACGTAACAGGAATGTGTAAGTCGTAACAGGTTTTCACTGAAGTGACGACTTCATCTAAAGAGTCCAGCTGAAGAATGACTTTAGGGACAAGGCGGTAGAAACTGGCGTCTGTTCCGTAAGCCAGTGTCAGCGTTGGATCGGTAATGATGCGTTTTGTATTGATATTTTTTTTAAGCTGTTCAATCAGCATGGTGTAGGGATGTTCCATTGCTCAGTGCTCCATGATGATGCCTGTGCTGAGAGTAAGCAGCGACAGGAATATGCTGAATAAACGCTTTTATTGTTATGGCTTATTTTCATCATCATTACTGTTAGGGTTGCCGGTTTTGAAGTAATACATCTGATGTTATAGGTATTATGGATCACTTCACTCAATTTAATATTTTAATAACATTTCTTTGGTTGATATACTGCCATCAATACATAAGTTTGTTGCAAAAAGTGTACTAATACCAAATCATTAATGATCTGTTCAATTCAGCGAGAGTAAAATGCGAAGTACTGATGACTTTCTGGTTTTTTACCATCTGATAGAGCAGGGCTCTTTCAGTAAAGCCGCCGACCAGGTTGGGCTTACCAAGTCGGTTGTAAGCAAACGCATCACGCGACTGGAAGAAGATCTCGGCGTGCAGCTTATCTACCGCACCACCCGCAAGCTGACGTTAACCGAAGCGGGAGAGGTGTTTTTTGGCCATGCCCGAGAAGTGCATCACTCTGTTCAGAACGCAGAGGATGCGATGGGTGGGCTTGGTGAAAGACTTTCAGGGGCGATTCGTTTAACGGTGCCAACCATTTCCGGCGAGTTAATTCTGCCTCAGGCAATTGCTGAATTCAGTGCCAAATACCCGGATATTCATATTGATATGGAGCTGGATAATCGGTTTGTTGATATCGTCGAAGAAGGTTTTGATCTTGCTATTCGAACAGGGGCATTGCCGGATTCGAGCTTTATAGCAAGGCGACTGACAGATGCGCATTGGGTGATTTGTGGCGCACCGGAATATTTTGCCAGGCATAAAGCGCCAGCGAATTCAGCGGATTTGGTCGATCACAATTGTCTTGCTTATAGTTATCAGGAGACAGGGGCAACTGAGTGGTTGTTCAAAGGAAAATCAGGGCCTTGCACCGTGAAAGTCAAAGGCAACTTCAGTACCAACAATGCCTCAGCCTTAAGAAAAGCGGCGCTATTCGGCCAGGGGCTGGTGTATGTGCCGAAAGTGCTGGTGGCAGAAGATTTACAGGCGGGAACGCTGGTAGAGGTACTGCAACATCAGGTGGCAAAGTGCTTGGGGATTTATGCGGTTTACCCGTACACCCGCCATCAACCGGCGAAGGTAAAACTCTTTATCGAGCACCTGTATCAGTGCTATCAAGGCCATAAAGATAAGTTCTGATGAGTCGTTAACGACCATGTTTTCAATATGGTTCAGCAGAGATCTGATGCTGAATAACGGTGGGATATAGTCCTCCCAAACGCTAAGTTAACTGAGTGGGAGGCTGATCAGGTAAGTCGACATGGGAGTGGTCTAGCTCAAAATGTTGAACTATGTAGAAACAAATTCAGTGCCTTGAGTTCGCAGCTCAAGTTGTGGATCCGTGAAATAATTTCACTTTCTAAATGGGCTAAATGTTTTGGCGGATCAAGTTCTGCCAATTCAGGGTGAGCATCCCTGATCCTTTGTAAATCAAAGTAATTTTCATTGATTTCATTCAGCAGTACTTGCCGGTTGGTTAATGAGCTTTGTTCTTCCATAAACACCTCACTAAGCATTATAAATGACTTATTGGGATAAAATATTGAACGTATCTTACAGTACTAACGGTTATCTGGAATGTAAAGTCCGACCACTGAATAATTTACAATTTTTCGCAAATTCATTAACAATGGCGCATTAAAAAGCGAGATGATGTTTTAACCATCATCTCGCTTTTTTTATGATTACAACGTTAATTTGAAGGCGTTCCTTTACAGGTCAACTCAAAATTCTGTTTTATTTATACGCATCAATCAAACCAGAGTACTCATGATTGCCGCCACAATACCGTACATAATCATAGGAACAACGGTACGCTTGATAATGAAGCCTTCTTTGTTGGCAATGCCCAGGATGGTTGAAACCGCAATGATATTATTGATACACACCATATTACCCATCGCGCCACCGACAGACTGAAGGGCAAGGATTGTCGTTTGTGGTAAGCCAACATTGATAGCAATGGTCTGCTGGATTGCTCCAAAGGTCAAGTTTGATACCGTTGCAGAACCAGAGAAGAAGGCGCCTAATGCACCCAGATAGGCCGCGACATACTGCCAGCTGGTGCCCATTAAATCAGAGAAGGCTTGTCCAGTGGTCATAATTGGCGAGTTTTCACCGCCGGTCATCATTAATTTCACCATGATCAATGCACCAACCAGCGCAATGAATGGCATTTTTATGCGGCTTCCAGTTTCGGCAAACATCTGCTTTACAAGATTGCCCCGTAATTTAAACAGCGGGATTGAGATCAGTACAACCAGCAAGAACGGGATCAGCGCCGGAACATAAAGGGTTTTATAAGCCCAAGTAACATCAGTACCCAAAATATGGCTTAGCTTAAGGATCAGTGCCTGGCTGATACTGAACTCGCCAAGCGGCCCCAGCGAGACACTGAACATTTCAGTACCATCGGTAAGCATCGCCTTAATACCAAATTGCTTAATGCGGGTGATAATCAAAATAGCGATAAGCAAAATGGTTGGGGTCATCGCTTTGAATATTTCAAATCCAGTCACCTTTTCGTCAGCAGAAGCAGAAGCTGTTGATGGCTTATCCTGGGTATTACTCACCGCCATGTTAAAGGCTTGATTATCAGCCAGCAGTGCTGCTTCGCCAGCAACTGCGGTTTGTCTTATGGCGACTGGGTCTTTCTTAGTCAGGCCAAGGTTAAGGCGGGCAAATACCACTGATAATGTCAGTCCAATAGCACCGCCGACAAGGGCTGGGAACTCATAATTCACTTGCGCTAAAAGGAAATAAGGCACAGTACATGAGAGAGTACTAAGTAATACGAATAAGTAGTTACGGCGGATATCTCCCCAGCTGACAATAAAGCGTAAGGCCATAGGAGGAATAATAAATGCTGCGACAAAGTGAATTAAAGCGGTAATTCTACCCGTTTCGAGCAGTGTTGCGTTATCCAGCCCGAGGTTAGAAAAACCGAACCAGGTTGGTGTACCAACAGCGCCGAATGAAACCGGCACCGAGTTCATCACTAACGCCAGCATTGCAACTTTGAGTGGATTAAAGCCTAAGCCAACCAGAATCGGGGCTGCAATGGCGGCAGGAGTACCAAAACCGGAAGCACCTTCAAGCATGAATGCAAATGCCCAACCGATAATCATCAGCTGGGAAACCTGGTTGCGGCTGATCCCTTCCAGCCAGCGGCGAATAACATCTTCGGCACCAGAAAGGTAAGTCATACGGTTAAGTAAAATAGCACCGGCAACGATTGAAATTGGGGTGATAGCAGAGAGGATGCCGGCTACGATATTGGCGTTAATTAAGGTGATATCAGTATTGAAATAAAACAGTTGTAATACACCGACCATCAGAGCGGTGATCGGTAAAGCAATATGTGATGGCACGCCGTTTTTTTTCGTCATCATCCAAATGAGGATGATAATCGGCGTTACAGATACAAATAGGGACGTCATTGGTATACCCACTCCGTGTGTTGAGGCCTGCTTCCAGATCACCATCAAGTGCAATGAACTTGTTGGGTTAAGCGGCCTTGCTATCGTTATTGTCGTTTTAGTTACATCGTCAGAAACTGAAGTTGTTTACTGACAAGCTGTTTTCTGTGGGGAAGACATTCTAAAGCGCAATTTCTATAAGGCTATTCCTCTTCAGAGGCCGAAGATTTAAAAAGATGTTGTAATTGTTGTGTTAACACAGATGTTAAATTTTGCCGTTTTCAATAACTTTATATAAAACATATAAATAGAGGTTTGTGTGATGAGGGGGCGTGTTTGGATTGGGTGACGAATGGAAACAGTTATTTTCACAATAGAAGCCAATGGGGTGGGTGGAATATGACCAATCTTCGGCCGTAAACGGCTTGGTTTAGAGTACTGTGAAAGATATGCGGCAATAACGTGAGGTAATATAACTACATTTTTCGACATGTTTCTATTTTTATGCTTTTTTGTGTTATTTACTTACAAGGTAGTGGGCAAGGAGATAATGCTGAAAGAGAGAGCCAGCAGAGATAATGAAGGTGAATAAAAGAGAGACGAAATTTAATCAATGTTACCGGTTTGTTTTATTGTATTTGAAAAAAATGTAGATGATTAGTGTGAAAATCTGCGAGTACCTCGTCATAAGGGGTTTACTGTATAACGAGGTACTCTGGTGGTCTTTGCAATAAGTAACGGGCGGTTTTATTTACCGCAACACTTCTTGAATTTTTTACCGCTACCACAAGAGCAAGGATCGTTGCGGTTTGGTGTTTTATCAAACGTCGTCGTTTTAGGCTTATTCAGAAGCGCTTCCAGATCGACGATATTTTCTTCCACATCAGCATTGACTTCGATGTTAGCAAAAATGCTGTTCTCTTCCAGAATCGCTTCAACTTCAGCTTTTCGTTCTTCACTAGCAACGATCAGAGATAATGGAAAGTCTTCAGAACCAGGCTTAGCAGCACGGTTAGTGTTGAAGCCATAGCTTGAGTGTTTTGGCTTCTTCTCGATACGACCTTTGAAGAAAAATTTAGACATGACGAGTTCCTGTATACCTTGAAGGGACCTAAACGCTTAACATCAAACGAGTTGGGTCACTGAAGTAAGGTGTTAATAGAAAAAGCCTGCGTTGTGGGCAGGCTTTTATAAATTAGGGGAATGAAGCACAGTATCCACTAAATGACATTATAATAGTGGCGCTGTATTTTGCTCATTACCAGAATTGTGCTGAATGGTAGCGGTAACGCCTGTTTCTAGCAAGTGTTTGGTTGCACCTCGACAGTCTTAGCTCGTTTACTGATACAGGTGTAATCAGGCGAGCTAAGAGGCACATTCATAAGCTTTAAAATGGAATTGATAAAACCTTGCAGAGCGCGCAGTGGAAGAGAATAAATCCCTTTAATCATTAAAGCTGTTTCAATAGCAGTATCCGTATACTGAAACCCACGACCACGCTTCCGTGATGTTCGGTGCATATCCAAGAGTCGATAGCAGAGTCATCAACCCAGAATGTAATTGAACCGAGTTGCTCCAGTGCCTTGTTGTACTGCTTCCAGTTTGTGATTTTGTTCTTTAACTTGCCCACTGCTGACACCTGAAACATCTGTGATAGATGATCTGATCACTGATAGCAAAAGAGTTCACTGATTTAGTCAACAACGCTTGTTGAACCTACTGACTAGCTAACAGGTTGTGAAAAACAAAAAGGGTGCCGATGAATGTGTTTTATCGGCATTCTTTTAAGTGGTTTCAATGTTGTTTGTCATACGATATTGGGAAGTTAGCAGTATGGAACGCGATTTCGAAACTGAAATCGTAGGTGTAGAGGAACAACTGAGAGTGGCAATGCTCCACTCAGATATGAATGCACTGAGCAATTTATTGGCGGAAGGATTGGTTTTTATCAGATTGGACCAGCCAATAGAGGCCCACCAGCAACTTCACCTCCCTAGAAATCTGACTGGCCCTGAATAAGGTCACCAGTACACAACCCCACCACCAAGAACCATATGTCTGCAGATTTGTTCCATCAGTCTCCTACCAGATGTCGTTGGAATCGATAAAGTGTGCTGTGTTGCGTCTTGTCCATTCAAAAGATTGCGATAATCTTGTTTGTGGTGGTGCTCATTAAGCAGTCAGCCTGAATTTGGGTCGTTTAAAAAAGAGCAAACCATTCGAAGCCGATCTGTTGTTAAAAGTGGTTTAACTTGAGTGCGGCTTAAAGAGAGCAGATGCAGCATATGATTGAAATTAAATCAGTTATTTCACGCAGACCAATTAAGTTTTAGTTGAAATATGAGGGAATCATTCAGGTTTGGATGTGGATTTGTGTAATAAACTAGCGCTCGCAAAAATTGTTTATTTGAAAATAGTTTCAAAGTAAAAGTTTCTAGCTGCGCATAATGTAATTAAATATTCTTTCAATTTTCTTGGTGAATGAACTCTTGAGTTGTATTGATTACGTTATGGGTTTATCAGGTTTTTTCAGGACGTAAATGTATGACTATGGCAAAAAAAACAGCTCTTCGACAGAAGCTAAGAAAGCTAGACTTTCAGGCACTTGAGGTATTCTACAATATGTACACTTATCAAAGTGTTACTGAGGTTTCAGAGGTCTTGTCACTAAGCCAGTCAACTATCAGTTATAGCCTGAATCGTTTAAGGACGGCTTTTGATGACCAGCTCTTTGTTAGTTCAAGAGTTGGAATGAAGCCGACCTATAAAGCCACTCTTTTAATAGAGAGTATAGGTGAGATTTTAGATAAGATTTCTACCTGTGGCGCCGAAAATCAATCATTTTCACCACACGAAACCAATACGGTATTTACTATTTTTTCTCCAGAGTATTTCGAAATACTCGTAATTCCAATGCTGTTAAAAAAAATCAATGACGAAGACCTTAAAATAAGTATTGAAGTCATTCGGCCAGAAGATAAAGTGCCGTTTGAATCAATAGCAGATCAAAAGATTGATGTTGGAGTTGTCCTTAGTCAGGGTTATTACCCGCATAGCCTCCAACACCAGACAGTTCTCAATGATAAACTGGTGGCTGTTTTTGATGGAAAGGAAAAGGAAAGCGGCAGTTCGGTATTGTCGCTGGAAGAGTTCTCAGAGAGAAAACAGATTTTCCCTTCTCCTTGGCTTAACAGCAACTGCATGATCGACACTTGGCTAAACAAGCAAGACCTTCAGAGAACCATTGCGGTTAAAGCTAACGGTTACTATTCGGGCATAAAAATGCTGACGGGCTCGAAAATGATGATGATGCTGCCAGAGAAAGTTTATAAAAAACTATCGCAGCAACACACTACCTTGCATGCAAGGCAAGCCCCGAAGGGCTTGCCAGGTTTTAGCCTAGATATTATTTGGAGTCCTTCTTCTTCGGATACCCTTGCAAATATCTGGCTACGAGAGCAAATCATGATTGCCTGTAAAGAGATCAATCAGGAGCAAGTGTCCACGTTTTTAAAGTGAATTTCGTATTCCGCGGGTTTGAATCTGATTGCCATAAAGATCATCAGCGCGGCGACAGAAGCTAGAATCGCCCATGCATTAGCAAAACTTGATGAGCTGTCTTTTATGTAACCAGCCACTAGAGGTGACATGGCGGCTATCATATAGCCAATACCTTGTACGAATGAGGTTAGTTTGCCTGCCTGAGACGGATTGTCGACATGATCCATGGTTACAATGAGGCTCATAGGGAAAAGGCCACCAATGCCCAAACCTAGGAGTGTCGCCCATACTAGGGCCAAAGATTTTGGCAGAGTGATTAACCCGCAGAACCCGACGATAATGCAAACGAGCAAAAAGATTAATATACCGCGTCGGTCTATGTTTCTGCTCGCGATGGCAGGAATCAATAGGCCAGCAACAACTTCAATAGATGTTAAAAAGGCGAGGATCAGGCCTGATTCTTTGTTTTCCCAACCAAGGTCAAAATAGTATGGAGGTAGCCAAGCAAGAACACAGGTATAGGCAGAAGTGCCTAGTCCGAAAAATATGCCTAGCAGCCATGCCCTTGGCGTTTTATGAATAGCCTCCTGATTCTTTGTATCTACATCCTGGCCAACTTGATCTTCTGTGTAGGCTCTGACTCCAAACCAAGAAATGAAAGCAACAATCGCTAATCCACCCCAAATAGAAAGCCCGAATCGCCAATTGCTGCTGAACTCTACGATATAGGGTGACGCAGAAGCTGATAGAGCTGCACCGCCCATGATGGCCGTAACATAAACGCCCATAAACAGTTCAATAGAGTTGGAGAAGTGGGTTTTGATGATTTTTGGAATCAAAGCTTGTATCAATGCGATCCCGATACCGGCAACAGTTGCGGTAATCAGTAAGTCAGCTGGATTTTGAGCGTAGTAGCGGTACGACGTAGCAACAGAGATAAGCAGCAAAGAGTATGCAATTAAACGATGTTCCCCTACTTTTTTCCCAAGCCTGATCCCGACAAACATTGCTAGACCCATGGTAAAGACCGGTAACATGGTCAGTAAAGACACCATGGTGAACGACAATGGAATGTCAGAACGAATGGAGCTAAGCACAGGGCCTATAGAGGCCATTGAAGGTCTGAGGTTTAACCCCACCAATATTAGTGCTACTAATATTAGTAACCTGCCTTTGTTTGTTATTTTAGTCAAAATCTTATCTTCCTTATTATAAAAGCCAGCTGCATTAAACCTCATCTTAAGATTAAAGGGTATTTAATTATTAGATAAGCACTTTTAAAATTTGATTTGCGAATTCCATAATTTAAATCAGATAATTCCACTGATTTAATAAGGAATGTTAAGCATGAATTTTCAATTGAACCTTCAGAGCTTATTTTTTGATAGTATGAAGAAAAACAAGGAAAGCTTTGTAGTATATAAAATCGCTTCCAGATATAGCTATGACGAATTAAAAGAACGAGTAACAAGATTGTCATCTTCACTTACTACAATAGGTGTTAAAAAAGGCGATGTTGTAGCAATAGCAGACTGGGATAGCCATAGATACTTAGAGCTCTACTTTTTTGTACCTATGATTGGAGCAACCCTGATGATGTGTAATATCAGTCTTTCCAAGGAAAACATTGAATACACCCTTAATCATAGTTAAGCGAAGTTTTTATTTGTGAATTCGGATTTTAATGAATCCATCGAGAATTCAAGGGAAATATTTTCAAATCTAAAAGACTATATTCTAATTGATGAATTTAACCACAACGCAGGCTTTTATAAATTAGGGGAATGAAGCACAGTATCCACTAAATGACATTATAATAGTGGCGCTGTATTTTGCTCATTACCAGAATTGTGCTGAATGGTAGCGGTAACGCCTGTTACTAGCAAGTATTTGGTTGCTGCTGTTTTCCTGGCGTTAGAATAGAAGATAAGCTCAAGGCATTCATTAAGAAGTCACTAGGGCCTGCTTATTAGACTCATGAACAAAAATCCCATCGCGACCTGCTTTTTTAACCTCAAATAATGCCTTATCGGCACAGCGAAGCAGCTGAGCAAAATCGTATGAAGTATCAGAATTTACGACTCCGATACTTATAGTGACCGATAAATCCTCTGCAATTCGACTGTAGTCTTGCTCTTTAACTAATAAGTTGATTTTTTCACATAAAGAGTACACGTGATGTGGCTGCCAACCAATAATACCCATTACGAACTCTTCTCCTCCCCAACGGGCAATAAAACAGTCATTTTGACTGAACTGCGCAAGCCTCTTACCAACGGTTCGTAAAACCTGATCACCGGCCAGGTGAGTATAGGTATCATTGATTTTCTTAAAGTGGTCGATATCTAACATCACGACTGATAGCGGCTTATTTTGCAAAGGTGATGAAGCAATCTGGTCTATCCACTCATCAAAAGCACGACGATTATACAAACCGGTTAATTGATCTTCCCTTGCCTGTTTTTCAAAAGCCGATGCTTGAACCTGAAGTGCTTGGGTTTTTTGCTCAACCTCATATTTTAGTTTTAATTCAGATTGTCTGAGACGGCGTGTCCGCCACCTGAAGGACTGGGCAAAAGTAAAGAAGACCAACAACGCGATTCCAAGCTGGATGCTCTTTCTTTGCCACCAGTGGGGAAGAATACGAAATGAAAAGCTGGCCTGGTTTATTTCATTCGGGTGGTAAGGGTAATAGGCATTAACCACAAAGCGATAATGCCCGGGGGCAAGGTTTGTATATTCGGCAAAGCCTTGCGTACCTCGTTCAATCCATTCTGATTCTAGCCCTTCTAACTTCGTACGGTAACGTATGTGCTGAGAAGAGATATAACCCAGCCCGACAAAATCAAATGTCATTCGCTGGCTTCCTGCGGGTAAAACAGTGGGCTGCTCATTTGCTAAGTTCAGCCATGTTTGATCACCGCGTACTCGTTCTATGATCGTCGGGAATTTTGGGGACACGAGTTGTTTGAAACGCAGCGGGTGAGTGGATGCGATGCCTTTCGCGGTCGCAAACCATAACTGACCTGAAGCATCGATGGCTGCGGTCGGGTTCGAACCACCATTCAGCTGGGCTGTTGCCATTCCGTCGAGTTCATTATAATGATCGAAATTGATCCGAAATTCCGTACCATCGGCAATGGCATTGGCTTCATCTGTCGATACCCGCCAGAGACCACGATTAGAGGTGAGCCAAAGAGAGCCATTTCGATCAGGGATAACCTGAAATAGCTTATCAATCGGAAGACCATTTTTCTGTCCGATAATGCTTAGTTTTTGGTCGGAAAAGCGGTAACGGATAAGCCCCCTGTCGGTGGCCATCCACATGTACTTTTTTTGGGCATAAAAGCCGAATACGAACTCAGCTTTTTCAAGTGGTTGAAGATTTAGGGTTCTGATCTGGTTTTGATTAATGACAGCGACACCACCCCCGGTTCCAACCCAGACTTGCCCCTGTTCATCCAATGTCAGTGCCATAATGAAATTACTCGGAAGACCATCATTCGTCGTAAAAAGTTGGTGTGTTGTGCCATCACTGGAATACCGGATCAGCCCGGCCATTGTACCGATCCACAGCTGTCCCTGACTGTCTTCCGCAATGGCACGAACAACATTGGATGGTAACCCTTGAAGATCAACATGCCTTAGCGTTTGGTTATCGAAGCTGAACAGGCCGTGATTATAGGAACCGACCCATACACCACCTTTTTGCCGGGGACCTAAGCTCATTACCGAGAGCGTTTCAGGTGTCAAACCGCCTGATGTTGGAGGGGAATAATTACGGAGTTGTTTGTTGTGAATAACACTCAATCCTTTGCTGCTTCCCGCGATGATTTCGCCGGAATCCAAAGCGAGAACGGTTCGGATATAATCGCCTGCCAGTCCTCTGGTTGTCCCCCAGTTACTAAAAGATGCCTGACGTAAGCGGAGAAGTCCGGTGTGGGTACCCACCCAGATTGAATTTTCACGATCCTGATAGAGGGATAAAATCTGGTCATGGGCAACCCCATTGAACTCAGTGAGTGAAGAGACGTTGTTCGCGTAAAAACGATAAATACCCTGGTTAAACGTGCCAAACCAGTAATTATCCTGCTTATCAATAAGGATGTTGGAAACAAAAATATTATTTAAATTGTCATGAAGACGAGAAAGTCGACCTTTTTCATAGCGCCAGACACCGTTTTCGCCACCAAAGATAATTCGTCCCTGTTTATCTTCTACGGCAGAATAAACAGAGAGGTTCTTTAGCCCATTTGACTGGCTGATATTGTCAATATTGCCGGACGAAATGAGGTACAAACCTAGGCTCGTTGATGCCAGCAAATCACCATTTTGACGCAAAGAAAGGTTGTATACTGTCAGTCCAGGTAAAACGACCTGGTCTGCAGCGTGGTCGTGAGCACGAAAAATAAGGCCTTCTCCTCGTAAACCGAGCCAGATACCGCCGTCAGGTTGGCGGATAACGGCGTTGACAAGGCTTTTGACCTGGGGGAGGGGGTGCCAGTTGTAAGGTGTTCTGTAAATCAGGCCCCCTCGGGCATCACCAGCAAGCAACCCGCCATCAGGATCAGCGTAAAGGGCTTGAACACCTGAATCGATCAGCGCGCTTTCAGCGCCTCTGGTAAAGAGTTTAAATTCTCGGCCATTAAAGCGGGCAATACCTTCCCAGGTTGCAAACCACAGATAGCCATCTTGTGTTTGGCTTATCGCATTAATGCTGTTGTGCGGCAGGCCGTTTCGGCTGGTCCACGTTTCGACAAGGTATTCATCCTGCAGGGAAGCGAATGAAGAAGATATCCCTCCCAAATATAGCCCGATCACTAAAAAAGTGTTGATGAGTTTGGCTAATGAAGAATTTTGCAGCATGTCTGTTGGTCCGTTACGACATTATCCCTGCGGATAACAAAGCGAAAAATATTAGCATACTCAATCAATTGAGCATATTTCTGCTCTAATGAAAAATCAAAATATGTGCTGTTTTTACCGAATTTTTTACTCAAGACAACCAAAGAGAGCAAAATATCAGCAAATTCTGTCGATGAAATTTCACGGGCATCCATTGTGATAAGGAGAGAGGCCTTTATTGTTTGGCGTTTGTCGAATCGTGATTACTGTCCTATCGTAGAATAATGAAAAGTAAAAAGAATTTGATATTCAGGGTTACGGGGAAAGGAGTGGGAGATGATTATGCGACGGAATTGGGCATTTGTATTTTGTTTTATGTTAACAAGCGTTCAGCTTGCTGCTTCTGAAGTGATTGAATCTACACACCTTGTCGGATTTGGTGAGGCAAAATACCCCAGTGATTTCTCCCATTTTGACTATGTAAACCCGGACGCACCGAAAGGGGGGATGGTCACTTACGCCCAGGTTGGTACCTACGATAGTTTTAACCGTTACGCGACCCGCGGTGTTTCCGCAGCACGTGCAGAAGCAATGTATGACACGCTGTTTGTTGCGGCGGCTGATGAAATAGACAGCTATTATCCGCTCATTGCACAAAAGGTCCGTTATTCAGATGACTACTCCTGGATGGAAATTGATATTCATCCCAAGGCCCGTTTTCACGATGGGCATCCAATTACCGCAGAAGATGTAGCGTTTTCCTTCAGTAAGTTCATGGCGCAAGGGGTGCCACAATACAAGGTTTACTATAAAGATGTGAAATCGGTGACAGCAGTATCCGCCGGTACTGCTCGGGTCGAGATGGCAAAGCCGAACCGCGAAGTGTTGCTTTCTCTGGTACAGAACCTGACCGTGTTACCCGCTCATTACTGGAAAGATAAAGATCTGGGGGAGCCGCTGAGTGAACCGCCGCTGGGTAGCAGCAGCTATAAAGTGGCTGATTACAAACCAGGACAAAGTGTGACGTATGCGCGGGTGAAGGACTACTGGGCCGAGAACTTACCCGTTAACGTTGGCCGGAATAACTTCGATACCATTCGCTATGACTATTACCGTGATGAAACGGTCACACTGGAAGCGTTTAAAGCCGGCGAGTATGACGTTCGTGAGGAAAACGTAGCGAAGTTCTGGGCGACCATGTATGAAGGGCCAAATTTCGACAAAGGGTATATTCGTAAAGAAGAGATCCCCCATCAGATCCCTCAGGCGATGCAGGCTTTTGTTTTTAATACCGAGAGTCCAGTTTTTAGTGATTCAAGGGTGCGCGAGGCGTTGAACTACGCCCTGGATTTCAAATGGATGAATAAAACCTTGTTCTATGATCAGTACCAGCGTACGCGAAGTTTTTTCCAGAATACCGATTATGAAGCCCACGGGTTACCGTCAGAAGCTGAACTGGCTGTGCTGGAACCGATTAAGGACATAATACCGCCGCGTGTTTTTACCCGTGATTATCAGCCGCCGATGACCGATGGTTCCGGCCGTATTCGGGCCCAGATCCGCAAAGCGTTGCCGCTGCTGAAAGAGGCTGGCTGGGAGCTTAAAGATAAGGTGATGGCCAATGTGAAGACCGGCGAGCCGTTTACATTTGAGCTGCTGATTTATAGCCCGAGTACGGAACGTCTGGCGATCCCGCTACAGAAAAATATGCAGCAGATGGGGATCGAAATGAAAATCCGCACGGTGGATACCACACAATATATTAAGCGGGTGCGCGATCGTGACTTTGATATGGTCTCCGCCGGATATGGTGCCAATCCATACCCCAGCCCAAACCTGTTAATTGCCTGGAATAGCAAATTTATCGACAGTACTTATAACACTGCCGGTGTGCGGGATCCGGCGATTGATTACCTGACCGAAAAAATTGCCGACAACCAGCAAAATCCGGATGCGTTGCTGGCGTATGGGCGGGCCTTGGATCGGGTGCTGCAATGGAACTTCTTTGTCATTCCTCAGTGGCATATCAGTAAGTTCAGGGTTGCAAGCTGGGATAAGTTCTCTCGTCCAGCGATCAGGCCCAAGTATCAACTCGGGCAGGATACCTGGTGGATTGATCAGGAAAAAGCCCTGAAGCTGCCAGAAAAAAGGCGTTAGTTATCATTATTGATACCCATCATGCGTTGGAAATACAGCCTGTAATTTCAAGCATGAAGGGTATATAGCCCTTAAGATTGTGAATATGACAGCATATATTTTTCGTCGTCTGTTACTGGTTATTCCTACGTTGTGGGCGATCATCACGATTAACTTCTTTGTTATTCAGGTCGCGCCTGGCGGGCCGGTCGAGCAGGCCGTAGCACGGCTTGAAGGACACTCGTCCGGCATAATGGAACGCTTTGCCGGCGGTGGTAAGGAAGTTCAGCTTACAGAGCCCGGTGATGCGAGCTCCGGTTATCGCGGATCGCGGGGTCTGGATCCGGAAGTCGTTGAGGCGATCAGGAAGCAGTTTGGATTTGATAAACCTCTGCTGGAGCGCTACCTCGACATGTTGAAAAACTACGCCACCTTCGATTTCGGCGAAAGCTTATTTAAGGGCGGAAACGTGATTGACCTGATCGTAGAACGCTTGCCGGTCTCTGTTTCCCTTGGCTTGTGGAGCACGCTGATCATCTACTTTATCTCGATTCCGCTCGGGATAGCCAAAGCGATAAAGCACGGCTCGCGTTTCGATGTCTGGAGTAGCGCGCTCATTATTGTCGGGTATGCCATACCGGGGTTTCTGTTTGCAATTTTACTCATCATTGTCTTTTCCAGTGGCAATTATTTCAGCTGGTTCCCGCTGCGGGGACTGGTATCACCAGATTTTGCCCAGATGACATGGTATCAGCAGATAGCGGACTATTTCTGGCACATGACATTACCCATTCTGGCGATGGTAGTCGGTGGCTTCGCGACCCTGACCATGCTGACCAAAAACTCCTTTCTGGATGAAATTAATAAGCAATATATCGTCACTGCCCGTGCCAAGGGGCTGGACGAACGCAGCATTCTGTATCGCCATGCATTCCGCAATGCGATGCTGATCATCATCGCCGGTTTTCCCAGCGCATTTATCAGTATTTTCTTCACCGGCGCGATGTTGATCGAGGTAATGTTCTCGTTAGAGGGGATAGGTCTGCTTGGGTTTGAATCAACCATTCAGCGTGATTATCCGGTAGTTTTCAGCTCCCTCTATATCATGACGTTGTTAGGCTTGCTGCTGAATATTATTTCAGATCTCACTTATACCCTAGTCGATCCACGCATTGATTTTGAGGGGCGCTAGCGATGAACCCGATAACAAGGGAAAGATGGTCACGGTTTCGGGCCCATAAGCGGGGTTACTGGTCGCTGTGGATTTTCTCTGTTCTGTTTGTGATCTGCCTGTTTGCTGAGGTGGTTGCCAATGACAAGCCGCTGGTGATTAATTTTAAATCAGACTGGTATTTCCCAATCGTTCAGCAGTACGCCGAGACCGATTTTGGCGGCGAGTTTGAAGCAGAAGCGGACTTTACGGATCCCTATGTGGTCGAGCTGATTGAAGCGGACGGATACATGATTTGGCCATTGATCCCGTTTCATTATGACACCATCAACTACAACTTGTCGGGACCGGCGCCTTCGGCTCCAGACCGGGTAAATTGGCTGGGAACCGATGATAAGGGACGAGATGTGCTGGCCCGCATTATTTACGGTTTCAGGGTATCGGTCCTGTTCGGGTTTGCTTTGACCATTATTTCCACCTTGATTGGTGTCGTTGTGGGCGCTTGTCAGGGCTATTACGGCGGCTGGCTTGATCTGTTTGGCCAGCGGTTTATCGAAGTCTGGTCGGGGATGCCAACCTTATTTTTACTGATTATTCTGTCGAGTTTTGTTGAACCTAACTTCTGGTGGTTGCTCAGCATTATGGTGTTGTTCAGCTGGATGACGCTGGTGGGGGTGGTGCGGGCTGAGTTTCTTCGGTGCCGTAATCTTGATTACGTACGGGCGGCGCAGGCGTTGGGGGTGAGTGATAGCCGGATCATGTTGCGCCATATGTTGCCAAACGCCATGGTCGCGTCACTGACAATGATGCCTTTTATTCTCAGTGGCTCGGTTACCACATTAACATCGCTCGATTTCCTTGGGTTTGGCCTTCCTGCCGGTTCACCCTCACTGGGTGAATTACTGGCTCAGGGCAAAACCAATTTGCAGGCACCCTGGCTAGGGCTCTCAGCCTTTGTGGTGCTGTCGATAATGCTAAGCTTGCTCGTCTTTGTTGGTGAAGCGGTTCGTGATGCCTTTGATCCGCATCATCAAAAATAATACCAGAGAGGTGCTATGACAGACGCATTGTTATCCATTGAAAACTTAGCGGTAGGATTTAAGGGTGGGCAACAGGTTACCCAGGTCATTGATGAGGTAAACCTGACGATTTACCGTGGTGAAACCCTGGCCTTGGTGGGAGAAAGTGGTTCCGGTAAGTCGGTGACAGCCAATGCGATCCTGCGCCTGTTGCCTAAATCGACCACCCGCTACCTTAGCGGCAGTATAAAATATGACAATATTGATATGCTGACGTGCAGTGAGCGGCAGATGCGGGGGCTGCGGGGAAACCGTATCGGCATGATCTTTCAAGAACCGATGATGTCACTGAATCCGCTTCATAGAATTGGGCGGCAGCTATGTGAAACGCTGTCGATTCACCGCGGAACGCGCCAGCGTCAGGCAGAAGAAATTGCGCTGAACTGGTTGAAGAAAGTCGGGATTCGCAATCCCGAAAGCCGCATTAACGCATTCCCGCATGAACTGTCAGGAGGGGAACGTCAGCGGGTCATGATCGCCATGGCACTGATCAATGAGCCTGAATTGCTGATTGCGGATGAACCGACAACCGCACTCGATGTGTCGGTGCAGGCGCAAATTCTAGCCTTGCTGAAAGATCTGCAACAGGAGCTCGGTATGGCGATGCTGTTTATCACTCACGATTTGAGCATTGTTCGCAGCATTGCTGATCGTGTCTCAGTCATGCAGCTCGGCAGCGTGGTAGAGACAAACACAAAAGAGATTATTTTATCGACGCCGAGCCATCCCTATACCCGTCTGCTTATTGAATCCGATCCGAAAGGTGAACCGATTCCGGTTGAGCCAGATTCACCTGTTTTGTTTGAGGCAAACGATCTGCGAGTCTGGTTTCCGGTTAAAGGCGGAATTCTAAAACGGTTAAAAGGGCACATCAAGGCTGTTACCGATATCACTTTTCAGCTTCGTAAGGGCCATAGTGTCGGTCTGGTTGGCGAAAGTGGTTCAGGTAAATCGACCACCGGAATGGCAATATTACGATTACTGAACAGTGAGGGCAGTATTGTTTTTGACGGCAAGGATATCTCCACCTTTGATCGAAAAAAGATGCTGCCATTGCGTCGGCGTATGCAGGTAGTTTTCCAGGACCCATTTTCAGCGCTTAACCCTCGGATGTCTGCAGCACAGATCATCGGAGAGGGGCTGAAAGTTCACGAACCCATGACCCCGGAGCAAGAAGATCAGGCTATTTGTCTGGCAATGGAAGAGGTGGGATTGGATACGGAAACGCGTCATCGTTACCCGAATGAGTTTTCCGGCGGACAACGGCAGCGTATTGCGATTGCAAGGGCCCTGGTGCTTAAACCGGACTTTATTTTGCTTGATGAACCGACATCATCATTGGATCGCACGGTTCAGTTTCAGGTGCTCGATTTACTCAAATCATTACAACAAAAGCACGGCTTGAGTTACCTGTTTATCAGTCATGATCTAAATGTCGTTAAATCGCTGTGCCATTACACCTTAGTACTCAAAGACGGCCAGGTTGTAGAGCAGGGAGATACTGCAACATTGTTCAGCCAGCCGCAAGAGAGCTATACAAAACAGTTAGTTAACTTGTCCAGTCTTTGAATGTTAAATCTGCAGATGACTCTTTTTATCGTCGGTGATAAGTATCGGTAATATCCAGGTAGTATGAATAGCGATGTACCACCCTGGTTAAGTTTTAATCATTAGTTGTTATCGGTATGTTGCCATACCGTGCCCGCGGTCACGTCCTCAGAAGTTAAAAAGACAAAGTGATTAACAAATCGATTACATTCCGACTATTATGCTGCCTGACATTAACCAATAATGTATTCAAGACAGGGAGATTTTAATGCAGTCGTTTGTTGATTTTTTAAATGGAATAATATGGAGCCCGGTGCTGATATATCTTTGTTTAGGCGCGGGTTTGTTTTACTCCGTGACTACTCGTTTTGTTCAGATCAGGCATTTTAGCGAGATGTGGAGGCTTTTACTCTCAGGTAAGAGTTCCGATAAAGGTATTTCCTCTTTTCAAGCTTTAGCAGTTTCTTTATCGGGACGTGTAGGTACAGGTAATATTGCAGGTGTTGCAGCGGCTATCGGTTTTGGTGGTCCTGGTGCAGTGTTCTGGATGTGGGTTGTTGCTTTCCTGGGGGCTGCGACAGCGTACACAGAATCCGCGCTTGCGCAGATCTACAAAGAAGAAGATGAAGACGGTCAGTTTCGTGGTGGTCCGGCTTATTACATCGAAAAAGCGATGGGCCAGAAGTGGTATGCATGGATTTTTGCCATAGCAACGATCTTCGCCTGTGGTGTACTTTTGCCTGGTGTACAGTCAAACAGTATTGGTAATGCGATAGAAGCTGCATTCGGCACCGGTGAAATGATCGAAACAGCCGTTGGCACGTTTAGTTTTGCCAAGATCGCGACCGGGACGATGATTTCAATTATTCTGGGCTTTATCATTTTCGGTGGTGTTAAGCGTATTGCGAACTTCACCCAGATTGTTGTTCCTTTCATGGCGCTGGCTTATATCATTGTTGCTTTCGTTATTATCCTGCTGAACATCAGTCAGGTTCCGACTGTTTTTGCCCTGATTGTGGGTGATGCCTTTACGCCTATGGCTGGTATGGGAGCTGCCATAGGTTGGGGGGTTAAACGTGGCATTTACTCTAACGAAGCGGGTCAGGGTACGGGTCCTCACGCAGCAGCAGCGGCAGATGTACAACATCCTGCTCAGCAAGGTCTGGTACAGTCGTTCTCAATCTACATTGATACACTGTTGGTGTGTTCGGCAACTGCGTTCATGATTATTATCACTGGCGCTTACAATGTTCATGGCGGTACGGAAGGTGTCTTCCTGGTGCAAAACCTTGCTTCAGAAATCAGTGCCAATGGTCCGCTATTTACCCAGATGGCGATTGAAAGCACGATGCCGGGTATCGGCAAGCCGTTCATTGCATTTGCACTGTTCTTCTTTGCCTTCACTACTATTCTGGCGTATTACTACATTGCGGAAACCAACATTGCTTATATCCGCCGTACGTTTAAAGTGCCGGGCATAATGTTTATCCTGAAAATTGTACTGATGGTGGCTGTTTTCTACGGCACCGTTAAAACCGCAAATCTGGCGTGGGCGATGGGTGATGTTGGTGTTGGCCTGATGGCATGGTTGAACATCGTCGGTATCGTTATTATCTTCTTCATGTCAAAACCGGCACTGATAACGCTGAAAGATTATGAAGCACAGCAAAAAGCCGGTGTGACTGAGTTTACCTTTAATCCTGTTAAGTTAGGGATTAAAAATGCTGACTTTTGGGAGAAGAAATATAACGCTCATGAGAGGCCACAAGCTGGTGACGTCGTTGAAGGTGAGCCGGTTAAGTCGCCAGTTTAACCATGTAATCAACACACTTAGGATCTAACAGTTCAAAGAAAGGGTTAGCCGATGGTTAACCCTTTTTTCAGGCCGCAGAAACGCTGGCTGTTTACGGCAAACGCAGCCGCTATTTGGCCTTTTATAGACAATGAAGAATAGATACGGGTAAAATACGTCCCACTGAAATAGAGTGAAAGCGACAAGTGGGTTATATCGCAATGAAAAACAAATTTGAATTATTGGCACCTGGTGGCGATATTGAGTCTATAAAAGCCGCAATTGTAGCAGGAGCTGATGCGATATACTGTGGTCTGGATAATTTTAACGCCAGAAATCGAGCAACAAATATAACATTTGATAATTTAAATGGCATCGTGAGACTGGCCCATAAAAATAACTGTAAAATTTTCCTAACATTAAACATCATTATATTAGAAAGTGAAATCCCAGCGATTATACGATTACTTAATAAGCTGGTAAATACAAAGATAGATGGTGTAATCGTTCAGGATTTAGGTCTTTTTTATCTGTTAAAAAAACATTTCAAAGATCTGGATGTACATGCATCAACACAGGCTAACACTCATAATGAAGGACAAATTTTCTTTTTAAATAAGCTGACTGCAAGCCGAGTGAATTTATCAAGAGAGTTAAATATTAATGAAATAAAACACTTAGCTCAAGTTGGACATGAAAACAATGTCTTAATGGAAGTATTCGTTCATGGTTCCTATTGCATCGGCTTTTCTGGGCTTTGCTACATAAGCTCTGTCCGTAACGGTAATTCAGGCAATCGTGGTCGTTGTAGCCAGCCGTGTAGGGATAAGTATTTAACGACATCGGTAGGTAAAGACTATCCGCTTAACCTTAAAGATAACTCGGCTTTTTCTGATCTAAAAGAACTTGCTGACGCTGGTGTTTACTCCTTGAAAGTAGAAGGAAGAATTAAAAAATCTCACTATGTCTATACAGTCGTGGATAACTGGAGAAAACAGATCCAAAGCTTCTGTGATAATAATGAGTTACTTAGTGATAACACTGAACTATATAAAGTGTTCAACCGGGACTTTTCAAACTCGTATTTAAAAGGGGATATTAATAAAAACATGTTTATTGATAACCCTCGTGATCATTCAGTGAAGCATTTCTCTGAAGTCTATGGTTGTTCGACAGATGAAAGTGTTCAAGAAGTAAAACAAAAACTTTATGACGACAAAACCGAGATCATCACCACGGTTGCGGAAAAAATAAAAGATTTAAATATCGATAAAATTCCATTGACAATTGGTGTTTCTGGAAAGGTTAATAGTCATCTGAAAATATCGGTGAAGACACCAGACTATTCATTTGATGTGGAATCTGAAAGCAAACTGATCGACGCTGATAAATACACTATAGATTATAACAGTATAGAAAAGAGGCTTAAGACCTTAAGCGATGCTGAATATTGTGTTGTTGCATTAGATATTGAAAATCTTCAGAGTGATCTTTTTGTTCCATTTAAAGAGCTGACGAAAATAAAAGACAGAATTGCATTTCTTCTCAATGGATCAAAAGAACGTGTGGCCCCGGTTGAAATGCCGGTCTTAAAGAAACCAGCATTGCCGAAACCGGATCAGTTAAAGGCCAAGCCGACTCTTTCGGTACTCATTTCTGCTAAAAAAGATGTCGAGCTTTGTAATGCCACGTCAGCGAATATCTATTACCAGCTTCCTGAATCTATTCGCGGTGAATATTCTCAGCTTGTAGAACTTTTTTCAAACAATGAGAGTCTAATTCCTTGGTTCCCTTCGATTTTAATCGGAGAAAACTATACCGCGGCGATAGAATTTCTTGAACAGGTAAAACCAAAGCTCATTGTAACGAACAATACCGGAATCGCTTACAAAGCCTATCAAAATGGAATTAACTGGATAGCCGGGCCATACCTTAACATTACAAACTCTTTCAGTCTTTTATGCATGAAGGAAGAGTTTAACTGTTGTGGTTCATTTATCTCCAATGAAATAAATAAAAAGCAAATAAAACAGATTGTGAGCCCAGCTAACTTCACGCTGCACTACAGTATCTATCACCCGATTTTACTGATGACCAGCAGGCAGTGCTTTTTCCATCAGACGACAGGATGTAAAAAGAAGCATTTTGATGCAAAATGCCTTAAAAAGTGTAAAAAATCCGCATCAATTATTAATTTGAAAGAAGCTTCTTTTGTCATCGATAAGCAAAAGGGTGATCACAATTGCATCTATAGCGATAATAACTTCCTAAACACTGAGATTCTCACAGATTTGCCGGAGATGTTTACGAGTTTCTTTATTGATTTAAGGGATATAACAACTGAAACGTATATCGGGAAAGATAAAGCAAGTGTTATAAGGCTTTTTCAGAACCTCTTAGACGGAAAGTCTGGTTCAAAATCAGAACTTGAGCAAGTTGTTTATCCAACAACGAATGGTCAATATATAAAGGGATTATAATCGGATCCAACAGATAAGCATGTAGCGAAGCGGCCGAAAAAGGCCGCATTTGATGGTATGGCCACAATCAACAAGCAGAGAATCTTGGCATGAACACATTTATCAGCTAACTGTCGACGTGTTTACGCTTTTCCTGTGGCGCTTACTGAAAGTGATTTCACTTTTTACATCTCCCTATCGCGGCAACGCATTTCTTCATCAGGGGTCTTCGCGGTTAATCAACCATCTGGTACAAGCGGCGGGGTCTACCGCCGGTATTGTAGTTTAACACGAGGCGGATTGTCCCTTCCGACTCTATAAACTCTAGATAGCGTCTTGCCGTAATACGGCTGACGTTCATGCGTTCACCAATTTCATCGGCAGAGAAGTTATGTAATTTCTCTGTATGCAAAATTGCTTTCAATGACGCGAGGGTGGTGACATCAATGCCTTTCGGTGTCTGGCGTAATTGTTTTGCAGGCGCTTTACGTAAGATTTGATCGATCTCTCCCTGATCAACGGTAGCAGCACGAGAGAGTTGCTGTTTGTATTGTCTGTAATCGTTCAACGCCTGCTTAACACGAGACATACGAATTGGTTTGACTAAATAGTCGATCACACCCAACTGAACGGCTTTTTCGACCGTGGCCGTTTCTCGTTCAGCCGTTGTCATAATGAAATCACAATCTGCGTGTTGTTCACGTAGATGGCGAATAACATCAATGCCACTGCCATCAGGCAATGTTATATCGACAAAGATTAATGCCGGTTTGTATGCCTCGAATTGTGACAAGGCTTCTGAGCAGGTTTCACTGACGGCCACTACCGTAAAGTCAGGGTGTTGATTGATAGTCGATTCGAGGGTATAGCTTGCCCGAAGATCATCCTCAAGCAGCATTACAGTGGTTTTAGTCATAATTAGCGATTTCATTTTTGTCTAAGTAAATGCTGAACAGCGTAGTGTGTTGCTCTGTCCGTTCCCAATCAACACTTCCGTGAAAGTAATTAACCAGTTGTTTGACCAAGTACAAGCCGATGCCGCTTTGCTCGTCGTTATGCTTTGAGCTTACTCCGAACTCTAAAATGTGTTCTGAAATATCTTCGGGTATGCCTGCACCGCTGTCTTGAATCTCTAAAATGATGTGATGACTGCGATCGCTGAGGTACACATGTACTTCGGGATCGGCTTTATCCCGGTTTTGCCATGCTGCGAGCAGGGCATTATCGATCAGGTTACCCAGCATAGTAACGAGTTTTTCCGAGATATTCTTCTCATAACTTGATAGGTTGGTATCTACATCAATAGTGTACTTTACGCCAATCTCTGATGCCTTATTGAATTTTGCCAGCAATAAACCGGCGACGGCACTGTCTGCTACTGACAGCACGATGTTACGGATAATGGATTGATAGCGGTCAGTTTCTTGTTGGATAAAATCAACCGCTTCATCGTACTTACCGATTTGCAGCATGCCTGAAAGTACATTGAGCTTATTGGAATACTCGTGTGTTTTGCTGCGAAGCAACTCCGCGTAATTTTTCAGGTAGGTGACTTCGTGTTCAAGCTCGCTGTGAGCAAGATCGGGGTATAAGACGATAGCATGCCCCAGCAGACCTTTAGCGGTGTTGATTGGATAGACGTTGGCTTTGTATTTCAACTTGCCAATACTGAGTTCTCCTTGGTGGAATACCCCCTGATTAGTGAGAACCAGATGACTTAACTGTGTTGAATAGCGTGACAGTGGGTGATTCACATAGTCGTAGCGGTCGAGTATTCCCATAGAAAGCATCTTGATTGCACTGTTATTAATCGTGGCTATATTCATGTGACTATCGACCGCAATAATGGCGTCACGAATACTGTCAAGTACCATTTCATGTTCGCGGAACTTGTTCACGATAAACTCCGGCTCATAGTCGAGGAAGGTGCGTTTCATCTTGAACACGAACGAGACTGTGGTACCGATACCAAGCAGATAGACGATGCCGATAAGCAGACCGATGTGACCATATTGCTGTAATAAAATATCGAATGTTTTCTCGGATAAATAACCAATACAGATTGCGCCGATGACTTTCCCGTCTAAATAAATAGGGGAAAAGTTACGGATAGCTTTGCCCAGCGATCCTGATGCGACACTACTGTATTCGTTACCGCTCTCCAGCGCCGGATAAATGTCATCACCGATAAAATGCTTGCCGAGTTTATCGAGAGTCGGGTGGCTTAAACGCATGGCATTTTTATCGACGACCACAATAAAGGAGGCATCGGTACGGGCCCGGATATCTTCCATATAGTTTTGCAGGTCGTAATTTTGTTGCTTATTTTTGGCATCAACAGCACGGATAACCATCGGGTCGTGGGCGATCACGCGCGCCAGCTCCAACCCCCTTGCCGCAATGCCTTTCTGATACGAGTTTTGCAGTAAAAAAAAGATAGCGGTGGTTACAACGATAACAATAGCAGAGGTGGTAGCAACGGTGATTAAGGCCAGATAGCTCTTAAGTTTCATGACAGGCCTCAGAATAGCAGCGCTCGTGAAGAGGCAGTATAGCGGGCTCGCTGCCGGAAGTAATGTGTGCTGAATCAGAAATAATGACGTTCAGACCACTTAATGTACGGTACGCCTGATCAAGCTGCCGTGTACAAAAGTTACAAAAGCCAAAGATAGTTACATTAATGGGGCTCTCAATAATCCCATCAATAAGTGTTGTTAGACTGCAGGCATAATTTTAATGCCCCTACGCCTAATAGAGGAATAGTGTCTGTACTGGCTGTTATTTTTGTAATTATGATTTTAAGGATGAAAAAATGTTTTATATTCATATGATGCTGCTGCTCGCTGTCATATTTATCGGAATCCGACACGGCGGCATAGCTTTTGGGCTTCTCGGTGGATTGGGAGTCTCGGTCTTAGCGTTCGTTTTTGGTGTTGCACCTGGCACGCCCCCCATCGGTGTGATGTTGATTATCTTAGCCGTAGTCTCAGCTTCTGCCACCTTGGAAGCGACGGGCGGTTTAAAGCTTTTGGTCAAATACGCAGAAAAAATGCTGCGTAAGCACCCTAATAAAATTGTTTTTCTTGGTCCGCTTAGCACTTATGCATTAACGGTTCTTGTTGGTACAGGCCACTCTGTTTATCCTCTTCTTCCTGTTATTTACGATGTAGCCTACAAAAAAGGGATCCGCCCGGAACGCCCGATGGCGATGGCATCGGTTGCATCACAGATGGGGATTACAGCCAGTCCAATTGCTGCGGCCGCAGCAGTGGTTATGGCCACTGCCGTTGATAATAATCTTGATATAGGCTTGCTCGATGTACTTACGGTGACGATTCCTGCCACTTTGGCCGGTTTGCTCGTTGCCTGTACCTGGAGCCTTCGTCGAGGCAAAGATCTCGACAAAGATCCCGAGTTCAAAGAGCGCTGTCAAGACGAGGAGTTCCGAAAGGAGCTAATCGATAACGATGCGGAAACGGAAGAGGGTTCAACCGAAGATAAAAAGGCGAAAACCGGATTAACTGTCTTCGTTCTGGGTATTGTCTCGGTTATTTTTGTCGCGATGTTTGGTAAAGATCTCGGCTTGCTTCCTGACGGCGTTAAAATGTCTGTCGCCATACAGTTCTTAATGCTGTCGGTTGGCGCAATCATTTTGTTAATTACGAAAGTCCAGCCCAAGAAAATTGTCACCAGTCACGTGTTTATTGCGGGTATGACTGCCGTTATTATCATCTTTGGTATTGCCTGGATGAGTGACACGATTATTAGCTATCACAAGCCTTACTTAATAGAGATGGTACGCGATATCGTTAACCTTCACCCGTGGACATTTGCCATCGCGATGTTCGTGGTCTCTATTTTCTTGAAGAGCCAGGCTGCAGTACTGACCATCATGCTGCCACTGGGCTTTTCTCTCGGGATACCCGCTGAAGTTATCATCGGTGTATTGCCGGCGTGCTACGCCTATTTCTTCTTCCCGTTCTACCCAAGTGATCTGGCGGCAATTACCTTCGACCGCTCGGGCACAACCAGAATCGGTAAGTATATTTTGAATCACAGCTTTATTATTCCAGGCTTTATCGGGGTAACGACGGCTACAGTTGTCGGCTACTTCCTGTCAATCGCGATTAATTAATCGTGGATAAACCTATGCCGTGAATGACGAAGCGGCCTTCATTTGAAGGCCGCTTTTTTTATACTCGCATCCAGAAACTCGCTTCTGGAATCTTACTCTTAAGCCATTTTCTCTGTCGGCTTCCAGCGTGCAAGTTCGGCCGGCAGTCTGATGCCTTGTGAAGCCAGCAGGTTGATCCGTGCAAGATAGGCGGCACCGTGCATCAGGTGCTTGGCGAGATCGACGGCACGACGATCCTGATAGTTATCAAGGTAACTGCCTTTTGCCCAGGCGTTGAATGCGCCCAGTGCAGGGCCGGCCCAGATTTGATAATCCATCTCGCGGCCTGCTTCACCGGTGTTTGACCAGCGGCTTGAAAGGCCAAGATACCAGCGGAAGATCAATGCCATCTTACGTTTTGGATTGCCTTCGGCACGAGCGATTTGCTTTGGATCGCGCTCGTTAAAGTGAGCCACCGTACCGGCCCAGATCTCATCAAGGGTCGAGCGGAAAACCTGAGTTTCCAGCTTATGGCGCTCATCGGCAGGGATCGCTTCGATAGAATCGTAACGGGTGTAGATGTCATACAGCTTGTTGGCACGCATCGGGAATAAGGTGCCGCGTTTAACCACCTGCAGCTTCACGCCCATTTCGAACATATCGGCAGCCGGTGCCATGGCGACATCGGCCATTTCTGTTGTCGCAAGCAGTTTACGCGTGTGCTCACTCGCGCCCGCTTCGATACAAGCCTGGTTGATAGAGCCTGTGACGATATAAGCAGCCCCCATGTTAAACGCTGCCAGTGCCGCATCAGGGGTACCGATACCGCCACCCGAACCCACGCGTAGCGGAGTTTTAAACTGGTATTGAGCCTGGATTTCTTCTTTCAGAGCCAGGATCGTCGGCAGAAGCGTTACCAGCGGGCGGTTATCGGTATGACCGCCTGAATCGGCTTCAGCGGTTATATCGTCAGCCATTGGTACGAGCTGAGCCAGTTCCATTTGTTCAGCAGTAATACGGCCTTCATTGACCAGAGCCTGAAGGAGCTTCGCCGGAGCCGGTTCCATAAATTTACGGGCAACTTCGGTACGGCTGACTTTCGCAATCACCTTGTTGGCAATTTGGATTTCACCTTTTGCATCACGGCTCAGACCTGCGGCACGGTATTGCACGATTTGCGGGGTAAGACCTAAGAAGGCAGATGCTTCAACAGTACGTACTTTATGTTTCAGGAACAGCTCAACACTGCCACGCTCCAGTGCGGGCTCGCTCGGGCTGTGGATCAGGTTAAAGGCATAAGGGCCGTTCGGCAGTGCAGCCTGAATACGGTTAATTGCTTGTTCCACCCGTGACGGGATCAGGCCTGCAGCACCAAATGAACAGAGGATCCCCGCCTGGCCCAGCGCAATAACCAGTTCTTCTGAAGATATCCCATTGGCCATCGCACCGGCATAGTAAGCGTATTTCACGCCATGAACACGGCGGAAGTCACTGTCACCTAAGCTTTGGGTGCCAAGGGCCGGCGCAAAAGCGCTGACCGGATGGGTGTTAGCAGCACTGGCGCTTTCGCCAGAAACCAGTTCGGCCTGCTGACTGATCCCCAGACCTTGTTCCGGGTGATTAACCAGATAGCAGCCCCGGCTAAGATCTTTCAATATCTTCGCGATTGAGCCTGTGTCGAAGTGAATAGCATTTTCTCCAACCTGCCACGGCCACGGTGATAGCTTTTCGTTATTTATGGTTGTTTGCATTGTCATATTGTTTATTCCTAACTCAAGCTTCTTCAATACAGATAGCGATGTCTTTCACTTCGTAAATACGCAGGCCGTCTTTACTTAGGTTGGCGTCACCAATGATGATCTTCTTACCGTCTTCATCTTTAATCGCGGTGATATGGACATCCAGTGACATTTGCTTGTTAAGCGGGTTGATCTGACCGCGATATTTCCATTTCACTTCTGACTGGATCTGGCCAAATTTCGGTGAACGGAATCCGGCACCCAAATCTTTGTTCAGGGCGTAGGTTTGCATCAGCTCGATAATCGCTTCAACACCTAATGATCCCGGCATAACCGGATCTTGATGGAAGTGGAACTGGAAGAACCAGTCACTCGGGTCGATAGTACGCTCGGCATACAAGTAACCTAAGCTAGCTTTACCGCCATCGCTGGTGATATCCACTTTGTCGATGAAGTTCAGGCGACCGCCGGCTAGCTGGTAGTGTGGTTGTACTTCGCCAGCAGCTGAAAGCGGCGCGTTGAAGTAACGGCTTTCTTTATCCAGCAGGTTGATGCTCACATCTGGCGTACGGTTGTTTTCGATGTGCCATGGTTGCGTCACTTTACCGTTATCCAGCCCCAGTTGATCTTTCAGTGCTGCGCCTTTGAAGTAACCAAATACCGCTTTACCTTCATAGAAAGGTATACCGTCAGTACTTAGCTCAAAGCTGAAGCTTTGCACGATGTTGGTACCCATCATGACCGTTGAAAGCAGGCGAGAGTCGTTAACGATAGTTTTGCCGCGTAAGTCGACATTGCGCAGCATTTTGCCGCTGCCATCCAGGTTACGGAAAAACAGCTCTTGTCCCGGGAAGCCCAAGGTCGTGCCCATGTAGCCAGAAATGAAGCCGTTTGGCTGCAGTGAGATCTCCATTAATACCGAGTAAGGCATCAGTGCCTGATGGCTGTTTTCGTCAAAGTACCAGGCATTTTCAGGGACTTCGTATTCAGCAATACATGACGATGGTGTTTTGAAATCACCACGGGTACCGTTCACTTCAATGACACGGGTAGTCAGCTGCAGATCACCACACGGGGTACGTGGCGGGATCATGCCGCGATAGATTGAGAAGTCAGGGCCGAAACATTTTTCGATGTCACCGGTTGCAAACTCAAACATGTGGTACGGCGTGAACGGTACCGTGTCTGGCGTGCGGTTCGGGTAATCAGGTGTCATTGGTGCTTCAACGTGCTGAAGCGGAATAACACCTTTGTTCGGTGCTGTGTTCAAATCTGCAATTTGTGCCATCAGCGGCGCATTGGCAGAAGCTTGTTGCTGAACGGCTGGCTTTTGACGAATTTCTTGAGTAACAGCGTCTTGAACAACTGCTGTTTGAACAGGCGCAAAAGTCGTTTGCTGTACATCAGCCTCGGTGGCTTCAATGTAGCGGGTACATTCTGTTTCTTCTTTGATCATTACACCCAGGTTCTGGAAATCAACCACGACTTTGCCATTAAGCAAGATATCGATATTTGCTTTCGCGTAAGGACGCGGGCTCAGACCAATTTCAGTTACTTCCATACGGTAGATCAGTACAGCAGATTGTGGCAGAACCTGACCGCGGCAACGTACTTGCTGTGGTGCATTTTCAAGCGGCTGGAAACGGCCATTCTGTACTTGTGTATGCATACCCAGGTACATCATGTAGAACTGAAGCAACTGGCCACAGCCTTCCGCCATCAATGAGCCAGCCATTACTGAGTCATCTTTGAAGTGGCAAGGGAAGTACCAGTGATCCGCTTCTAGTTGCTTGTGACCTTCAATCAGACCAAGCCCCCATGTACCACCTTGCGGATCTACATGACTGACTTGCTCGATCATCATGAATTTTTCTGAGCTGAAACACAGTGAAGGCTGTGCACGATCTGAAACATGACTGTCACCGAAGCAACCCGCAATATTGGCGCTAAGCAGATTATGCAGTGTCTGGTAATCGAACTGGGTCTTCTGGCAGTGCAGAAGGGGGTTAAAGCGCTGCTTAACCGCCAGGTTTCTGGCTTTAATTTCGTCTTCGGTGCGGATGACACCTTTACCGTCGGCAAGCTCTTCGTCAGTAAAGAAGCCAGCACAACCGTTGTCCATTTTCAGGATCATCTTATCGCCGACGAAGCATTCGTAAGAGAAGAAGAACAGTAAGGTATCGCCGTTGCGGGCAAAGTTGTTGATCGAAATATCGTAGCGCAATGTATCGCCACCACGAGGCAGGTCGCCCAGGAAGGTGAGGGTACAATCAAGCAGACGGTAAACACGCTCGCCTTTGTTTTCAAAGTCGATACCCAGATAGCTGATCAGCATCAGGTCGCACTGGCCTGATTCTACAGCAACGGCCCACGGGATCTGACCGTCTACCAGGTACGGTGCATCGACAGGAATATCGTATTCTGTGGTCATGGTACTTGGTTTGTACTCAAGCATGGTGGCATCAAGCTTGGTGACGCGCGATACCAGCAAGTAGTCTGTGGTTGGCAGCCTTACACGACGAGAGTAGTTATCGATAATCGCGTAATCCGGACCAAACACATTGGCGATATCGCCTTCAGCGTATTCCACTAGGTCGTCGTAATCCCAGATACAAGGCTTACGTACAGGTTTAGCGATCGGCGTTGCCATTACATTCTGTGATGGTGTCGCGACTGCTGGCTGGTGATGAATGACCTGACCGGTTGCCGCGCCCATTTGCGCGGTGACTTCGTTAAGCTGCGCCTTTAGCAGGGCATCAGCCATCTTCAGCCCTTGCTCTCGGTTTTGCAGAAAGGCTTGATGTACCTGTTGTGCCAGCAGCTGATTTTCAGCAAATGAAGGGCTCTGGAATGAAGTTAAATCATGCTGGTTTTTAGCGGATAGGACCTTTGTCATATTGCGTTGAATACCTGTAATCGGCGTCTGGTCTGATGTTGCCAGAATCGGGGATACTGATGGAGTTGCAGCGGCTTGCGCGATTGTTTTAGCCTGTGTCTGTACACGCGGCTTCGCGTTAGCGACTTTCTGCTGGATCTGCTGAAGTTCAGGCAGATCCGTTGCCACGATATGTTGATAGATATCACGGCCACCGAGGGTAACTTGCTTGATCAGCTGACGCTTTGAATCTGCCGGCAGTTCACTCTCAAGACGTACTTGAAGCGACGATCTCTCTGTGGCGGACTGCGTTAGCAACAGTTGTGAACACTGATTTTCACTGACGTTGGCGACAATGGCGGCTTTGCTATCAAAGTCAGATGCTGTCTGATTAAGGCTTAACAAGCCATGAAGCATGCTCGCCATACCTGATGCGGCATAACAGTGTCCTAAACGTTGATTCGCCTGAGTTTGCGAAGCACGAGCCAGCGGGAACTGCACAGTGTCTGTGCTTTCTGGTGCCTGGTTTAGCTCCAATAAACTAACGTTATTGGCAGCAATACCAGTCTGCGACAGTAAGCGATCAGTGACTAAACGACTTTTACTGGTTGCACTAAAGCCTAGTGCACTGATTTCGCCATAGCTTGCACTATTGCTTGTGTTTTGGCTCCGCTGCGTTTCTTTGTCGACCAGAACAATGGCACCGGCACCTTCACCCACGTTCCAGCCACTATCTTGCGAGTTAGCAGCAACGGGTGTGATGCTGTTTTTCAGAATAACCTGTTCAGCACTGCCGCTCAGATCGACGGCGGCAATAACCACCGCATCCAGTGATTCCTGCGCCATCATATTCTGTGCGACATCGATACAACGTGCGACCGATTGTTCAGCGGCAGAAATCGTAAAGGCCGGACCGTTGAAGTCCCACAGCGAGGCAATGCGAGATGCCATGATATTACCGATGAAGCTGGTGTACTGGTTCAGCTTGGCAGCATCAAGCACACTGTCCATTGCAATGGCTTCAAGTGCCTGGTATTCGCTATCACTCAACGCTACACCCATGTTGCTCAGACTGTCGGCAAGTTGGGTATGTAAGTTAACGCGGCCACGGAACTGGTGCATTTCAAGCTCGGTTTCCATTGCAACCAGAACGGCAACTTTCTGCCCTACTTCAAGCTTGGCATCCCGGATCGCTTCATCTGCGACTTTCATCAGTAAAAGCTGCTGAGAAATCAGGCGGTCATCTTCATTCGGCGGTACTTTAAAGCGTAAGAAATCCAGCTCGAACTGATCAATGTACGCACCGTGCGGCACGGTATGTAAGCCAAATTGGCTCAGTAGTTCCGGGTGTTGATCTAAGCCCTTCCAGCGTTTCTTCGGCAGTGCAACGAAAGCATCAGCCCCGGTTTCAATCGCATGATTAAGCGCATTGATGGTTTTTAACGAACCAAAGTGGGACGCTAAACCGGTGATTTTCAGATGAGGCGGTGATGCCGGTTCGCCAGAGGCTTGAGCGACTGGTTTTGCGGGCGAATCTTTCCATGCTTCTAACAACAGGTGAGCGTTACAGCCTCCGAAACCAAATACCGACACACCAGCGCGTCGCTCAGGGTTACCTGCTTTATCCGGCCATGGCTGAACCTGGGTTGGCAACGTGTGCGAACCGAACAAGCCGTCAGGTGAAGAGAGCGGGGTTGAGAGGTTGATACTCGGTGGCAGTACACCTTCTTTCATTGCGAAGATCATCTTCATGATCCCCGGCATGCCTGCCGCCGTCAGCAGGTGACCTAAGTTGGATTTTGCCGAACCAATTAATGGTGCTTGTGTGCCGTTCAGCTTGCCAGTAAAAAAGCGCTCCATCGACGTCATTTCGACTTTGTCACCCAGCGGCGTACCTGTCGCGTGACATTCAATGACTTCGATACTTTCTGGTGACAGGTCGGTAGCTTCATAAGCCCGTTCGAAAGCTTGTACCTGTCCCTTGCTGTTCGGGCTTAGGACAAACTGACCTCGGCCATCATTCGATAAACCAATGCCACTGACAACCGCATAGATATGGTCGCCATCGCGCTCTGCATCTTCAAGGCGTTTTAGCACTAACACCCCAGCGCCTTCGCCGGCAAACAGACCTTTACTGTTGGTATCGAATGGCACCGATACACCGTGATCCGGGTAGGCGTGGAAGATTGAAAAACCCATATTGATGAAGAAAGGGTCGGCACCCGAAACAGCGCCAGCCAGCATCATATCGGCTTTGCCTGTGCTCAGATAATCACAAGCTAATTTCAGGGAATAGACCGAGCTGGCACATGCAGCATCAAGGCTTAACTGCGCGCTACCAAGGCCCAGAGCATCGGCAACCAGCTTAGAAGCATTATGCGCCGCCGCACCATTGGCCGGGTTCAGGCTTACCGCGTGATCGTTCGATGGGCTTAATGAAAAGTGGTTATTCGCCAGTTTCGTTTGTAGTGCCTTCTCTACCGCCGAGTGGTAAAGCGGCAGGAACAGATCATTAGAACGCGTTGTCGGGAACGAAAGGGCACCCATGATCACGCCGGTACGCTCAAGTACTGCAGCATCTAACGGGATACCCGCATCGGCTAATGCTTTGCGGCTGGTGTCTAGCGCCCAAAGAAAACTTTCATCTAAGCCGACAAATTTTTCAGCAGGTAAACGGTAACCGCTGGCATCAAACGTGAAGTTCTGGATGTAGCCGCCTTTATCACAGTAAAAGCGGTCTGATTCGCCTTGCTGGCCCTGGTAGGCGTCAGGATTGGCGCCTAATTTTTCAGGGCTTAACACGCTGCGGGAATCTTTTTTGTCCAGCAGGTTTTGCCAGAAAGCCTTCGGCGTATCCGCATCAGGATACTGGTTGGCTAAACCAACAATGGCGATTTTTGTTTGCGTACGAGAACTCATACTGGCTCTCCTTTTAAAGTTATCTCTGGTGTCGACGCCTTCACTTGATGTTGTTCCAGCCCCTTCAGAAGGGGATCAAGTGACAGAGGAACCTGGTGGCTGATTAACTGACCGATACATTTGAGCAAGGTGAGAATATCGTCGCCGCCCTTGGCGTTGGCCGCGACAGTACAGCTTTCGGTCGTCACATGATCGGCGCGATTAATTTTATCGATCAAGGTGCAGGTTTGTCTGTCTGCACCAATCTCAACAAACAGACGGGCACCTTGTTCACGCGCACTACGGATCAACGCGGTAAAGTCAAGCGTCGAGCAGAACGTATCGGCAATCGAATCGGCAATACTCTGGCTATCAATATTAACAAGAGTATTATGACCAGCGGCGGCACTGATAAAGCGAATATGCTCAGGTAGCGCTTCACACAAAGGCTGGTTATAAAACTCAGTCACTTGCCGGTGTTGGCTTAATGCCGGCGTGGTGTGCATGGCAGTTACCCGGTTGGCTGCAATACCGCGTTTACCGAGTTTCTTGAGCAGGGCCCGGCAGTCATTTTCACAACCGGCCAGTACGCAAGTATCACCTTGAATAATCGCAAGATAAGCGTGCGGGAACTCAGGAAGCAGTGCTTCAATGGCTGCTGGTTCACTGCGAACCACAAAGCTGTTCCAGGTGATTTCGTCACCGTCGCTTAACTGCCAGGCTTCACGTACTGCTGTTAATTCACCTGAGATAGCGGTGGTAAATATCGGGCTGGTTTGAGTCATTTCAATTAATGCGTGAGGATTTTTCCAGACGCCTAAACTTGCCCACATCGATGCTTCGCCTTTGGAGTAACCCAATGCGAAATCCGGTTTAACCGCGAATTCTTCGCACAATAGCTGGGTTAACAGGTAACTGCTGCCCACACCGGCAATGGCGAGTTCGCTCAAACTCATCTCGGCAGCAATGTCGCCGTATGTCTTCTCGGCTTGCAGCATCTCTTTGAGATTGCCTTCTCGTTCAAGGCGAGCGAAAAGCTCGGGGAAATACTGATGAAATTGGCGGAACATACCAGGGTAAACGGTACCAACACCCGGATACACAAAAGCTACGCCGCCTTTGCTGTTGGGTGCCGGTGAAAAACTGCTACCTGCGGGTGTTTTATAATGACTTTTCTCAGCCATTATTTTTGGCAGAGCATGACTAATCGCGGTAATTTCCTGCTCAATAGCGGCGACGGAAGCACCTTGCAATACGATGGCAGGCAGCGACGGAGACGTTGAAGCATCAGCCTGAAACTGTCTCAGATTTGCAGCCATCAACTCAATCAGTGAATACGAATCATCTGAGAGTTTATTCAAGCGTGTTGTTAACTGTGCCAGCTGAGTTGATAACACTGCTTCATTATGACCGGTTATGACAAAGAAAAGTCGAGACGCTGAGAGCAGTGATTGAGCTGTTTGTAGCCCAGTTGCTTGCGTTAATACCAAGCTGCTTGTGCATACATCTGCATTGAACGTTAAACTCGTTACACGAGCTTGGTGCGGCTCAGTAAACCAGTAATGGCTGATGTTATCTTTATCAGAGCGAGTGTTAAGCGTGCGACTGGCAAGAGCTTCAACCATTTGGTACAACGCAGAAAATTTTTGCTCTGCAGTGAGTGCATCAAAAGTCTGTTGGTTGCTTAAACTGGCTTCCTGGCGACGTGATTGAGCCAGCGCTTCTTCTATGCAGTCAACAGTTCTATGTGCTGAACTGGCACTAAAACCAGACAAGTAGGCATGAGGATGAATTTTGTTTTGTGCTGCCGTTAAACCCGCAAGCATCAATAACTTTGATTGTGCTTCACCGTGTTCGCCATTTACGCAAAATTGAACGACATTGCCTTGGCTGATTACTTGAATAGCGGTTTGAAGGGCTGTTTCAAAATTATCACCGACTGAGATGATTTCAACGGGTGGTAATGTAGAAAAGCAATCGGCAGAAAGCCCAGCAGCATGCGCTGGCTGGGCTAAAAGAGCGATGCGCAACGGCATCGCTTTATTAGAAGAGTCGGCCACTATGACAGAAGCTCCTTTTCTGGCTCAGACTTCACCAAAAATGCCTCGTTTAGGCCTTTGCTGATCGTTACTTTTGCGCCATTCATTACGGCACTTAAACGACCATCTTGATGGTAAAGCGAGATGTTAGCTTGTAGTGAACGCGAAGTATGTTTAATCACTTCTAGTTCTAACCAACCCTTGTCACCCGCTTGCATGGGTTCATAAGAAACAAATTCACCAATCGCAGAAGGCAGGCTGGCTGCGCCGTACTTCAATCTTGCCCAAACCAGCATGGCCTGTAGCAAGTAGTCTTCAGCAAAAGGCTGGCAACCGCCCGTATGCTGAGTCGGTACAAAAGCACCACAGTCGGCATCAGTAATGGTTGGCAGCTGGCACTGTGCCAGTAAACCTGCGTCATCAAAACGTTCAACCGTCTGGATACCTTGCAGCCTTGGACCATGGAACAGGGTGCCATTACTGTACAACGCATCAGCCGTTGTGACGGGGTTGTTTGAACCCGCCGCAAAGGTTTTAGCCGGTGCAGGTTCAACCGAACCAGCGGTGTGTTCTAAGACCAACATTGCTTGATACTGTGGTCGACCCTGGCAGCTGATCAATGCGTTGATTTGATCGTCAGCTTTAGTTTCAGGTGTCAGTGTCAACGTCAGTATTTGCACCTCATCGGTATCAAAAATTACGCCTTTAAGCAGTTTGTAGTTGCGAACGCTGACGTTCGCCCCTACCAGTTGTTCTGCTGTTTCACGCATCCATTGGATGGCACACACTGTCGGTAACACGGGGTTACCGGCAATGCAGTGGTCCTTGAGGAAAGGCATCGCCTTTGGGTCAAGGTCTCGTGTCACAGTGATGCTTTTATTCAGCGGACTCTTTGCTACCAGCACAGACTCCGCATCAGGCTTTTTTACAGCGTTTTCCTTGTTCTCTGAACCTTGCATGCTCGTACCTACAAGCAGTTGAATACCTGTTTCACTCAGAATCTGCGAGCTGAAAAGCTCAGCGCCAGCTTGTAGAGGGATCACGTACACACCACGGTCGGTGAACATTTTCTTAAGCGCCGGATTAACCATGCCGCCATCCCACGGTCCCCAGTTGAAGCTCATTACTTTCGCTTCAGGGTAACGAGCCGAGAACTGAAGTGCTGCTTTGTTCAGGATGTCATTAGACATCGCGTAATCGCTCTGGCCTTTGTTGCCGTAGAATCCTGCCGCAGAAGAGAACATCGCTAACAGTTTCAGCTTGCTGCTATCTAATGCATTGAGTACCGCTTCAAGACCGCCAACTTTGGTTCCGTAAACGAGGTTCAGCTCATCCAGTGTTTTGTCTTGAATATGTCGGTCAGCCAGTACGCCAGCGCCGTGGATCAGGCCGGTGATATCACTGAACTGAGACAATGTTTTAGTCACAGATCCACTGTCTGATACATCAAGGCTCAGGTACTCAGCGCTTGCGCCAACATTGGTAAAGGCTTGTAGGGCACTGTTGATTTCAAAGCTGCTTAAAACAGGCTTAAGCAATGCATCCACTTTCTTCGGTGTTGGTTTATCACCCGAGGCCTGAAGGTTAGCAATAGCAGCCACTTTCAGTTCGCTCTCCTGCTTGCCTTGTGCCCATTTCGGCAGTTCGCTCGCCGTGATGTGCTTACTACGACCTGCAAGGATGAAGTGTGACCGGCACTTTTTAGCCAGTGTCAGTGCACATTCAAACGTGACGCCTTTTGCGCCGCCCGTTACCAGAACCTTATCGGATGTGGTGAGCTTTGCCGCAACATTTTTCGTCTGAGCTGTACCTGCTTCTGTAGCAATTAGCGTTGAACGTCCAGATTCGCCCTTTTGGGGTTCACAAAGCCCGATCTCAACCGTGTGAGTATTGATATCAAATAGCTCAGCAGTGACGGCTTCTGCCAGATGGCGAGCATCAAGAGCAGGTGCAACATCCAAAGCACGACAGAACACGTTCGACCATTCGTGACTTAACGTTTTAGTCAAACCGGACAGTGCCGCCTGGTTTAGTTCAGCATTAACTAGCTGCTCGGTATCAAGGTAGCCAAAGCCACCATCAATACGGCTGACAGTGAAGAAGCTACGACGGCTTGATGCTGATGCCGTGTTTAACTGATCGTGAAGCAATTTAGCGAACAAGAACGCAATTGAAATGCTTGATTTCGCATCGGCATTCAATGCAATGTCTGCATTGTCAGATTGCATGTCAGTTGCAAGAGGTTGCAGGTGAATGAACCCGCCAATCGCTTTGTGCGCGCTTTCAATCTCAGCAATAACAGCTTTCACGCCAGTTTCATCAACACTTGCTAGCGGGTAGCTGGTGATTTCGCTGTTCAGTGGTGAAGCGGCAGATAGAGGACTACGTACAACGGCGACTTGAAGGCCGTGAGCACTTAGTTTTTCTGCCAGAACGCCGGCATTATGACCATCATCGGTGATCACGATACATGCGTCTTTGGAAAAACAGTCAGCTAATTTATCTACCGCTGGTAACTTTTTTAGCGCCACCTCGCTGTGAGGAGGAAGTTCTACCGTTGCAGTTTCGACCACGTTTTCAGGAGCAGCTTCAACGACTGGAGCCGCTGTTGCAGATGACGTGCCTGCTAGTTTGCTTTGCATGTAAGTAACGATTTCGCCCAGTGTACGACACTCAGCCAAATCTTCAGGATTCAGTTCAGGTAAGCCAGGTAGCTGGTCTTGAACGGTACCCAGAATTTCAACCCGCTTGATAGAATCGATACCTAAGTCCGCTTCCATATCCATGGCAAGATCGAGCATTTCAGCCGGGTAGCCGGTTTTGTCTGCAACGACATCTAACATGGTGCTTTGCACGTGTGCAGCATCGAGGCCACTTGCCGCAGGTGCTGGTGTGGTTTCAACCGCAATGACCGGTGCTGCAGGCAGCTTGCTGTTCATGTAGTCAACGATTTCACTCAGTGTACGACACTCAGCCAAATCTTCAGGATTCAGTTCAGGTAAACCTGGCAGCTGATCTTGAACCGTGCCGAGAATTTCAACCCGCTTGATGGAATCGATACCTAAGTCCGCTTCCATATCCATGGCAAGATCAAGCATTTCAGCCGGGTAGCCGGTTTTGTCAGCAACAACGTCAAGCATAGTGCGTTGAACTTGTGCAGCGTCCAGACCGCTTGATGCAGGAGACGATACCGCCGCCGAAGCTGCAGATACTGTTGCTGCAGGCAACTTGCTGTTCATGTAATCAACGATTTCGCCGAGTGTACGACACTCAGCCAAATCTTCAGGATTCAGTTCAGGTAAACCTGGCAGCTGATCTTGAACCGTGCCGAGAATTTCAACCCGCTTGATGGAATCGATACCTAAGTCCGCTTCCATATCCATCGCCAAATCAAGCATTTCTGTCGGGTAGCCGGTTTTGTCTGCAACCACTTCCAACATGGTGTTCTGAACTTGCACAGCGTCTAAGCCGCTTGTTGCTGCTGGTACCGCTGCGGCAACTGGAGCAACGACAGATACTGTCACTGCAGGCAGTTTGCTGTTCATATAGCTGACGATTTCGCCCAGTGTACGACACTCAGCCAGATCTTCAGGATTCAGTTCAGGCAGAGTAGGGAGCTGGTCTTGAACCGTACCCAGGATCTCAACGCGCTTAATGGAATCGATGCCTAAATCGGCTTCCATATCCATTTCCAGATCCAGCATTTCTGTTGGGTAGCCCGTCTTGTCCGCAACAACGTCAAGCATGGTGCTTTGAACTTGAGCCGCATCTAAACCGTTAGAGCTTGCTGCTGGTGTGATAACTGGGGCAGCTTCAGCAACAACAGGCGCAGGTTGAGCACCTAGCTTGCTGTTCATGTAAGTGACGATTTCGCCAAGCGTACGGCATTCGGCTAAATCTTCAGGGCTGAGTTCTGGCAGGTTAGGCATTTGATCCTGAACCGTCCCTAGAATTTCAACGCGCTTGATGGAATCGATACCTAAATCGGCTTCCATGTCCATTTCCAGATCCAGCATTTCGGTAGGGTAGCCCGTTTTCTCAGCAACCACTTCCAGCATCACTTTTTCAGCATCGGCTGTTTGTACCGGAGGAGCTGGTGCAACAGTTGGAGCCGGAGCTTGTACCGGAGCAACTGCCTTCACTGGTGCAACAGCAGGCGCTGCTTGTTGAACCGGTGCCGTAGCAACAGTCTGCATTGCTACGGCTTGAACTGGTGCTACTGGTTGAGCCGTCACTGTTGGTGCAATCGTTGATTGCGGAGCTGATGTTGTCAGTGTGGAGATAACCGCCTGTGACGTCAGCATACCCAACGCAGAGTTGTTGCTGTTCGCTTGAAGCTCAAGGTAATGTGCGTGAGCTTTCAGGGTCTCAGCCTGATGCTGGTGGAACATTTCCATTGAACGTTGCAGGCTATCTGGAATAGCGATACCAGACGCAGCCATTTTGGCTTGTTCTGTCATTAACGTAGTGAAAGTGTCGCCGTATTGCTGCGGGATCGCGAGGAACTGCTGATGAAGCTCTGCCGCTTGTTGTTGAGCAGCAAAAAATGCATGCAGTGACGCATCACCGACAGGAAGTTGTGCTGTTGTTGCCTGTGCAGTTGTAACGGCTTGACGAGGCTCTTGAGCGACAGCTTGAGTAACAACTTGTGTTGCTTCTGGAGCAGTAGCTTGCGCGCTAGCAGCTACAGGCACTTCGCGGATTTCGGTTTTAATCACTTCTTTTTCCACAATCTTCTCAACGACTTTTTCAACGATTTCAGTTTGCTTGCTGACGGTGCCCGTTTCTAATGACTTAGCCATTTTTGCTCGGGTCGAAGCACTGATGTAGTTCGTTGCATTCAGTTTGATATTCATTGGTGATGCAGCAGCAGGCTGGGCGATATCGGCCTGATACGGGTCGATATTGCCTAGCGAGATCCCCGCAACGGCCAGCTGTACCGATGCCAGACGCAGTTGCTGATCACTGTCGCCTTTAGGGTTCGGGTTGATACTGATCGTACAAAGCTCATCGGCTTTATCAGTTAGCGTTTTTTCAACCAGTTTCTGCAGAATATTCTTAGGTCCGAATTCTACAAAGACACGTGCGCCGGCGTCGTACATTGCTTCAAGCTGAGTGCTGAAACGTACTGACTGTAGCATGTGCTGTTTAAACGCTTTCTTAATGACTTTGCCGTCATTCTTATAAAGCTCGCCTGTTGCGTTTGAATAAAGTGGCAACGCAGGTTTGCTGAATGTCGACTTATCAATGGCGGCAGCGAATGGTTTCTGCGCGTGGGCAACCAATGGTGTGTGGAAGGCACCAGATACCGGCAGTGGAATGGCTTTGAAGCCTTGTTCGCCTAATGCTTTAGCTGCAAGCTGTGCCTTTTCAGTCGGGCCTGCAATAACCAGCTGAGTCGGTGCGTTATAGTTGGCGATGCTTACGCCATCAAATTCGCTGATACACGTTTCAACCGCTGCTAGTTTATCTGCATCAAGAATAACGGCGTACATAGTACCGCTATCGCCTTCTGCTGGCGTTGCTGCCATGGCGTTGCCACGAGCAAAAGCAAGCTGGTAGTAATCATCTTGAGAGATAACACCAGAAGCACATAGGGCACTTAGCTCACCAAAGCTGTGGCCCGCAACCATGTCTGCTTTAAAACCAGCCTGAGTCATTAGCTCATACTGGCCCATAGAAACCACGCCAATAGCGCTTTGTGCATTCGCAGTATTGGTTAATGTCGCTTCTTGAGCTGCAGTGTCTTGCTGAGTAAACGCAGGAATTGGGAAAAGCACCTGTGATAGCGGCGTCTTGTTGTTTTCACCAAATACCTTATCGGCATTTGCTAGCTGCTGGCGCATTTCTGGATAATGACAAGCCAGTTCACGACCCATATTAAGGTACTGTGACCCCTGGCCTGCAAACAGTGCAGCAACTTTGGCAGAACCGTTTTCAACCACAAGGCCAGATTCACGGTAGCTTGTACCGCTTGGTAGCTGCCAATGTGCTTTAGTCTGACTTTCAAGTGTCGAGATGGCCTGAGCCAGCTGAGCCTGAAGCTCTTCATTAGTTTTAACCACTAAGCCTAAACGTGCATGAGATGCTTCAATGCTGCGTAAGCCATACGCGTCAGCAAGCGCCGCTAAATCCGTTTTCTGGCCAGAGATGTTGGCTGATGTTTCTTTCAGGCTTGCGATCAGTGCACCGCGAGAAGCGGCGCTGAACAGCAGTGTTTGTGGCACCTGGCGCTGACGGTACTTGTCACCACGGGCATGTTCTGGTGTGTATTCTTCCATCACAACGTGGAAGTTTGTGCCACCAAAACCGAACGAACTGATCCCCGCGCGACGAGGAGTACCATCAACACGCTGCATCCACGGACGAGTCTGGGTGTTGAGGTAGAAAGGAGAGTCCTCAATATTCAGTTTAGGGTTCGGGCTAGTGACGTTGATTGTTGCAGGCAATACTTTGTGGTGCAGGGCAAGCGCTGCTTTGATTAAGCCTGCTGTACCTGCGGTAGATTTGGTGTGACCAATCTGAGATTTTACCGAACCTAATGCGATGTGCTGTTTGGTGTCATTGCCATCGCTAAATACAGAGTTCAGGCCATTAAATTCAGCAACATCACCTGCTGCCGTACCTGTACCATGCGCTTCTAGCAGGCCAAGCGTATGCGGGGCAAAACCGGCATCATCATACGCACGTTTGAGCGCTTTTGCCTGACCTTCAGGGCGTGGCGCATAGATACTCTTGAACTTACCGTCTGAAGAAGCACCTACGCCTTTGATCACAGAGTAGATACGGTCGCCATCACGCTCTGCGTCTTCAAGACGTTTTAGGGCAACCATACCGATACCTTCACCAATCATCATGCCTTTAGAATCAATGTCGAATGGCTGGATAGTTTCATTGGTGGTGAAAGCCGGGGTTTTTGAGAAGCTCATGTACATGGTTGGTGAGTTATCGGTACACACACCACCGGTGATCATCATTTCGCTGCGGCCTTCGACCAACTCGCTCAGGGCCATCCGCAGCGCCGCAAGAGAGCCCGCACAAGCGGCATCAACGACACAGTTCATGCCACCTAAGTCGAAACGGTTTGCGATACGGCCAGCGATAACATTACCAAGAGAACCCGGGAAAGAGTTTTCTTCCCAGTGAATGTATTGATCCTGGAACTTCTTGATCAGCATTTCGCTGTCTTCGTCGTTAATGCCGCTGCTTTTGAATACTTTCTTTAGAACAGGGTATTGAAGACGCGCATTCAGGCTCTGGCTGATCTTCTGACCACCGCCTACACCTAATGTAATACCGATTTTGTCTCGGTCGTAGCCTTCAGGAAGCTTGGCATCAGCCAGTACTTCTTTGGCAACAATCAGAGAAAGCAGTTGTGACGTATCCGTTAACTCAAGAATGTTTGGCGGAAGACCGAACTCCATCGGGTTGAAGTCGACTTCTGGCATAAAGCCACCGCGCTTACAGTAAGATTTGTCCGGCGTGCTCTTATTTGCATCATAGTAATCTTCAGGACGCCAGTGGGTATTAGGGACGTCGGTTATTGCGTCAATTTTCTCACTGATCAGATCCCAAAATTTATTCAGGTAACGGGAGTTGGCAAAGATACTTGCCATGCCGACGATGGCGACAGGCATATCTTTAAGGCGTTTATTGAGTCGCTTATCTTCTTGCGACTCGGGTGTTGATTTTGGGGTTTGGCTCATAATGAGTCTCCACTGGACATCCGTGGGTCGGGTGTCATATTTTCGGGCTGGGCTTTAATACGAACTGAGCGGTAAGTTGAGGTAGCTCCGGAAAAGCACGGCCAAAAGGTGAGCTTGCTGCGGGTAAGCAACAATCGTGAGTATAATGCTCGCGAGAACAGTGCTCGTGAGTAAAGTTGTCGTAAGTGCTGCGACTCGTGCGGAATTACACCAGTCATGCGGTAGTAGCGCTTTCAACCGTAAAGGTAGTGTTCATTACAATCCTGCTGAAATTTCTGCTTCGATTATCAAAGAAGGAAATACCTATCATTTGCAATGAAAACCAGCTAAATCTGTTAATGGTTGAGCAGAGTACCTGAGGTCGCATTTTGATACAATCGGCTGATACTGAGGTTGTACCTCTTCCGACCAGTTAAAAATGTTAAATTTCGATTTTTTGTAATAAGTTGATAATTAAGTTATTGATTATATTTTAATTATTATCCATTTTTAGTGTAAATACTCAAGTTTCAGTGAAAATGTGATGCACGCCTCAATTAAGTGAATAAGTATGATGTAATGCTTGTTGCCTGCGGCTCTGTGCGAGTGGAGAAAGAAAAATCGGCTAGAAACAAAAGTCGTAAATTAAGCCTTTTGTACCCCTGCTTGTTGTTGAAAGCTGCGCATGCTTTAGTACATAGGACCGGCTTAGCGCTGTTGTTTCAAAAGCAAAACAGTCACAATAGAACCCACTATAACCTCGCAGGATTCTCTCTTTGTCATCTTTTCCTCTTGTTCAACTCTGGTTTTGTCCACTTACTCAGCTTGATGATGCCGGTCCTTATATTGACAGCCTGCGACGTTGGCTAACAGAAGACGAGCTGACGAAGGTGGATCGCTACCGGCTGCAAGATGCGAGGACTCGGGCGCTCTATGTCCGCGGTGTTCTGCGGGCGGTATTGTCACGCTATGCGGCACTTTCACCGGATGAATGGCGATTTGAATATGGAGAGAAAGGGAAACCAAGGTTGTGTGCAGAGCTGCGGGATCAAACCGGGCTGGAATTTAATCTGAGCCACAGCGGAGGCTATCTGTTATTGGGAGTAATAAGAGCGGGAAGTGAAAATGTAGAATTGGGGGTGGATATAGAGCATGCCAGAACGAGTACTGATATTTACCCGATCCTCAGTCACTACTTTTCGCCTCAGGAGGTTACGGCGTTATTACATCTTCCGGAAAATCGACAAAGGCCGCGCTTTTTTGACCTATGGGCATTGAAAGAATCGTATATTAAGGCGACGGGGCTGGGGCTTGCGACATCGTTAAAATCTTTTGGTTTTGACCTTTCTGCAGCAAGCAAAGAGACTTTGCCAATACAGTCTGCTGCAGGGCCTGACTCTCCCTTTTATTCAGAACCTGTTGTCAGTCAGCTTGAACTGTATCGAGGGATTGGATTGAACTTTGCTGATAATGGCTCTGACCACAGTTCCGCCAAAAAAGTCGAACCGGACCCGTGGCAATCCTGCCTCGGTCGTCTGAATGAAGAGTATCGTTTTGCCGTGACGCTGGGTGGCAGTGCCAAGGCAATGGCATTAGAAGCAAGGTTAATCAGCCCAAAGGATCTGCTCTAAACGATGGCGGGGATGACAGTTGTTAGGCCATTCCCGCAAAAGGGGGACATCTTGTTGTGTGAAATGGGGGCCGCTAATCCGCCATCATCGATGCCAAAATCTCTTCTGGAACAGGCTGCAACCGTTTCTCTTTATCGAGACAGACCATTTCAATATCACCGATAACCGCAGGTCTGCTTGCACCCGGACGCCAGACTTCTTGTCGCCACAGGGTCTTATATTTACCGTCTAACTGGTAAGAAGTTCTAATATCACAGATTTCGGCAAACTCGACACCGTCCTGAAACGTCATATTGGCTTTATACACCGCAAAACCTAACCCTTGCTCATTCCAAAGTCTGGCTAGCTTGTCGCTATCAATCACATGCTCACGTGCGCGTTCGAAATACTTAAGAAAATTAGGGTGATATACCACACCTGAATGGTCGGTATCTTCATAATAGATTTGCACGGGGTGATGATATATCTTGCTCATTATGGGTTATATCTCTCAATCTAATCAGGCTGGGATGCCAAGACTTATCTTGCTAATGTTAAATCAACAAGCAATAAGACGTGCACTTTACCTTACGCCTGTCATGAACTTAATATTTTTTATACTGGTCATATGAGACTATACCAAATACATCAATGATCAGATCAATTCAGCGAGAGTTAACCTACTTTTAGGCAAGGCAATAAATTGCCAATATAGTGGCTCTAAACTGATATTTATCAATGTAGTATAAAAACATTTTAAACGCGCCCAGTGGTGTTCTGAATAGTTAGATAATTCATGGAATTGATATTACACCCTGTAATATGACATTTTTATTGAATCATCTCCTTTTTCTTGCTCAAATGGCGCACTAATGACGAAGATCGGTACTGATTTTGCCGAGATAGTGAGTAGTTATATAGTTGAATGAAATATTCCCGCGTTTTTATCAATAGTCTGGCTTACGAGCTAGCACCACAAGTGGTATTGAGCTCTGAGTTAGAATCCCGTTTAGCTCCCTTATATCAGAAATTTCGTATTCCTATGGGGCAGCTTGCCGCACTGACCGGTATAGAAGAGCGCCGCTGGTGGCCCAAAGGACATAAATTGTCGGATGGTGCTCTGGCCGCAGCCCGCAAAGCCATTGATGAAACAGGTATTCAGGTTGGCGATCTTGGGGCTGTTGTCTACACCGGGGTATGTCGCGATCAACATGAACCCGCAACAGCGTGCCGCATCGCGGCTGAACTGGGTGTCCTGAACGACACCGCTATTTATGACATCAGCAATGCTTGTCTTGGGGTACTGTCTGGGATTTTAGATATAGCAAACCGTATTGAACTGGGTCAAATCAAAGCAGGCCTGGTGGTTTCTTGTGAATCCGCCCGCCATATCGTTGATATCACGATTGATCATATGCTGGCTGAGCCAACTATGCAGAATTTTGCCCAATCTTTAGCCACCTTGACCGGAGGCTCTGGGGCGGTTGCAGTTCTACTGACGGACGGTAGCCTGCCTCTGCACAATACCCGTCAGCATCAATTGCTAGGTGCCAGCCATTTATCTGCACCTGAACATCACCAGCTTTGCCAATGGGGCCTGCAAGAAGTCGGACCTCAGCTATTTCGTGAATTTATGCGTACTGACGGTGTTACCTTGCTCAAAGAAGGCGTGAAGCTGGCACGTGACACATGGGATCATTTTCTCGATCAGCGCGGCTGGGTAGTCGAGCAGGTTGATAAAGTGATCTGTCACCAAGTTGGCGCATCAAACCGCAAACAGGTGCTGAATGCGCTGAACATTCCTGTCGGGAAAGAATTTCCGACCTATAAGCTGATGGGCAATATGGGCACGGTTTCTTTACCTGTTACTGCTGCGATGGCACACGATCATGGTTTCTTGAAATCAGGCGATAACGTGAGCTTCTTAGGTATAGGCAGTGGGCTTAACTGTATGATGTTAGGTCTCAAGTGGTAACAATTAATCTCTTAGCTATTTTGTTCAATATCGGCATCGAAAGTGCTCATTTGTACTTACAAACTGCGCGCTTTCTCTTTGCTCTTAAACAAAATAGCGTTGAGCTGAATCGTTACCTGTTACGCTGAAATAGTTACAAAACACAGGATGGTTCATTTCCATGCTGAGGATAGTTAGGATTAGTCATGTTAGACACGTTATTTCCCTTTAAGCGCAATTTTCTCAGCAGAAATGGCCATAAGCTGCATTATGTGAATGAAGGGCAGGGCGAGCCGGTTGTTATGGTTCACGGTAACCCGAGCTGGTCATTCTATTACCGTAATCTGGTCACTGAATTAAGTCAGAACCACCAATGTATCGTGCCTGATCATATTGGCTGTGGTTTATCTGATAAGCCAGACGATGCTGGCTATGACTACACGTTAAAAAACCGCATTGATGACTTAGAAGCATTACTTGAGCATTTAGAAGTGCGTGAAAACATAACCCTGGTTGTTCATGACTGGGGCGGTATGATTGGTATGGGGTATGCAGCGCGTTATCCTGATCGGATTAAACGTCTGGTGATCCTGAATACAGGCGCTTTTCATCTTCCAGAATCAAAGCCATTTCCATGGCCTTTGTGGATCTGCCGCAATACACTGTTGGGTACATGTTTAGTGCGTGGCTTTAACGCTTTCTCATCTATTGCCTCTTATGTGGGTGTTAAGCGCAAACCGATGAGTCCGGAAGTTCGTCAGGCTTATGTGTCGCCATTTAACTCTTGGACGAACCGTATTTCAACATTACGTTTTGTGCAGGATATCCCGTTAAGAAAAGGCGATAGAAACTATGAGTTAGTCTCTGAGATCGCAGCAAGTTTACCGAAGTTCTCCCAAGTACCGACTCTGATTTGCTTTGGCTTAAAAGATTTTGTGTTTGATAAGCATTTCTTAGCGGTTTGGCGTAAAAAAATGCCACACGCAACAGTCCACGAATTTGCAGACTGTGGCCACTATATTTTGGAAGATGCGAGCGAAGAGGTTGTACCGCTAATTGCAGAATTTATGAAAACTCCAGACGCTATGTCGAGTGAGTTACATTCTTGAAGGTTAGAGGGCATGAAATTGGTGCCCCTTTTGATTCAAGTGAGGCACCCGATTTGGAACTAACCGACTCAAACCAAGCAAATATCTGTCGCCACTTAAGGCAAGCAGCGGTTGAAACACCCTCAGCACTGGCTGTGGCGGTACAGAAACGATCATTGGCAGGAAAACTGCGTTATGAAGAGCTGAGCTTTGGTCAGCTTGATGCTGACAGTAACTGTATTGCCCAGGCTTTAAATGACTACGGCATCAAACGTGGTATGAAGGCGGTGTTGATGGTAACGCCGAGCCTCGATTTCTTTGCCCTGACGTTTGCATTATTCAAAGCAGGTATCATTCCTATTCTGGTTGACCCTGGAATGGGGGTTAAGAACCTTAAACAATGTTTTGATGAGGCCATGCCTGATGCGTTTATTGGTATTCCGAAAGCGCATATTGCGCGTTGTCTGTTTGGTTGGGGTAAACCGGATGTACGTCGTTTACTGACGGTTGGCGGCAGTGACATTTTTGCTAACATATTCGGCGGAACAACGCTAAAAGCGCTGCTTAAACGTAATCGGGTGATCAAGCCCCGTAGTCAGATGGATCAAGCAACCGATTATGATATTGCCTTGCTCCAAAATGATGAAATAGCGGCTATTTTGTTTACCAGCGGTAGTACCGGTACGCCAAAAGGCGTGGTTTATACCCATGCAATGTTTGAAGCACAAATCAGGGTGCTGAAAAACGATTACGGTATTTCTCCCGGCGAGCGAGATCTTGCCACATTCCCGTTATTTTCCCTCTTTGGCCCGGCATTAGGCATGGCCTCTATTGTTCCTGATATGGATGCGAGCAAGCCTATCACGGCTAATTCGGAGAGCCTTTTTGCGGCTATTGAGCAGTATCACTGCACCAATATGTTCGTCAATCCAGCGTTGATTGAGCGATTAGGACAAGCGGGTGCAAGTCGAGCTACCCCCCATCGCTTACCAAGTATTAAACGTGTTATTTCTGCGGGCGCACCCGCTACCATTTCGTCTATTTCACGTTTTAGTAAAATGTTGAGTGATGGCATCGAGGTACTTAATTCTTACGGTGCGACGGAATCATTGCCACTTACCATGATCGGTAGTGAGGCGTTAATGACAACCACTGACGTGACCGATAGCGGCGGCGGGATTTGTGTCGGGTTGCCCGTTCAGGGCGTGGATATTGCGATCATCGCGATCACCGACGATCCGATTGCTGATTGGGATGACAGTCTGAGGTTGCCAGTCAATCAAATCGGCGAAATTGTGGTTAAAGGCCCGATGGTGAGCGGACATTACTATCACCGTGACGCTGCCACTGAGCAGGCCAAGATCGTAGATGGTACGGTGGTCCGTCATCGTATGGGTGACTTAGGTTATCTGGATGAGGAAGGGAAACTCTGGATGTGTGGCCGTAAGGCGCATCGCGTTGAAGCAAATCGTGCCAATTCTGAGTATGACCAACAGCCTTATTTCTCTATTCCGTGTGAGCGTATATTCAATACTCATCCTCGTGTGAAACGTACCGCGCTGGTCGGTGTTGAACGAAATAGTGCAAGGGTTCCTTTGTTGTGTGTCGAGTTAAAGAAAGGGGTAAAGATAGACGATATTGCCGCTTTCTTTGAGGAGTTGAAAGTCATTGGAGCAAAATATGAACAGACACGCGGCATTGCTGATTTCTTAATTCATCCCGCTTTCCCTGTTGATATCCGCCACAACGCAAAGATTTTCAGAGAAAAACTGGCAGTTTGGGCACAAAGAATGCTGTCTGAAAAAGAACCGAACAAGGAGTCACCTGCTGGTGTTAAATGATAAAACAGATGATCAGCCAACACCGGATGAGATGAAAGTTCTGACGGCCTTGGCCTCTTCGGCTAGACACGCTTTTGTTACCGGTGCTGGCGGGTTTCTTGGCAAAGCCATTTGCCGGTATTTGCGGAAAGCAGGTATTGCGGTAACGGGATTTGCCCGCGGTGATTATCCCGAACTTGAGCAAATGGGTATCACCATGGTCAAGGGCGATATTAGCAATAAAACGATGTTGATGAAGGCGATGCAAGGCTGCGATCTGGTTTTTCATGTGGCTTCAAAGGCGGGAGTCTGGGGCTCAAAAGAGGATTATTACTCCCCCAATGTCGATGGTGCACGTAATATTCTCGATGCCTGTCAGGCACTGCGTATCAATAAACTCGTCTATACCAGCACCCCAAGCGTGACGTTTGCGGGTTTTGATGAAGCGGGAATTGATGAATCCGCCCCTTATGCCGATAATTATCTGAATTATTACGCTGAATCGAAAGCGATTGCCGAGCAGATGGTGTTAGTCGCGAATGGCCGTCTTCTTGAAAATGCAAATTGTCTTGATGTTATAGATAGCCTTGAAGGCAGTGCTTGCCTTAAAGGAACAGAGCGACAGTTAAAGACCGTGGCATTGCGTCCCCATCTAATCTGGGGGCCGGAAGACCCCCATTTAGTCCCAAGGGTGATTGACCGCGCTCGCGCTGGCAGGCTCAAGCTGGTGGGGCGTGAAGATAAGCTGGTTGATACTATTTATGTCGATAATGCCGCCTACGCGCATATTCTGGCAGCGCTAAGGCTGAGTGATCCCCAAGCGGTGTGCGCGGGGAAAGCGTATTTTCTCAGTAATGATGAGCCGATCACCATGGCAGCCATGCTCAACAAAATCCTCTCCTGTGCCGATTTACCGCCTGTTCGCAAGCGAATACCAGCATCACTTGCCTATGGGGTAGGTGCCTTACTGGAATGGATTTATGGCTGGTCAGGTAAAAAGCAGGAACCTGTGATGACCCGTTTTGTTGCCCGCCAGCTTTCGACCTGCCACTATTTCGATATCAGTGCCGCGAAAAGGGATTTGGGCTACGTGCCTGTTGTCAGTATTGAGCAAGGAATGAAGCGGCTTAAAGCATCCCTGAACAGTTGTTAAACGGCTTATTTGTGATTGCCATAATACAAAAAAACCTGCTCGATGAGCAGGTTTTTTAGTTTGTGGAGCTGCTGAGTCTAATTAACTAAATCCTAGTCAATTAAACCCTAATCAACCAAACCATAGTCTTGGCGAAGAATCGCCACGATTTCCGCTTTAGGGTTTTCACTCAAGGTAATCTTATTGCCAGTGATTTTTTCCGCAATGCCGGTGTAGATTTTAGATACCTGCATCAGCACTTCCTGAGGCAGCGCATTGTCACGGGCAAGCGCTGCACGCTCTTCCATACGATCTTTATTGAGAAGAATATCGGGATCAGGGAAGTGGTTAAGCAGCAGTTGACGGAAATCCTCTTTGGAGTTCTCAATGATTTTACCGTCACGGTAAGCGGCTGCGTCCCAGATACGCGATGAATCAGGGGTACCGACTTCATCCATATAGATCAGCTTTTCCTTGCCGCTTGCATCTGTCACGTAACCAAATTCAAATTTTGTATCAACGAAGATCTGGCCCAGTTTTTCCAGCTCATTGCTGATGACGTTGAAGCCTTCTTTAAGCAGGGTTTCATAATAATCGATATCAGCAGGGTTGCGGAAGTTGAAAGCCGCAAAATTTTCTTCGATATTCTTACGGGTGATATTCACATCATCAACGGCCGGAACACCGGGTATGCCTTCTAGAATGCCCTTAGTCGACGGTGTGATTAATAGCTCTGGCAGCTTCTGATCTTTACTCAAGCCTTCTGGTACTTCAATACCACAGAAATCACGTTCGCCTTTTTCATACGCACGCCACATTGAGCCCGTGATGTACTGACGACAGATAGCTTCAATCATGACCGGCTTTGCTTTCTGAACAATCCAGATAAACGGGTGGGGAATGTCTAAAATATGACTGTCAGCTAACCCATTTTCGCGGAACAACTTAAACCAGTGATTGGATATAGCGTTTAATGCCGCGCCTTTACCGGGAACGCCCTTCAGACCGCCCTCGCCATGCCAGATGCAGTCAAAGGCTGAAATACGGTCACTGATCACCATGATGGCCAGCGGCGCATCGGGTGCCACATCGTAGCCTTTTTCTTCAATCAGGCGGCGGCTGTCGGCGTCAGTCAGCCAGTAGACCGAACGCACTTTACCGCTGTGAACAGGTTTGTCGGTACGGATCGGCAGATCATCATTTACAGCAAGGACTTGATCAGCAAGGCTCATGGTGAAATTCCTATTTTCAAAAATCAATACGATGGTAAAGCATGCGATTAACGGCTAACAACCGACAGAGCGGTTAGCCGACTTCTGAGGCAAATGATACCAGAACTAGCCACCGCTGCCAGTAAAAAAGCAAACGTTTGCTTTTTTGTTTCGATCAGAGTGGAAAAGCATTGTTACTATTTGTAAAAAGATGACTAATACTCCTCGGATCGTCGAGGAGAAATTGGACGCTCTCGACGTTTATATATTATTCAGCCTATTACCGAAGTGCTTGGGTAACAAACTGATATATTGGATTTGTCACCTGTGGATCAGTGATCGCAGGGCTTATCAGTTTAGGTGCGAGCAATATATCTTGTTCAATAAGGCGTTTGATTTGAGGGATATATTTCAGTTCGGTCTTACCGCACAGCAGATAGTTAAAGTCGCTCCCCATTTCGTTGTATGCATTGAGGATTTCACTGAAGCCTTTTAGGTATAAGTAGTCTTTCGTGAAGCCACCGCCCCGATAAACCCTTGCAGTGATCGTAAATGCTGTTAAGTCATCGGTATTATAATGCTCTTTAAGGAGTAGGAAGGTGGACCGAAAATCTCGCTCTTTAATCATTGATTCTACTGCGACGACGCGTAGTGCCAATGTTCTCAGGCGCTTGATACTAAAGTGACCGGAAAGGTATTCACATAAGATAGCTAAACCTTCTTGGGTGGTGGTGTTCACGGGACAGCCTAAATTCAAGAGCTTGAGGGGTTGAGATCTTGCGTTTAATGTTGTGAGCAGATGTACACCCAGCTCATGATGGGCAAGCGCATTGAGCTCTTGACGTGATAGCTTGGCTGCGCTGTTTATTTTGACGTTGTTGCCTACCACGAGCGCATTTGCGATCATGTTATCACTGATAATCAGATTGTATTCATAGCCGTGTTGCTCTGCAAAATCACGCATGAACGCTTCAATTTTTTTTGCATCGTAGCTGGCAGCGTCTTCTTCTTCATTCGGCAAGTGCAACAAAAAATTAGCGTTCTTAATATCCTTAATGCTCGGTTCACCATAGTATCGGAGTGAATTATACAAGAAGTCATTTTCACCTATCGAGCTGAGCTGATCGAGCTTATCAGCGTAGGACTGAATGATGTCAGTATAGAGAAGTTTAAGGTCGTCATTGAGGATCCTTTCGACTGGCAATTCATACAACGCACGCTTGGCTTGATGAGCATCAAACGGGTTACTTTGATAGCAAAAATTAGGTTCAATAGAGTAGTGGTGAGCAAAAAAACGTTCGCGCTCTTGTTTATAATTGCTTGGGGTAACACTGTTTAGAATATCGAGGTCTTGTACCAAATTACAAAGTTGGTCATCGATTTCAGTTAACACTCGATGTGGTTGCTTGCCGGAAATAATCTCGTCCATTATTACTCTCCATCCTTTGGTTGCATATCGGCCGTTTGTATCAGTTGGTTACTGTTTGCACTTTGTTTTTCATATAAAAATAACGATGAAAGGCGGTTATTTTAAAACTAAAAAATCTGGAAATCTGACATGCTTTACCACCACATATAGCCGCATAATGACAATGAGTGTCATACAAAAAATGGATGCGATATAATCAATAAACCCTATATTGTGCATCACAATATACAAGCTACTGCCCAAAATAACGGGAGTCGCATAGAGTTCGGTGTTGTTAAACATGTTCACGCGATGGGCGAGAATATCTCTGATCACGCCACCAAAAACGGCGGTGACCATTCCCATAAAGATGGCAACATAAGCGGCATAGCCTGTTGAATGCAATTTAGCGGTTACCAGAACAGAAAACAGCGAGACACCGATGGTGTCGAATAAAATCACCATCTTTTCTATTTTTGACTTTCGTATCTCGGTTATGAGAAAAAAGCCGGCACAGCTGCTTCCCAGTGCAACCCAGAAATAGGTAGGATCACGAATCCAAAAGACTTGATCGGCATTAATGATAATGTCACGAAGCGTTCCGCCACCGAGGGCCGTTACCCAGCCTAGCAGCAATACGCTGAGAATATCTTTCCCCCTGTTTGATTCAACCATTACGCCACTGAGTGCAAAAGCAACAATGCATACCATTTCAAGGATATAAGCCAACACATTCAGACTCTCTCTTATTTGTTATAACATCAATTTACGCCTCAATATCAGAATCATCAACCATTGATGGATAGTTGAACTGCTGACTATTGTTAAAAATACGAACGTGAAAAGAGGGACATATGGGTGGGTGCAGGCATGAGCGCGGGCAAAGAATAACGATAGTAAAAAAGCCGCCTGTATTAAAGAACAGGCGGCTTTTTCGTTAGCTACATAATATCAGGTTTGCCTTAATTAACTTCTAGTGGGCCACCGAATGCAGTCACCGGGGGAACTACGCCAGTATATTTCTCAAAATTAACCAGACAGGTATTTGCACTGGTTGCCTGCGCAAGCTCTGATGAAGGGATATCCTGAGTCAGGGTATTCGGATCGCCATACGTACAGATGGCACCGACTTTTTCGTTCAGCGGACCATACCAGGCTCCTTCCTCAATTCGAACCACCCCCGGCGCGTAGCTGTCGGTAAGAACAGCGCCAGCCAGCAGTTGGCCACGGTCATTAAATACGCGCACCAGATCACCGTCTTTAATGCCTTTAGCGGCTGCATCTTTCGGGTTGATGTAAATTGGCTCACGGCCTTTAACGGCGTAGGTTGCACGGTATTGTTCCGATTCACACATCTGTGAGTGCAAGCGCTTGTCCGGGTGGCAAGACTGCATCCAGAACGGGTGTTTCTCCGATCCGGGACCACCGTGAGAACGTTCGCTCTTTTCGAACCACATTGGGTGGCCCTGACACTCTTGGTAACCAAAGCGGTCGATCTTACGGCTGAAGATTTCGATAAAGCCTGATGGGGTACCTAGTGCATTGATTTCCGGATCTTCGCGGAAGTCAGCATGGCGAACCCATGGTTTACCTTCGCCAAAGTCGAGTACCCCTTTTTCCCAGAACTCATCGAATTCAGGCATCTCAAATTTGCCTTTGTTCGCATCGCGGCAGTCGGAGTACAGTGAGCGTACCCATTCCATCTCGTCCATACCACGGGTGTATTCCTTGTGGCGACCGAAACGGCGGGACAGTTCGGTGAAGATATCAAAGTCAGTTTTTGACTGATACAGAGGATCAACCAGCTTTTGCATCGCAAGCAAGCCGCGGCCGCTGTATGAGCCGTAAACGTCGATATCATTGCGCTCGAACTGGGTACAAGCCGGCAGAACAATATCAGAGAAACGGCATGTTGCGGTCCAGGCGAAATCAACCGTTACCACCGTCTGCAGCTTCTGGAAAGCCTGCTTCATGCGGTTACGGTCCTGATGGTGGTGCCAAGGGTTGTTACCGCTGATCACCATCATTTTGTAATCGGGCAGTTTTACTTTTGAGCCGTTGTATTTGATCTCTTTGCCGGGCTCAAGCAAACAGTCGATCCAACGCGCGACCGGGATAGTGCGGCTGTAGCCGTTGAAATCGTTGTTGTCCCACTTTGGCTTCTGGCCCTGATCCACGTTACGCGGGAAGCCGCCGGGTGCGGCAAAGCCTGTCGACGGAACGCCGATTGAACTGTAGTGGTGACCATAAGAGACACCGCCGCCAGGCAGACCAATCTGGCCAACCATTGCCGCGATAACGGCACCCATCCAATATGGCTGTTCACCATGCTGCTGACGTTGAATAGACCAACCAAACAGGATCTGAGTGCGATCAGACACCAGCATACGGGCAAAGTCGCGAATTTCATCAGCGGTTACGCCACAGATCTCGGCTGCCCATTCAGGGGTTTTCTCGATCTTATCTTTACTCTCACCCGTCAGGTAAGGGACAAAATCATCAAAACCTAAGCAGTAAGTTTGAACAAACTTTTTATCATAAAGATCTTCAGTGTATAGCGTATGCGCAACGGCCAGCATGAATGCGACGTCAGTCTGCGGGTTAATGAACATGTGATCGTTACCTAAGTAACGTTGCGTTTTGTTCTTAACCGGGTCAACCGACAGTACATTGATTTCGCCTTTCGCCACTTTGTCTTTCAGTTGCTCCAGGTATGCAAATGACTCGTGGGTTTCACAGTTCCAGCCGACCTGCAGGTTCTTAACCGGATCGGTTGCCCAAAGCACAATGTTCTTACTGTGGTCGAGAATTTCAGACCATGAGGTACCCTGGGCATAGACTTCCGTTGAGCCTAAAACATACGGCAGTACAGTCTGGCCGGCACCGGTAGAGTAATCACCGACTTTAGTGATGTAGTTACCGTGCATACCCACAGCGCGCTGCATGTGACTGGTACAACTGTGGAACTGACCGGTCTGGCGCCAGCCGGTTTGACCTGCGTGAAGTGCCCAAGGACCGTAATCTTTCTGAACGCGCTCAAGCTCACGGTAGAACAGGTCTAATGCCTCATCCCAGGTAACGCGGATGAAACGGTTATTACCGCGGGTTTCACCGCTGTACTTGTGCTTCTTCAGCCAGTCAAGGCGCACCATCGGGTAACGAACGCGCGACGGGCTGTAAATGATCCCCTTAATGCCATCCAGCATTTCGGTCGGGTATTTATCCATTTCCAGCGGTTTGATTTCCTGCACCTTGCCCGCATAGATGTGGGCACGGAACGCACCCCAGTGTGAACCTGATACTTTCCAGGTTCCGGTTGTTTCTGCGGCAATTGCTTTTGACGAAGCTAACAGGCTCGGGCCAATGACAGATACGGCGCTGGTTGTTGCAATGCCTTTAAGAAAACTTCTTCTGCTAACAGACATACTCTTATTACTCCATCAATCGCTTAGTGTTTAGCTTCAGAAAAATCTGATGAGTGTTTTTGCAGGTACTTCAATACCAGGGCTTTGCTGTCGGTGTCGAAGTTCACAAAGGCCATCATGCCGTTGAACATTCCTGGCCAGGTGTTAGCATCGAAGTGATCTTCTGCTGGCTGGGTGTGACACACTGAACAGTTGGTCTGATAAGACTGCTTTGCTTGTTCCCAGACAGGTTGAACATCAGCAAGCAGCGCTTCTTTCTTCATCCACAACTTGGTATTAATGCGCTGCCAAGGAAGACCGGTCAGTTCGTCTTCTTTGATTTCAAATTTCTCGATCAGGGCATCGTTTTGTGCTGTTTCTTTGAGTAAAGATCCAACCGGGATGTTCATACCGAAGTCTTCCTGGATCACACGACCAAAGCCTTTTACTTTGCGCCAGCCTGCGACTTCTACCAAAATAGCATCACCGGATTGATCAACAACTTTGACACTTGACGCCGGGTTCAGCAAACCAGCCTCCGTTGCCATGGCTTTGTCTTCATACAGAGGAAGATGACGAACGCTGACGTAGTCCCTGCCTTCTTCGTACTTGGTATTTGCTGCAAGCTGTTCAAGCTGGTCGATCATGCCGCCGGTGCTGTCCATATTATGAGGAAGGTTATGGGCGATACCCTTATGGCAATCCAGACAGCTTTGGTCACGTTCAGCCGCTTGTTTCATCTGGATACGGGCAGTTGGTCTCATCTTCTCGAAATCCATGCTGTCATAGTTATGACAGTTTTTGCATTCAAGAGATTTGTTGGCAGAAAAGCGATCCCATTCGTGCTGAGCAAGCGTAATTCGTTTTTCTTCAAACTTTTCACGAGTGTCGATGACACCAAATACTTGGGCGAAAACTTCTTTACTTGCTTGCATTTTACGGGCGATTTTTGCTGTCCAGTCATGGGGTACGTGACAGTCAGGACAAGTCGCGCGCACACCGGAATTATTTTTCCAGTGAACCGTTTCTTGCAGTTCCTGATAGACATTGTTTTCCATGCTATGGCAGCTAATACAAAACTCTTCGGTATTTGTTGCTTCTAGCGCGGTATTAAATCCTCCCCAGAAGATAACACCGGCGATGAAGCCGCCTAAGGTCAGTACACCCAGGCTAATATGCAGACTAGGGCGAGAGACTGACGCCCAGACTTTGGTTAAAAATGATTTCATGATCTGTTCTCTTTAAAATAATTTCAGTAAATCCAGCATGTTTTTTTGATTAACCATGACCAGGAGGACCTAAGAGAAAGATCTGCATCATCCAGACAATAAAACCGTACCCGCCTACAGCCATTATGCTGAGAATAGGGAAGAGGAAAATGGTTATGAAAAGGAAGGATTGCCACTCCCTTGAGCGCTTTTCCCCGCTTTCTTGATTCGTAACACTACTCATAATACCACCTGCTATTTTTATTTATAAATAGAATCTTTAAGTCGCTTTATATTTAACAAATCTATCTGTAACGAGATCATAGAGTAGTCATTCAGTGGTATTCAATTAGTACTTAAGTATTAAATTTAATATTTGTTAACTTTTTGACCCCATACAAAAATATAAATGAGTTAATACTTGGTGTTAATATTTATTGCAATTATAAGTAAAATAAAGAGTGAATATGAATAAATGTATAAGTGGTGACTTGTTAGGGTTTGGTTAATTTCGATCTGATTTTGTAGCGTTTTCGTGTGCAGGAAATATCTGCTATTTGAATAATAAAAAAGGCCGATACTCGGCCTTTTTTATTCGCTAGTCGATAAGTTTAATTAGACGATAAACTTATTCATGATGCTATCTTGTTCCCGTACAGTATTAATCTGAATGTCCATCGCGGCGTTGGCACCATCTGCCGCGTCAGCTACTTGCACCGAAAGATCTTTAATCTTAAGGGTATTACTGTTTATCTCTTCGGCAACAAGGCTTTGCTCTTCAGCGGCAGAGGCGATTTGCATATTCATATCGCTGATCTGCTGAATCGCAGTTCGGATACGCTCCAATGCTTCGTCAGCCTCTTGTGCTTTGATCACAGTACTACTTGCTGTTTCTTTACTTTGTCCCATCACCGCCACGGCAGAACTTGCCCCCGATTGCAGTTGCTCAATCATCTGGCGAATTTCTGTGGTCGACTGCTGAGTACGCTGAGCCAGGGTACGAACTTCATCAGCAACCACAGCGAAGCCACGGCCAGAATCACCCGCACGTGCAGCTTCAATGGCCGCATTCAGTGCCAGCAGGTTGGTTTGATCGGCAATCTCGTTAATTACTTTTAAGATGGTTTCAATATTCCCGGTGGCATGTTCGAGCTGTTTAACCACCTCGACGGCCTGGTCGATTTGAATCGACAGGTCAGAAATCGCTGTTGAGGTGTGCGAAACAATATTGCTGCCATCAATGACGGCGTTATCTGCTTCTTGTGCGGCAGCCGCTGCGCCCTGGGCATTGCCTGCCACATCAGAAGATGTCGAGGCCATCTCATTCATCGCTGTCGCCAATTGTTCTAACTCTTCCAATTGGGTTGCCATCGCTTTGGCGGAATGCTTGGCACCTGCCGCCGTTTGCTCGGTACCCTCCATGATATCCTGGCTGAGACCTTTGGTTTGGATGATCAGATTCTGGAGTTTTTCAGTAAAGGCATTAAACCCTCGCGCTAATTCAGCAAACTCTTCATCAGTATTGGTATCAAGACGTTGGGTCAGGTCGCCCTGACCGGAGGCAACATTCTGGATAGCGGCATTAAGCACTTGAAGCGGGCGCATTAACACTTTAATCAGTAGTAACAGTGCAATGATGCCCAGTACCAGCGCAACTAATGAATAAATTATGGAATTAGTTTTTAACTCATCAACGGCGGCATAAGCGATGCTCTTATCAAGTACAACACCGATAAACCAGCGCTGCCCCTCAATTTTGGCAAACGATACATCAACCTGGTTGCCGTCTAGCTCTGTGGTTTGGATAGAATTTGATATGGAGATCCCGCTTAAGAATGCAGACATTGGCTGGCCATTCATTTTGGTATCTGGGTGCGCAATAACAGTGCCATTTTCTGAAACTAAAAAGAGGTAACCGGCATCAAACAGCGACACCTTGTTCACTGTTTTAGCCATACCCGCCAGGCTGACATCAAAAAAAATGGCACCTTTGAATTGACTTGCTTCCATGACTGGCGTCGCGATGGAGACTAAAATTTCGTTAGTCACAGAGTCTGCATAGGGAGCCGTAATAATAAGATCCCGGGCATTTTTGGTATCTTTATACCAAGGCCGGCTTCTTGGATCCCATGATGTTCCCGGGTTCCAATTAGGATCATTACTGATGTAAGAGCCATCATTTTCAAAACCAACCCCGGTCAATAAAAAAGTGTTTTTGATCGTGGGTTGGCTGATTATCGATTCGATATTATTCAGTGACAGATCCTCTTCGATCATGCTGGCGGCATAGCGGACAAGTGCTTTTCGGCTGTTTAACTCCGCGTTAACGGTATTACCAATTCCGGACACAATTTCATCCACACTTTTCGTCACAAGTGTTTCAATTTCTCCTTTGATATTAAAATATTGGTTTGCAGACAGCAGCGAAAGTGCAACTAGTAGTATAGCTGAAGAAGTCGCGACAACTTTGTGGTTGAACTTCATAGGATCCTTCCCTCAACGAGAGCTAAAAATTATTTTTTATGTGTTACTGATCATTTTATCGGCAAAGAGAATAGATTCTAAAGAGAAGTGTTGAAAATATGTGTGATGAGGATGGATATTTTGTATAACTGCTTGTTGTGAAATAGTTTGTTAGGCTGAGAAATATTCATGTTAGTCGGTTGCGCATCATGGTGGGTATGCATGGTGTTGAAAAGAACACTCAACTTGATTTTCAGATCCCTTCATAAAAATAATTAACCATGTAATATGCAAGGCAGCTGGTTTTAAAGTTATCTTTAAGTGTATGGATATTAATATAAAAATATTTTTATATTAGTTTTGATTTTAATTACACTTCAATATCAGCCGTTTTTCATCTCAATACTTGGCGCACAAACTTAATGATATAGTGGCGTGTATGGTTATGAATTGGAACAACTTCCTTAACGATACTTACTGAAAATCACCCAACAATAATAACTTGGTCGGAAGGTATATGAGATGAACACGCGAATGGGGCACGTTGAATTTATTCTAGGCGGAGCACGTTCTGGCAAAAGCAGCTACGCGGAACGCAGAGCCAAAGAGTCGGGGCTGACAGTTAAATATATTGCGACCGCCACCGTGGATGATGATGAAATGGCGCAGCGTGTCATCCATCATCAGCAACAACGACCGGCACATTGGCCGGTTATTGAAGAGCCGCTGGCACTGGCTGAAGCAATACGTTGCCACAGTATTCCCGGCAGCTGTCTGCTGGTTGATTGCTTGACGTTATGGCTCACCAACTGTTTGTTTGGTGAGCACGATCTCGTCTGGTCTGATGCAAAAGCACAACTGTTAGAAGCACTAGATCAGGCTCAGGGGCAAGTCATCTTAGTGTCAAACGAGGTCGGGCAGGGCATTGTCCCGATGGGGGAAATGTCGCGTCGCTTTGTTGACGAAGCCGGATGGTTGCATCAGGCAATTGCAAAGCAGGCTGATCGGGTGGTTTTCGTAATGGCGGGCTTGCCGCAAATACTGAAAGGCGTCGCCAGTGAGTTGGATTTACGTCATTAGTTGTAATACGGCGGCATAGTTACCCGAACGGTTGCGGGCACTACTCACGATCTCTGGTGAAACCGCCGTAATGTCATTAACACAAAACTGATATCATTCGCTGATCTTAACCGTTTAAAGGCGTAGTTATGACGACCACAACAATCGAGTTATTACGGCATGGCCAGCCAACAGACAGTGACTGCATGCGAGGAAGAACCGATGTTCCTCTGAGCCCGGTAGGGTGGGAGCAGATGCAACAGGCTTTGGATCGCCAGCCAGAGAGTACGTCGGGTATTGATTGTATTATTACCTCACCGCTTGTTCGTTGCGCAGCCTTTGCCAAGCGATTCGGGCAACAGGCAGGAAGGCCGGTAAACGTTATCGAACAGTGGCAAGAAATTGATTTTGGTGACTGGGACGGCATTCCCTACGCGCAGCTGTGGCAGCAAGAGAAAGAACGCTTAAGTCAGTATTGGGCTGATCCCTGGTCGCATACACCGCCCAACGGTGAGGCGCTGGTTGCGTTCGATAGCCGGATTCGAAATGCTTTCCAGCAGCTGCTTCGTGATCACGCGGGGAAACATCTGCTAGTGGTCACCCATGCAGGAGTCATAAGACAACTTATTCAGCAACTGCTCAAGCTACCGAAGGATGATACCCATTTAAGCCGTATCGAGCTTCCTTACGCATCGAGGATCAAGATAACCGTTTATGTTGATGAAGATCAGCATCAGTGGCCGCGTTTACATCTGGCCGTTTTTTGATCGCCTAACTGTTATATCAATGTTCATTTGCGATTTGAGAGGCTCTGGCCTCTCTGGTACTGGCTCCTTTCTCTACCTATATTTTCCAAATCCGGCACTATATTACTGAACAAGGTTCAACTTGTTGCACTTCAATTATTGTATTTATAGCATTTTATGGATACTTTCTAGCTATAACATATAAAAATCATACACTTAAATATAAAAGTGGTTGCACATCAAGGTGGTATCGATGAGTCTCACATTAAAAGCAAAACTGGTGTTAGCCAGTGTGGTCGCTATTACCGTGACCGCAGCGTCTTTTGGCATTGTTTCATATTCTGAAATGAAGCAGGAAGCGTGGCGTGCTATTGAAAGTGAAAGTACGAATACAGCGCAGGCCCATGCGATGGGAATTGGTGACTGGATACTAGGGAAAAGACATGCGATAGAGGGCCTTAAAGAAGCAATTGAAAATGATCAGTCACTCGATATTGTTTCGCACCTTAAACAAACCTATAAGTCAGGTGGATTTGGTTTAAGTTATTATGGTAACGCAAAGGGAGAAATGTTCCGTCAGGATCCGTCGCTCAATACTGCGGGATATGATCCGAGAACCCGAGGTTGGTATAAACAAGCATTCGCAGCAGACAACTTTATTACCACCAAGCCCTATGTGAGCCATACGATGAACGCGCTGGTGGTGACTATGGCGGATCCTGTACGTAATAATGGTAAGGTGATCGGGGTTGCCGCATCTAACTTAGCATTAGATAAGCTTACCCAGGACGTCATTTCAATGCCTGTTTTGGGTGAAGGTTATGCCATGTTACTCGATAACAGCGGGATCATTGTTGCGCACCCAAACAAAGACTTAGTCTTAAAAGATACCGCGGAAATAGGCCAGGGTTTTGCACTGGAGAATTTACGCCGGGAAATGAGTTCCGACAGCTTCTTTAAAACAACAATTGACGGTCAGGAAATGGCCGTGAAGATCGAACGTGTTCCTAACACAACATGGCTTCTTGCGTTTGTTATGGATATCGACGTGCTTGAAGCGCCTTTGAGAAATATGGTCTTACAGCAGATGCTGTTTGGTCTGATGATTCTTCTTGCGATGGGGAGCGGTACAGCGTGGTTTGTGAACCGCCAGCTGGCTGAATTAGCCAAAGTCAGTGATGCGCTTTCTGATATCGCCCATGGTGAAGGTGATCTGACCGTGAGTATCAGCACCCGCAGTGATGACGAGGTCGGAAAACTGGCTTCTAATTTCAATGTTTTTGTTGCGCGTTTACATCAGATGGTCACACGATTAAGTGAAATAACGGTACAGTTGAACGATCAGGCAAAAGTAACCTCTCAAGCGGCAGCTGCGCGACATCAGAATATCCGCCTGCAGCAGGACGAAATCACGATGGTTGCAACGGCTGTTACTGAAATGGCTAGTGCAACTCAGGAAATTGCCGGAAACGCTGAAAACACCGCAAAAACCAGCACTCAGGCGGTGACGCTGAGCAGCGACGGTTACGATCAGGTAAACAAGAGTCAGAGCTCTATTGGAGAGCTGGAAAAAGAAGTTACCAATGCGGTGGGAATTATCGAAGAATTGAACGGCCACGCGCAGCAAATCAGTACGATTTTGGCGACTATTCGCTCGATTGCTGAACAAACGAATTTACTGGCGCTTAATGCCGCTATTGAAGCTGCTCGAGCCGGCGAGCAGGGACGGGGATTTGCGGTGGTAGCGGATGAGGTACGCGTGCTGTCACAACGTACGCACTCGTCAACAGAAGAAATTCAGCAAATGATTGAGACGCTACAATCGACAACCCAACGTGCGGTATTAGTAATGTCAGATAGCCATCAACTTGCTGCAACCAGTGTGGATGATGTGGACGAAGCGGGATCGAGCTTAGAGCGAATTTCGCATGCGATCAGTGAAATCAGTGATATGGCCACCCAAATCGCTTCAGCAGCAGAAGAGCAGTCTTCGGTGACATCTGAAATTAGTCGCAATACTGAAGGCGTAAAAAATGTTGCCGATAATTTAGCCGAAGAGTCTTTGGAAGCCGCTAAGCAGGCAGAAGAGCTCAACCTGCTGGCTTCAGAGCTTGGGCAAGAGGTCGGCCGATTTAAGCTCTAAACCTGAAAAACATAAACCAGAAGAAAAAGCCCGGCCTCAGTTTGCCGGGCTTAATATATCCAAATTACTGCGTAAGAAATTTCATTGAAGCCAGCTTCACTGCCTTGGCTTTAATCGATTTTGATTCAATAATTATTTAATTTTCCATTGTCATTCGAATTAGAGGTGTCAGTTGAGGTTGTTGCCTTTTTAGGGAATATAACGCTCAACTATGGCAGAATCCTCTTTATTCGATAGGATTTGAGATTTGGTTATACCCATGACACGTTTTACCCCTGAACAACAAGCATTTATTCATCATCAAACCGGAAATGCTTTATGTGTGGCGGGAGCCGGAACGGGGAAAACGACCACGCTGGTAGGTCTTATCAAGCATAAACTGGCCAGCATACCTGCGAGTGCAATGCTGGTTATGATGTTTAACCGGGACATTCGCACCGATTTTCAACATAAGCTGCAAACTTCCGGGGTAAGCGACGCCGTACCGGTCCATACCTTCCACAGTTTTTGTCTAAAGCTGCTTAATCAGACCGGATACTTAAGAGAAACGGGCTACCAGCTCGATTTTCAGGAGGGTGATCGGGATAAAGCATTGGCCAAATCCGTGCTTCGAACGCTGGCGGGGCACGAGAAAGGGTATCAACGCCAGCAGCTGATCAAAGATCCTAAGTCAATCGAACTGCTGATGAGTTTTATTGGCCTAGTTAAAGCGCATATGATGGCGCCGAAAGACGTATTCGAATTATCCGATATCAACCGTGAGTACCGATTTATTATTGATGCGTATTGGCAGTTTGAGACGTTACGCAAAGAACACAAATTACTTTTCTTTGATGACTGGCTTGTCGAATCAGTCAATGTGCTCAAAAATTCAGAGGCACTACGAAACGACTACCATCAACAATTCCAATTGATTGTGGTTGATGAATTTCAAGATATTAATACAGCGCAGTATCAATTATTAAAGCAGCTGCTAGGGCCGCAAGCTCAGCTGATTGCCGTTGGTGACGTCGACCAGTGTATTTACAAGTGGCGTGGAAGTGCACCGCAATTCATGCTCAATTTCGAAACGGATTTTTCGCCGGCGAGTACTTACTCACTGTCGAGAACATTCCGCTTTGGTCATAGCCTTGCGCTGTCGGCAAGCCATCTTATTGCCAATAACAAACAGCGATTTCATGATTTTTTGACCGTTTCGCACGATAACGTTGCCGATACGCAAGTTGAAGTGGCGGGAAGTGCGCGTCAGGTCGGGGAAATCATTGAATCTGTTCAGGCATATATTACCAGCGGTGGTGATGCCTCCGAGGTTGCGATTCTGGTCAGACGCTGGTCTCAGACCCTACTGTTTGAACTGGCTTTCTTAAGTAAGCAGATTGCTTATCAGATGCCGGTTCCCTCGGTGCTGGCCAATAGCCGTGAAGTGAAATTACTGATCGATCTGATGTCTGTTGCAACCGGTCGCTATGATGAGTGGAGCCATCAGCAGAAATCAACGCTGCTGTTTAACCTGCTATGCTTTCCGCACTGTTATGTGCCGAATAAGCAACTGCGTCCGATCTGTGACGAGCTGGCCGTTATACCAGCAGCGAAGTGGGATACGTTTGCTAAGAACCTTGAGACTGCGGATCGTGACGGTAAGTTTGATAATTTGCTCGACAGGCTTGATCTCATTGTGCGATTAGCGCGAAAAGGGGCGTTCAAAGCCTTAGATGTTTATCGTCAGTATCGAAGAGAAAGCCAGCTTGACAATTGGATCTGGAAAACAGAATCGACAGCCTCAGAAATTGAGGAAGCAATTGAGCGATTAGACAGTATTGAGACGGTGCTGGATTCGATGGATCAAAACTGTGAAAAAGCCTTGCAGTATTTTGAATATTATTCGCAACAATCAGCCTCAATGAACAAAAATCCACAAGGTATTCAGCTTACAACCATTTTCCGTGCCAAAGGCTGTGAATACAATCAGGTTTATCTGCCCTATTGGGATAAAGATGCTTTCCCTTACGTGAATAAGTCGGCGGTCAGTATATCTGCTGATACGGAAGAAGAACGAAGGTTGGCTTACGTCGGGCTTACCCGGGCTAAGAACATCGCAAAAATCTATTACAGTATGACCAATATCGGTGCAAAAAGCAGTACTGGCAATAAGGCACAGCAAATGAAAAATGCGAGTTCTTTTGTACCGGAAGCCAAAGTTGATATCGCCAGTGAACTGGGCCCTCAGTTATACCAGACGGGCAAATTGCCACACCATAAATCCCCCATTGTTTGCGAATACTATAAGCGTCTGGGACGGTCAGATGACGTTCTAGTGCCTGAGCCGCAAAAAGAAGCCTTACCACAAAGTGGATCTGTACAGCTTAGTGAAGGTAACAATTACAGCTATCTGTGGGCGTTAGAACAACCGGTGCCAAATAATGCTGAAAAAGTAATTCGGGCATTGGTAAAAACCAAAACGGCAAAGTATCTCGATTCAGAAATTGCGCGCGTTCTGCGTGAATTAAAATCAGCACAGGCAACCAAGAAAAGCGTGCTGGTGAATCGCCTTATTGTTGTTGCGAGAGCCAGGGCAAGGCGGTGATTATTCCCTGTTCTGGCATCGCGATAATTCGTATAGAGAAGCAATGGAAGCGTTACATCAGCAGCGCCTGCGAAAGAACAGTCAAAAGCGGTTTTGATTTACTTCGCGCTTTAAATGCGGCATTGGGTACCGGGTGCTATGAGCGAATTTTACCTCGGTATAATATGGAAAAGTACAACTGGCTGTTGTATCAAACTTTTCCCTGTGTTGTTACTATGTAAATGACGAATATAACAATATAAATGCATGACAGATGCAAATAAAAAAGAGACAACGACAAGAATGAACAATGCTGGTTTTCTCGCTCTGACGCACAATGCCGCCTTATTACTGGCAATGTTTTTTATCTACGATATGGCAACCAGTCGCAGTCGTGCCGCATTCGCTCCATTCTGGACGGTGCTCACGGGTATTGCGCTGGGAGTGATCGGCATTATCATCATGCTCACACCCTGGGAGTATGCACCTGGAATTGTATTTGATACCCGCTCGGTGCTGCTTGGGATCGCCGGACTTTTTTTTGGCGCAGTTCCTACTTTAGTTGCTATGGTGATGACCGCAATATTACGCCTTTATCAGGGGGGCGACGCTGCAATTACTGGGGTCATGGTGATCGTCGCTTCAGGCTTATTGGGCATTGCCTGGCACTATTACCGTCAGCGTCCGTTATCAGAGTTATTGGCCCGTGAAATTTACCTGTTCGGCATCGTTATTCATGGGGTAATGCTGGCGTTGATGTTTACTTTGCCGTGGGATATCGCGCTCAAGGTACTCTCTAGCATCACCTTTCCGGTATTACTTATTTACCCATTGATCACCGTTGTTCTGGGGATGTTGTTTACCCGACGTCTCCAGCGTGATCAGACAGCCGTTGCTTTACAGGAAAGCGAATTCCTGTTCCGCTCTCAATTCGATTTGGGCAACATTGGGGTTGCTATCACCCATCCGGAAAAAAGCTGGTTGCGGGTAAACCCCCGGCTCTGTGAAATGCTTGGCTATAGCGAGGAAGAGCTGCTTCGGCTGACCTGGCCTGAGTTGACTCATCCTGAAGATCTGCAGCCTGATCTGGATCAGTTTGATCGTATGCTGAAGGGTGAAAATGAGGGCTATTCGTTAAACAAACGTTTCATCCGTAAGGGGGGCGATACCGTTTATGCCCACATGACGATTACCTGCTACCGAATCGATGGGAAAGTCCAGTTTGTGATTGCCGGTATGTTAGATACCACTGAGAGCAAACAGGCCGAAGAGTCGATGAAACTGGCCTCAATGGTTTATCAAAACAGCAGTGAGGCGATGGTTGTTACTGACAGCGAGGGAGAAATTATTACCACTAACCCTGCGTTTACGGAAATGACGGGTTATTCGCTCGATGAAATCAAAAATAAAAGCCCTACATTTCTGACGTCTAACCAGGATAAAAAGGTCTTCCAGGCCATGTACCATGCTTTAAATACGACTGGCCGCTGGCAGGGAGAGGTGAAGGGTCGTCATAAAAACGGTGAAGACTATGTTGCGATGCTGACAGTTAACTCCATTTATAATTCTGATGGGGCAATCCATCGCCGGGTTGCTCTGTTGTCCGATATTACCGATAAGAAAAAGTCTGAAGAAATTATCTGGACCCAGGCTAACTTTGATTTTTTAACCGGGCTGCCTAATCGCCGTATGTTTATTGAGCGGCTGGATCTGGAAAAGAAGAAGACGGACCTTTCCACCATGCCCATGGCTTTGCTGTTTCTTGACCTTGACCATTTTAAGAAAGTAAACGATACCCTTGGCCATAATTTGGGGGATCAGCTACTTAATGCTGCAGCACTGCGCCTGCGCGGCTGTGTACGGGAAACCGATATGGTATCTCGGCTTGGAGGGGATGAATTTACCGTGATCCTCGGTGAGCTGGAAAATACACAGGGCGCTGAACGAGTTGCCCAAAAAATTCTGCACGCATTCTCTGCGCCTTTCTTGCTCGGCGTTGAAACCATTTATATCACCCCCAGCATTGGGATTACCTTCTATCCGGATGACGGTAATGAAACGGAGGCTCTGCTGATGAATGCCGACCAAGCCATGTATTCGGCCAAGGAGCAAGGGCGTAACCGTTACCACCTTTTTACTGTATCCATGTATGAAGAGGCGCAATACCGGCGGCAATTAGCAAACGATTTACGTGAAGCGATTAAAAACAACCAGTTACAACTTCACTATCAGCCAATCGTTGAGCTGGCAACAGGTAACATCAGTAAAGCCGAGGCATTGATCCGCTGGCAACACCCAGTTCTCGGCTTGGTTAGCCCTGCTGAATTTATCCCTATTGCCGAAGAAACCGGCATCATTGTCGAGATTGGAGATTGGGTATTCCGTCAGGCGGCTCACCAGACCGCTCGCTGGCGTGCATCGCACCATAAAAACTTTCAGATCAGTATTAATAAATCCCCGTTGCAGTTTTGTGACGGAGGAAGTGATATCTCGAGCTGGCTGCAACACCTGCAAGAACTTGACCTGCCTGGGCAGGCTGTTATTGTCGAGATCACTGAAGGTTTGTTGCTTGACGCCAGCAAAACAGTCACGGACAAGCTGCTTGCGTTTCGTGATGCCGGAATTCAGGTTTCACTGGATGACTTTGGCACCGGCTATTCGTCCCTGTCTTATATCAAAAAATTTCATATCGATAATATCAAGATCGATCAATCGTTCGTGCGTAATCTCAAAGCGAATTCAGACGATATGGCATTGTGTGAGGCCATCATCGTAATGGCACACAAACTAGGCATGCAAGTCGTAGCTGAAGGGATTGAAACTGAGGAGCAGCGAGCTTTACTGGCTGCCGCCGGCTGTGATTACGGACAGGGTTACTTGTTTTCCAGGCCGCTTCCGGAACCAGAGTTCAGCCGCATATTGCCGCGCCATATACCGGTGCTAGATATCATTTGATTGTTAATATTGTTAGGACAAAACCATTATTAGCATAAGTTTTCTAATATTCTGAATATTATCTTATTTTCAAAGTATTCATGGGGGCGATATTACTGGTGGGGTGGTAATCACTCTAATCGATACACATAGCCATCAATTATATTGCCAAAGGGCCCCCATGTTAATGGTTTTGCTGTTATTTGTTTCGTAAATGTTTGGGTGTGTAGTGGTTAATTTGTTATAAAAACAACGGTGTCGTATTGATGCTGGTGAGTTATAACTAATTTGCTGTTTAAATTAAAGACTTAAACAGCCTAACTATACAGGGATGTCTATGCGCAAATTATTTGGTGGTTTTGTCGCTGCTTTAGCACTTCTTACTACGTCGGCTACAACGTCTGCTGGTCCGATCCTCGATGATATTGCAAAATCGGGTGAGTTACGGGTTTGTTTTGATGCTGGCTATATGCCGTTTGAAATGAAAAGTAAAAATGGTTCTTTTATTGGGTTTGATATTGATATCGGTAAGTTGATGGCGCGTCAGATGGATGTGAAATATGTGCCGATTAATACTGCCTGGGATGGAATTATACCCACCTTGCTGACGGGAAAGTGCCATATGATTAATGCTGGCATGACAATAAATGCCAAGCGTAATATGCGAGTTAATTTCGCTGACCCTTATATTGTCATTGGCCAGAGTATTCTGCTTAACCCTGAGCTTGAAGGAAAAATCACCAGCTATAAAGACTTGAATGATAGTCAATATACTATTGCGACTAAGCTGGGCACCACGGGTGAGCAAGCAATTAAACGTATGATCAGTAAAGCCAAGCTAAACGTATTTGAAACCCAGTCTGATGCCGTACTTGAAGTGGCAAACGGTAAGGCCGATGCGTTCATTTACGATATGCCGTTTAATGCTATTTATGCCTCGCAAAACGCAGGTAAAGTTGTGCACCTGGATCAGCCATTTACATTTGAACCGCTAGGTTGGGCGGTTGTACAGGGCGATAGCGATATGCTGAATTTTTTAAATAACTTCCTTCGTCAGATCAAAGGCGATGGTACGTATGATCGTGTCTACGACAAATGGTTTAAAAACGACAGTTGGTTGAAGCAAGTGCAATAACCATCATCGGCCAGGCGGTATGTCTGGCCGGCTTGTTTTACTCCCCAACGCCTAATGGAAGAAGTTATGTTTAGGACGTCGAATCGTTGGCTGTGGCACGGCCTTTTTGTTGTTATTCTCGGGTTATCCATTCTTGGTGTGTATCAATCCTCCAAACAAATAAATTACAACTGGCAATGGGAAAGGGTAACCCCTTATTTACTCGATACCTCTCCTCTGGAAATCAGAGCTGGCGGTGATGGAACTGTCATTGTTAATGACAATGGCTCACTGATCATCGATTTTGATTACGATGACAGCCCTCAACGAGTGAAGAACTACGATGAACGTTTGGTCGAAGACGGTGACATCGTATTTGAGGGAGATATTATTGCGCGATCGGAACATTGGTCAATCGGACCCTTAGTGTTCGGACTTTGGGTGACACTGAAAATATCTGTTATTTCATTATTCTTTGCTGTCATTCTCGGTTTAGTCGCGGGACTGATGCGGATATCGGATAATCCGGTTACCAAGAACTTCTCATTTCTCTATGTAGAAATTATCCGTGGTACGCCCTTATTGGTTCAGATATTCATCGTCTACTTTTTCTTGGGTACGATAATGGATTTGGAACGATTTACCGCCGGTGTCGTTGCGTTATCTATTTTTACCGGGGCGTATATCGCAGAGATTATTCGTTCGGGTATCCAGTCCATTCCGCCGGGCCAGATGGAAGCAGCCCGTTCGCTTGGTATGAGTTACCCCAAGGCAATGGTTTATGTCATATTGCCTCAGGCATTTAAACGCACACTGCCACCAATGGCCGGACAGTTGATCACCTTAATCAAAGATTCCTCTTTAGTTTCTGTTATTTCAATTACGGATCTGACAAAAGCCGGGCGTGAAGTGATCAGTGGCAGCTTTGCCACGTTCGAAATCTGGTTCGTGGTAGCGGGGCTATATTTGCTATTAACCACTTCGTTATCTTGGTTTGTTCAACGCATTGAGAAGAGGTTAGCGTCCAGTGACTAGAGATTACAACGGCAACGAGATGATCGTCGCGACCCAAGTCGACAAGATATATCCGAATAACTGTCATGCATTGAAAAAGGTAAGTGCGACCATCAAGCGCGGTGAAGTGGTCGTGATTATCGGCCCGTCGGGATCGGGTAAGTCGACATTTCTGCGCACGCTTAATCAGCTGGAAGATATCAATTCTGGCACTATTATGATTGATGGCATAGATATGTATGCCCGAGGAACTGATATTAACGCCCTGCGTGAAAATGTGGGAATGGTATTCCAGTCATTTAATCTATTTCCGCACAAGACCGTGAAGGGCAATGTCATGCTGGCACCGTTAACCGTCACTAAACGGACAGCGAAAGAGGTTGAAGAGCACGCAGAAAGCTTGCTGTACCGAGTGGGGTTAGCCGAAAAAATGGATGTTTATCCCTCTCACCTTTCTGGTGGACAGCAGCAGCGGGTAGCCATTGCGCGCGCATTGGCAATGAAGCCCGACATTATGCTGTTTGATGAGCCAACATCAGCGCTTGATCCAGAAATGGTCGGCGAAGTGCTGGATGTCATGAAAGGACTCGCAGCAGATGGCATGACGATGGTGGTGGTTACCCACGAAATGGGATTTGCTCGCGAGGTCGCCGACAGAGTGCTGTTTATGGAAGAGGGTGAATTACTGGTCAGTGATACCCCAGAAAATATTTTCGGTAGTGCCAAGCATTCTCGGTTACAGCAATTTTTATCCAAAATACTGTAGTTATAATCATTTAAATCACTGTCTCGACGGTGGTTTAAATGTGAAGAAAAATGGACAATTAAACAACCCGATAGGTTTATTTTTTTGGATTAATTGTACGAGTTTGCAAACAGATTACATCTGAAAATTATTACGTATGTACATCAGCATAACTTTTCGATAGAACCATATTTTTAACAATGACCTTAACCTGACAGCCACCATCCCGAAGATTGCTAACTGTCAGATCAAGTTTCAATTTTATACCTTATTTAACATGGATAGTATTGGTCGATGAAGATTGCATGCCTTCATTATCCGTCACTGTTAATTTGAATGTTAACGTTGTTTCGAATGCCGGTGCTGCAGCATAGGCGTAGTGGCCATCTGAATGGTCAATCCGTACTGCTGGGCCTTCGATCTGAGTCCACTTATAGCTTACGATGGAACCATCAGAGTCGCTTGATTTCCTGCCGTCTAGCGCGATCCATTGATTAAACGATGCTGTTTGTTCAGAACCTGCATGCGCCACTGGTGCCTGGTTAGACGGAACGTCAGGATCTTTTACAACCACGGTCTGTAGAACCGAACTACTCTTACCTTCATTATCGGTGACTGTTAATTGGAATTTTAACGTTGCATCGAATGCAGGTGTTGCAGCATAGGCGTAACTGTTATCCGAATAGTCAATTCTAACTGCAGGCCCCTCAATCTGAGTCCACTTATAGCTCTCGATGGAACCATCAGGATCCATTGATTGTCTGCCGTTTAGAGTGATCCATTGATTAAATGAGGCCGTTTGATCTGAATCAGCTTGTGCGACAGGTGCGAGATTAGTTGTGCTCGCAGGTGCTTTTACAACCACGGTGTGCGAGGCTGAATGACTTAAACCAGATCCGTCAGTTACCGTTAGTTTGAATACCAGAGTTTCATCACTGGTGATATTTTCTGCTGTTTGCACCCAGGCTCTGCTCGAGTAAGCGCGATTGATGGTAACGCTCTGTCCTGAAGTCTGTGTCCAGTGATAACGAAGTCTTCCTTTAGACGCGACAGATTGGCGTCCGTCTAAGAAAAACCAGTCGCTAGCTTCAACGGTTTGACCTGATTGAACATTGGCTTTAGGGCCATTACCTTCAACGGTAATCTGGCCTTCATAGGCCGCTGCATTGTGCTCAGTGACCGTTAGGGTCATCGCTTCATTGGTTTTCAGTTCAAAATGTGCAAGTCCGTTTTGATCCGTGGTGGCCACATGGGATTCACCCGATACGGTAACCAGTGCAACGCGTGCATCTTTTAACAGTTCACCGTCGCTGCGAACGGTGACATCAAATGATGCAACGCTTCCGTGGGTAAAGCGTGTTGGGTGAGTCACCGTTAGTTCTTGCGGACGTTGGGTTCGTAATTCCAGTTCAGGATCGCCAAACCAGCTGAAGAAACGAGCTGTTGAAAGTGCTAGGCCTTGGGCCCCAAAGTGGTTGAACAGGCGGTGCTTGGCACGGTTCATTGCCATTGCCGGACGCCATGAAACCGGGTAAATATTGCTGGACCAATTGCCGTCATAATCATCCCAGAAGCTATCCATAATGGCGGCGTGCATAAGATCGTTGTAACCGGAATAGCTGACACGTACAGCACCTGTGAAGCCTACTGCGCCACCGTTAGGATTGCGCATCCAAGATTCTGCAAATGAATCTTTGCCGTCAAACCAGCCGGTCGCACAGTTAAGGCTAAAAACGACTGGCGACATGTTACCGTTGACCAGTTCGTTGACTTCCGAAGCGGTATATTGCGGATCTGCCCAGCCAGAGCCATCGGCATAACCATGATCTCGGTGCATAACCAGCCCGACGCCTTGGTTAATCGCTGTTGCGATTTGAACCTTGTTACCATTCCCCTGATTTTTCCACTCTTGGGGAACCGTCAACGGCGGTGTTATCCTTGCGCTGCCGTAGTCCCATCCACCATATTGAAGTTCTTTCGTTAGATCGGCGTCCCACTGCAGTGCTGTGTGGATTTGATAGCCTTTGTTAAACAGGTCGCCGGGACTGCCGAAGAAGTTATAATCAGGCCCGAGGAAGTCGGCCACCCGGTGAAGATCTTCCATAAACATTCGATCGGCTTTTCTATTATTATTGCTGTCCTGATACTGACCCGCCAGTAGGGCGTGGCTGTAACGATCTGAATCAAATGGTGTTTTTTCATAATTTAATGTTCGATTGACCATGTTAGTGATCTGATCTTCGGTATCACCAGGTAAACGGCCGATCACCAGGTCAGGGTATTTATCGGAGCCATCAACCAGGGTGTACTCGAAATCGGTGTGCCACTTATGATCCGTGCCATGATAACCATGACCGACGATTTCCCAGGCGGGAACATCTTCATGATCGCCAACAAAAAGAACATAGGAGGTCATTGTCCCTTTCTTGTACGCATTGGCAATGTATTCTTTGATCTGAGCCTGAGTGCTACCGGTTTCAGTAATAGGTGCGACATAAACGTTATAGCCCTTTTTACGCTTCCATGCTGCCAGAGGTTCTATGGCGTTTCTGAATCGATCTGCGGTAATGATTAAGTAATCCGCAGCCTGAGACGGAGTAATTGTCGAATTAGTTTCTGGCTGGGCTGGAATAAAATCCTTTCCAGAGTCTTTCGTCGTTTCGGATCGAATGTCGATGATGGAATCTGTCGGCGCATCAAAATCTAGCGCGTCTTTACGCTTGGCTTTTTGCTGACTGTTTTCTGGCAGAACATAGTTCACATGAAAACGTACTTTTTGCGCAAAACGAACGGTTTTTTCAATCGGATTAAATTCAATTGGTCGATATGAAATTACCGCATAGCTTTTGCCTCGCACACGGATTGTTTCTATAACGGTAACCAGTGGGCTTTTACTATCAGTTAAGAGACCGTAAGCAGCCTCATCTTTAACGAATGGCATGTGTTGATCAGGTCGTTCACCATCCATTGTGACAACGTCAGGGAAGGGCAATTGAACCGGGTCGACGGTGATATCGCTAAATGTTTCAGACCACTCAACCTCATCAATTGCAATATCCAGTTGTGCACCTTCAGGAATGCGAACCATTTGTCGGTAACCTGTCAGATTGGGTTTACCTGGTTCTGCCGGGCTGCCGCCGTCTGGTAGCATAATACGGTTATAGATATTTCCATCAGCCATTTTTATCTTGCCCATGGTCAACGATGAAAGTTTAGCTTCAAAGACTGCGCTATTACTACTTCGGGTCGCTATCGAGAAATATTTATCGCCCTGTGTTGGCGTAGCGGAAGAAACGGCATCAATCATTTGATCAAAATGGATGACTTGTTTGTCAAAAACCGTTGCGTCTGTGTGCTCGACGGCCCAAACGGGTTGTGCCAGCAGAGCAAGAGCACAGGCAGAGCCCTTAAACATTTTTCTCATTATTATCTCCTGTAAGTTCTGATTCGTGTTTGTTGCAAAAACTTGTGATAAGTAAATTCCGCTTAAATTAGCGAGATTGACTAAAAATAAAGACATGCTTGATAGCGCATGATCTGATTTATGTACCGATAAATTAGCTATTTCACTTTCTGATGTTCAAGGTTGGTTATACTGCACATATGAGTTGTGATTTTTAGACTGCGGTGAAAAAGTTGATAGCGAAAAACAGTACTAATCAAGGTGATTAAGCTATTGTTACGTATTGGTAAATATTGATTTATGTCTGATTGCTTTGTTCGGTGGTTGGCATGTCATCTGTTATGTGTAAATTCATTAGAGACGATAATTAATCACTGTTCAAAATGTTGTGCTGTTGAAGTTACCTCAATAAAAATGTTAAGTATTCGAGTGGAAGATTCGAGTTCAAACTGATTTTTTGTATGGCTTGTTAGGCATGAATATATAGCATGGGTTTTGAGGTGTGACGCATAAGATTTGTAGGTAAAGTGAAGTTTTATTATACAAATATGACATTCACCGAATAACTGATTGTTAAATTAAACATTGATTGTCCTAATATTGACTCGTCGTAAATTGAGAGCGTTATACTCATCGAAAGCAGTTGTTTAATTTATTCCTCAGAAGACCATGAAGGGCAATGCCATGCTGGCATCGTTAATGTTGACCAAACGGACAGCGAAAGAGATTGAAGATCATATAAAGAGCTTGCTGTATCGAGTGGGATTTGCCCGCGAGGTCGCCGACAGAGTGCTGTTTATGGAAGAGGGAGAATTACTGGTCAGTGATACCCCAGAAAATATTTTCGGTAGTGCCAAGCATTCTCGGTTACAGCAATTTTTATCCAAAATACTGTAGTTATAATCAGTTAAACCACCGTCTCGACGGTGGTTATTAATATGAAGCAAAATAAATTGCTATGGACGGTATTAAGCTGTATTTGAAAAGCCCTGAAAAATATCGGCTGTCGAGCTAATAAAATCACGCAGGGAATACGAGACGGTTTTTAAATCCAGCCATGACGGACGGAACTGAAACTGTTGCCAATCTGCCAGTAAACTCAGTGTTGAATCATAGGGCGGGGCCGCGAGGTACAGCGCGAGAATAGCCGCGACTTGAGCAAAACTTATCATCGGGTTTCGCAGTGAAATAATTTTAAGCGCAGTGCCAAATGATGACTTGATCTTTCTGTTTGCCAGATCGACGCTATAGACTTCATCCAAAACAAGGTGCAATACGCCTCCTGCCGTTACAAAAAGACCAGAAAGCCAGCTGGTGGTCTCGCGATACCCCATCAAACGGGCTAAGCAAACAATACATATCCCCAGTAATGCAACAAACGCCAGCGAATGACAGCAACCCCGATGGACAGTGATTTTTTCAAACACAGACTTGGCACTGTAGCGGATAAAAAGATAGAGTGAAACCGCATAAAGGATCAATTCCAGCATGGTGACATGCGGGGAAATATGGCACACCAGCACAAAGCTGCAGATCGCCGCTAACAGTCCGAATAACGTTTTCATCGACGTTGAATTATCTGAGTCGATATCGGGTAGCAGCCCACCAATTGAGCCTAAGAAAGCGAGCCATAAGGCGGTGATCGGCTGAATATTGCCTGCTGATAGCAATGCCGTTGCCGCAAGACCACTGGCGATAGCGGCACAGTTTAAATGGGTGCTGAAATTAGCCACTTACAGTGGCTTACTGTGGTATGTAAAGAAAACACCAGCATGGGGCATTTCGGTCGTTATAGTTTTCATCTGTGCCTCACCAATTAGCTGTCTGTATGTACAGTATTATGGCGTAAATCATGACGACATCAATGAAAACGGATGAAATGGCAATTGAAAGTAAATCAATGGCTGATTTTTAGGCGTTATGGCTACAAGATCGTTAGTTTATTATATAAACGCCGCCTTAAGGGGGGGAGGCGGCGTTTTGTATTTAAGGAAGATAACCGAACTTAAGCGGTGATCAGTGCTGAAATGATGCCGATAGCACCGCCCAGTACACCGCCCCAGATCACCAGCCAGCCAAGGTGTTCGCGGATCATCTTTTGCACCATTTCTTTAACTAACTGAGGCGTTAGTTCATTCAGACGCTGATCGATAATCTCTTCAATCGTGGCTTGGATCTCATTGAACATTGCCGGCTGTTCAAACTGATCTTTTAATGCTTGTTTAAAGTCATCGTTCTGGCTGATCTCAGTAATTGATTCCTGCATTTTTTCAATGAAAGGCTGTTTGAGTGGCTGTAACGCTTCTTCGCCGCCCATCATCACCAACATGCCGCCGAAAGAGGAGTTCATGATCACTTCAATCAGCGAATCAAAGGTCGGGCTAAGATCAATCTTCTCAATAACGGGCTGAAGATCCAGCTGAACCGGGTTGGCCATTTCATTGGTCAGGAAGCGGTCGACGTTCTCCTGGGTAAAGAACTGCTCCATCATCATCGTCTTAATGCCGAGTTTGAACTCTTCAAAGCGGGCAGGGATCACGCCCGAACCATAAAGTCCCGGTACTTTTTCAAACAGCATATGAATAGCAAGCCAGTTGGTTAATGCGCCTGAAAAAGCAAACAAGCCACAGAACATGACAACCTGCTGGTTAGTAAGATAACCCACAAGCAAAATCAACAAGGATACAATATTGGTAAGTAGACTTTTACTGGTCATAGCCGCCTCGGGGAAAGATAGAAAACGGCGGGATTTTAGCAAGGTAACGTGATGAATGTCACGAATGTATTTAGGGTAAAACGCAGATTTGCTCCGATGGCTGGGTATTATTTGACATAAAGGCAGGCTGGATAAATTCGGCGTAACTACCCGTAAAATGACAGTGGTAGGCATTTACGCCTTGAATCTGTATGACGTCTCGATAAACTTGCTGTTCCAGATACAACGGACTGGTTGGCTGCGACAGCGATTAACTATCACGGCTAAATTTTTTAGCTATTTTGCTAAAATAGTCTTCCATATCCTTTAAGGAAGCCATAGTGGTGTTTTCAATCTTTTTCTGTGAAACTTTAAATTCATGGACGATGCTATTTCCTTTTTCCTCCATAAAGTCTTCGACATTCATCTTAGCGAGGTGGCTTTGCAGTGCGGCGTGCTCAAGCTCGCCTTTTGCCTCACGGACTTTTTGATGGGTTATTTTTTCAAAACCGTCAAAAGAGTCGCTGATTTTCTGCCATTTGTCATGTGCCTCCATGGCGGCAAGATGGGCTTGCAGGGCTGCGTCATCTTTCTTGCTGGCCAGATGATTTGAAGCTTCACCCAGTTTTCCGTTAATTTCTGAGAGCCGGTCTTTGGCTTGCTGCCACAACTCTTTGGTATCAGCAGAAAACTCCTCAGATTTTTCTTCAATTTTATTGCTTGCCTCCCGAATTTTTTTTCGGGATAGATCGATTTTTTCTTTAAGTTGGTCTTTCATGATTAGCTCCGCTCATTAGTTTATCTGTTTCTTTCTGTCATGCCCTGGGGCTGCGCGTATTAAGTATAGACATTCAATAGGTAACGCAATAAGCCTATTCAGAAAAATGAACTTTTGTTTAGGAAACGAATGACACCTTGTATGCCATTAAAGATTAATTACTAATCCGGCTACGGATCATTTACCGGAAAAGTAGTTTTCTATCCGGTCGAAGGCAATATTGATTGTGTCTTCATCAACACAGTAGGCCATACGGACATGACTTTCACCCGAGGGACCAAAGGCGCTTCCCGGTGTTACCGTTACTTTGGCGTTGTATAGCAGATCAATGGCAAAGGATTTTGAGTCTGTGTGATCCACCAGAATTTTGGGAAACATATAATAGGCACCTTCCGGTTTTTGCCAGGAAAAAAGGTGGGGGACGTTTGACAGTCGCTCGACCATCAAACTGCGGCGTTGTTTGAGTATGGCTTCAAATTCTTGCTTATGGATTGAAGGTTGGGAGAGGGCGGCGATACCAGCCAGCTGAGAAATGCGCGGCGCACAGATCATGGTTGCATCGTGTACCTTCATTGCCTCCCGCTTAAGCTCTTCCGGCATGATCATATAACCAAGACGCCATCCGCTCATGGCGTAGGCCTTGGAAAAGGAATGCAGGTAGACGACATGGTCTTTATAGCGTTCGACGCTGGCAAGATTGAAATATTTGTTGCCGTTTTCATAGGTAAAACTACTGTACGGATCATCAATGATGACCAGAATGTCGTGTTGTCTGGCTATTTCGCCCACTTGTACCAATTCTTGCTCGGTAAATATTTTACCTGTCGGGTTCGAGGGGGTTACCAGCACAATGGCCTGGGTTTTATCGGTAATCAATGCCGGTAACCGATCAATATCCAGACTCCAGTTGTTGCTCTCATCCAAGGGCCAGTAAACGGCTTTGCCGTTAAACAGAATGATTTGTTGGATATGGGATGCGAAGCATGGATCGGTCAGAATGATTTCATCTCCGGGATCGAGCATGGTGTGAAACATTGTATTCAACCCCTGCATATTGCCCGCAGTGATCATGACGTTACTATCGGCAGAGACGTTGATCCCTGTCTCTGCGAGGTGTTTTTGAACAACCAAATCACGGAATTCCGGCAGACCATCCGGCAGGGTGTATTTCCCGGCGTCTGGATCTTCACTGAGCCGCTTGATAACCCCGTTACGGATGTAGTCTGGCGTTCTGAAAGATGGCAATCCCCACGCGAGTGAGACGGCTCCTTCCACCCGGGCACTCAACATCGCCATTTGCTTAATTTCAGACACGCAGGCTTGATGGACGTAGCTGGAAACAATGTCGGTAATAAAAGTCATGAGGTGGTACCAGTCAGAAGAATAGTCCAGATTGGTATAAGGATAGAACAACAAATCTCAATGTGGTTGACTGCAATGGAAACCAGCCTTGCAGTAAGCTCATTAAATGCCACGCACAAAAAAAAGCCTGTTCTGAGAACAGGCTTTCTTAATTTGGTGCTCGCTACTGGACTCGAACCAGTGACACCTTGCATGTCATGCAAGTACTCTAACCAACTGAGCTAAGCGAGCTTTATTTACGTTCTTACTAGGTGTTCCGTCTTGGGAACGAAAGGAATAGTAGCGACTCGAACTAACTGGCGCAAGTGTTTGAGGTCGCTTTTTTCTTAAATAGTGTTTATTTGCTCGCGCATTAATCAGTTTGGTGTCGGTGCATGCACCATATAGCATTAATGATAAAATACAGACGGTTAATCAATCCCCATTTCTCATTGTTTTAAAGGCGAGCTTAATTGAATCGAGTTGGTGGCCTGGCTGTTACTTGAGTTTCGACGCTGTTTTTTTGTGATAAAGCGCAAAAAATGACGATTTAAGTAAAGCAGGGGGAAGTTGCTGGCTTTCTTAGCTGCATGCTAGGCCCGATTACTTTCTATATATGGTAAAGAAATCATCGCCGGAGATCTGCGAACAACGGTAAGTGCTCCTGCTTTGACCGGGCGTTTATTACGGATCGAATAGGTAGCGTGCTAAGAGATTAAGCACATAAGTATCAAAAAGGTCTGCACTGGCAGACCTTTTTGTTGGGAAAAGACAATTAATTTAATAGCTCATGGTCTGGCGGAAGCAGGCGTGAAATCCACAGCACCAACTTGTGCTTCATATTTACCCCATCTTCTTGATCGATTGCCAGCGGGGTAATTTGTTTACATTCCACCAACAGGCGATAAACACACTCGACTCTTTCAGTTGATGAAACGGTTTTTTCCAGATCGCCATACCCTTGTTTCTTTGCAAAGGCCATGCCCAGCTCCATGGCTTTTTTCAGTAGCTTGGCTTCATTTTTGTTCTTTTTCATATCTCATCCCTTGCATATGAATGCATAATTCAATTAACGGCTTACGTTGGAATGCACTGTTCTTCACGTGATTTTGTGCAACAAGAATACATCAGGCAGTTTTATAATCCCACTTTGATCTTGCAAGGATCAAACGTGGATTGCCATATCAGCGCTCTTTTTTGGTGTGTACGCAGAGAAGAAAACCGAGTCAGCATTATCTGCTGACTCGATGCGGAACATAAATGAATAAGACAGTGCGGTTGAATGGCGAACCAGAGGCAAAACCTGGTTGTGTTGTGCCTACGCTAGAGTCAGTGCAATTACGGGCGTAATTTTAATACGCTATCAATATCTTCAGCGGAATGACGCTCTGGAACTTGTTCCCATTCTTCGCCCCAAGAGCGGTTTACGACGCGTCCGCGTTGTACCGCTTCTCTTCCTTCAAGCATTTTCGCCCAACGTACAACGTTAGTATATGTTTCTACTTGTAAGAACTCTGCGGCATCATACAAATGACCTAGCACTAAATTGCCGTACCACGGCCATATCGCCATATCTGCAATACTGTACTCTTCACCTGCGACATAGGTGTGTTTAGAGAGTTGCTTATCTAATACGTCTAACTGGCGTTTGGCTTCCATCGCAAAACGATTGATAGGGTATTCCAGCTTCTCATCAGTATAAGCGTAAAAATGTCCAAACCCGCCGCCAAGGAAAGGGGCTGAACCTTGCGCCCAAAACAGCCAGTTAAATGTCTGAGTTCTTGCATTCCCTTCTTTTGGTAAAAACTGACCAAATTTCTCTGCTAAATGAACCAGAATTGAAGCTGATTCAAATACATGAATTTTTTCATTACCAGACCTATCGACGAGGGCCGGGATTTTCGAGTTAGGATTTACTTCAACAAATCCTGATGAAAATTGCTCACCTTCTCCGATATTAATCAGATAAGCATCATACTCAGCCTCTTTAATGCCTAAAGCTAATAGCTCTTCTAAAAGAATCGTCACTTTTTGTCCGTTAGGTGTACCAAGGGAGTAAAGTTGTAATAGGTGTTCACCGACAGGTAACTCTTTGTCATGTGTCGAACCTGAAACGGGGCGGTTAATACTTGCCCATTTATTACCGCCATTTGTAGCATTAACCCAAACTTTCGGTGGCGTGTATTCATTGTTGCCCATAATTTCTCCCTACTTATGATTAACGTACAAGTGTGATTCTGAGAAACGTTTTTCAAAGCAAATTGACAAATCGCTGTTTGTCAATCTAAACGGTTTCCTGTGTCACAACGCGCGGCGGGCTACAGGCTTCAGCCGGAACGGCACCTTATGACGGCAATGACACTTTGCTATCGAAGTGACATTTCAATCTGGAAATCATTGCCCTGGCGTTGCACCCAGCGTAAACGGCTTGCCAGCATTAAAGCGGCCGATGACAGACCGACAATGTTGCCAATCCAGAAACCATGCGGCCCCATCGATCCAACAACCCAGTCAGTCATACCAAGAATATAACCCACAGGCAGACCTAATATCCAGTAGGCGATAAAGGTGCGAATAAAGATAGCACGCATATCTTTGTAGCCGCGTAGCGCACCCGCTGCGACAACCTGTATAGCATCGGTACATTGATAGATAGCAGCCAAGAACAAAAGCTGTCCCGCGATAAGGATAACGTCAGGGTTGTCGGTATACATTTGCGCGATTTGTTCGCGGAATATCACGGTTAACAGTGCCGTAAGCATTGAAACTACCAGCCCGACGAGTAAACCACAATGAGAAGCAATCTTCGCTTCTTCAAGATCTTGTCGACCGAGCAGGTGGCCCACACGGATACTGAGTGCCGCCCCCAGGCTCATCGGGATCATAAAGATCAGCGACGAGAAATTACTCGCAATTTGATGGGCGGCAACGGTAATTGAACCCAGAGGGGAAATTAACAGCGCAATGGCAGCAAAGAGGGATACTTCAAAGAAGATAGAGGCCGCCACGGGCAACCCCAGTTTGAAAAGGCGCAAGATTGCTGAAAGCTGTGGTTTGTGCCAATGGCTAAACAGCCCGATCGCGTTTAACCGTCTGTTCAGTTTTACGTATACCAGCATCGAAAAGAACATTAACCAATACACAATTGCTGTTGCAACACCACAGCCAACCCCGCCCAGCGCAGGTGCGCCGAACTTACCATATACAAATATCCAGTTAAGCGGGATGTTGGCAGCAAGGCCAATAAAGCCAATGACCATTGCAGGTATGGTAAGAGACAAGCCTTCAGAGAAACTTTTAAGGTTCTGAAAAAAGAGGAACGCAGGAACCGCAAATAAAACGGCATGCAGGTAACCAATCGTTTTATCTGCCAGGTCTTGCTCGACATCCATCATGTCTATCAGAGCGCCGGCATTGTAGAGCACCCAAATAATCGGTAAGGAGATAATGGCAGCCAACATGAAACCATGTTGTACTTCAAATGGAATTTTTTGCTTATTGCCCGAACCATTAAGGGTTGCCACAATAGGAACCAAAGCAATCAGCAAGCCGACACCAAACAGGATAGAGGGTAACCAGACACTGGTCGCAACAGAAACTGCCGCCATGTCAGTGGCACTTACGCTGCCTGCCATTACGGTGTCGACAAACCCCATCGATGTTTGAGCGACTGAGGCGATGAGTACGGGGATTGTTAGCTTGAGTAATTGACGTGTTTCACGCCGGTAATTATGCACAGAATGCTCCTGAAAGCAGGTATATCGGATACAGAGAAATATGTCCGCAGGTGTGCGCTGAATTATAGCGATTCAATGCGCAGAGACAATCGTTATTCTGATAAGTTGAATATAACTGTATTTTTAGGTGGCCTACCTGTGGGGATTATTATCTCGCTTGGTGTTTGGGTATAATATTTATCAATAGAACGCCATCAACCAATATGTAGGAGAGATAATGTTCACCGGAATTGTTCAAGGTACAGCTGAAGTTATTAAAATCATAAAGAAAGAAAACTTTCAGACACATGTAATTCGAATGCCTCAAGGGTTATCTGACGGATTAACACTTGGTGCATCTGTTGCCCATAATGGCTGCTGCCTGACGGTGACAGCGGTGGATGGCGATGTCGTCTCTTTTGATTTAATGCAAGAGACACTGAAAGTGACTAATTTAGGCCTGTTGTCAGCAGGTGATAGCGTTAATGTTGAACGGGCCGCAAAGTTTGGGGATGAGATAGGAGGCCACTCTATGTCAGGTCATATTATGTGCACCGCGGTGGTTAAAGAGGTGGTGGTCTCTGAAAATAACCGTCAGGTATGGTTTACAATGCCGCAAGCACAGATGAAGTATGTGTTCACAAAAGGCTATATCGGGATTGATGGGATCAGCCTGACGATTGGAGATGTGGTTGATAATACTTTTAATGTCAATTTAATTCCCGAGACATTACAGCGCACAAACTTAAAAGTGCGCTCTGCAGGCGATGTGATCAATATTGAGATTGATCCACAAACTCAGGCTGTGGTTGATACGGTTGAGCGGGTATTAGCGAATTAATCAGTGAAATAGACCCAAACCGAGCAATGAATTCTCGCGAAACCCTGTCAGTTAAGATGGTTTGGGTATAAGGTGTGATAGCGGTATAAAAAGGGAATGTTAACTTGTATTCCCTTTTTATTTTGTACCTATTGCTCTCGTTGCGCTTGAAATCCTAATGAGGCACAGCCTAATGGTTTCCATTCATACATAGATATAAAATCGTGGGTGTTAACAGGAGTAACGCTATTATAATTGCTCATTTAAAAGATCTGCTCATCATCGGCATCAATAAATAAGTTAATGGTTTTGTGTTGCTCGTCCACTTGCATATTAAGGTGGATGGCATTACAGCATGCAGGGCATTCATCATAAAATTCCTGGCTTCCCCCGCTGGTATCAAGCGTGATCTGAATATTATGCCCGCAGTGTGGGCAAACGACATTTTGCTCAGAATAGTTCTTCATGTTGTACTCCTTTGAATGCGCTTGCTGGTGCATAAAGCTTATAAAATCCACGCATTCCGTTCTTCTAACGGCTCAATCGGCTGTAATAAATAGGTATAACTAAATCGTAGCGTTAAGTATTCGTTTTTGCCGAGAATTAACAAAGAAGTTTGAGTTAATTTCAAGTTTCGATGATCTAATGGACTGACTGCCTCAAATTATTCATTTTTGCCTGGATATTTTGTTTTTTATACGAACTGAAATATTTTATAAGATGTCAAAAAGGGAACAAATCAGAGAGCTGCAGTGGTAATAACTTGATGTAAAGACAAGTGGGATTATCTTTACACCAAAGAGGAGGAAATTATAATTTACAGGCTGCGCAGTAACCGTTCTTTTACTTCGTGCAGCGAGGAAAGTTTATAATCAGCAATGGCCCAACGTGGGTCATCAGCGTATGCTTTTTCCGGAATGGCAATACCTTTCATTTGTGCAGCTTTGGCGGCAAGTAAGCCATTAACGGAGTCCTCAAAGGCGACACAGGCTTGTGGTGCGATACCAAGTGCATCAGCGGCGTTGATATAGACTTCTGGGTGAGGTTTACCGTAGCGAAGGTGTTCAGCTGACAGTACAGCTTCAAACTTATCTTCTAATGCGAGTGCTTCTAACGTTGCGATAATTAAACTCATCGGAGAAGAAGAGGCAAGGGCAATTTTTAATCCCATTTCTTCGCAGGCATTGATGGCTTCGAAAACACCGGGTAGCGCAGGTTTGTGCTCTTTAACCAGTTCTTTCACACGATCCACGATAGAAGCCGTGACGGCTACGCAATCTGGACCTTGCCATGGTTGCTTGTTAAACCAGAATTCAACCACCTGGTCGATTCGTAATCCCATGGTTTGTAACGTTTCTTTTTGTTCAATAATGACACCTAAAGAAGAAAAAACTTCGACTTGTGCTTGTTGCCAAAAAGGTTCTGAATCGACCAGCAGGCCATCCATATCAAATACTGCAGCTTTTAACATGATTATCCTAACGTCAGTAGTATTACCTATCGGTATTATTCATACTCAACAATATATTGCCCTATAAAATAAAAATTCTTAGCTTACGATGCAAGCTAAGAATTCAGTATCAGGTATCAATAAAGCCAATGGCTGGCACTGTATACCAAAGCGGTGGGGTTGTTACTCATGGCTGTGCTAAACCTAACTTCTCTATTGTGTGTTCGGCCTGAGCTAAATAATCACCACCAAACAGATTACAGTGGTTTAAAACATGGTATAGATTATATAGATCGCGACGATCTTGATACCCGTCATCTAAAGGCCAGACAGATTGGTAGCCTTGATAAAAACTGGCCGGGAAACCACCAAATAGTTCAGTCATCGCGATGTCACACTCTCTGTCTCCCCAATAGGTAGCAGGATCAAAGATGAGCGGACCGGTTACGGTGAGTGCCGTATTACCGTGCCAGAGATCACCATGAAGTAATGAGGGCTTCGGTTGATGGTTCATCAGAAGCTTAATTACGTTACCGGTGATGGTGTCGATGTTGCCGAACTTGATGCCTTTCTCTTCACACAATTGAAGCTGCCAGGCGATGCGTTGCTCAGCAAAAAAACGACACCAACGACGGCGCCATTTGTTCGGCTGCGGTGTTATGCCGATATAATTATCAAAATCAAAGCCATATTCAGGTTGTTCTCCCCATTGATGTAACTTGGCTAATTGCTGGCCAAGTATAAAAGCCGTATCGCTATCAATGGCTTTTGTGGGTAAGTAGTTAAGAATAATAAACGATTTATCACGGCAGGTGCCAACGTGAAAAAATTGCGGGACTTGCACACAATCTGCTTCATTGAGGATCCGTAAGCTTTCCGCTTCGGTTTCAAACATGGCGAGTTGCTCTTTGTCATTAAGCTTGATAAAGAAGCGTTCCTCACCATCACCAATACAATAGCATTGATTAATATCACCACCGGCGAGGGCTTCCCGCTCAGTGATTTTGAACGTTATCCCTAATACCTCTGAAAGCTGGTGAGAAATGGCTTGCCACATAGCATCCTCCACGGCAGAACAATATTGATAGCGATATAATGTTATTGGTGTCTCATCAACATCTTAGACTATTTCAGCAAGAGGTAACCGTGCATTTATCAAGGTTTTAGCTTTATAATGAAGTTGCTTTGAGTGAAAAAGCTTGTAAATCAACTTCTAAGCACTATGTGATAGGTCGATGAAATTACCGGGAGTGTTGAAAAAACAACAATCCCGGTATGGTTTGAGGTAAAACGAATTAATGATCGGCTGCTTATTGTTTATAGACTTGGCAACAGCGCTGCTGGCATTAGTTGATTGTAGAGTGCTTCTTTCAACAGCTGATTTGCCTTTTCGATATCGGGTGCAAAATAGCGATCTTTGTCGTAGAAGGTAACTCGTTCACGCAACTGCGCTTTGGCCTGTTCGATGCGCTCAGAACTTCTTACCGGGCTTCTGAAGTCCAACCCCTGTGCTGCTGCGAGCAATTCAACGGCAAGAATGCCCCGTGTATTTTCAGCCATATCGGTTAAGCGACGACCAGCGAAGGTGGCCATAGAGACATGGTCTTCCTGGTTTGCAGACGTTGGAAGGCTATCTACTGATGCCGGGTGAGCGAAGGTTTTGTTCTCGCTGGCAAGCGCGGCAGCCGTTACCTGAGCAATCATAAAGCCGGAGTTGACGCCGCCATTATCGACCAGAAATGGCGGTAGCTGACTCAGAGTACTGTCGATCAATAGCGCCATACGACGTTCTGACAGGCTGCCTATTTCTGCAATTGCCAGTGCCAGGTTATCGGCGGCCATCGCAACCGGTTCAGCATGGAAGTTGCCACCAGAAATAATATCGCCATCGTCAGCAAATACCAGCGGGTTATCAGACACCGAATTGGCTTCAATTTCGAGAATATCTGCCGAATTACGAATTTGCTGCAAGCAGGCGCCCATGACCTGCGGCTGGCAACGGAGCGAATAAGGGTCTTGTACTTTTTCGCATTGCAGGTGTGACTGGCCTATTTCACTATGATGATCCAACATATGACGATACGCCATTGCTGCATCAATCTGGCCACGGTGACCACGCACACGGTGAATTCGGGGGTTAAATGGACGGCGGCTGCCGAGTGCGGCATCAACGGTCATCGCGCCACAAACTGTGGCAGCCGCATACAGATCTTCTGCTGCAAATAAACCTTCCAGCGAAAAGGCTGTTGACGCCTGAGTGCCGTTCAGCAGAGCCAGACCTTCCTTCGGGGCCAGTGTGATGGGTTCCAGGCCTGCAATCTCAAGCGCCCGGGCGCCAGTAATTACGTCACCGTTGTAGCGGGCCTGCCCTTCGCCCAGCAGAACGGTACTCATGTGGGCGAGGGGAGCAAGATCGCCCGAGGCGCCAACCGAGCCTTTTTTAGGAATGCACGGATACACTTCAGCATTCACTAATTGAATTAAGGCATTTACAACTAATGGGCGAATACCGGAATAGCCACGTGCCAGGCTATTTACCTTAAGCACGATCATCAAACGCACGGTGGCATCATCCATGAACTGGCCAATACCGGCAGCATGGGAAAGCACGATACTGCGTTGCAGGGTTTCCAGATCGTCTGCCGCAATCCGGGTATTGGCCAGTAAGCCAAAACCGGTATTGATGCCATAAACCACTCTGTCTTCTTTGATAATTTGCGCGACGGCTTCTGCACTGGCCAGCATGCCCGGCAATGCCTCATCATTTAACGACAGTTGGACTGAGTGACGGCTGACTTCACGAAGTTGTTTTAACGATAGCTTTCCCGGATTAATTTCTAACTGGTACATGATCCTTCCTTTTTCACGAGCTGTTATTTGTTATTATTGTGATTGCAATCTGTACGGTTAACCATTGGCAGGTCAAGGCCTTGTTCTTTAGCACAGTTAACGGCAATGTCGTAACCTGCATCGGCATGGCGCATTACGCCAGTTGCCGGATCATTGTGAAGCACTCGCCCCACGCGTTCTGCGGCATCGTCAGTGCCATCGGCGACAATGACCATGCCCGAATGTTGTGAGAAGCCCATGCCGACACCGCCACCGTGGTGAAGTGATACCCAGGTTGCCCCTGATGCTGTATTTAACAGCGCATTGAGTAGCGGCCAGTCAGAAACCGCATCAGAGCCGTCCATCATGCTTTCAGTTTCACGGTTAGGGCTGGCAACAGAGCCGGAATCCAGGTGGTCACGGCCGATAACAACTGGTGCTTTCAGCTCGCCATTTTTAACCATTTCATTGAATGCCAAACCGAGACGAGCACGATCTTTCAGACCAACCCAGCAAATCCGTGCTGGTAAGCCCTGGAATTGAATACGCTCGTGAGCCATATCTAACCAGTTATGCAGATGCGGATTATCCGGGATCAGCTCTTTCACTTTCTGATCGGTTTTGTAAATATCTTCCGGATCGCCCGATAATGCTGCCCAGCGGAACGGACCGATACCTTCACAAAAAAGCGGACGTATATAAGCAGGTACGAAGCCCGGGAAGTCAAATGCGTTTTTGACGCCTTCTTCAAACGCCATCTGGCGGATGTTGTTACCGTAATCTACCGTTGCCGAGCCCGCAGTTTGCAGATCTAACATCGCCTGTACCTGAATGGCCATAGACTGTTTCGCCGCCTTTACGACAGCAGCTTCGTCTTTGGTTCGCATTTCAGCGGCATACGCCATGCTCCAGCCTTTTGGCAGATAGCCATTCAACGGGTCGTGTGCCGACGTTTGATCGGTGGTTGCATCTGGTGTAATGCCACGCTCAACCAGCTCTGGATAGATGTCGGCGGTGTTGCCTAACAGTCCGACAGAGACCGGTTTACCGGTTTTTTTGGACTCTTCAATAATGGCCAGGGCTTCATCTAAACGGGTCGCTTTGCAGTCGACATAACCGGTACGCAGACGGTAATCAATTCGGGATTCATCGCATTCAACGGCAATCATTGAGAAACCAGCCATTGTTGCAGCAAGAGGCTGAGCGCCACCCATGCCACCAAGGCCACCAGTCAGGATCCAGCGGCCATGGGCTTCACCATTAAAGTGCTGACGAGCCATTGCCACGAAAGTTTCATAAGTACCCTGCACGATGCCCTGCGAACCGATGTAGATCCAGCTACCGGCAGTCATCTGCCCGTACATCATCAGGCCTTGTTTATCCAGTTCGTTGAAGTGTTCCCAATTCGCCCAATGTGGAACCAGGTTAGAGTTGGCTATTAATACTCGCGGTGCATTGGTGTGTGTTTTAAAAACACCGACAGGTTTGCCGGACTGTACCAGCAAGGTTTCATCACTTTCCAGCCGCTTAAGTACCTCAACAATTTTGTCATAGCACTCCCAGTTACGGGCAGCGCGGCCGATACCGCCATAGACAACCAGTGCATGGGGATGCTCAGCTACATCGGGATGCAGGTTATTCATCAGCATTCGCAACGGTGCTTCTGTTAGCCAGGATTTGGCATTCAATTCTGTACCGGTAGGTGCAATGATGGTTCTTGTTTCATCTAATCGTGCCTTTGCTACTTGGGGGCGGGGTGATACTCGCGTCATGTTGCTCTCCTTGCTATGTGCGATCGTAACTATAAGGGGAAATGATTAACGGATTGCACGGGCGATAGTCCAGGCCAGCCTTGCGGCTAACCGTGCTGTTTGGTTATCAATATCAAAACGGGGGTTATATTCGGCTAAATCGGCAACTAATAGCTTCGAGTCACCTTGTGCATTTTTAGCGCTTAAAATGGGGTTCATTAATGTCTCGACAATTTCAAGCGGTACGCCGCGTGCCGCCGGTGCACTGACACCGGGGGCGACGGATGCAGGAAAGACATCCAGATCGATGGTGAGATACAGGTGATCACACCCGTCAATAAAAGCGTTCAGCTCGGACAGGGTATGTTCGAGGTTATGATGAGTCAGCTCGGTATCGTCTTTGTATCGCACCCCTAGTCGGTCGGCTTTTTCATAGAGTGCCTTGGTATTACTGGTTCGGCTCAGCCCTAAGCAGGTATATTTAAATGGCCAGTTCTGGCGCTGGCAAAAACGCGCGGCCTGATGGAAGGGGGTGCCCGAACTGCCTTGTTCTGCATTCGGGCCTGCTGGGGGATTTCTTAAATCAAAATGGGCATCAAAGTTGATGATACCAACACGAGGTGCGGCCTGTCCAACCGGCTGATCAGCCATATCTTCACAGACGCGCTGCTTCTGCAGCAGATAATTACCAATGCCCTGGAACGTTCCCCATGCCACTTCATGGCCACCGCCAAAGACGATAACCTTGTGGCGCTGGCGCAATGCACGACTGACATCTTCCCCCAAGCGATATTGTGCTAGCTCTACGTTGCCATCATTACAGCAGATATCGCCGCCGTCATAGACGGGTTCCTTGTGATGCCAGGCCAGATTGGCTAAAGCGCGGCGGATGGCAACAGGGGCATCAAAGGCGCCGGTGCGGCCTTTATTACGGGCGACACCTTCATCGCAGGCAAAACCAAGCAGCATAATGCCTTCATTATTAGCCAGATCAGCGGGTAGCACTTTTTGATGCCAGCGCATGCCTAGTTCACCGTCTTCCGGATCACACCGGCCTTGCCATGCACTCATATCAATAGGCATTATGCTTTTCCTTATCTATAGAGCCTTTCGCTTCATTGGCATAGAACAGCTCACCATCAACAACACGCGCGATTAAATCAGGAACCCCCAGGCGGTACGATAATTCTGCCGGGCTTTCTAGCTGCCAGAGAGCCAGATCAGCATCCATTCCTTCCTGGATCCGGCCACGATTTTCGCTGAGGCCTAAAGCCATTGCAGCGTTGCACGTTACCCCGCGCAAGCATTCCTCCGGGGTAAGCCTGAATAAGGTACAGGCCATATTCATCATGGTACGGAGTGATGCTATCGGTGAGGTGCCAGGGTTAAAATCCGTTGCAATAGCCATGGGAACATCCAACTGGCGAAGGTGCTCGATCGGGGGCAGCTGCGTTTCTCGCAGAAAGTAAAATGCGCCGGGGAGCAGTGTTGCAACCGTATTACCCGCCGCAAGAGCGGCAACACCGTCGTGATCCAGATATTCAACATGATCGACAGATGTTGCTCCCATACGGGCGGCGAGGGCGCTACCTCCGAGGTTCGACAGTTGCTCTGTATGGCCTTTAATCCCGAGACCAAATTCTTTCGCTGTGGCAAAAACGCGCTGGCATTGCTGTGGAGAGAACCCGAGCCCTTCACAGAACACATCAACATAATCGGCCAAGCCTTCACGGGCAGCCGCTGGGATGATTTCCCGGCAGATTAAATCGATGTAGTCATCAGCGCGATTGGTGTACTCCGGCGGTACTGCATGCGCGGCAAGCAGGGTCGTCGAGACTTTAATATCTTTGAGTTCACCAATACGGCGTGCGACACGAAGCATTTTTAGCTCATCGTCAATGGTTAGTCCGTAGCCCGATTTGATTTCGATAGTCGTGACGCCGTCACTTTTTAGTCCTTGCAGACGTTGAAGGGCCAGCTGGTAAAGTTCGTCTTCTGATGCCTCGCGGGTTGCGCGAACGGTTGCGAGGATCCCGCCGCCAGCTTTGGCTATCTGTTCATAAGTCACCCCGTTAAGGCGCTGTTCGAATTCGGAGGCACGATTGCCAGCGAAAACCAGATGGGTATGACAATCAATGAGTCCTGGTGTCACCAGTGCATTGTGGCAATCAATCACATCAGGATGGCCATGCAGATCGTCGTGGCAGGCTTTACCTGCAAACATGATCTTGCCATTGGTAATGCCAATCATGCCGTTTTCGATAACTCGATAGCCATTGCCTGTGTGCATCGTCACTAGTCGAAGGTTGGTGAGTACTCGTTCCATGAATTATCTCTGATTCAAAAGTCTGGTTATGTGTCTGTCTGTTCGCAACAATGAATATGTATATACAAATAAATAGACGATTATAACGAGGAACTCAAGATGGTATGTAAAGGAATTGTGATCGAAATTGTAATATTATACTGACAATGAGTGAAATATGTGGCGTGGGAGGTTTTTGGTCGGGCCGTAAAATCGGGTCTGGACTCAAGACCCTCACTGAAATTACACCTTCGTCCGTGAGCTCAATTTATACTTATCGCCTGGATGATAGAGCAAAGCGATACTGATAAGATTCTTCTTACTCCATGTCCTTCGATTCAACAGCAGGCAAGGGGAGCGATCATTCATATTTAGCAGTGTGGAGATGTGCTTAGGTGGAATAATGGCTTCTACAGTATGTTCTATATCACTCAGTGGGCAGGTCTGGACCAGATACTCATTGGGGGTCTGTCGGGTAAAATCTTGCGCAATATACTCTGGTGCGAAATCCGGGTTGACCCAACGCTCTTCCAGCTGAACCGGGACATCATTTTCGTAGTGGACAATTTGAGTAAAGTAAATGACAGTACCGTGTCTGACCCCGATACGTAACGCTATATCATCTTTAGCATCAACCTTCGCTTGGGTAATGATTTTATTTGAATACTGATGACCACGGTTGCGGATTTCAATCGCAATATTGCGGATCTCCATTAAAGGCGACTCGGCCTTCTTATGGCAAACAAACGTGCCCAGCCTCGGTGTACGCTCAAGCAAACCTTCACCGACCAGATCTCGAATGGCTTTATTGGCAGTCATACGACTGACATAGAATTGTTCAGACAGCTCAACTTCGGTCGGAATTTTAAAGCCTGGTGGCCATGTCCGAGATTGAATCTTCTCGTTTAGGTATTGTTTAATTTGTAAATAGCGGGGTGACTGTGCCATTGCGGTTTGTCCATAATTGCCTATACAAATAAAAGCAACTTTTACCGTGTATTTCAAGCTATTGTTTTGTTTCTTTGGCTGAACTGAGAAACAGCGCGATCTGGATGGTGGTGAATGATTTGGCCAATGTCTTTAAGATCTGTTTTAATATACCCACACGAATAAACTGAAGCACAAATCATGACAAACAGTGACACATCTACTACAAAAGCCCAGACAAGCAACGATTCGATGGAAAATCCGCCTACCGTGATGACGTTCTTTGAGCGCTTTGAAGCCGATATTCTTTCAGGCAAGAAGACGATCACGATCCGCGATGAATCTGAATGTGATTATGTACCGGGTTCGCGTGTTGATGTATCGACGTTCGAAGATGGCCGAGGCTTCTGCCAGTTAGATATCATCTCGGTTGAACCCATTTTATTTGATGATTTGAGCTTCTTTCATGCCGAACAAGAAAACATGACGTTGGCAGAGCTGAAAGCGGTGATTCAGGAGATCTACCCGGGTATCGAACAGCTTTATGTCGTGTCATATAAGTTGGTATAAACGATATTGTTGTAAGTCTAAGAACGAGAGGCTGGGAAAGATTTTAAAATTATACTGTACAAAAAATGCACAGGTGTTATTATCTCGCTCAGTTCTTCAGAGAGTTATTAAATGCAACATCAAGTACAAGTTAAACCTTCAGCTACATATACGTTATCGTTTTGTGCTTATGTGTTTCCCTTATATTTATCGTAACATTATATAATTCAATATATTAGAATGTCGCGAATCCGCGATTTTCATGAATTTTAAATAAGGGGCATATATGTCTAATTCAACTACTGGCATCGTAAAATGGTTTAACGAAGAGAAAGGTTTTGGTTTCATCACTCAAGATAACGGCGGCGCTGACGTATTCGTTCATTTCCGTGCTATCGCTTCAGAGGGTTTTAAAACTCTAGCTGAAGGTCAAAAAGTTTCTTTTGACGTAGAGCAAGGCCAGAAAGGCCTTCAAGCAGCAAACGTAGTTGCTTTATAATTAGAAGACTTATCTTCAGAAAAGTGCTGGCTATGGCCGGCATTTTTTATGTCTGACGTTTATACCCAAATAACCTCAAGATGTTCGTTTCAGCATCTTGAGGTTATTTGGGTATAAGCGATGGCTATTCTGGTGCGGTGTAACTTGAATAGGAGCAATAATAGCAGCCATTTGATTTTGGGTAGACCTTTTTAGCCGCAGTTAAGGCTGTACTGCAGGCGGTGTGATAACCAAGTGGGTGGCAGTTTTCTTTCTTTGGAAGATAGCTACATGATGCACTGTGAACCTCATGATCGCCATTCTCTTGTGCGTCTTTGTTTACATAAAATAAACTCATAATTCCCTCTGATAATTAATATGCAACTGATCAATCCTAGTGCCACAGTACACCGATAAAATCAAAGGGTATAGTTATGAATTCAAATACTTAGATAGTCATCACTTTGATTTACACAGACATATAATGATTAATAAAGAATAAAAGAGAATAAAGCTCGTATCTTGAAGTGGTTTAGATCCAGGTAACTGTATGCAATGCGCTAATTATGTACAACGTAAACGGCTTATACGGATAGACATTGTTATTTCATATCATTTCATTAGAATGTGTTCCTTCTTGAATACATTCTTGTTTTTTGTACCAAGAACAGTTCCAAAAAGTTCAAATCACTAAAGCACCAACCGTAAGGTGCTGATTTTATTTGTATTTAATTAACTCAAGTGCTACTTGGTATGTGGCACCACTGTGAAGGACATTTTCATGCCTGTAATTACTCTTCCTGACGGTAGTCAACGTCAATTCGATAATGCTGTTTCAACTATGGATGTTGCTGCTGACATTGGCCCTGGTCTAGCGAAAGCTTGTATCGCTGGTCGTGTTAACGGTGAGCGCGTTGACGCCTGCGATCTGATCGAAAATGATGCGAACCTAGAAATTATCACAGCTAAAGACGCAGACGGTCTGGAAATCATCCGTCACTCTTGTGCGCACCTGCTAGGTCACGCAATCAAGCAACTTTATCCTGAAGCTAAAATGGCGATCGGCCCTACGATTGACAATGGCTTCTATTACGATATTGACCTTGAGCAATCTTTAACGCAAGAAGACGTCGATGCGATTGAAAAGCGCATGCAAGAGCTTGTGAAGACAAAGTATACCGTTATTAAGAAGAAAGTAAGCTGGCAAGAAGCGCGTGATGCATTTGAAGCGCGTGGCGAGACTTACAAGATTGAAATCCTTGACGAGAACGTTTCTCGTGACGATCGTCCAGGTTTATATCACCACGAAGAATACATTGATATGTGTCGCGGCCCTCACGTACCTAACATGAGCTTCTGCCAGAACTTCAAACTTCTGAGCGTTGCTGGTGCTTACTGGCGTGGTAACAGCGACAACAAAATGCTGCAACGTATCTACGGTACGGCTTTCCAAGACAAGAAGCTGCTTAAAGCACACCTTACTCGTCTTGAAGAAGCAGCAAAGCGTGATCACCGTAAAATCGGTAAGCACCTTGACCTGTTCCATATGCAGCAAGAAGCGCCTGGTATGGTGTTCTGGCACCACAACGGTTGGACTATCTTCCGTGAGCTAGAAGTCTTTGTGCGTGAGAAGCTGACTGAGTACGATTACCAAGAAGTAAAAGGTCCATTAATGATGGACCGTGTTCTATGGGAACGCTCTGGTCACTGGGACAAATATGCAGAAGCGATGTTCACAACAAGTTCTGAGAACCGTGAATACGCAATCAAGCCAATGAACTGTCCGGGTCACGTTCAGATCTTTAACCAAGGCTTGAAATCATACCGTGATCTACCGTTACGTATGGCTGAGTTCGGTGCCTGTCACCGTAATGAGCCATCAGGTGCACTACACGGTATTATGCGAGTACGTGGCTTTACTCAAGATGATGCGCATATCTTCTGTACTGAAAGCCAAGTGCAACAAGAAGTTACTTCTTGTATCAAAATGGTGTACGATACCTATCAGACATTCGGTTTTAGCAACATTGTTGTTAAACTATCTACACGTCCTGAAAAACGCGTGGGTTCTGATGAAATGTGGGACAAAGCTGAATCTGATCTTACATTAGCTCTTGAATCTATGGAAATTCCATATGAAATTCAGGAAGGTGAGGGTGCATTTTACGGCCCTAAGATCGAGTTTACACTGCATGACTGCTTAGATCGTGCATGGCAGTGTGGCACCGTTCAGCTAGACTTTGCATTACCAGAGCGTTTAGGTGCGACATATGTGGGTGAAGACAACGAACGTCATACCCCAGTAATGATTCACCGTGCGATTCTTGGTTCACTAGAGCGCTTCATCGGTATTCTTATCGAAGATTACGCAGGCTTCTTCCCGACATGGTTGGCGCCTCAACAAGCTGTTGTGATGAATATTACTGACAGTCAGTCAGAATATGCACAAGAAATAGTAAAAAAATTGCAAAAATGTGGAATTAGAGTCAATGCGGACTTGAGAAATGAGAAGATTGGCTTTAAAATCCGCGAACATACTTTGAAGCGAGTGCCTTACATGCTTGTCTGTGGTGACAAAGAAGTCGAAGCAGGCGAAATAGCAGTACGTACTCGCAAGGGTAAAGATTTGGGTAAATTCAAGATTGATGACCTTGTTGTGTTCTTGCAGCAAGAAATTAGCAGTCGTAAGCTCAATGTTTTGGAGGACTAAGGTATTAAAGGCGGAAGAAGAACTCAAGCACCAGTTAAACAAAATGCACACCGTTTAAACGGTGAGATTCGCGATGTTAGTGAAGTGCGTTTAACCGGTATAGATGGCGAGTCCATCGGTGTCGTTTCTATTGATGAAGCAATTCGTATTGCGAATGATGCTGGTGTGGATCTTGTCGAAATCAGCCCGAATGCCGAGCCACCAGTTTGTCGAGTGATGGACTACGGTAAGTACCTGTTCGAAAAGAGCAAGGCTGCTAAAGATCAAAAGAAAAAGCAAAAACAAATCCAGATCAAGGAAGTTAAATTCCGACCTGGTACAGACGAAGGCGACTATCAGGTAAAACTACGCAACCTGACTCGCTTTTTAGAAGAGGGCAACAAGGGTAAAGTCACACTACGTTTCCGTGGTCGTGAAATGGCCCATCAGAATCTTGGTATCGATCTTCTAAATCGTATTAAGGCAGAACTAGAAGACCTAGCGGTCTGCGAAAGCTTCCCTAATCGAGTTGAAGGTCGTCAAATGACTATGATGCTTGCTCCAAAGAAGAAGTAATAACGGCATTCAAGTAGCTAAAAGCGCTGCTTCGGCAGCGCTTTTGTTCGCCCTATTACTATGATTATTAACTATCAACAATGCGGAGTCTCATCATGCCTAAGATGAAATCCAACAAAGGCGCTTCTAAGCGTTTCAAAAAAACTGCTGGTGGCTTTAAGTTTAAGCACGCTACTAAGCGTCACATCCTGACTAAACGTACTACTAAGAACAAACGTCAGCTTCGTCCAAATGCAATCCTTCCTAAGTGTGAAGTGGCTGCAGTTGCTCGTATGCTTCCGTTCGCTTAATCGTTTTTAGTTTTATATTTTATTTATTAGTTAGGAGTCTCCTATGCCTCGCGTAAAACGTGGTGTACAAGCGCGTGCACGTCACAAGAAAGTTCTTAAACAAGCTAAAGGTTACTATGGTGCACGTTCACGTGTTTACCGCGTAGCTTTCCAGGCTGTTACTAAAGCTGGTCAATACGCTTACCGTGACCGCCGTCAGAAGAAACGTACTTTCCGTCAACTTTGGATTGCACGTATCAACGCTGCAGCTCGCCAGAATGGTATGTCTTACAGCCGTCTAATCAACGGTCTTAAGAAAGCATCTATCGAGATCGATCGTAAGATCCTTGCTGACATCGCTGTATTCGACAAAGCTACTTTCACAGTACTTGTTGAAAAAGCGAAAGCTGCACTGTAATACAGTCCAGTTTTAAGTGAAAAGGAGAGCCTCGGCTCTCCTTTTTTCGTTTCTGCACCACAGTAATTCAGTTTTTAAAGCCGCACAATCTCACCTTTCGCTTATACCTGCACGACCAGTTTATTGTCAGCAATATTGATTTGGGCTACATCGGTGTAGTTAAACACTTTGTGTCAGCGCGCCAGTGACCACATCACAAGAGGCTCTAACGATGAGGGATAACTTGTTCTCTGGTATTTAGGTTCGGCGCATAGAGCCATTTATGCAGTCCGAGAGTGATGCCAACAGAGAAAACAATGAGTACACTAAACGTAACGAGCGGGCTCGATAGTACTGAAACAAACGGATTGGCCTCCTGCTGGTAGAGGCTTCTCAGCATCTCTAGTGCACCGCCAGCAGAAAGGGCTAACCAATAACCAGAGACTGCGGCTCCGACAATAATATGTTTGATAATCGGAATTGATTGTTGACTGCTAACAGGGGCTAGCCATCGAACGAAACCGTAATAGGCCATGCAACATATACAAACTGCAATAAACATTGTCATTGGGCTCTGGCTGTTAAACAGGTTTTCGCCCTGTCCATTTGGGACATATATAAATAACAGCCAGAACGCACTGAGTACCATAGCGGATTCTCGGTAAGCGCTAAGAGTTTGCTTGCCAAAGCAACGCCGGAATAAACTGCGGATGGCAAAATAGAAAGTAAGGTTGACTGCAAGGGCGAAAGGAACCAGAAGTATTTGTAGGGCAAGGTTGTTACCCACCACAGCTCTTACTTCGGGATCCGAAAAGACGCCCATGTGCCAGAATACGGACATAACCAAGCCGTTTAAAATTCCATGGTTCAGGTAGATTTCACCGCTGTGCTCCCCGATTCTTGCGAACCATGATGGTTTGTTTACTGTGGGCAGAGACAGAGCCAGTGCGATCAAGGAAAGTGTGACAGGAAGCGTCATGATGTAATAGTCAGCGATGATCCCGCCGTGACCCTGGATCAACCATAAACCTTCAGCAATCGACAAGCCTGAAAAAAGAACTGTTCCCAACAGATAGACTGGCCAAGGTAGTTTCTTAATTAAACTCACTGCATTAACCTTGGCCAGTTGGTATCCAAGTGTCACATAGAACAGTCCGAAAAAGAGCGGATCGCGGGAATTGATAAAGAAGGTGTTTGTTTCTGGATTAAAAATCTCAAACGGCAGGAGTGCTTGATAGGACTGACCGCTTAGTCCTATCAGGTGCAGCAGGCTGGCGATCGCAAACAAGACTGTGCTGGTATTGAATTTTTGGGCGATATATTGAAGTAGCACGGCAATTGTTAATGCAGGCATAAACCACATGATTTCAGAACCGAAAGTACCGTGGTAGAACGCAGATGAAAATGAATACGGACGCCAGAATTGATAGCCAATACCAGCAAGTACAAAATAAATCAGGGTCCAGCTGAGATACATCCTGATCAGCTTGGCCAGATAGCGTTTTGTATAAGCACCACTGTCAGTCATGCTTTGGAAATAATAAAGATAGCCAGCAACGACAAAGAAAAACGGTACCGCAAAACGAGCCAGAATATTCAGGATAAGGTAAATGCTATTTTTCTCAACGTCGCCGTAAGAGTAAAAAATTGAGTAATGAATGACAAATATTGCCACAATCCCCAGTAATTTCAGGCTATCAAATGCGTAAATTCTTTTCATTTTATCTCCTATAAATAGGTTTATCTAAGTTGTACCGAAGGGTCGATTTGACATTAATTGTGTCCGCATATCCTGACTTGGATCATACTGATATCGTGAGCATCTGGGCTGGAATAACGATAAGTCATGGCTAGGCGTATCTCTGCAGTCTTTGCGTTACAATCAATAAGGGTTTGATTTCATATTGTTGAGGATTTCAACATATCGCTGGACATATTCAAGCGTCATATTGACGTTTCATGACATTTCGTCACTCCGCGCGAGTGACTACTCGATTGTGATTGTGTTATACCCATGAGAGAAGTTTTTGGCCGGTTCATAACAACAAAGCGGCATTATTTTTGTTCAATCCCCTCTTTTTATTACGATTCAATTTGGATTTAGACGCGTGTTTCTTTAGTATGTATCGTTACGCGAATTTATATCTCCCGAAAGGACGCCACCTGTGGGTGGATGAGGAAACGATGCAACATCTAGACGAGATTATTGCCAATGCAACGGCAGCTATAGAGCAGGCTGAATCATTAGTCGCTCTGGACGAAGTCCGAGTTCAGTACCTAGGTAAAAAGGGTCACTTAACCCTTCAACTACAACAACTAGGTAAACTACCACCAGAAGAGCGTCGCACTGCGGGTCAAGAGATCAACAAAGCGAAGCAAGCTGTTCAGGCACTACTTGTTGAGCGCAAAGACGCTCTACAGCGTGCTGAACTAGAAGCGAAGCTTGCCGCAGAAACCATCGACGTATCTCTTCCGGGGCGTCGTATTGAGAACGGTGGTCTACACCCTGTTACTCGTACGATCGAACGTATTGAAAGTTTCTTTGGTGAGCTTGGTTTTACGACTGAAGCTGGCCCAGAAATCGAAGATGCTTTCCACAACTTCGATGCATTGAACATTGCTGAAGATCACCCTGCACGTACGGATCACGATACCTTCTTCTTTAACCCAGACTTGATGCTTCGTACGCACACCTCTGGTGTTCAGATCCGTACTCTGGAAGAAAGCCAGCCGCCACTACGCTTTATTGCTCCAGGCCGTGTTTACCGTAATGATTACGACCAAACACACACGCCAATGTTCCACCAGGTAGAAGGCATGCTAGTTGACGAAAATGTTAACTTTGCCCAGCTTAAAGGCATTCTGCACGACTTCCTGTGTAACTTCTTTGAAGAAGAAGTGGAAGTACGCTTCCGCCCATCTTACTTCCCATTTACAGAGCCTTCTGCAGAAGTCGACGTTAAAGGCAAAAATGGTAAATGGTTAGAAGTTCTTGGCTGCGGTATGGTTCACCCGAACGTACTTCGCAGTGTAGGCATCGATCCTGAGAAATACTCTGGTTTCGCATTTGGTATGGGCGTTGAACGTCTGACTATGCTTCGTTACGGCGTAAACGATCTACGTGCGTTCTTCGAGAATGACCTTCGTTTCCTAAAACAGTTCAAGTAATCCAGAGGTTTAATCACAATGAAATTCAGCGAATCATGGCTTCGTGAGTGGGTTAACCCTGCGGTTACCACTGATGAACTAACTCATCAAATTACAATGGCTGGCCTGGAGGTAGACGATGTACTACCTGTGGCGGGTGCATTTACTGGCGTTAAAGTTGGTCAAGTTGTTGAGTGTGGCCAGCACCCAGATGCAGACAAATTGCGCGTAACCAAAGTTGATGTTGGTGCCGAAGAGCTACTAGACATCGTTTGTGGTGCGTCAAACTGTCGTCAAGGCATCAAAGTGGCTGTAGCAACTGTAGGTGCTGTACTGCCAGGCGATTTCAAAATCAAGAAAGCAAAACTACGTGGTCAGCCTTCTCACGGTATGCTTTGCTCTTTCACTGAACTTGGTATTGATGTTGAGTCTGACGGCATTATGGAACTTACCGAAGACGCCGTGCTGGGCACTGACTTCCGTGACTTCCTGGGTCTGGATGACGTCACTGTCGACGTTGACTTAACGGCGAACCGTGCTGACTGTTTCAGCATTCGCGGCCTTGCGCGTGAAGTCGGTGTACTAAACCGTGCTGACGTGACTGGGCCGACGGTTGAAGTCGTTGCGGCTTCAATTGAAGACATGGTGTCGATCGATGTTAAAGAGTCTGATGCATGTCCACGTTACCTTGGCCGTGTTGTTAAAAGTGTAAACGTTAAAGCTGATACACCGCTATGGATGCAAGAAAAACTGCGTCGTTGTGGTATCCGCTCTATCGATCCTATCGTTGATATCACTAACTATGTGATGCTCGAAATGGGCCAGCCAATGCATGCGTTCGACCTTAACAAGATTGACGGTGGAATTGTGGTCCGTATGGCAGAGCAGGATGAGATGATCACACTGCTTGACGGTACGGAATCTAAACTGAACAGCGATACCTTGGTTGTTGCTGACCACGGTAAGGCTCTGGCCATTGCCGGTATCTTCGGTGGTGAGTTCTCTGGTGTTCACGCCGATACAAAAGACGTATTGCTTGAGTGTGCGTTCTTTGCACCTGATGCAATTCGTGGCCGTGCACGTAGCTATGGCCTGCATACGGATTCATCATTACGTTTCGAACGCGGTGTTGATTCAACATTACAAGTAGAAGCGATGGAGCGTGCAACGCAGCTTCTAGTCGCAATCTGTGGTGGTGAAGTAGCGCCTGTTGTTAGCGTTGAGTCCGAAGCTGACCTACCTAAGCCAAACACAGTAGCACTACGCCGCACTAAGCTTGATAACCTGTTAGGTCACCACATCGCTGATGCTGATGTTGTTGAAATTCTAGAGCGTCTAGGCCTAATTGTTGAAGCAACAGCTGAAGGCTGGAATGCTACGGCACCAACATGGCGTTTCGATATTGCCATCGAGCAAGACTTGATTGAAGAGGTTGGCCGTATATACGGTTACAACAACATTCCAAATCAGTCGCCAGTTGCTGCGCTCAGCATGAACGACCATAAAGAAGCGAACCTGCCGCTCAAGCGCGTACGTGACCTTCTTGTTGACCGTGGCTACCACGAAGCAATTACTTACAGCTTCGTTGAGCCAGAGCAGCAAAAACTGCTTGTGCCTGGTGTTGAGCCACTAACTCTACCATTCCCAATTTCTGCTGATATGTCAGCAATGCGTCTTGGTCTTATCCAAGGCCTATTGAATACTGTTGTCCACAACCAGAAGCGCCAACAGCCACGTGTTCGTTTGTTCGAATATGGTTTACGTTTCATTCCATGTGAGTCTGCTGAAAACGGCATGCGTCAAGAGCCAATGCTGGCGGGCGTTATTGCGGGTTCTCGCAGCGAAGAACACTGGGACATCGAAACTAACACGGTTGATTTCTTTGATCTGAAAGGCGATCTGGAAGCTGTTCTTGAACTGACGGCTAACGATGTCGTATTTGGTTTCAAAGCCGCTAAGCATCCAGCTCTGCACCCAGGGCAGACCGCCGCAATTGTGGTTGATGCTGGCTTGGAAACAGAGAGAGAAGTTGGCTTTATCGGTACAGTGCATCCTGAACTTGAGCGTAAGTTTGGTCTTAACGGCCGTACTGTCGTATTCGAAATTGAGTGGGATGCGATCAATACGCGCGTATTGCCTGAAGCGGCTGTAGTATCTAAATTCCCGGCAAACCGTCGTGATATTGCGGTCGTTGTGAGTGAAGAAGTATCTGCAGGTGATGTGGTTGCTGCTTGCCGTGAGAACGGCGGTGAATTATTAACAGGGGTTAACCTGTTTGATGTTTACCGTGGTAAAGGTGTGGAAGAAGGCAATAAGAGCCTTGCGATTGCACTGACACTGCAATCTGTTGATCGCACACTTGAAGAAGCTGATATTTCTGGTGCCGTTGACAATATTGTTGCCGCCCTTGCTGAACGTTTTGGTGCAAGCCTGCGCGACTAGCTTCATACTAGAGTAAAAACTTGGTTTATATCTGAGTAACAAAGCAGACATTGTCTTTTTAAGTCTTTGTTTTGAGAAAGCAGCCATAAAGGGCTGCTTTTTTTGATCTAAATCTAAAAAATTCTAACATTCTGATTGTTAGAGATATTTTCTGAATTACACGATTACTTTGGAAGCTTGTTCTGTATCTGGCTGTTTTATCAGGGTTTATTTTTTGTTTCATTCAATATGAAGCTCAACCTGATGCATGAAAATGGAGCCTGACGTACCCTATAAATCAATAATTTGACATGAACTTCACTTAAAAAAGTTGGCGGAAATCAGCGAGTTGGCTTAAACTTGTCACTAGTTGAGGTCGAGCGGGTATTCCCAGAACTTAACTGCATATCAAATTGATGATACGCAGGTTTCGGCCCAGCCAAACTAATTCGCAGTGATACGCTAACTTGTACTAATACATATTCGAGTTGTGTGCACTATCCATTCCGCATAGTCTTGAGGGAGTTATCTATGGCGCTCACAAAAGCCGATTTGGCTGAGGACCTGTTTGAGAATGTTGGATTAAGCAAACGGGACGCCAAGGATACGGTGGAAGTCTTCTTTGAAGAAATCAGGAAGGCTCTTGAAAATGGCGAGCAGGTAAAGTTGTCAGGTTTTGGTAACTTCGATTTGCGCGACAAAAACGAGAGGCCGGGACGTAACCCTAAAACGGGTGAAGATATTCCAATTTCTGCACGCCGTGTTGTTACTTTCCGCCCTGGTCAGAAACTTAAAGCTCGCGTAGAAAGTATAGATATCGAAAAATAAGAGCCTTAAGTTAACGCTTAAACCATACAATAAAGACCCTGGCAAAACGTGTAGATTTGCCAGGGTCTTCTTTTTAAACTCTTTCCACAATTCCACAATTCCACAATTCCACAATTCCACAATTCCACAATTCCACAATTCCACAATTCCACAATTCCACAATTCCACAATTCCACACCCTATATCATAAATTGCGATATACAGCAGAAAAGCAGGCGTTACAAAGATGTAGCTAGCTTGTATAGTAAATGAGATTGATATAATAACGCTGGTTGGATTACTCCGATTGGTATTAAGTTATCTCGATTGGTATAGCAATATGATTAGCATGACACGGAGGTTGTAAATGACATTGCTACAGTCGGTGAAAGAGGGGAAGTTTTTAGCGGCGACATTGGATCTTTCCCTGCCATTCGAAGCCGGTGAATGGGTGCTGGATTCAGGTGTGCGCTGCGAACTGTCTCATCGAGGTGTGCTGTACATCACACCTGCAGAGGCGAATGATTCTGTTAAAGATATTGTGATTTCTTCTGGTGTCCACGGGGATGAAACCGGGCCGATAGAGCTTGTTCAACAACTGGCAGAGCAAATTCTCCTGCAGAAAATTGAACCCAAGCATCGGCTATTACTGATCATCGCGCACCCTCAGGCAATCAACGCCCATAAACGTTTTATCACCGAGAACATGAACCGCCTTTTCGCGGATCGAAATGATGACTCTAATGTTGATCGTGTGATGGCTAATCAGCTACAAGATAGCGTTGATCATTTCTTCGGGAAAACATCTGCCACTCCTCCGAATCGTTGGCATTTGGATTTACACTGTGCGATCAGGGACTCTGTCCATTATACGTTCGCTGTCAGTCCTTATAGCGAAAATAAAATCCGGAGCCAGGCTTTGTTTGCTTTTTTACAGCAAGCTGAAATTGAGGCGATCTTACTGTCTAATTCCCCTTCGCCGACATTCAGTTGGTATAGTGCCGAAAAATTTTCGGCGCAGGCACTGACGATGGAGTTAGGTAAGGTTGCTGCTTTAGGTAAAAATGACCTGACACAACTTGAACCTTTTGCTGCGGCCATGAACAATCTGGTCTGTGAACCCGAACTCGATACTGAATGGAAGGCGGGAACACCCTATGTTTACCGTATTACCCGGACACTAGTGAAGCAAACCCCGGCTTTTGCCTTTAGCTTCCCGGCGCAGCAGGCCAATTTTTCATTCTTTGAGCATGGCAAACTACTGGCACACGATGAAGGGGTGGAATATTTTTCTTTAGAGGGGGGGGAAGCTATTGTTTTCCCTAACGCCAATGTTGCTACAGGACAGCGAGCCTGTTTATTGGTTCAGCGGACAGAAGTTGTCATAGGCGATCAGGTTATCGCTAAAACCTAATTTATATTCCAGTTGACGAAAAAACCATTTTTGTGGGGCTTCTTTTCATTTAACCATTGAAAAGGTATTGTTAGCGCACTATTTTTTATTGCGACTTCTAATGCTATTAAACGATCTAATTTTACGTCAGCAAGCAAAATGGAAATTCAGCTTTTGGATTGTTTCGGCTTTATTGTTGGCCACTTGCCTGTTTTCACTTGCTATCGGTGAACTATGGATCCTGCCATGGTCACCAGACGGCGCCCTCGAACAACAATTGTTGCTTCAGTTACGTTTCCCCAGATTGATTGCAGCATTAGCGATTGGCGCTTCTCTTGCTGCTTCTGGCGCAGTATTGCAAGTGTTACTGGGTAATCCTCTGGCAGAGCCCGGGGTGCTCGGTATATCCGGTGGCGCTAGCCTGGCATTGGTGATTCTGCTGTTTGCCCTGCCTTTTGCCCCAACCCCGATGCTAACGATGTTAGCTGCGATGGTCGGTGCCTTATTGTTTACTCTGGTGTTAGTGGGTTTATCGCGTCGGCGGAAGGTCTCAACAGCGCGCCTGTTACTTATAGGTGTCGCTTTGGGGATACTGTCGGGTTCTGTCGTGACATGGGCGTTTTACTTCAGTGATGATCTGAACTTGCGCCAGCTCATGTACTGGCTGATGGGCAGTGTCGGCGGCGTAAGCTGGTCTCAACTGTCTGTATTACTATTAGTGGTACCGGTTTTATGCTGGCTCTGTCTTCAGGGCAAGAAACTGGATTTACTGATGCTGGGCGAAACTCAGGCCAGACAGTTAGGGCTGGATGTTGCTTCGTTGCGCTGGCGGTTCATTCTTATTGTGTCGTTGCTGGTCGGAGCTTCTGTCGCGCTGGGAGGCGTGATCGGATTTGTTGGCCTGGTCGTGCCTCACCTGCTGCGTTTAAGCTTTGGTACCGAAAACCGCTACTTGTTGCCCTTATCGGCACTGTGTGGAGCCTTGTTACTGGCTGTAGCCGATACGTTATCCCGAATCGTGTTACCTTCTGCTGAGTTGCCGGTTGGTGTGCTTACCACCACCATAGGTGCCCCGGTATTTGTCTGGATGTTGCTTCGCTCTCAATTTGATTAAGATTCGGTAAATACCATGATATTAGATGTACAAAATCTGGCAATGCCACCACGGTTACTTCCGGTTTCCTTTTCGATTGAACAAGGTGAGATCGTTCACTTTATCGGCCCGAACGGCAGCGGTAAGAGCACCGCGATTTCGATGCTTTCCGGTTTATACGAAGGGCAGGGGAAGATTGAATTTTTGGGCCAGTCTTTATCCGATTATGACTTGCCGTCACTAGCCCGGCTCCGGTGTTACTTAGCGCAGCAAGATCGCCCGGTGTTCTCTGTTGGGGTGCATCACTATCTGGCGCTCTCTCTGTCGGCATTAAATAAGCCGGATGAGCGGAAAGTACAACAGGCGCTGGACGAAATATGTGATGCGCTGAATATCAGCGATAAATTGAACCGGAATATCCAGCAGCTCTCTGGTGGTGAATGGCAGCGTGTTCGTCTTGCCGCCGCCTGTCTGCAGGTGTGGCCAAGTATTAACCCTGAAGCGCAGTTGTTGTTACTCGATGAACCGGCAGCAGCACTTGATATCGGACAGGAAGCTGCAATGTATAAGTTGGTGCGGCGCATGGCTGAGCAGGGAGTGACAGTCGTCATGGCAAATCATGACCTCAATCGGACCTTACGTGAAGCAGATAAGGTATTGCTGCTCAACAATGGGTCATGCGTTGCCAAAGGGCCACCGCAAGAGGTCATGACGGTTGAACAGCTTGAAACAACTTTTGCGACCAAGGTACAGCGCATTGAATATGATGGCCGTAGTTGCCTGCTGTTTAATGACTAACTGTTGATATCAGTTGTCGACTCTGACGTCACTTAAATAAAATCTGATACGAAAACGGCAACTCTTGAGTTGCCGTTTTTTTTGTTTACAGGAAATGAGCTTGGTATTGCTTAGTACTAGCTAGTCTTAAACTGACCGACTAATTGTTTCAGCTCGCTTCCTGCGTGGTTAAGTTCATTGACGACTTGCTCTGAGGTGCTGCTAGAGTGGATGAGTTCAGAGACAATATCTTGAATGGCAACCATGTTGCGGTTGATTTCATCGGTGACAGAGCTTTGCTCTGTAGCTGCCGTTGCAATATGGCTGGTCATATCGTTAATAGCTTCAACCGCGCCAGTCACAGAAGACAAGCTATCAGTGATGGAGTTTGCCGCATTAACCGCCTCGTGGCAGGTTGACTGGCTGTGGTCCATTGACGATACCGCTTGACCAACCAGGCGATGTAACTCATCTAGCATTTCTTTAATTTCTTTAGTGCTTGATTGCGTGCGGCTTGCAAGCCCGCGAACTTCATCTGCCACAACCGCAAATCCCCGGCCTTGCTCGCCGGCACGTGCGGCCTCAATGGCAGCGTTCAGAGCCAGCAGGTTAGTCTGCTCAGCAATTTCACCAATGACTTTGAGTACATTATCAATTTTTTGCGATTGCTGGTGGAGGGAATGAATATGCTGCCCGGCCTGATCCACTTCCTCGACCAGTGCGGTGATAGAGACCACAGAAGTATCTACACGCTGTTGAGCAACCAGAGAATCCTGACTGGCATTACTGGTGGCGTTTGATACTTCGTTAGCATTCATCGCCACTTCACTGGCAGCAGAACTCATTTCCGTTACCGCAGTCACGACTTGCTCGGTTTCATTATTATGAACCTGCAGCTGGCGAGTCAGACTAATGGTTTGATCATTAATGTTTTTCGCGGCTCCGGTGACCTGTTCAGTAACATCAGCAACCTGACTGATGATGCTTTGTAACTTACCGGCAAAGCGGTTAAAAGCATGACCTAGCTGGGCAATTTCATCGTCACCTTTAACCTCCAAACGACGGGTCAGATCCCCTTCACCGTCGGCAATATCATTCAGTGTATCGACCATATTTTGAACTGAGTCTGTCATCCGGTTGGCGATGAATAGAATCGCAATAATGGAGAACACAACAATAACAATTGAACTTAGCAATACAAATTTTAGCCGTTCTTGCATTGCTTCTGTTGATAGCTGCTGGTACTGCGCAACTTCAGTATCAATATCATCAATATAAATACCTGTGCCAATATACCAGTCGGTGTTCTTAACAGAAGCGGAGTAGCTTAGTTTTGGCTGCGGAGTCGGATTGCCGTTTTTCGGATGAACATAGTTGACGAACCCCCCACCTTGTTGCGCAGTCTGGTATAGCTCATCAAGAATTTTGACTCCGTTCGGATCTCTCATCCCCCGATGGTTTTTATCCTGCATATCCGGACTTCCGGCATGAACAATGTTGTTTCCATTCTTGTCATAGATAAAAATGTAGCCAGTATTGTTTATTGCAAATCTCAGCGGAATCAGCAGCTTCCGAATCTGTTTAATTGCTTGCATTTCATCACTATTGGCAGCGAGGATGTTCTCAACAGCATGTTTGTTGATGTTAACAGCATCTTTCAGTTGGCTCTGACGCTCGCTGATCGATCGTTCTTTAAATTGAACGACCTCATCTTCTAACGCTTTGTTTTCTAATGTTATTATGATGCCGATAGCGACGGTCATAATAATAAAAAGTGGAACTAAACTGAGTAATAACAGTTTACTCTTTAATTTAAGTTTATGCATAACAAAACATACCTACCTATAGTATTTATAATAATGGCGCGGGCTAGCTACATTTATTGTATCGGCGAGGAAAGTCATAGCTTTAGGTTTATTTGTTAATGCCTTGTGGTCATTAAGTTTCATTTAAATCAATGTGTTGGCGGTTATATAAAGTTTCCGTTCTAATAAATAATAAATTATTTAAAAATATAGTCGCTGTTATTAATATAAATATTAAGAATTATGGTTCATATTGGGGGCTATTGCACATATTAATAAAAAACCACTGTCCTGAAGGCAGTGGTTTTTTATTTCAGTTATTTTGTTGCTGCTAATGAATTACATAGTCCAGAGCAGCAGGGCAAGGATCTGAGGCGAAAGTATCCGCAGGCACATCACAAGGGGATATACTGTCGCGTATGACAGGGCTGAAGCGCCGCTGGTTGCATGCAAGCCATTAGCAAAGGCCAGTGCCGGTGGATCGGTCATAGAGCCGGCCAGCATGCCGCATATTGTCAGGTAGTTCAGTTGCCCGACGATTCGGGCAATAATCCCAACCGTCAGCAGCGGCACTAAAGTAATAACAATGCCGTAACCCATCCAGCTTAAGCCATCGCCATTGACCAGTGTATCGACAAAGCCGCCACCGGATTTCAGACCAACAACAGCCAGGAACAGTACGATACCAATTTCGCGCAGGGCAAGGTTGGCACTCGGCGGCATAAACCAGTACATTTTACCGATACTGCCAATACGTGCCAGGATCAGAGCAACCAGTAACGGACCGCCAGCCAGACCGAGCTTTATCGCGGCGGGAAAGCCGGGCAGATAGAACGGAATAGAGCCCAGTAAGACCCCTAGACCAATACCCACAAACACCGGGAGCATCTGGACCTGCTGCAGTTTTTGATGGGCGTTGCCGACAATGCCACTGACAGCTTCAATCGCCTCATGACGACCGACCAGATTCAGGATATCGCCAAACTGCAGGGTCGACTGGCTGGTTGGCACCAACTCAACACCGGCACGGTTAAGGCGTGAAACCACCACATCATATTTTTCTTTCAGATCGAGATCGCGGATCTTTTTACCCAGCACAATTTCATTGGTGACCACCAGGCGCTCAACCCGTAATTCGGTTCCTCGTGTGGAAAGTGAAGTATCGACTTCTTCACCAATCACCAGGCGGGCTTTTTCGAGGGCGGCTTTGTCGCCGACAAGGTGAAGCAGATCATTGGTTTCGATTCGGGTATCAGGGCGGGGAACATGCAGAGTATCACCCCGCTTTAAGCGAGAACAAACGATGTCACCTTCAGTCAAAGCGGGTACAGCCTGTAACTGTAATCCGTTCAGGTTAGGGTTACGAATGGCCACGTTCAGAGTATGCAGGCTTTCCTTTTTATGGCCGTTGTGGATTTCAAACTCATCAGCTTCTTTATCCACGTTGACCTTAAAGACCAAACGCAGGATCCACATTGTCAGCAGAATACCGCAGATCCCGAACGGATAAGCCACCGCATAACCCATCCCCGTCAGTTCGAGCATACCGTCCTGAGCACCTAATTCCGTTAAGATCTGCTGGCCAGCACCCAATGACGGCGTGTTGGTCACGGCACCAGAGAAGACCCCTAAGATAACAGGAAGCGGGACATCAAAGATCTTATGCAGGCCGATGGCAACCACACAGCCTAATAAAACGATTAAGGCAGCAAAGCCGTTGAGTTTAAGGCCGGAGCTTCGCAGTGAAGCAAAGAACCCCGGGCCGACCTGAATACCGATGGTATATACAAACAGGATCAGGCCGAACTCCTGAATGAAGTGCAGGGTATGTGAATCGAGAGCGATGCCCCATGCGTCGGTAAAGTGACCGACGAAAATGCCACCAAACAGCACCCCGCCTATCCCTAGTCCGACCCCACAGATGCGCCAGTTCCCAATCCATAAGCCCAGCACCGCAACCAGCGCTAATATGCTGATAGATAGTGCAATATCACTCATGGTGTGTCTCCGTAGTTTGCTTAAATGAAATCGTTTTGATGCCTGTTGGCATAATAACAGCAGAGATCTGCCGAAAAATCGGTGAAAGATCTGTGTCAGGGGTAGGCTTTGGGACTCAGTAAGGACTGATTTCGCACTCAGGCGAAAGGAGTGAATAGGGAGTTAATGTCTACAGCTGGTAATGGATCATTTTGGTCACTGTATCCAAATGAAAATCATTATTTTATTCAAGTGGATATCAGTAGGCAGCAATGCTCTGCTATTGTCTTTGGTTTATATTAATAGCGCATTATTATTAATGTTTTAAGTGGGTTTCCCTATAAATGTGCGGTTGCCCGCGATAAAGAAGGATTGGGATAAGTGCTTGTTAAATAATGGAATGATTTATAATACAATATGTTCTGGAGTTGTTAACGCCGAGGGCTGTTAATGATAGAAATGCCAGTGCTTCGACTGGCATTGTGATGGTGGGATTTTGGGTATAAAAGCCAATTACTGACGTTTGGGTTGCTGGTAAGTACGCCCAGCCGCCTGGTAGGTGTCTTTATGCTTTATTTCGAACATGGTGTAGAAGAACCACGCAACGAACTTCAGCATCTCATCACCATCGTTCATTACCCATTCAACATATTCCTGTTCTTCACCTTGTTCATTCTCTTGGATGAAAACGTGGTAGATACGTTTTTCACCATCGATTTCTGCAAGCTGGAATTGTCCTGTTAATGATGCCGCGGCTTCGACGACTTCTGGTTCTTCTGTGGCTTTAAGTGCTTCAAGTACTTGCGGAAGACTTTCTTTCTGACACAGCGCTTTAACTAATATTTCAAATTCGTCTTGTTGCATGATTCATTAACTCAATTGTTTTAATGCCAGTATTGTATCTGATTATGTTGAATGACTTGGTATAAAAATAAAAAAACTGCCAGAAGGCAGCTTTTAGAGTACCGAACGCTAAGAAGCATTAGCCGCACTTAGATTCGCCACAGTTCAGACAAGTCTGACAATTGTCTTTAATAATGACGGCTTTGTTATGGCACTTGTAGCAAAGCGTGGCACTGGGGGGAAAACTGCCCGTTTTTTCTTCGTCAGCAGCAGGTTTTGTACCTACCAGCTCCGCTTTTTTAGCGTCCAGAAATGCCTTCTGATGTTCGTCGACCTCTGGTGCACCCAGCATCCCGATTTTAATCAGGTGCTGTTCGATGATGTTACCGATTTCTGCGATAAGCGAAGGAACATATTTCCCTTTATTCCAGTAGCCGCCACGGGGATCAAACACCGAGCGTAGTTCTTCAACCAGAAAGGTACAGTCGCCGCCTTTACGGAATACCGCTGACATAATACGGGTGAGCGCAACAATCCACTGATAGTGTTCTAAGCTCTTCGAGTTAATGAAAACTTCAAACGGTCGGCGTACCTCGTGTTCTGTGCCTTCGTTTAGTACCACATCGTTAATGGTGATAAACAAAGAATGCTCAGAAATATGCTCGGGCGTTTTTAGCTTGTAAGTCGTGCCAAGCAGGATATCGGGCCGGGGCATGTCTTCATGCATGTACTCAACCTTCTGCTCCGGTTGTGCAGCCTGCTGTGGGAGTTCTTGTTCCTGGCTCTTAACTTGGAATCCAATAATTTTGCTGTTAATTTTTTTGACCATGATTCTATGACCTGTCTAACTTAGTACTTACCGTAATAGCCTTCTTTAAGGGCATCGTAAAGGTTTGCTGCAGTGTGGATTTCACCGTCATATTCGATTTCTTCGTTACCTTTAACTTCCAATGTTGATCCGTCTTCTAAGTTGAAAACGTAGGTGGTATTTTCCAGATCGCTCTCTTTAACCAGTACCCCCTGGAATACCTCCGGGTTAAAGCGGAAAGTTGTACAGCCTTTCAGACCTTTATCGTAGGCATCCATATAGATGTCTTTAAAGTCTTCAAACGGGAAGTCGGTTGGTATGTTAGCTGTTTTTGAAATGGAAGAGTCAATCCAACGCTGGGCTGCCGCCTGTACATCTACGTGCTGGCTCGGCGTAACATCATCAGCTGTGATGAAGTACTCAGGTAGTTGTGTTTCTGCTTCAGTGCTATATGGCATGGCTTTGTGGTTGATCAGCTCACGGTAAGCCAGCAGTTCAAAGCTATACACATCAACATTTTCTTTGGTTTTCTTGCCAGGCACGATCACATTGCGGCTGTAGTGGTGGGCGAAGCTCGGCTCGATACCGTTACTCGCATTGTTTGCCAGTGATAATGAAATTGTGCCGGTTGGCGCAATAGAGCTGTGATGAGTAAAACGTGCACCTGTTTTTGCTAACTGATCAATCAGTGCCGGCTCGATCTCGGCAATCTGCTGCATGTAACGGCTATATTTAGCATGCAGCACTTTCCCTTTCACTTTATCGCCAAGCTTGATGCCATCTTCTGCCATTTCAGGGCGCAGACGCAGCATTTTTTCCGTGATTTCGAATTCCTCATCCATCACGGGGGCGGCACCTTTCTCTTTTGCCAGGCTTAGCGCTTCTTTCCAGCCTGTGATGGCTAATTCCTGAGCGACTTGCTCTGTGAAAGCAACCGATGTTGCACTGCCGTATTTATGGGTCAGCATAGTGATAGCAGATCCCAACCCTAAGAAGCCCATTCCGTGGCGACGCTTGTGGATGATTTCGTGGCGTTGTTTTTCAAGTGGCAGCTGGTTGATTTCAACAACGTTATCCAGCATTCGAGTGAAAATAGCGACAACACGACGGAAACTATCCCAGTCAAATGCGGCTTTATCTGTAAAGGGATCACGGACAAATTTAGTCAGATTTACGGACCCAAGCAGACAGGCACCGTAGGGTGGCAGCGGTTGTTCACCACACGGGTTCGTGGCGCGAATTTCTTCGCAAAACCAGTTGTTGTTCATCTGGTTAACTTTATCGATCAGAATAAAGCCAGGTTCAGCGTAATCATAGGTTGACGTCATAATGACGTTCCATAAGTTGCGAGCTGGCAGAGTATGGTGAACCTTGCATGCAACCCGGCCTTCGTGGCCTTCAATCAGATTATCTTTTACAGGCCAGTCTGCCCAGACGATAGCCGGATCGTTATTGAGATCGAGGTTATCCTGTTTCGCTTCTTTAGCGGTGACAGGGAAGATTAACTGCCATTCCTCGTCATTTTTAACTGCCTGGATAAATTCTTCTGAAATTAGCAGCGAGAGGTTGAACTGGCGCAGGCGACCGTCTTCACGTTTGGCGCGAATGAATTCGATAATGTCCGGGTGACGAATATCCATCGTACCCATTTGAGCGCCTCGGCGTCCTCCGGCAGAAGAGACGGTAAAGCACATCTTGTCATAGATATCCATGAAAGAGAGCGGGCCAGAGGTGTACGCCCCCGCACCTGATACAAAAGCACCACGAGGGCGAAGCGTCGTGAAATCGTAACCGATACCGCAACCTGCCTTCAGGGTCAGGCCCGCTTCGTGAACTTTGGCTAAAATGTCATCCATCGAATCTTCGATGGTGCCGGAAACCGTACAGTTGATCGTTGACGTCGCAGGTTTGTGTTCGAATGCGCCTGCGTTAGACGTTATACGGCCCGCAGGGATTGCGCCATTACGCAATGCCCACAAGAATTCGTTGTACCAGTGCTCTCTGACTTTATCTTTTTCTAAATCGGCTAACGCGCGAGCAACGCGTTTGAAGGTATCATCAAGCGTATGATCAATCGCTTTTCCATGCTTTGATTTCAGACGATACTTGCTATCCCAAATCTCCATGGAGGTCGATTGGTATGCAATATCGATTGCTTGAGAGACTTCAGAAGCCGTTGGGTTTTTCGCCATTATGAATGCACCTTAATGTTTGTTGTAATTCATGCGCGATTGACACAGAACGATGAGCAATCCAGAACTCTGTTCTGTTGTCGGTACCCCGATGTTAAAGAGGCACTTGTGGCAGACAATAGATTAAATCACTACATGTGGTATTTATCAAGCTGTCTCGACACAATATCTGCTTTTGTAAGTATGGTATGAAATGGAGTAAATGACCCGGGTGTTATAGGTTTTGGCATTGTGAGCAGCAGAGAATTATGGATCGAATCTGCACTCAATTGATGAGAGATTGATCATAGGTAGCGAAAAAGAAAGCGGGCGAGTTCCACCTCAAAACAAATTATTTTGTTATCAATGAGGCCGACAGTATCAGGCTTCTATCGGTACGGATCAGAACCTACCATATATAGAGGTAGTGCTGGATGTAAAATCAGGATAAAATCGCCGGCTTTTTTATGTGGAGGTTCGGCATGTACATCGGGTTTGATTACGGAACAGCAAACTGCTCTGTCGCAGTGATGGAGCAGGGGCAGCCGCGTCTGTTGCCGCTAGAAAAGGGAAATCAGTACATCCCTTCCACATTATGCGCACCAACCCGTGAAGCTGTCAGTGAATATTTATTTCGCCATATGGGAGTTTCACCATCAGGCTCTGTGGGTGAGCAAGTACTTCGCCGGGCAATTGCGTTAAATCGAGATGAAGATATCGACGTGGACAAGGGTGACTTGCAGTTTGGTCAGGCAGCTTTAGATCTTTATCTGGAAGATCCGGAAGAAGTCTACTACGTAAAATCACCTAAATCGTTTCTGGGTGCAAATGGTTTACGTGATGTGCAAATCAGCTTCTTTGAAGATTTGGTGTGCGCCATGATGGTTAACATTAAGGCTAATGCTGAGCTAACGACCCGCAATAATATAACGAGTACTGTAATAGGCCGCCCGGTGAATTTCCAGGGCAGTGGTGGTGATCGTGCTAATCAGCAAGCTGAAATGATTTTAACTCAGGCCGCGAAACGTGCTGGTTTCAAGAATATTGAATTTCAATTCGAGCCCGTCGCGGCTGGCTTAGAGTATGAAAGTACTTTAACCGAAAATAAAACCGTGCTGGTGGTCGATATTGGTGGTGGTACGACAGACTGCTCATTGATTGAAATGGGACCGGACTGGCGCGGCCGTACCGATCGGCAAGGCAGCTTACTGGCACACAGCGGCCACCGGGTTGGCGGGAATGATCTAGATATTTATTTAGCGTTTCGCCAGCTTATGCCATTGCTTGGTTTAGGCAGTAAGACGCAAAAAGGCATCGATATGCCAATAAGCCAGTTCTGGAACGCCATTGCCATAAATAATGTCGTGGCACAGACAGACTTTTACAGTGCTTCTAATTTAAGAACGTTGGATCAGCTAAGGCGAGATGCGGCGGAACCTGAAAAGCTGCAACGTCTGATCCAGGCTTATCACGAGACACTGGGATACCAGATAGTTAGAAAAGCGGAAGAAAGTAAAATTGCACTGTCAGAGGCTGCAACAAATAATGTGCAGCTGAACATGTTGTCTGAGCTGCTTGAAGTAACGATCAGCCAAACTGATATGGCAGAGGCGATTGAATCACCAAAAGAGAAAATGAGTGATTTGGTAGCAGAAGCCATGGCACAGAGCGGTAAAAAGCCAGATGTGATTTACATGACGGGTGGCACTTCACGATCGCCAATACTGCGTAAATGTATCGAGCAACAATTACCGGATGTTCAGATAGTCAGCGGCAGCTACTTCGGCTCTGTGACTGCGGGGCTGTCTCGTTGGGCAGAGCACTGCTTCGCGTAACAACCTCATTGTCAGGCAGCTTCTCACCGTTAGTCCTTTAATGTCATCTGACAACCTCTGCACTTTCTTCCTTGTAAGCCATTGAGTAACAGGGAAGAAGCTTGGTATCTCCCGCATTTTATTACTGTGCTGTCATTGATATAGCCAAATATAAACTTATGGGAGGTATAACCGCACTTTAGTGAAAAATGTCGATATTTCTCCAGTTTTTTTGTGATTTTCTGTCTACCCTTGTTCAGGTAGAGGTGTCGGTAATCGCTTGTCCTCAAACTGCAGCCAACACTCTGAATTGAGCGGAGAATTGTCCGGTTGATATAACACCAGCCAAGTGACCAGAGGTATAGGCGTATGAATGAAAACGACAGGGTGAATTACTGGTTTAACGAAGTGTTAGCCAAAGCCAACGGAAATGTGCTGGCCGAATGTGCGACAGATCCTTTCAATTTTCATCTCTCTGGTGGCCGCTGTTTGACGCTTAGCCATGAAGAATACCTTTCCTATTTAGTTATTTGGAACCAACGATTCAAAAATGTTCAGTTTACGATTAATCAGATTATTCATAATGAACAGAAAACCGTTGCCGTTTATAAATGCAATGCGACCTACCATGGTGGTTGGCTCAAAATACCAGGTAAAAATCAAAAGGTTACAATGACAGGTATGTTATTGCTTAAGATCAAGGACGACTTGATAACGGATTGCTGGCTTGAAGACAGTAGCTTTGATTTGTATCAGCAGTTAACGCGCTATCTCGAGTAATAAAAAGGTAAAAAAAAGCGGTATCCTCACAATACCGCTTTTTATCAGCACATTTTTATCTTAAAAGATTAAGCGGCTTGCGTTGTAGCCTGAGACGCTGACTTTAGCTGGCCAAAGTAATATTTACTTTCAGAGATAACAACGTTACGCAGCAAGATCAGACCGATCAGGTTTGGCACTGCCATCAGGCCGTTGACGATATCAGCGATTAACCAAATCATATCGAGCTTTATGAAAGCCCCGCCGGCAATCAACACCAGGAATATAATTTTGTAAGGTAAAATCGCCTTCACACCAAACAGATACGTGATACAACGCTCACCGTAGTAGTTCCAGCCAAGAATGGTGGTAAAGGCAAAGAACATCAGGCCAACGGAGACCATCAGCGGGCCCCAGTAGGCAGAATCTAAACCCGCAGCAAACGCGTAGGTTGTCATTGCGGCACCGGCATAGTCACTTTGCCACGCACCCGTAACAACCAGAGTTAGACCTGTCATGGTACAGATAATGATGGTATCGAAGAAGGTACCCGTCATTGATGTTAGCCCTTGCTGTACACAAGAGTCGGTTTTCGCCGCGGCTGCCGCCATCGGTGCACTGCCAAGGCCCGACTCATTCGAGAACACACCACGTGCAATACCGGATTGAATCGCCAGCATGATACCCGCGCCAACAAACCCGCCGGTTGCAGCCTGACCGGTAAAAGCCGAGCTAATAACCAGAGCAACGGCCGCTGGCAGGGCGTCGGCTTGCGACGTCAGTACTAACAGACACGCCAGAATATAGAAACCAGCCATTACCGGAACGACTTTACTGGCAACGCTTGCGATAGATTTAATCCCGCCCAGAGTCACCGTGGCGACTAAGATCGTCAGCAATACGGCGGTGTATTCTTTCGGTACCTCAAAAGACAGGTAAGCAGCATCAACAATCGCATTGACCTGTGGGAAGGTACCAATACCGAAACAGGCCACACCTAAGGCAAAGAAGGCAAACATTTTTGCCAGCCATTTGCTGCCAACACCTTTTTCAAGGTAATACATCGGGCCGCCAAGCATTTGGCCGTTTGCATCTTGCTCGCGATATTTTACTGCCAGCAGGCATTCAGCATATTTAGTTGCCATCCCAAATAAAGCGGCGATCCACATCCAGAGAAGGGCGCCGGGTCCACCTAGTTTAATCGCCGTCGCAACGCCAACAATGTTACCCGTCCCGATGGTTGCAGACAGGGCTGTGCAGAGCGCAGCAAAACTGGAGATATCTCCCGATCCTTTAGTGCGGTTCTTATTTGAAAATACGTAGCTTAACGCTAATGGTAAATAGCGAATTTGTATAAAACCCAGGCGCAGTGTGAGGTACAAGCCTGTGCCCACCAGCAGCAATAGCAGCGGTGGTCCCCAAACGAGGTTATCAATAACTTGAAGTGTATTTTGTAGCGTATCGTGTAGCGGATTCATTATTCCCCCTTTAAAAATCAAAGGAAGAGATACAGAACAACAGAAACGTGGGATTAACAGAAAATATTTCTGGCTGTTGAACTTATCTCCTCTGTCCTTTTGCCTGAGAGTTTCACCTTCCAGCGATGTGCAACTAGTGCAACGCGGGTCGGTTTGCTCCTTCGGCGCCCGATTTAACGGATCTCTCCAGAGGCTCCTCCAACAACAGTCCATACCGTAAACGGTGCCTGAAAGATTAACGTTTTGTGCTTGAACAGTAACAAGCGAGGTAAAACGCTTACTTCTTCGGCGGGCTAACTACCTATCTATTTGTCAATAGATAAAGCGCCACTCTCCTGCTGTCTTCATCGGAACTCATTTTTCGAGCCGCAATACTAATTGATAAATATGCGGTTGTCTGCAAAAAAATACAGGCAAAAGGTTAAAAAATCACGCCGCTGAAAGTTAAGGGGTTAGGCGTGTATTTCTTGGTATAACGAGAACAGGTTAACGGTAGTAGGCATCAACGAAGAAATGGATGTTTTTGTGAGCACAATCAAGTGTTAAAAAACTAAGACTGAATCACGCCTTATCACTTTTTTATGATTCAGTCTTTTTTTTACGACGCTATAAATTATATAAGTGATAGTTTATTTTGGAATAAGAACAGCGCCTTGTTATTTTATTTTGACATATAAGCGCGGCCTCTAAACATATAATATTCTGTAACTGTCTGATTGCTGCAGCGTAGCAGAATTTTATTTTTTCATTGCTTAATTTTGAGACATATTTTCCAAGCTGGATTTATTTGGTTTTTTGGCCGTTAATTATTCATATGTAAGGTTTTTTTTGTCGTACTTTACATACACTTACTTGTATTTTTCTATACATTCATCGACACGGAGTGTCTATTACGAATAGATTTGCCTAGTACTTAGTTGTGTAATTCATTTTAGTTGCATATCAGGTAAATCGTTTGGAATTTAATTGGTATGTACATACTTGCTTTTATAGTGAGATGCATGAGTTATGGTGCTGGCAGTAAGGTGAAATTGTGATTTGGGTTAGTTGTTATCATCAAGATAAGCAGACTGAAGCGGAAGAAAACCTGAAGCTGTTTCATAGCGTGGTTGATATTTCGCCTTTTGAACTTTTGTCAACAATGACAGGGCATGAGTTGATTTTTCTTGAGGTAGAGAACTCATCGTCAGAAGGCTTTGAGTTGTTACAAGCCGTCAAGAATCGTTTTCCATCAACAAAAGTGGTCGTGGTTTACCATGATCTGGATGCCGATTTAGCATTAAATGTGTTACGTGCGGGTGGGGAAGATGTACTGAGTGCAAGAGCAACACGGCAACAGCTGGAAGAATGTTTCAGTCGCATGCATACGCATACGATTGAAATGGGTGACGATGATGACTACCAAAACCGAGAGTTATCGATCAAACCGGCACTGAAAATTATCGATGAAAATATAAGTGCTCCACTCAGAGAACAAGATTTGGCGAACGCCTGCCATTACTCTCCGACTTATTTTTCCCGCCTGTTTCATAGCATTATGGGGGTGACCTTAAAGCAGTACATCATAAAGAAAAGGCTAGATTTAGCTTGTGGTTTATTAATCTCAGACCGAGGGAAAATTGCATCTGTCGCCACTTCGGCAGGATTTAAAGATGTGTCCTACTTCTCTCGGGTTTTTAAAAAGCATATAGGCTGCTCGCCGGGTGAGTTTCGGATGAAAAAACATAATTTCAATTGAGTTAATAAGTTTGTTTTACTTAGTCTTTTTGTTCCGTTATAACGCTTAAAGTTGTTCAATATATTGAATTAGAATATATTCTCTGTAGAGACTTTTCGGTATTTAATTAGAATGACAGAATGGCATCTTTCCACGATATCTTAGGCACAGATAAAAATACCTCCAGCGATGAAGTAAAACGTCGTTATAAATTGCTTTCTACTCGTTTTCACCCTGACAAGGGGGGCTCGAAGGTGATCATGCAGCTTGTTTCTCAAGCCTATGATCAGGTAGGGAAGGGGAAAGGCGATGAAGAAGCCGTGCACACTTGCTATATCAAAGACCCTGCAATTGATAACTATGTGCTAAAAATTCAGCGGCTGGAGCGAGATTATCAGCAGCTCAAAGAGTCTAACGATGTTGTGAAACGAAAGTTGAAGCAGGCGGATCAAGAGAATAAGCAAAGGCTTAACTCCGTTGCGAGGCAAGCTAAAGCAGAAAGTGAAGAAAAAAAACTGCGAGCAAAAAATGATGAATTACAAGCACAGCTGATAAACGCCCGGCGAGAACTGAGAAAAAGATGGCGGGGTGTTAAGCCGTTTGAATCGGCTTCAGACAACAAGTCAGGGGTTGTTTTGTCGCAGAAAGTGTCGGCGCAAATCAAATCACTTGGACGATTTAACGCTCGTCGGATTGCACTACTTATGATCTTTCCGGCCATTTTTTTGATGCTGATGTCGATGCTGGGTAAAGAGCCCTGGTTGGCTCTGTACGCTATGGTTAAAGGCCCGACTGACAAACCGAAAACGGTGGTGACAGTATTAGCGATTAACCCGGCTGACTTGGTTTCTCAGCAACGGCCACGGCAAGCCACAGAACAGGAAACCGTGGTATCGGCCAAGCCAGAGCCTGACGTAAGGATCAAAATGGCCCAAGTCACGGGCTCGTGGCAGTATCGGCATTTTGAAGACACTCAGCAGCCTTATGTTTCAGTCAGGAGCGAAAAGGGATCCTATATTGTGAAAAGCTGTGAAGGGGGCTTTAAATATTATCGCAACGACAACCTTCGTTCACGTCGTTTGCCCGCCAACATGGTTTTAGAGCGTCGAGATCGTCACTTTACAATCTATAAGCTTGCTTATGGTAACGGCTCATCGGTTGCGAACTGGTCTGAAAGTAAAAGCTTGCTGATTAACGAAGAATATTTTCCGAATAAAGGATTTGCAGGATCCTACAATCAACTGACGAAAGCATGCCAAGCGACGAGTTAACGGCGCATTATTCTATATTTTTTTGAGCTCTGACCGCTGACATTATACCAATTTGAATAATTACACTAATTGGTATTCTTCACACTTTTTGTTGAAAAAATAACCATAAAAATAAACACAGTTTCCCTGAGCGGAAACAGTCTCGACGGTTTTTTCGGTTATCATTTAGCAAATAATTGCGAGGGATTAGCTATGACAATGACGAGCTTAGATGTAAGTAAAAAGAAAGTAGTAGACTTTCAAATCCAGAGTTTGCAAGGCTGCGATGAGCAATATTTGCTGTCGCTGTTTAATGAGGAAAAAGCCAAAAAACAAGAACAAGATGCAGCTTATTACCTGGTCTTCGAGCAAAGCGTACCGTGCTTTCACTCATTAAAAAAACAGCGTATTCAGCTTGATGCTGAAAATCGCTTTCCGATCAAAATGATCGCCACCGACTGTGCCGTCGCAGAGATCGAAGTCGATTTCCCTTTAGCATTTTATCGCTCGTGTCAGCGAACCGAAATTTTTGATTTGCTACTGTCGTTAAGAGAGCAGTGCAGTCATTATACTTTTAACCTGCGCTTAAACCTGGATGATATTGCATCCCATTATGAAGTTAATGACATTGCCAAGTTGTGCATTGTTGCCGGAGCGGACAACCTGACTCTGGCTGTTGACGGCAAACTATCTGAGCAAGAAGAATCTTATATCATTCTGATATCTAACCTTTTGAAGAGTCTTTATGTTGCCGATAGCTGTGGCCTAATTTATGCGGGCCTGACTGCCCCACAAGAGCTGGATAAATTGGTCGTACTATCGAAAGAGGTGCTGGGTGATGCCTGGGTGCAAAATAAACAACTTAGGTTTGAGTACTCATTGCGCGATAAACATCTTGAGGAGCTTTGGGGATAACGGTGCCAGACAGCACCGTTAATCATTGCATTATTTGATGAACTGAATACCCAATTACAAGGTGTTGAGAAAACTTTCAATTTTCGTTTTGTGTGCCATTACGGTTTCTTCTGATGGCACTTTATTGTGACGATAAGTCAGGTATACCAGCAGGGCCATTTGAGCCGTTAGGCGGTTTTCTGCTTCATCAAAAATAATCGAACGGGAAGACTCCATTACTTCACGGGTACATTCACGTTGGTCGTTGGCTGGCAAACAGTGCATAAACATCGCATCCGGGCCGGCTTTTTCCATCAAACCTTCAGTGACGACATAGTCTGGAATGAAAGTCGACAAACGAATGTCTTTTTCATCTTCCTGGCCGAACCAATAGAAACTATCGGCAACGATAACATCGCAACCTGCAACCCGATCTGTGTCATCAGTGATCACTAACTTGCCACCCGATGATTCGCAGTTCTCTAAAGCAATATCAATCCATTTTTGCGGTGCTTTGAAACGCTCAGGACAAATGTGCTTAAATGTCATGCCAAATTTTGTGCAGGCAAACATCAGTGACGAAGCGACGTTTGTTGCATCACCGACGAATGCAACAGTCAGATCACCCAATGATTTACCTTCCGGTAAGTGTTCCATCATCGAAAACAGATCGGCCATGATTTGGGTGGGGTGCAGCCAGTCACATAATCCGTTAATAACAGGAACGCTCGCATGCTCTGCTAATCCGGCCACGGTACTGTGTTCATCAACACGCGCCATGATCACATCCACCATTCTTGAAAGAACACGGCCAGTGTCTTCTAGCGACTCTTTTGCACCAAGGTGAATGTCTTTAGGTGATAAGAACAGGGCATGGCCACCCAGCAGTGTTGCCGCGGTCTCAAATGATACCCGAGTACGGGTAGAGGGCTGCTCAAAAATCATCGCAACCGACTGGCCCTTGAAAAGCTGAGGAATAGCATTGTCACTACGGGCCTGTTTCAGCATAGCCATCAGCTCAAGAATATCGGTCAGATCTTTTTTCGTAAAGTCTTGAGTTTTAAGAAAATGGCGTAGACCTTCTTTATGTAAATTCGTTGCGCTTGAAGATGGTAATTTCATAATAGATCCCTATTACTTTTTATTTTATGAATGTTATTTCAACATGCAAAGTGATTGTCTATGGTGGTTATTTATTTTGGTGAGATATATCTGAATGTTTTTGTATATCCCCCCTTGGTGTATGACTAATTATCGATTAGGTAAGTGCGGATTTCTGAAACCAGAATCACTAATCGGTATAGCGGACACGAACACAATAATATTCTCGTGCATTCTCACATTTTTATTATTCATCATGACGTGATTGTCGATATTTAATTCTAATGATGATGAGAGCGAAAAATAAAGGGCTAGACCACGCTGATTAATAAGCTTGGTCTAGCCCTTTATTTTTAAATAGGATAGGACTAATGAAATGAAATGTCTTCGGTGGTTGTTTCGTCAGGTTTAGGCAGGTATTTAGGTAAATAAACGCCAAGGTACGCTTCAGTCAATATTACCGCTTCACGGGCCATCGCGGTGGGGATATTGCCATTTTCCCGGTAGTTCATAGAATAAACTTTATCTGCAACCTGAAGGGCAATTGCAAATATATTCACATCTTCAGGCAGCTGAGGCAATTTAAAATAGGTACGATAGATACGCTCGACTTGCTCAGCTAGAACAACATCATTTTCGGCATCGGCATGTCTGATTGAGGAATATGTGTGCTGACCGAGTAAAATCCTTTGCACTAAAGGGTTGCTGCTGTAATAGGTCACAAACCCTTGTTCAACCATGCGGTTAATATCACTCCAGTGGTGAATGTTCTCTGGCTTTATCGCTGAGGTCAGTACTGACTTAAAATCTTCAAAGATGTCTTCCATTAACCGATAGACTAAGGCTTCCATATTGGGGTAGTGGTGGTATACCGTTGATGTTGCAATTGAAGCCTCCTTGGCAACATCATAAATGGAGATATTATTAATGTCTCGGTTTGATACCAGGGTTGTTACAGCCTTATGTATTCGATCTAAACGCTCTTGAGTGGATTCTTTTTTCATCTTGGCCTCTATAATCTGCGGACAAATCCATTGCCGTATTTTAAACATGGCTGTAATCACTAGATCGGGTGTATCCGATGTGTGTCCCTCCAGCACATACGCTACCACTATCAGCCGGTATGATGAAAGCCACCATGGCCTAAAGTATAGATAAGAAGGAAACGGCAAGGTTATTGTCTCTTTCTCTGTAGAACAACATACCGCTCTATACACAGTAGATAAATTGATCAGAATCAAATTTCTGCTTTGTATGCCATTACGGACGATTTTTTATCTTAGCTATCACGAAGTGAGCGGTGTATTGAAACGCAATGTCGATAAGTGATTTTCATAACAATAAATAAATCGATAGTTTGATTAGATAATTACCAGTCGAGCGGATTAATTCATGAAGGGTTTGAATTTTAATTCAAATTCATGGTTGTTGATTTTAATGATGGTACTGAAGAAAGTAGTGACGGGATGAAAGCGAAATATTGCTAATTAAATAAAAACCAAATGAATGGCTGAATAGGATTGTGACTGGTAAAGACAGGCATCTATACAGCAGATGGAGAAATAGATATGGAAACGAAAAAATCTACAGGGAAAATGGGGGTCACAAGCTTAGCGTTATTTAGCCTGTGTGCAGTTATTGTTGTCGATACATTAACAGCTTCAGCGTCAATCGGGGTCAGCTCTATTGGATGGTGGCTGATCACTTTGTTCGTTTTTGTTATTCCTTATGGGTTGATCACCTCAGAGCTAAGTACAACGTATCCTGGTGACGGGGGGATTTACGATTGGGTCAAACAGGCATTTGGATATAAATGGGCGGTTAGAACAACCTGGTTCTACTGGATAAACGTCGGTTTGTGGATGCCTGCCGTATATATTATGTTTGCAGGAATGTTTGCAGAATTATTTATGCCGGACCTTTCTTTATTTGGTCAAATTGCCATATGTATCGTATTAACCTGGTTAACGATCTGGGTCTGTAATGTCTCTGTCGACGTCGGTGTATGGGTCACCAATATTGGTGCGGTATTGAAAGTAACGGTTATTAGCGTTCTGGGTTTTGGTGGTTTCATTTATGCTGCGAAGAACGGGGTAGCTAACGAATTTAGTCTATCTGCAATCATGCCGTCGCTCGATACCGGGGTCGCTTTCCTGCCAGCTTTGGTTTTTAACCTGATGGGGTTTGAATTAGTTGCGACCATGACGAAAGAAATGAAGGATGTACGTGATCTTCCTAAGTCTATCTTCTTGGCGGCAATTATCACCGCATTCCTCTATGTCTTTGGCACTATTGGTATTTTAATGGCCTTGCCAGTTGAAGATATCGGTCTGGTCGCCGGTATTATAGACACCTTGAGGAAACTGTTTGGTGAGGGGGCGTTTGGGCAGTTCATGGTGTACGTCATTGGTACCATGGCGCTATTGACCTTCATTGGTAACATGGTGACCTGGACCATGGGTGCCAGCCGGGCTGCCGCCGAAGCTGCCAGCGAAGGAGAGTTACCTGCGGCCGTCGGCAGAATGTCTGAAAAATTCGATACCCCTGTAGGAGCCAACAATATTACGGGGATTGTTTCTACTGTCGTGATTATGGCCTACGCAGTGTTTGCACAAAATAGTGATGAACTGTTCTGGTCGGTGTTTGCATTCTCCAGTTGTATTTTCTTGTTGCCATATCTGTTCATGTTCCCTTCTTATCTGAAATTACGTATCAGCGATGGCGATAAGGAACGTCCGTTTAAAGTACCTGGCGGTATGGCGGCGCAGTGGAGCCTCAGCATTATCTGCTTCCTTGTTATTGCACAGGCCGTGTTGCTCTTCATCTTCCCGGATCTCATCACCATGACGGTCGATTGGGTCTATAGCGCCCCGGTACTGATTGGCGTCATCGTCACCATCGCGATAGGGGAGTACTTACTGAAACAGGCAACAAGCCGTAAGCAGAAGAATGAATATCAAGAAAACATTGCGTAGTTATTGGACTGAAATCTAAAGGTGGAAAAATGAGTAAGCAATTAGAAACTACCCCTAAAAAAGATGGATTCCGGATGCCGGCAGAGCATGAAGCACAATCCGGTATATGGATGGCATGGCCTGAGCGCACAGATAACTGGCGCTTCGGTGGAAAACCTGCCCAAGCAACATTTGTTGACGTTGCCAAAGCAATTTCAAAAACCACCAAAGTGACAATGGTCGTCAGTGCCGGTCAGTATGACAACGCGCGTTCTATGCTTCCTGAAAACGTCCAACTGCTGGAAATGAGTACGGATGACTCATGGATGCGCGATATCGGCCCTTCCTATGTGGTAAACGACAACGGTGAACGACGCGGTATTGACTGGCATTTCAATGCCTGGGGAGGTCTGGAAGACGGTCTCTACTTCCCATGGGATAAAGACGATGCCGTTGCTCGTAAAGTTTGCGAGGTTCTGGGTGATGAAAGCTACCGCGCGCCTGTGGTGTTGGAAGGCGGGTCTATTCATGTTGATGGGGAAGGAACGCTGTACACGACCGAGGAATGCTTGCTGCACCCGAGTCGAAACCCCGATTTGTCAAAACAACAAATTGAAGAAACACTGAAAACGTACTTATCCGTTGAAAAAATCATCTGGATCCCCAACGGGCTGTATAATGATGAAACAAACGGTCATGTCGATAACCTGATTCATGTGGTTGCGCCGGGCGAAGTCGTTTTGACCTGGTGTGACGATGAGGCCGATCCCCAGTATGAGATTTCTCGCAAAGCGCTGGATGTCTTATCGACGGAAACAGATGCCAAAGGACGTCAGATCAAGGTGCATAAATTACCTATGCCTGGCCCGCTTTATATTTCAGAATCAGAAGCTAGCGGCGTAGATGTTTCAGATGGTATGGAGCGCGTACCGGGTGAACGTCTGGCTGGCTCATATGCAAACTATCTGGTTTCTAACAAGCATGTCATCTACCCGCTACTCGATCCTGAATGTGACGCTGAGGTTGGCGTATTGCTGCAGCACCTTTATCCCGGCTATGGAGTCACAGGTGTCGATGCTAGAGAAATCTTATTGGGAGGTGGCAATATTCATTGTATTACCCAGCAGATCCCAGCCGTTTAACCGTTAAGTAATACGCAATCCTTCTCAATATCATTGTTAACGAGCTTGTTAATTTACTTATTGGGAAGGATTGTTCCGTTGCAGTGGTTTAAGCTTAATAAGATCAACTATTTTTGATCACACCGCAAAAATAAAGAAAGCCATGAAAATAATTTGTTATATTGCCTTTAGAACCTGGAACTTAAGGAAAAGTGCATGGATTTATCAGCATATAAAGGCATTATTTTCGATATGGACGGCACATTGATCGATTCAATGCCGGCTCATCTCTACGCATGGAAGGCGGCCTGTGAAGAGTTTGGGATCCCTTTTGATTATGACTGGTTTTACAGCCTGGGCGGCATGCCGACGATTAAAACTGCTCATGCAGTGAATGAAAAGTATCAGCTTGATTGTGACCCCACTTTGTTGGCCGAAACTAAAATTAGCTGTTTCGAAGCGATCGAACATAAAGGCGATATCATTCCACAAACATTTGAACTGCTAAAGCTGCACAGAGCCGATAAAAAAATCGCAGTCGGAACGGGATGCCAGAAAAGGCATGCTGATGAATTGCTGGAAGTAACCGGCATTCTCTCACTGTTAGATGCGTTGGTAACCTCGAATGATGTCGAGAATCACAAACCAGCTCCGGATACATTCTTAGAAGCAGCCAAGCGAATTGGCCTGGCGCCTGTCGATTGTGTGGTCTTTGAAGACACTGATTTAGGGCGTTCTGCCGCCCTGGCAGCGGGAATGGATTGCTATCTGGTTGTTGATGGTAAAATCACCGAATTTACGCCAGCAAAGGCATAGAAAGCGGCCAGCCCTAACTCTCATCTCGCAACTTGTCTTTCACTTCGGTATCCTTAGCGGCCTGTACCGAGACTCGATTGCCACAATGAAAAAAACAGATGAACCGCAAGAGCCACAACAGATATTTTCTCATGCAGAAAGAAAAGGAAAGGGAGATTGCAAGGGTGAAAAATATCCGATCTCCGAAGCTCGTTTCTGGACGCAAAGATTAAGCAAAACAGGCTTACGAGCACTGCATATCTTAGGCGTTGCAGCATCCAGCGGCGGAATACTATATGGCGTCGATAAACACCTGTGGGTAGGCTGGTGGGTGTTAGCCATGTCGACAGGCCTGATCATGATGACGCTGGAAATAATCCGTTCACGTCTGTGGATCATTCAGCTAAAAGGCGTGCTGACCTTCGTTAAACTGGGATTGTTAGCCTCGTTCTGGCTGATCCCTCAGCACAAGCCGGCGTTATTTATCAGCATTCTCGTTATGTCGGTCTTTATTGCCCATGGTCCGGCGGGATTGCGGCATTATTCCATCTGGCATCGACGACGTATTGATGAAAAGCGGAATGTAAATGGCTGAAATCATAAATATAAAACATAATTTTTTTGCGTAAGCAAAATTCTCCTATTACAATGAGGTATAAATTCTGACACCGACAGGAGAAAGTCAGTGAAAGTAGTTCTTAGTGTCATTTTTGCAGTTTTAGCGTTATCAGGGTGCTCTAAATCGGTCGACGAACAAGCAGATGACTATGTGGATGTCAGTTTTTCTTTGTGTGGAACTAAAGTAAAAGCCTATTCGCAAGGGGATGACGGCAAAATCCGTGTGATCTGTGATAACGACAGCTATTTTCTTGTTAAGAGCGAAGAAACCTTAGCCTATATGCAAGAACTGAACGGCGCATACTGTCACGGCAAAGGTTTCTCGTTGTTTAATGAGCGCAAAAACTATTACACCTTTACCTGCGCTGATGACAGAAACTTCAATATTCCGAAGTAATCTCGATTACAGGTATATTCTTTCATTCATTAAAAAGTAGCTTAACGCTGCTTTTTTTGTTTTTGACCGGATCTATTTCGTAATCCAGTTCGACTGCTTCTGGGGTATTCTGCTTTACCGGGTCAATTCAGAGCGTTGTCAGCCGTTTGAGTTTATAACAGCAAGGAAAAGTGTGCGTTCGCTAGATAACATTCTATCTAATTGATGCAATTAATAATTGTTGGGATTAGAGTGGGAGCAGTTGCATAAAGTAAGCGCGTTTGTTGTGAATCTGTATTGGTTTTTCCTGGTTGGTTTATTGAACGACTATCACGTCCACCAATTGCTATTCTGAATCATAAAGAGTTGTGTGGAACGATTCCTAAGATATCTGGTATGAGTATTTCTCCTCAACTTCAAGCTCAGATTGTTTATCAAATCAAGCAATATAATGTTGAGCAGGATAGAGCCTTTGAAAAAGCAAAAGCTGCTTAACTGGATGATACCTGTAATCAAAATAAGTGACATGTCTCATTCAATCGTGCCCTGAGCACTACGCTACTAATGCCAAAGAATTCTGTCTTTACTGGCTGATCCCCATCAGCTTCTGATACTCGTTCTCTGTGACGACATCGTGCTTGCCTGCTCGGTCGAGGAAGACAATGCCGTTGAGGTGGTCGAGTTCGTGCTGGAAAATTCGCGCAATAAAACCGTCGAACTCTGTTTCAATCACCTGGCCTGATTCGGTTTGGTAACGAACCTGTATACGTTTATGGCGGTTCACTTTGGCTCTTATTCCCGGGATGCTGAGGCAGCCCTCCCAGTCCTGTTCCATCTCATCGCTTTGCCAAAGCAGTTCGGGGTTGAGCATGGCTGTTGGCTCCATCAATGGAGCGTGGGGATAGCGAGCGTTAGGGCGAGAGGCCACAATAAAAGCGCGTACCGACTGGCCAACTTGAGGGGCGGCAATACCGACCCCCTGATATTTGCTCATGATATCTTTAAGTGATCCAAGGAAAGGAGCAGATTGTTCAATCTGTACAGACGTCAGGGTGACCGCCTGTGCTCTTAAGATGGGATTGCCGAGTTGGATTATGTCTAAAGCAGGCATTGTCTTACCCCTATCATTGAAGAGCTCACGTTAATATTAGATAAGTCTATCGGCGTTTAGGGTGTCTGCGTGATGATTTTTCTTTATGCGCAGAAGCCGCTTTTGCCTGAGAAAGCAGGATTGACTCAACGGTTAGTACCATCGGCTCACGTGGCACGATGCCGACTGGAAAAGTACGCTTACGAGGTGGTAATGCAAAGTCTTCTTCGCTTGCTCTTGGCATGCGCTTATAGCGGGATAAATAAAACGCTTCTACTTTTTCGCGTGCCCACTCTGTTTTGCGAAGAAACTTAAGGCTACCTGCAATGGTGGGGTTGGTATTAAAACAGTTGAAACGCATAGCGGTGTCGAGGATATCCCAGCCATAAAAATCGACAAGTTCTGTGAGTAAAGTTTCTAATTTAAGGCCGTGTAACGGGTTGTTTTGTTGTTCTTCTAGCATTGCTGTTCCTAAAACGGGTATATATGGGCAGGATCTGCGCGCATTATACTGCTTACTGCTACGTAATGGATAGCCCTTAAGCGCTGAGACGCGAATCATCGGCGAGATAGTAAAGTCTATGCGTCACTCAATCCAGAGATGTGACTCAAAACACACTTTCATTGTTCTAACGCATAGTGTTATAAAAATCAGTTGGTTATAAAGTCACAATCAGTCACAAGTGTGAAGAACAATGAAATTAGTAATCAATACAATCTATGAAGCAAAACTTGAAGAGCTTAAAAGTAAAATCACGACTTTAAGCATGCCAGTACAACTGACTATCGTTACTGTTGGGGACGATCCCGCCAGTAAAGTTTATGTCCGCAATAAAATCCGTCTATTTGATCAACTCGGTCTTGAATGTCATCACATCACATTGGCAGAAGAGACAACGGTCCAGGCGGATCTTGATATACTTGCAGCGAATGCGGATCATCCTATTTTATTCCAGCTGCCATTGCCGAGCGGACTTACCGCTCCCGACCTACCTGTCGACATCGATGTGGATGGATTTGGTTCTGCGTCGCTGGGTCAGTTAGTACTGGGTCAGAACATCGTTCTTCCTTGTACCGTGCAAGCGACGATAGATATTATATCGGCTCATTGTGGCGAGCATAATTTTGCCGACCTCAAAGTGGCCGTGGTTGGTCGCAGTAATATCGTTGGCAAGCCTTTGGCTATTGAGCTTATTAACCGTCAAAGTACGGTCGCCAGCTTTAACAGCCGTTCAGATCTCTTCGCGGTAGACTGGAATAAATATGATGTCATCGTCGTTGCAACCGGTGCTCACGGTATTTTAGACAACTCACAGTTTATCGAAGGCCAGCTTATCATTGATGTTGGAATTAATCGCGTAGACGGAAAGTTGGTCGGCGATATTAAGCATCACCATGGGATGGTAACGGCGGCATCAATTACACCAGTTCCCGGAGGTGTAGGTCGACTTACCTGCCTGCATGTTCTGGGCAATGCCGTGAAGCTGATTGAATCCTATCAGGCGGGATAAAAAGCCATCAAGAAAAGATAAAAAGCCTCAGAATTTTAACTCAGGCTTTTTATTTACATCAGCAGCAGGTTGAAAGCGTCATTGAGATCGCGATTTCAATTGGCTTAGCAGGAATTATGCTGCAGGCATCAACAGTTGTCCCAGGTAGCGAACAACATGCGCGGCATCTTGTGCGGCGCTGTTTACTTTGGCAATGATCGCTTGGGCACGTACGTCATCCGCTTGCAGGCTAGCCTTCACTTTCTCGTTCATGGCTTCGGCCATTTCTAATTTCTGCTTACAGTCTTGAAACAGTGCCGATAGGAACTGCATTTCAACTTCACCGCCCTTGGCAAATAATTCAGCCGCAATGGTATAAACCGTGTGAAATTTTGTTGCCATGTCTTTTTTGTCAGCCTGGCTTTCTTTTGCCCAGTCAGCTGCCCATCCTTTGAAGATTACGGCGATTTGTGGCATTGGGGCGATGTTAACTTGCTGCATTGCGTGTTTGTCCTTGGGTTCGTCTGGAACGAGCATAGTAAAGGAGCACAGAAACGGTTTAAAGGAATAATCTTTTTCAATGCATTGGCTGACTAAAAAGTAGCCAATAAAAAGGCCTGTAGCGGAGTTATAAAAAAGGTTTATGTTTTGGCTTCGGAGTTCGGGTTTCCTGAACTGCCTGAGCCAATTAATAATATTCCCGAATACTAAATTAACATCCACTTATTTAACGCTATCAGTATATTTCCAATAGATTAGTTGCAAATCTGTTGCAAGCTAGGTCGTAACGTACTACTGTTGTTATATACAGTTGTCGGGAGGCGCTTATGATTAGAGTTAACTTCGAACTGGCAAAGCAAGCATATGGTAAAGTATTGAAATACCCTTACGGCGGCGAGATTGAGCAGCATGAATATCAGGCATTGAGGGTGTTTAAGCAGGATCTTGCCCGAGCAGGAATGCCCATTGATAGTGCCTTCGATTTACGATTAAAAGCCGCTGGATATCGTAATATCGCCACACGGCCAGCTAAGGCGCACCGGCCATTGCCAGCCTGCGTATTAAATCAAATGAGCAAAAGCTGGAAACACGAACATGGTTATTATTAGCGGTGAAAGCAAAGGCCTCGGAATCGGAGGCCTTTTTTAGTGCTGCGTTTTCTTGAGCGGGAGCTGGTTCTGACCATTTGTTCCTTAGATCCCGCATAAGCTTTTCATTTTACGGAATGATAACACACGAACATCACACCATTATTTCGAATAGTTTTCTAAGCGCTCGGCGAGCAGATCAACAAAGCCTTGGCGGTTAATATCATACAGTACCGTGGCGTTGGCCGGATTATTGGTGAGCTGGTAACGATCGACCACTGTCATACCTAAGCTGTGGTTTCCCTGGGTTTCAATACCAACCCAGCAATTTTGCGGCTGGAACAGTTCCGGTTTTAATAGCCATGCAATGGTACATGGGTCATGCAGTGGTGCGCCTTCAAATCCCCACTTTGGATCGCGATGATAAATCATAAAGAAATCGAGTAACTCAGCGACGACGTTTGCAACGGGGTTGGCGATCGCTCTGATCCTCTCAATATCTTGATCCATTATCTGGGCCCGGTGGGTGACATCCAGCCCGCACATAGTGATAGGAACACCAGATTTAAAGACGATATCCGCCGCTTCAGGATCGACAAAAATATTAAATTCGGCCGCTGGCGTCCAGTTACCGGCTTCGGCGGCACCTCCCATCAGAACAATTTGTTCAATATTCTCATGCAGTTCACGGTGGCTTGCCAGTAACAGGGCGATATTGGTCAGTGGCCCTGTCGGTACCAGTGTTACCGGTGTTTTTGATTCTCTCAGAATATTCGCCATTAATTCAACGGCATGAATCGGTTGTGGCTTAAATCCGGGATCGGGTAATACCGGGCCATCTAATCCGGTTTCACCATGCACGTTGTCGGCAATGATCAGTTCGCGGGAAAGCGGCTTGAGTGCGCCGCCAGCAACAGGAATATCCGTTCTGCCAACCAAGGTCAAAATCCGTAATGCGTTGTTAAGGGTTTTCTCGGGCGTTTGATTTCCTGCGCTGGTGGTAACGGCTTTAATATCCAGTTCTGGACTGGCACAAGCCAAGATCAAGGCAATGGCATCATCATGACCTGGGTCACAATCGAGAATAACGGGGTACGACATAGAGATCTCCTTCTGTATATCGCCACACTATATCTGTTTCGAGAGTGAGTGCTGTGATCCATCTGTCATAAAAAAGCAAGGATTGATAGTAAAGGTGATGCACATGATAAGTTGATGTATCTGGTTGGTTTTTATATTAAAAAACATCGTGTCGTTGGCTTGTCTATACTGTTTAACACATTCAATGCCGGTAACTCTGGTCGACAGCGCCGAACAATTAGAGTCAGGGGTTTACGGGCTTTATGACAAATACTTCTTATTTCAATACAGCAGAGCAAATATCGTGAAATTATCAACATTTATAGGTGCCTTCGAAGATTATCTTGAGAATAATGCAGCAAAGGATTTGTCTGTTCTTCCCCAAGATATTCAGTTGCTGCTGGAAAGCCCGTTATCCCTTAATTATATCGTCACAATGGGGTGTGCCAGCCCCTATGATGTTGAGAGTGATGAATTTGACTTATTGCTGCAGTGGCTTGAATATTCAGCAGGCCATTTCTATCTGCTGAAACGCAATGATCCTGAAATGTTTGAGCAGTTTAGTGAAATAGTGTCAGCGATTCTGATAGCCCTGCTGGAAGACGACAAGATTAATCCTGATTGTGCCTATCAGGTTGTCAGGGTGTTGAAAAGCCACCAGGTCTCAGTCCCGGAAGAGGTTATGAGCTGGTTGCAGAAAATCTATATCGATAATGACAATCACACCGGCACCTATGTTATCGATTCCCCCGACGGTTTGATAAGCCATATACATGCGTCAGGTATTAGAAATGGCGAAGATTTTGTGGTGTTAATGATGAGTGAATTAGCCATGCTGCCTGAGGGGGGAGTAGCACAGCTGCTAAGTATTGTGTCGGAACTTCATTGGTATCTGGATGCTGCGGTTATCTTACTTGCTCATCAGGATGAAAATGTCAGGGTTGAAGTTCAGGATTTTTTGCAGCAACTGCCAGATAGGGAATGGTCAAAACTGTCGAATATTAAGTATCTTAGCCTTCTTCGCTACCATGCTGGTGTCAGCCTGAAAGTAGATCTTGAACGCTGGCAACGTCTCACTCTTCGGGCACAAAAACACGATGAGAACGATACTGAGGTGCTAGAAGTGCAGGCTTCTATGCCTGATGGTCAGGATGCCGTAGTGCTGATGCTGCTGTTAAAGCGGGATAATGAGTATTCTATATGGAGCGGGATGTTGCGCCTGGATCTGGGGATTGTTGATGGAATGTACCGTCCTGACGTTGATATGGAAGAGTGGCGCCAACTGAAAAGTATGGCAGCAGAAGATGTCGATGCTATGGCGGTGTCTTTGGATTACCCGGCGAAGGTGTTTCCCTGGTTGCTGGCTGTTGGACAAAAAGCGAGTACCTGGATCGATATTGAAACACTGTTGCTGCTTGCGCGGGTGCCTTTGTCCTGGGGCCAGCCACAACCGATTAGATTGCTGGATGTAATTAAGGAGTTTGAGACCGATCCGTCTGAACGTGAGATCAACTTGGCTCGATCATGTAGTGCGATGATTTTAGATCATCCTATTATCCAGACCTGGTTAGAAATTGATCTGCCGGCAGGGTGTAAAACGGTGCGGGATGTGATCAATAAGGTCTATTTGGCCGATCGGTCTTATCTGGCCAAACGTCTGGTGCTGAGTGGACTGCTGTGTCGTTACCAGCTGAAATCGGAACTGAGGGCTGATGACGAGAAGCTCTTTATGCTTTGCGCCTACGATCTTCTGGTGAACGATCTTAAACGTAAGAAGCTGCCGTTACTGGAGCAATTGGCTGAACGATCACTATCAGCAAGGGGTGAACAGGCTGTATTTTTAGCGACTAACAAATTGGCTATGCAACCGGGGCACGGGTATGTGCTTAAGGTTGAATTAAATGATGTCAGCCCGGCGGTATGGCGGCGGTTTACTGTCAGCAATAAGTGCAGTTTGCTTGATTTGCATACCGCAGTTCAGGTCGTGATGGGCTGGGACGATGCCCATTTATTTGAGTTCCAAAAAGGCAAAACCCGATATTCACCAGATTTTGAGGGCAATGTTGATGGCGCTATTGATAACGATGATGAAGGGTTTGACGGGCTTGCTGCCATCCCTCTGGGCAGTTTGTTAAAGAAACCTAATGACAGTATTTATTATATCTATGATTTTGGCAATAATTGGCACCATACCATTACCCTGGAAAGAATTAATAAAAGGGATTGTTTAACACCGGTAGTGACCGCTGGGAAAAATAGATGCCCGCCTGAAGAGTGTGGTGGCGTACCCGGTTATCAAGAGTTATTGGAGGCGTATAAATCAAAAGAAGCCGGCGCTCTGGAACAGCTTGAATGGTTTGGCTGGGATGAAGACGGCTTTGATCCGAAAGCCTTTGATAAAAAGACTGTGAATCAGCAGCTGCAGCATGTATTTTCTGACTAGGCTGACGGGCTTTACTGTTTTAAATCAAGCCAGCTAAGTGCTAAATAGCTGGCTTGATTTATTGATAAGGTAGCAGGTCTTGAAATAGGTTTAATCAGCTCGGGCTTATTTTTGTTTACCTGCAAATACGACAACAACTTTGTCGCCATCCAACTCGCGGCTGAAGGCGTAGCCTTGATTTTGCGCCAGAACTTTAGGTTTACCGGCGCCTATTGCGGGATGGCTCTGGCGGAATTGCCCCAGTTTTTGCCAGTGTTTGAGTAAACTCTGGCGCTCAGCATCGGGCGTCCAGTTCATGTCAGAGCGGGTACCATGATGGAAATCATCGGCATAAAGGCCATGCTCACGAGCAACTTCATCACCGTAGTATACTTGAACTGCGCCAGGAGACAGCAGTAGTGCTGTCGCCGCGCCACGCTGCATTTCAAAGGATTTATAGCGATTAAAGTACAATTCAGTATCGTGGGAGGATAAATAGCTGACCGCATTAAAATCCTGATGCTTAGCCAGGGAATCGGCATAGTATTGATAGGTATCGGCCATTTCACTGAAACAGAACGCCCCTGGGTCGACCTTTTTCTGCATGTCAAAGTTGATCAGCGCATCAAAACCATCGTCATAGTAAAAACTACGGCTAGGGCCGTGCCCCCACACTTCTCCCATCATCCAAAATGGGGTGTTACTCTCAACCTTGTTGTTTGTTCGCCACGTATCCAGGCTGGCGGTGGCCTGTCGTTTTAGCTGTTTCCACACATCTCCAGTGACGTGTTTTACTGTATCGACACGGAAACCATCAATACCAAAGCGTTTGACCCAATCTGACTGCCATTCAACCAGATAGTCAGCAACCCGATAGTTGGCACGATTTACGACGTGTGTCCCCGGGTTATCGAGCAGCCATTGCGGCGGATTTACAAAGTCTTGTGCTTCGGTTCTGAAATCAGGCAAGCCAGCTAAGGTTAAAGTCAGATCGCCAGAGCCCGGGGCAGGGTAGCCCGGTAATCCTGCACGCACCCAGTCGCCACCCCACCAGTTTGCCCAGTTAGGTGACGAATAATCGATGTTTTTATGATAACTGTGCCAACTCTCTCCCTTGCCCGGTTTCCAGTCGCCCCAGTTTGATGGCAATTCCGATTCAGCGGCAATGACCTTTATCCCTTGATTTTGAAGATCCGCCAGGGTGGAATAGCCGGGGTGGTTGATAACCGCATCCATTAAAATCTTAATACCGCGCTTGTGGGCTTCTGTTACTAAGGTTTTTAAATCCTCCTCGCTGCCAAAGTTGGCATCAAGCCGGGTGAAATCACGTGTCCAGTAGCCATGATAAGAATAAAATGGGAAGGATCCGCTTTCACCGCCACCGACAAAGCCATGGACTTGCTCGACAATAGGCGAGAGCCAGATAGCATTTGTCCCCAGGCTTTTGATGTAATCCAGTTTCGCGGTGATACCCGCCAGATCGCCGCCATGGAAAGTGGCCACTTCGTCTTTACCGTCTTTCTTGCGGCCATAGCTGTGGTCGTTTTCAGTGTTGCCGTTGTTAAAGCGATCGACCATAACAAAGTAGATATTGGCGTTGCGCCATTCAAAGCTCTGAGATTCTGGCTTGATCTTCTTTACGGGCTCAAGCAGTAACAGACCGCCACTCTCTGCGGCAGGTGTTAAAGTGATTTGCCCGTTTTTGACCTGGGCCTTATTTCCGCTGTATGTATCACGCAACCAGGTACCGTCCGGGAAAGAATCTTCCAAGCTGACTGAGATTTCTCCTCCGGCATAAATATCGCAGCTAACTTTTGGCAGTGGCCGCTTGAATTCGGTTTTGCTTTGCTTAGGCTGGCGTTTAATCAGCAGAGTCTTGGCGTTGGCATCGAAATGAAATGCATAGTCACCAGAAAAACGAATCTTTATGGGCAGTACGGTATTTTCACCACAGTTAAGCCCCAACGGTTGGTTAAATTTTACTTTTGCCACTGGCTCCGCGATGCAGTCGCCTGTCAGATCTGAGACTGTCAGGGTGTAGTCAGCTTTATTGAGCGGTACGACCAATGGGCTGTCAGCAGACAAGGGATAGTCGCGACTATTGGTCGGGGTGGCGACAGTGATCGATGGAGCGGCCATCACAGGTAGGGCTGTGGCAGGCAGAGCCGCCATTAGAGCAAAGGTAGAGAGAGTCCTTTTCATAGTTCATTATTTTTGTTGTTAATAAGGTAATATCAAATATATTGAAGACATAGATAAATGTAATCATTCTGCTTACTACTCCCCCCAGTGATAATCGAGGGCGTAGGCTGTTTATATCCCGGTCTAAATAATTATGTTGGCGCCGAACACTGCACCCTGAAGTCTTTTGGGTTCAAGGTAATCTGTTTTGATCGCGCTCACCGGAAGAACAGCTGAAACTAAAAGACTTTAATATTAATTATTTATCGGTAACAAGCCTCACCGATATAGCGGCGCATTTTATTTTCTGCGAACTATAATTTTAGGGCTACTTTATTAAAGGAGAACAACTCATGAGTGTCGTACCAAGAGTGAGTGCATATCTGGATAAAGCCCATGTTCATTATGAGTTACTGAAACACGCAAGGAGCTTTAATTCCCTGAGTTCGGCCATTGCATCTAATATCCCGTTAACTCAAGTTGTCAAAGCGGTGATACTTGAAGATCATGAAAGCCGCAAGTTGATGGCCATTTTACCTGCCAGTCATAAAATTAATTTAAGCACATTAAGTGAAGAATTGAACCGGCAGCTCCATCTGATGAAAGAAGAAGACGTTTTTGAATTATTTAAAGACTGTGAACACGGCGCGGTTCCCCCGGTTGCGCAAGCCTACCATATGGATAGGGTTTACGATGAATGTCTGTTGGAACAGCCAGAACTTTACCTTGAAGCGGGTGATCATGCTTACTTAATGCAATTGAAGAAAGATGGGTTTATCCAGCTGATGGATGACGCAAAATGTTTGCACTTCAGTAACCAGGTATTTGATTAAGCGTTTAACGGGTAATAAAAAGCCAGCATTTCTGCTGGCTTTTTATTATGTCCGCGCTAAATCAGATTTAAGCGATAGCTTACTTCGTTGCTGCTACTGGCTCAGCACCTTCTGGATGCCACGCACCGTCCAGTTCATCCAGTTCTGGGAACTTAGAGCGGTCGAATTCTGGCGTTTTACCCGCTTTAAGCTGAACTTCGTAATCTTTGATCACTTTGATTGCCAGTTTAGACAACATGATCAGCGCCGCAACGTTAATCAGTACCATCAAACCCATAGAGGCATCAGCCAGGTTCCAAACCACAGGCAGAGAAGCCACAGAGCCAAACATCACCATTGCCAGTACTGTCAGGCGGAAGACGAACAGGCCTTTTTTGCTGTTGCCATTAAAGAACATGATGTTCGTTTCAGCATAGCTGTAGTTAGCAATGATAGACGAGAAGCAGAACAGGATAATGGCTGCTGCCATGAAGTATGTCGTCCAACCGCCTAGCTCGCTGGTTAGTGCTTGCTGAAGCAGGCCGATACCTGAAGCGGCATCCGGTTGATCCATGACGCCAGATAACATAATCATTGCTGCCGATGCGGTACAGATAACAATCGTATCAGCAAAGACACCTAGCATCTGAACGAAGCCCTGTGACGCAGGGTGGTTAGGGTTTGGTGTCGCACTTGCTGCAATGTTAGCAGCAGAACCCATACCGGCTTCATTCGAGAACAGACCACGGGCAATACCGCTTTGCATTGCCTGAGAAATCGTATAAGCCACACCACCAGCTGCAGCTTCTTGCCAGCCAAATGCACTCTTAACGATGAGCATAATGGCCGCAGGGAGTTCAGTGATGTTGAGAGCGACAATAAGAAGCGCAATTGCAAGATAGCCTACAGCCATTACGGGTACGATGCGTGCTGATGCTTTTGCTATTTTGCTAATACCACCCATGATGAAAAAGGCCGATACGATAACAATGATCACACCCATAACGGTTTTATCGAAGCCGAAAGAGTGGTTCAGTGCATCGGTGATAGTGTTGGCTTGCACCGCATTGAATACGAGGCCGAAAGCGATGATCAGGAACACAGAGAAGAGTGAGCCCATCCAACGCTGACCGAGCCCTTTTTCCATATAGTATGCTGGACCACCACGGTATTGGCCATCAACGTCTTTAACTTTATATACCTGAGCAAGTGTTGACTCGATAAAAGCCGTCGACATACCGAAAAGGGCCATCATCCACATCCAGAAAATAGCACCTGGACCACCTACGGTAAGCGCAACGGCAACGCCTGCCATGTTACCAGTACCAACGCGTGCAGCCATCGAGGTGCAGAACACCTGATAAGAACTGATACCGTTTTCAGTTTTTTTACCGGTATTTAATACAGTAATGGCATGCCGGAACTGTCGGATTTGAATGAAGCCCAAACGGAAAGTGAAGTAGATACCTACACCAACAAGTAGGTAAACAATAAGTTGGCCCCATAGAACACTGTTAATAGCACCGATGACACTCATCAGGCTGTCGTTCAGTGATGTTAACCAAGTCTGATTCATAACACTCATAAAATTTTCCTGTAACTAAGGCTCAGTCAGCAATTTGCTGATTGAGCGAACTGGAACGTCAATTTCAGTGACTGTTCGTGAATACGATTCTGGATTTATATTTTGTTATTGCTCACAGATGAACAGGTCGATCAACCCGTTGCATTTACAAATGTGAAACATCGAATCGATAGTATCGCCTAAAGAAGGCGCTGAAAGTTAGCATGAAATCCTGATTTTCCAGTGCGACATTGATCACAATTTTTGAATGATTGTAATGCAACAAATGCATTAAGAATAAGGTTTTTCTTCAAAAAAACTTAAAAATCATATGGTTGGTGTTTTTTGTGAATGCGGATAAATTTGTGATTAAAAACGCTGTACAGCTGACTTTAACGGTTATTTAACCCGTCTTTAACCAAAAATACGGACTTAATCGCTGGATAAAGCCGCATGTTTTGTCATATATATGTAACAACTTAATCGAGAGTGACGGATTGGGTGAATTTTTTGTATTCAACATGAGTAATATTGTGAGGGCGGTGATTATCCTGAATGACAAGGATATTACGGAGGAAAGCGCTCCGGATTAGGGAGCAGAGATTGTTTGGTTCCCACGGCAATGTAATGGGATTCGCAGCCTTTATTCTGGGTTTTACGAGTTAAAAGTGTTTATTGTCTATTATTAAACCTGAAGGGTTTTGACCGTTCTTGTTTGCTATCGCTAATTGATTAGTGAACATAGTGTGATTGTACTGCTTTAAGGTAGCCACTTGGTTGCTTTAGCGTGGCCGATTGTGGGTCTTCTCCTATATAGAACTGATGACCGCAAACACAGATGAAGATACCTTTATTGGTCACAAGATACTCGTCTGACTGGCCGCATACGTCACACTTGGGAATATCCCCCATAGTATTATCCTCTTATGATTAGTATGTCTTTATTAAGTCTATAAATAGTACTACGAGTTTTTTTAGTTTGCTGTACTGTGAAAATGAAATTGGGAGATATAGTAGAGTTTTGAGACAGGGTTACCATATTTGCAAATTTTACAAGCGGTATTAATTGCATATAAAGAGGTATCTTACCGTTGAGCTGCGGCTCGTGCTAGCAATGTTTAATCAATGCGATGGAAGTCGAAGAGTAGGCTATGAAATAGTGTTCTGAAATGAGGATGGCTTTTTGGTCGGACATACTGGATTCGAACCAGCGACCCCAACTCCCCCAGAGTTGTGCGCTACCAAACTGCGCTAATGTCCGCCAAAAAGGCATGCTGTATGTTGCTTAATGAAGGTTATCAAAGCTTACGCAGCTTGCATACTCATTACTTGAAGTACTTCGTGGAAAAGTTAAAATTAGTGATGCAGAACACTGCAGTTTTGACCTTATAGGCCTTTGTATTATTTATTGGTCAGCGACGGCACAACTTAAAACTCATCATGAGAGGCTATCGGCTGGAAAGACAATAGAACTATTTGATCGCTGAGTGCCAGCTTTGAAGAATCTTGTCACGGCATGAGATTTTTGGGATTATTTATCTGTTTCAGATAAAATTAAGTTCACATAAACCTTTTCTGAGGGTATATTTGCTTAAATTGACTGTCTTTTTGGCATCAAACCACAAATATCAATTATAATTACAAGGTAACCAGGCATCAGCCTTGGTTGGTTTGTGCGTTGGCAAGGCCTTTACCAACCTCTCCTTTCATATGAGGTTGTTAATTTATTTAATTTGACACTTTCTAGAACAAGTTTACCTGCACTGGAATGTTTCTATTGTAGGGAATATTATTAATACAATCCTTTGAGTTTTGCCAAACTCTGAGTGGTTGCTTCGTATGATTTAAGAGGTATTTCATGGATAATTTTGCAGCTGCAGAAAAAGCGCTGAGTGCAATGTTAAAAAATGTTGAGTCGGGAAGCGGTATAAAAGAAGAGCGTACTGATTACCGTCAGGTTCTGATTGATTTTGCAGATGAAGTCCCAGGTCGCCAGAAAGCGGTGATTAAGCGGATGCCTCTGCATAAGATTAATAACCTTATTGCTGTATTGCATGAATTTAAAGAAGATGCACGTCAGGTGCGAATGAATGAAATTCTGGCATTAATGGAGAAAGACGGGGTCCAGCCAGATGAACTACTCGCGAAAGATGAATGATTTTTTAAACTAATAGCCAGTTTTCTTACACAATCCTACGCAAAGCCAATGGCTTACTCACATACGTTGAGGTTTTAACGCATTTAGCAATCTTTGATTGTTATTGGACTATGACACATTAATTTTCATAGTTGCCATTAACTGTTGGTATTTATTGTAATGCCTAATATTACATACATAGATATATGAGAACCCGAATTGATTTTTTGGGTGTTTATTAATACCCTTAATTCTGCTGGTTGAAGTGAGATTCTCTTCGCTTTTTTGTATGTGTTTTTTTGTGATTGTGTATTGGGTGAAACCGTCGATGACCGATATTCTCCCATATTGAAATATTTTGACTAGGGCGCCTAACCGATTATTTAAGCGCCTTATCATATCGTTTTCTGCTTTCCCCTCTTTATATGGCAAACCACTTCAGAGACATGATTCAAAGTTTCCTTTGGAAACTGTTGATGCACTCTGCTAATTGACGTTGCTTAGCCATATATTGGCACTTCCTGTCTTTTTTGTACTCTTCATCGTGGTTTGGTATATCAGTCTTGGTTTCTTTTTGTTTTGGTGTTATATATCACTATAGCAGTGGTTGTGGTTGATGAGTTAGCAGATGAATGACTGGGGCGATGAACAGCCGATTTATAAACAATTAAGCCAACGTATTATCGGGCAGATCGCCGATGGTATCTGGCCCGAAGGGAGTATGTTACCTTCGGTTCGGGGAGTGGCGGCTGATCTGAAAATCAATCATCTGACAGTAATGAAAGGATACCAGCTGTTAGTTGAACAAGGGTTCATAGAGAAAAAACGCGGGCAGGGGATGGTTGTATTAACGGGTGCTGTTGAGATGATTCGAAAAAGTCAGAAGCAGTATTTCCTTAATAAAGAGCTTCCTGAATTGGCTGAGAAATTAAACAGAATCGGTTTATCAGCTGATGAACTGGTTCAGGCACTTGAACAATATAGAATCAGGTAGTGTAAGACGTGGACGTATTAATAAAAGCTGAAAAACTGGGTAAGACTTATCGGCAGCAACAGGCATTATCGAACATTAGCTTTGAATTAAAAGCTGGCCAGATATTAGGTTTACTGGGGCATAATGGTGCAGGTAAATCGACGTTGATTAAGTCCTTGCTGGGCGCCAATGACTATGATGGCGAGTTGACGATATTTGGGTTATCACCTAAAAAAGATCGAGCGCGTATTGTTGAGAACCTGGCATATATTTCTGATGTCGCAGTATTACCTGAGTGGATGACGGTATCTCAGTTACTGAAGTACATGTCGGGTGTTCACCCACATTTTGAGCTTGAGAGAATGAGGGATTTTCTCAATAAAACAGATATTAAAGACAGTAGTAAAATTGGCAGTCTATCGAAGGGAATGAAAGTGCAGTTGCATCTGGCGGTGGTAATGTCGACCGATGCAAAGGTACTGATTCTGGATGAACCCACGTTAGGCCTGGATTTAATCTACCGAGATACTTTCTATCGGTATTTGATGGAATGGTTTCATGATGGGGAGCGCGCTTTGATTATTGCCAGTCACGAGGTGTCTGAAATTGAACACTTGTTAAGCGACGTATTGGTTTTGCGCAAAGGTGAGATGGTCTTACAGGCACCGTTAGAGAAAGTGGAAGCGCAATACTCATTGCTGACGGTAGATCCGCACAATCTGGCACAAGCACAGCTATTTAAGCCGATATATCAAAAGTCGGGCCTGGGCCAGCATTCATTATTATTCGAAAATGTGTCGCGGGAAGCCTTGATGCCATATGGCAAAGTATCGCAACCAGGTCTGGCCGATATATTTATTGCAAAACAGCAGGAGGCCGTGAAGTGAGCCCTGTTATTTATATGCTGGAGAAAGAGCTAATTGAGCATAAACTCGTGACTCGACTGCCTATCTTTCTTGGAATATTCGCTGTGGTTATGTTTGCCCTGCTAATGAGTGGTGACAACAGTCATTTTTATTTCGAAATATCAGGTGATTATACCTGGACTGGTTTAGCGGCTGTCACCGGCTTTGCCGGGATCATTGGTAAGGTGAATGTTATCGTGGCTGGAATGGTTTCGGTGCTGTCTTTTTTTGCCTATATGCCGAAAACTTTACGTAAGGAGCGTCAGGAAGGAAGCTTGATGTTTTGGCGTTCAATGCCCGTTACAGATCAGTTGGCGATAGCCGTAAAACTGATTTTTGCGCTAATTGTTATTCCGTGTATTGCTTCATTATTATTGCTGTTTTCAGATTTGATCGTATGGCTGTTAGGAAGTTGGCTGTTACCCGTCGATATGCAGGCATCAGCATCAATGAGCTTATTGGCGATGGTATCGCATTGGTTTGAATTTCTCGGTCGAATGATCTTTGTCAGTTTGGCCTTATTACCGATAGCCTGCTTATTGCTGGTACTGTCGCAGATCACCCGTCATCCATTGATTTCGTTATTTGTCGCTGTGCTGATGATAAACCTGCTGACCTATATGGTATTTGGTTCAAGTCGCGTAGGTGATTTTCTCAGCGACATCTATCATCTGCCATTTAACATTTTAGTCGGTGACAGCCCGGTAACGGATTTCTTCAGTTTAGGGCCAATAACACTCATTGCTCTGTTATTGGCAAGCGGAGGGTTATTCTATTTAAGTGCCCAACTACGCGGTTCTGATGACATTGCAGAGCGTTTTGGGATGAGTCGCTGATAATATCAATCGTTGAGAGAAACCGGAACAACATTGCAAACGAACATAAACGGAGAGCATATGGCTCTCCGTTTTAAAAACTATGGTTATAAGAAACACCCGCATACCAGGTCGAATAATTCTGACTAAGATTGCCCAGCGTTAACACTGTAGGCAAGCTATCAGGTTGACTGTTTGACCAGTAGTAGTCTCGATCGTCGACATGTTCATAAATCACGTCGAATCTGATTTTAGCCTCCGTAGACAGTTGATAAGTAGCCCAGCCATTAACAGTATGATTTCGATAGTAATTATCAGGATAACCATTGCCAGTGTTTATATTTAATTCGATACTCTGTTGATTGGCTCCATACGACAAAACATAGTCCAAACCAATATCCAGCGGTTGAAGCCACAGTCCTTTGGCATCCCCTCCGAACATCAGACTGTAAGTCCGGTCATCAAGCTTACCTTGCCATGAAGGGTTACCACTTGAGTTGGCACCAGTCTGTTTATAACGCAAGCGCTGATAGCCAAACCCGGTGTAAAGCGAACTTAGCTCACTAACCTGCCAATTCCAGTCCCAATCGACAGAAAATCGATTATGGTCGGTTAAACCCACTTCAGTATCATTATAATGCTCTTCGGCGAAACGGGTTTTAAATAAAGACGATACGCTGTCAGTCACCTGCCAATCAGCACTTAAACGCGCCTCAAGCAAATCGCGATCTGCAAGATTATAACGGCGAAGGTGATCTGATTGATTATCAGCTAACTCGGTAAAATCTGAACCGCCTCGACGAGCGGCGATCAATTTCGCGTCAGCCACAACCGACTGCCAACGCTTGGACTTTATGCCTAACCACAGTTGGTGATCATGTGTATCTTCTCGCTCGCCTAAACTACGATGAAAAGTTTGATATTCATAACCCAATTTTATCGGAAACTCTTGCCAGCCTTTATAGTGAGCCGTCAAAGCTCCACTTTCTCGGCGATAACTATAAGCTTGGTTACTCGAACTGCTGCCAACAAAAGTATCTGCAACAACGGGGGTAAACTGATAAATCTTGGTTTGATTATCGCGATCTTGAACTTTGAGCCTGGCCGTCAAACGCCACTCTCTATTGATCCGATGACTTGCATTGATATCGGCATTAATGGTTTGTACTTCGGCATCAGCTGATTGTGCGGGTAGCAGTGTCGTCAGTAAGCTGTCGTTGACTGTATACGGATCAAAAGCTTGATCTTGAATCTGTAAGCCATAGGCAAAACGCGCACTAATTTGGCTTGATAACCACCGATAGCGTCCGTTTATACTTAGCTGATGAGCCTGATTATCAGGTGTTTCGCCAAGTTGACCATATTCAGTACCTGAAATGAACACAGTATAGGGATTTTGCCAATTCTGGGAATCTAGCTGGTTCTTATATAAAGAGCCGTCATAAGTAAGACCCAACAATCCGTTTTCACTGGTTTTGGTCAGTCCGGCATCCATCACCAGTGTCTGTTGGTCGACCGGTGTGACCCAGTTTGTCGTGCCTGTTCCCAAAAATCCGGATGAAACCCGTTGGCCCGTTTGTTTTTCCAAACGTACTTTCAGTTCAGGGCGCAAGCTAGCATCGCTGCGAAAATCACTGTTGATTATAAGTCTCTTTCGTAGCAATTTTAGCTCTTTAGGCTGCAGGCTTTGATTTAATGTGGTCATACCGCCGGTAGTGCTTTCCGGTTGCCAATCTGCCGGAAGCTTAGCTTGCTCAGCCACGGCAACATAGGGGGTTAATGCCTGATTTGAATAATAACGCGGTAGCTCTTGATAACTGATTTCTGCTCCACCGTGACCGGCACTTTGGTAGCCCGCAGCAATACGAAAGCGTTCTAAGCCAAGATCAGTTACTTCAATTTTAGTTGATGAACCAGACTCATTGATCTTCTTACCACCACCCGACAGGATCGCAATCGCACCCTCGCCATTATTACTGGGTACTAGGTTACGAAAAGCATAGGCACTGTTGCTGACAACACCGACCCCCACTTCAATCTGCCCCTCTGACTGTACTTTTGAACGGCATCTTTTACAGATCCATCTTTTCTGGTTGATCTCCTTGGTCACCCCTTTGGGGCTAAAAGTCATATCTAGCGCCCAACTGGGTGAACTTGCCGTTATCACAGCCATCGCAACTGCCGAGAGGGAGAGTGAAACAGATGAATGATTCCTAGTCATGATGCATCTCCTTAGCGTTGCAACGCCTTCCCTGACGGGTGATTTGATCCGTGAATAACATTGTGGCAATTCAAACAACTCTTGCCACCGACATTAGCGTTGTCCGGTCCGGTTATTGCTCCTCCTGTATGTGCTGAGCTATGGCAGTTTTGACAGAGCTGCGGCATACGCTGCTCTAACAATGCAGGGTTATTCGACCCGTGTGGCGCATGACAAAGGGCACAATCTTCAGTGACCGGTTGATGTTCCCATAAAAATGGCCCCCGTTTCTCTGCATGGCAATCGAAACAGGTTTCGTTGAGAGTGAAACGTGTCAAGCTTGAAGGGTTATCTGAACTATGGGGGGTATGACAATCAGTACACTGCTGTTCGCCTTTTCGAAGCGGATGGCGGGAACGTTTGTGCAAGTCTCTTTTAATATCGGTATGGCAGTTGGTGCAGGCTTGATTCAAGCTCTCTTTAACCAACATAGGATCATTGCCGGTATGGATTTGATGACAATCAACACAGGCAATCTCTTCTGTTTGGTGAACACTGGCCTCCCACCCCTGACGGTGCTGGTCGTCATGGCAACCTAAACAGACTCCGTCTTTTTGCTCACTCGTTAATGGCGAGCTTGGGTCGAAAGTTAACATTGGATCGCGGTATTTGGTACCCGCAATAGTAACACTCTTAGGGTGTATTCCCCTTGGTCCATGGCACGACTCACATTGTAAGTCTTGCATTGGTGAGTCGGGGTGAGTCAGGCTACCATGTGCACCTTCAAAGAGTCCGGATGCATCACGTTTTTTATCTTCGCCATGACATGCAAGGCAGCTGTCGGCGCCATTTCTGGAGTATTTCCCAATTGAAAACTTATCAACTAAATATTCAATTTGCTGATCTTGGCTCAGCGGTTGTGATTCTGCTGCAATCGCACAGGATGTCCAACCAAACCACAGCAACATCATCATAATCAGATGAGCGACCCGCATCATAAACTTTCCTTGTAACCAACTAACGGAGAGAAAAAGGAGGGGAGGCCCCTCCTTTGTTATCGTGCATTAAAGTCCGTGAGTAACATCCACTCCTTTAGCTTCACCTTTGGCATGACAACCAGCACACAGTTCGGGAGCCGTATCGGCCTCAGCCATCGATGCCTGACCAAATAAACCACCGGTTTCAATCATGTGGGCAATGACTTTCTCATTAGCGGCAATATCATCAGCCGACAAGCCGGCTTTACGTGTTTCATCCATCGTGCCGACAGCATCAATCAAGCCCACAGGCATATCTTTGATATGGCAGCTAGCACAAACTGTCACGGTTGCGCTGGTATAAACACCACCACCTGCAGAAGAACGAGTATTCATTGATAAAGGTACATCGTACTGATCGTCGGTATGGCAGGCAGTACAGGTTGCAATATCAGCGGGGTAAGAATCCATCGGGTGAGATGAATCATTATTGGCGTGCAAAGTATGCACATGTGATTTCAGATCCGCTGGACGCCCTGCGTAGAAAGAAGAACGGGTTGCGTTGTGACAGTTGGTGCATTCTGCTGAATCAGTCGCGCCGTGACGGGTTATATGGAAACCATCATCATTGTGGCAATTCGTACAACTTGCCATATCAGCACCAAACTTCTCAACATAGTCGGTCGCTGGACTCAAGTCGCTGAGGTTGTAATAGGCTTTGACATTATGCGCCGGAACGACTTCTACTTGGGTGTAGGCATTTTCGACCGCATTACATGCGATTAAATCACCTCCTGCGGATTTGCCATTAGCACAGATTGGCATTTCCGTGGTCACCAGTGACAATACACCGGTTGTTCCGGGATCGACGATTGTACAGGTAAAGATACCAGTACCGGCGGGCTTACAAGCCTCATCTTTTATGCCCGTATTTTTATCATAAGTGGGTTCAAGATGAACTTGAATCGCACCATAACTGAGTTTGAAACCTTCCCCTTGATCGTTATTAACTAATAGGTAACCTTTCTTGGAAAGTAGCATGCTATCTGGATAATCATACTTATATTCATCTTTAACCGAATCAAAACTAATATCGGCAGTACCTACTAATTTTTCAAAACCGGCAATACCAGCGCCATATAGCTTAATTAATACATCCACTTCGATTAAACCAGGATCTTTACGCTCAACACGTGCAAAGCTGATGCTTAAGTTGTCCGCTGCAGATTTTGCTTGACTGCGCACGGTTTCATGCGCAAATGCCGGAGAGATATTGCCTGAATTAGCGCCATGACAACTGGTACAAGTGTCGAGATCTACAAAGCCATTCGGATGCTGACGTTTCCATACGTCCTGATTGAGTTCTTCCTGAGTGAAGGCAATATCATCATGACAAGAGGTACAGGCGTCTAAACTTGCATTAAGCTTCCAGCTATCGCCCTGTGGTGTTGCCTCGTTGGCCGCAGTATGACAGTTACTACAGTTACGGATGTCTTGCGGAAATTCAACCCCATCAACAATTGGATTACCGTATTTATCAAGCTTGCCATCATTCTTCGCATAAGTATGAGCTGAACCTTTATAGCCAATAATCTCGTAGACAGCACCATCACCTTTGGCAAGCATACTTGGCAATTCGACACCACGGTGAATTTTATGGACCATTGGCGTAAAGTCGACGCTATTGCCTGATTCCGGGTCGGTGCTCCCCGGGTTATGACACGTTACACAGTATTTAGTCTCTACACGGCTACCATGTAATTTCAGTTCACCATGGCAATTATTACAGGTTGCAGTGTCCACGATATTACGTTCGTCAACTAGCCCATTACCGGAAGGTACCCAGTCGTAAGTCGCGTTAATCGTATTATTCGAGTTACCAGAAATCTGCATACCCACACGGTGAGTCGCATTAGCATCCCACGCAATGGAAGCGCCAGTGAGTGGATTAACCGCTGCTAACACCGTTTCTTTTAGCTTAAAGCTGTAAGTTCCATTTCCGTTATCAGTAAAACGACCTTCTTCATTTTTACTATCGCGATCATAAGTTGCTTGTAATTCTTTAGTTGTATCGTCAATTGCGCTAGTTGCCACTTTGTTGATTAAACTCACCCATTCGCTTGGTTTACCATCTTGTTCAGGTACTAACTTGGCAACCGTAAAGCGTGGTTCGCTCAAGCCAATTAATGCAATATCATTTTCATTGGTTGCACTGAAGTGAACAGTGACAGTGTGGTCGGTATTTTCCGCGACCGAATTTATTGTGACAAGTGCCCGTTCTGCAACCTCGACAACGGGCACAATGACTTCTTTACCGCCATCATTATTATTATCCCCACCATCCCCATCACCACCGCAGGCTAGTAACGATAAACTAAGCAGGGCTATTACACCCAACCGACTAAATTTGAGTCCATTCTTCATGCTACCCCCAGTTTGCTACTTTTTGAATTAAGCAGGCCAATGTGTCTTTTGTTTGCTTATTTAATCGAAGCTTATTAATTTAATCGTTACTTAATTTATAAATTGATTTAATCAAAATCATTCGATCATCACTAAATTCCTCAACCCTAATTAAAATAGCACGAGAATAAAAAAATAATTCGATCTTAATCATAGTTATCTATATACATATCAAATAAACCATCTGTAACCTTAATACTATAGGGAAGGTAAAGTAGATAGTTAATAAAGCTCAATTTTGCAATTGATTAAAATCAATATTATGTTCATTTTATTGTTGGGAAGAGTATGCTGATTAAGTAATCTTTGGCAAGAGACCACCTCTGGCGCTGTAACTTTAAAGGGCTTGGATAACATCAAAGGATAGTTAAGTCATTCAAATCAACATCTTGAGGTCTGTTGTGGCTGCTCTGTAATGTGAGTGTTTAAAAATAAAAGTTGTAATTCCAGTGTTTTGTTTTTATTGAAAGATAGGGTTTAATCAAAAATCAGTACTGGTTGGTTAGACTGATAATTCATAATTGACATGGGTAAATATCCAGCATGTACAATGATTGTTACTGGTAAGAGGATTAAAAATACCATTAATAATAAGCAAATAATAAATTAAACATGAGAGTTAATGTTCACAAAGGAGTCGCCATAAATCCTTGAGTAAAGCAAATAACAACTTAAAGATGATAATTAAAATTCACAAAGAAATCGTCAGGAATCTTGAGTAAAGCAAATAACAACTTAAAGATGATAATTAAAGTTCACAAAGAAATCGCCATAAACCCTTGAGTAAAACAAATAACAACTTAAAGATGATAATTAAAATTCACAAAGAAATAGTCAGTGATACTGTCCGCCTCATTAATCTTCAGCATATCCATTGCATTATCAGTGATGTTGATATGAATAATTGTGCTAAGGAAAATACGGGGTATCCGATTCCATAACAAGAAACGAAAACTAAAAGGCATCGCTGCAATCATCATTATTGCGAAGACAATCAAAAACGGAGAGCATCATGCTCTCCGTTATTATCAATCAGCAACTAAACAAAGCGATTAAGCTGCAGCGACATTTTTGATGTAATTTACCTCATCCCGGTACTTTTTTACATTACGAGAAAGTGTACCTTTGGGCAGGTCAAAACGTTTTTCTGCTTCATAGCTTGATAATCCATCAAAGATCACCGCAGCAACGGCTGTACGCTGGTCTTCGGATTTAAAGATACGTTGAGCAATTAAATGAAATTGGCAATGATTCATGGCTCTACTCACTAAAATCTTCATTTTTGGTAAGCTTTAAAGGTATAGAAATGCGCTTAAAGCTTAACGTTGTTATGACGCTGTAGCGTAACAAGCTAACCCTAACGTAAGCTTAATCAATCAAACGTAATCCCGTTGGCAGGGCATCACCAAATACCCGTCTGGTTTCAGCTTCCGTCAGTACTTTGACTACCGATACCATTTGAATCCAGCTTTCCGGCGCTTTACAGGCCTTTAGCTTGGCAATGACTTTTTTGCGGTTTTGTTCATCGATATCTAAGGTACGGTCACCTGTCATACGACACATCATCACCGCAGCAAAGGCAATATTAGGATCTTTACGCCAGTCGAATTCCATCAGCTCAGGTAAGCAGTAGGCGATATGCTGGGGAGACAATAGGTTATGTGCGCTACCGTAGAACGGGCTACGTGTTGCGATACGACCGATTGCCCACCAGTGGGCCTGGGAATATTGCGCTTTTTGTAAGCGGCCAAAGATTGATTCAATCAATTGCAGCTTGTTTTCAAACGGCAAATGCTCGAGAGAAGCTGCCAGACGTACCATGTCTTCATAACTGCGCTCTTGCATCTCTTTGCTCAATTTACTGTTGCGCGTTGCACTCGGGCTGATGTACTTCGCAATATCTTTAAAGATCACCAGTTGCTGTTCCTGAGTCAGACCACCTGCGATACGGCGCCAGAATGTCCACCAGTCGCTCCAGGTCTGGGTATTATCGCTAAACTGGACACCATGCTGATAGAGCGGCCAGATTTGTTCCATACGCCATTCATCAGAAGGATAACCAAAACCTGGCCGCATTGTGAAGCCAGTCAGCTTTAACCAGTTTCTTTCATGGATGTCTGAACGACGTCGACGTTTCTTGCTGTCTAGCAGGGTATCTGCCAGCGCCCGCAAGCATGGGGTTTCCCAAGTGTCACGTTTGCCTAGTAGCTTGTCCAAATCGTTACGCAGCGTTTTTATCGCTTTGCTGTTGGTCTTTTTGGTACTGCCACCATATACCAGCTTAATGACGTCAATAGCTTCTTCCATGCGGGCTGGAAGGATCGATTGGGCGAGGGTGGAATCACCTTTGTTACGATTTAAGCGCGCCAGATCTTTACGAATACCAAACTCCACTTTCCAGCGCTTTCTGTCATCGCTTACGCTAACGCATTCGATCAGGAGAGTACCGACTTCGGTGAGCTGGCAGGCCAGGGTCACTTCTTCGCGATCTTTCTGGTTAGCGGCAAGCTCGGCGCGATCTCGCTCGCTTTCAAGCGTTGCAATGAACGGAGGAAGGGTGACATAACTTTCGTTATCACCGTCATTATCAAAAGTGACAAGCTCACCAATTTTGGTATGGCTGTCATCCGTCGAAGAGACCAGATTAAAGCGCACAGGCTCACCGAGAGTGAGAGCAAATTTTCGCTGTTCAAGTCGTACTTCAGTACCTTCATCGATCCCTTTAGGCAGCAGACACAGGCCTTGTTTGCTTTTCTTTTTATCTTCCAGCATTAAGAAGAAAGAACGCGCAGAGCCTCCGCCGATTTTTAATTGGGCACCATGACGGGCTTTCGCGTAGGCGACGGCACCATGGGCAACGGCGAGGTCGGGATGTGGATTCTCCAACTCAGTGACACTGTCACCTCGCCAGTTGGAGAAAATGTTTAACACGCGCTTTGATAGCAACGGGCTGTTAAACACACCGCCATTCAATAGTACAGCGGAAGGAATGATTGGCTGATCTTCAATTAATTTACTGTCACCCGTGGTTAGCGCCTCATGGTCTGCCAAGGCTTCACGGCATACGCCAGCGTGCAGATCAATGAACTGGGCAAGGTGCTTGCTGATTGCCGGATCGGCAGCATAAGGCAGGCCGAATTCTACTACCGCAGCCTGGCGATGGCTGGGTTGATCTGTAAACTCTGTCAGTGGGAAGAAGCCATCTAGCGCAATATCATGGACTTCTTCACGGGTTAGCTCGATGCTTTTAGCACCGCCTATCAAGCGCGAGCCACTGCCCAATAAGGTGACCTTGGCCGTTGCAGGCGCATTGTCTGAGAGTAATTGTTCTTTAACCTTACGGGTTTGCTGGATCAGTTTTGACAGGCCTGCTGCACTGAGTTTTTTTGTACTGCCATGCAGGCGTTGTTCTGCTTTATGGGCGAGGGCAAGATCCAGGTTATCGCCGCCCAGCATCAGGTGATCGCCGACGCCGATACGATCCAGTGCCAGCTTGTTGTCTTTAGTGCTGACTTTGATCAGGCTAAGGTCGGTTGTACCACCGCCGACATCGCATACCATCAGCAATGGAATGTCTTTTAATAATTCTTCGGCCCGATCTTTATTTTGGGCGTACCAGTCGTAGCAAACCGCTTGCGGCTCCTCTAACAACAGGACGTTTGGCAGGCCAGCCATAGCGGCCGCTTCTAGTGTTAATGCCCGTGCCCCTTCGTCGAAAGAAGCTGGAACGGTGATCACCACTTCCTGTTCGCATAATAGCGCATCCCGGTGGTGATAGTCCCATGCCTGACGTACATGATTAAGATAGCTGGCACTGGCAACCACAGGGGAAACTTTCTCGACGCTGGTGTTTAGGCTATTCGAAGCCCCCTTATTTGAGGACCCTTTATTTGTAGACCAGGGCAAAATAGCCTCGGTACGGTCAACACCGGTATGGGATAACCAGCTTTTGGCACTGACGACCTGGCGGCCTTCTACTCTTGCACCAAGCTCACGGGCAAATTCCCCGATGATCACGCTTTGGATCTCACCAGCGACGGGTTGAATATCCCAAGGCAAGACTAATTCGGCTTGGTTCATTTCCCCTGGTGCGGGGTGATAGCGAAAAGAGGGGAGCAGCGGCTTGCGGGCAACTTCACCGGGTGCGATAAGCTGGTCAATTTCAAAAATGCTTATTGGGCTGGATTCAAGATCGTCACTAATGGGTGCATAGGCGACAACAGTGTGAGTCGTACCTAAATCAATACCAACAAGAAAACGCGGGGAAGCGGGTGAAGACATTGTTTACTCCAGAGTTGATCCTGAATTCAGGCGTTCACTACGGAATGGCTTTGAGAGCCGAATATCGCTGGTGGCAGTGAATTCCCTACAGGATGATATCTTCAATGTAATATTTATATCTTTCAGAATAACGGTACAACGAAAAATAACGGCGCATCAAGATGCGCCGTTATAAGGTAGGAGTTATTTTCCGCGTACGTCGAATTCAACCTGCCATTTCTGGCCGCCGTCGGTCGGTATTGCTTCAAGGCATAGCGTACCGAGTTCCGTTACATGGGAAGCAAGACGAACAGGAACTACTTCACCAGCAGTGCGGCCATCAGCAACCGGGAGAGTTACCTGAATAGCCGGAAGTTCTTCCAGCTCTTCCGGTTGCCACCAGTCAAGATGGGTACCGGCAGGATCTTCACGGCGCACCGTTGAACCAAAGAATTTGAATTGCACCGGCTGGCCAATAACCAGACCAAACTCCTGGCTTGGCACTTCAGCGTGAGTGCCTTCTTCCATACCAAACGGTGCTACACACAATGCTTCCAGAGGTGGTTCCATCCCCGGAATGGCTGGCATGGAGCTCTCGATACCGACGTAGTAGCTGCTTGCAATACCACCACGGATACGGACACCTTTACCTCGGCGAACAGAGCCGTAGTAAGAGGCACCACTTGCAACCGCCAGATCAAGATCCAGACCTTCCAGCAACTTCGCTTCTTCATTACCGGCAGTGGTCAGCCAGTTGTTGATGATTGAAAGCAGGCGCTCAGACAGCAGTTCAGACTTCAGTACACCGCCATTGAATAGGATAGCTGTCGGGCGGATAAAGCCTTCGTGTAGTTGGTCGTATTTTTCGAACAGCTCATCAACTGCTGAAGATTGACGGCTTAGGAACCCGGCAACATGGCGAGAAACAGCCGCATCTTGCGCATAGGGCAGGCCCATTTGAGTCAGGGCGCCGCGCTGCATTTCTACCGGATGTTCTTCAATGCTATTGCGAGGGAAGAAACCTTCAACCAGTGTTTGCTGAACTTCTTCTTGTGTCAGTTCCGTTTGCAGGGTGCCACCCAGTAGCTTGGAACCGCGGCTTGGCACAACAATCGGCACAGCCTGAAGTTCTGCATCACTTAGCAGGGCTTCTTTGGCATCACGGCAAGCGTGGGTAATAGCCTGGATCTGCCAAGGCTGAAGTTGTTTGCCTTCTTGTGCCAGCTTCATCTTCAGACGATAAGCCAGCGCCAGATCCATATTGTCACCACCGAGCAGGATGTGATCGCCAACCGCGACGCGGTTCAGGGTCAGGTTACCTTCTTCTTCGGTTACCGCGACTAAAGAAAGGTCAGTGGTACCACCACCGATATCGACCACGAGGATCACATCACCCACGGTGACTTGATCACGCCAGGTATCATGGTTGTTTTTCAGCCAGCTATAAACCGCAGCCTGTGGTTCTTCCAGCAGCGTCATGTGCTTAAAGCCCACGCTGCGTGCTGCTTCTGCCGTCAGGTCACGTGCTGCCGGATCAAAAGAGGCCGGAACCGTGATTGTGACGTCCTGATCAAACAGTGGCGTATCCGGGTGTTGGTTGTTCCATGCCTCTGCCAGATGCGCAAGATAACAGCGAGTCGCTTCGACAGGAGACACTTTTGCAACTTCTTCCGGGCTGTTCAGCGGCAGGAAGGCATCACGGCGATTCACACCGCCATGGCATAACCAGCTTTTTGCACTGGCGATAAGTCGAATCGGGGTTTTACTACCAAGCGTACGTGCCATTGCACCGACGATGGCATTGGGGTGCGCGCTCCATGGCAGGGCTGTATCGCCTTCTGCAAGCTCAGATTCGTGAGCCTGATACATGAATGACGGTAGTTGATCTTTCTCTTCAACATTACCTGGTGTGGTCAGTTGAGCGATCGGCATGACGCTTACTTGCGCTTCTTCATCTTGCAGATCGACATAAGACAGTACGCAGTGAGTGGTACCTAAGTCGATACCAACGCTAAAACGATGTTCTTGTGTGTCTTGCATTACAATTCTACCTCAGCGGCGGCAACAATATTTGCATCGTGGCCTTCTGCCAGTTTCGGCAGTTTAACTTCAGTCACTTTCCAGCCGCGATGAATAAGGGTTCCGGTGAAAGGTGCTTCGCCAACGACATTACCGGTAAGACGCACTTCAGAGGCGTTAAAGCCCTGTGGCAGGGTAATGCGCGTTTCTTCGTCTTCAGTGCGAACAGGGGCAAAGCGGAAGTATTCGTTTAGGACTTTCTGGCCACCTTCATGGATTACACGGGCAGCAGCACCGATTTCAGCATCAGCAAAACCTCTCAGGTCTTCTTGCATGAAATCAATAAAACGGGCTTCTTGTTGCAGAAGTGACAGTAGCTGAAGTGCTGCATCAGGCGTAGCCGTTTTCAGTTTTGGCTCAACTTCAACGATTTTTTCTACGATCTTTTCTACTTCTACAATTTTCTCGACAGGTTTTTCAATCTCAACGATTTTCTCTACTTCGACTGGTTTCTCGACAATTTTTTCCACTTCAACTGGTTTGCCTTTTTTAGCAATATAGAGAGCCAGTAAAATTAATACAAAACCACCCAGCCATGCATGGCCCATATCGATGGTAGTAGGGATTGCCGATAGATCAACAGTCATATTAGAAAAATCAAAAGCCATATTCATTTACTCTTAACAGTGAAAAATCGATTCACTATGAACAATTTGGGCAGAATACTAACATAATCATGTCGTATTACATCTAAGCTGCAAGTATTTATCACCCAAAAAGCAAGAAGAATCGTCGCCTTAGTTTATTTTACAGTCAATCCAGCCTTTTACCATGGCTGACGCCTAAGCTATACCGTTTGAGTATGCAGCAGTAGGCATTATGTTATTGTCAGAATATATGTTGTTACCCGTTTAAAGGCATTAATTGTGTATCAACATTGTGTACTTGGTCAGGTATTGTAGAGGGAAATCAGTTAAACTAAATCAAGTACTACCGAAATTACAGGCTAAATATGTCATCTGATATTTATGGCACCAGTGCCAGCTATGCTCGTCAGGAGCAAGGTTACCGAGAGAAAGCATTAAAGCTCTATCCGTGGGTATGTGGTCGTTGTTCTAGAGAATTTGTCTATTCAAACCTTCGTGAACTGACGGTTCACCATGTTGACCATGATCACACCAATAATCCGGCAGATGGAAGTAACTGGGAATTGTTGTGCCTTTTCTGTCATGACCATGAGCATGAAAAATACACAGAACATGATCAGCAAACCGGCAGTGTGATCAAAGCAGGTGGCGATGATCATGAAGCCGCGACGTTTAATCCATTCGCAGATCTGAAAGCGATGATGGAAAAGAAGAAATAATAATCTAGGGACGAGAACCGAGTTACTCGGTTCTCGTCCCTAGATTCCAGATACTTGCCACTAGAACCTGGATATTTTCCCCTAAGAGCCCAATACCTGCAGCGGCAAGCCGAGCATGGCGTCTCCTGTACCGGCGAAATACCAGATAATACCTACCAGCGAACTCACTAATCCGATATACCAGACAAAAGAGAAAACCTGACCATAACGATTCAATGGAAGCAGGTGACTTTGATGGCGGTATTTCCATTCAAACAAGATTTCAATACTGCCCATAACCAGCAGGAAACCAAATAGGGTCAGTTCCAACTGGTAGCTTATGATCACCCCGCCAATAGCCGCTAAAGCACACAGGGCAATACCGATTTTACTGTTCATTGAAAAGCTGATGCTTTTCAGGACGTGACCACCATCGAGCGGCAGAATGGGCAGCAGGTTAAACAGGTTTAGCAGGGCGTTGAATACGGCAAGTCCGGCAAAGAACATTTCGCCGGTGATCCAGTACGCCACGATGCATAGCAACGACATTATCAGACCAAAGAGCGGGCCCATTATCGAGATAACCACATCTTGCCAGCGAGTGTTGATTTTTTCGTCACTCAGGGCCAAGCCACCCAGAAAGGGGATTAAATAGATGCCTTTGGTTTTCATTCCAAAGTACTTCATTGCGCGGATATGACCGTATTCGTGGAAGACCAGGCAAGCGACTAGCGCCAGGGCAAACTGCACCGAAAACAGCCATGAATAAGCCGCCAAGCTGGTTACTGCCAACACCCCTTTGATGATTTTGGCACTTTTTAATGCTTTCATGCCTAAAGAGACAAGACCAATCAGGCTGAATTTACGTTCGGATGTCGGCGCGGTACTGGGTGTTTGTTGTTCGATGTCTTTTTCATTGCGAGAGCCGTCGGCAATGACTTGATCATTGGCTCTGACGCTATATTCGATAAGAAATGGCTGCCAGCTCAGAGCGATATCCAACCGGCAATTTATCGTTTTTTCACCATTGCTGAGCTCAAATTCATGAACGTGAGGATCGCTGTGCGCTGCATTCGCATCAAGCTGAGATACCAGGGTGTTATCCCAGAAGAGTTGCTGCCAGCCAGCCATCGATCCTTCCAGGCGTAATGGCCGGCCAAGAAAATCAAGCGTTAATAATTCCAATGCAAAACCTTATTCATCGAGATATGAGTGCCTTGTACTCTGTTTCAGCAGGCGAGTGTATTGGTTTATGCGCGGAGTCGCTAGTTTTTTGGAACGAGGAACTTGTGTCGTGTAGCGAGTCTTTCGCTTCCCGCTTTATGGGTAGTCTAATGCGGCTTTAATGTCTGTCATGTGTTCTGCAACCCAGTGTTTGTTGATCGCCCCCCAATCAATGATCTTATACTGTCCGCTACGGTTTCGTTCACCTTTGGTTTGGTTAAATATACAGATAATATCCAGTTCAGACAGGCTTTTTATCGTGTCTTGTGCGGTTCGCCTTGGCATACCGGTATAGTCAATAATTGCGGGAACGGTGGCAATACCCTTCTCTATTAAATGTGCAATGTATAAACGACGGTAATAGCTCGATTTGGTTTTGCTGATGGTCGTCATGATAGGGTATTCCGATCCTTTTATCTGTACGGTTATGGGGGAAATGTCCAGATTATTCTGAATACAGAGTAACATTATATAGCCCATATTAATGATATCTCTGATTAAACGCCTACCGGCGATGAGCCGACATCGGCTTCATCCCGGCTTTAGTGGCTCTTGCAGACAATTTACAAGAGGAAGTAAATAGCCTCAAGGTTTAATAAGAGGGTGGTTTGGGTATATAATGTGCCGTTTTTCATAAGCATGAACATCCACTTTATTCTTCATGTTCGACTTACCACAATAACAAGTAAGGTAATGTTTTTCTCACTATGAGCAAATTTACGCCACCCACGTTTAGCAAAGCGTTTCTGCATCCGCGCTACTGGCTGACACTGATCCTGATCGCGGTAATGTATTTGATCAGCTGGTTGCCATATTTTATTCAGTTTCGCATGGGGCAGGTTATAGGCCGATTAGCTATTCGCCTGATGAAGAAAAGACGTAAAATTATTAAACGTAATTTAGAACTCTGTTTCCCTGACATGCCTGATGGTGAGCGTGACGCGCTGATAAAAAAGAATATTGATAATACCGGCCTGGCATTATTCGAGACAGGTATGGCTTGGTTCTGGCCTGACTTTCGGGTTAATCGTCATGTGACTATCGAGGGCATGGAGCATATGACGAAACTGGATCAGGATGGTAAAGGTGCGCTGCTGGTTGCTGTTCATTCCATGAACCTGGAAATAGCCGCTCGGGCTTTTGGAATACAAATGTCAGGCATGGGCGTTTACCGCCCTAACAACAATCCTTGTTTTGACTATTTTCAGTATAAAGGCCGATCGCGTTCGAACCGGACATTGATTGATCGTAAAGACGTCAAAGAGATGCTGCGTATGTTACGTCGAGGGGAGCGTGTCTGGTATGCCCCCGATCATGACTATGGTCGCCGCCGTTCAACATTTGCACCACTGTTCGCGGTAGAAAATGCCTGTACTACAACGGGAACCAGTTTGTTAGTCGATGCATCCGATTGTGCTGTTGTTCCATTTTCTATGGTACGCAATACTGATTCCGGTCAATACACCTTAACGATGTTTCCGCCGTTAGAGGGCTTTCCGCATAACGATCCGGATGCTGCTGCGGTCTATATCAATAAGGTGGTTGAACAGTCGATCATGCAGGCGCCGGAACAATATATGTGGTTACATCGCCGCTTTAAAACCCGTCCGGAAGGCGAAGCCTCGCTGTATGATTAATGATATGATTTATTGATATTGAGATAAGTCAAAGCCCACGGAAGTGGGCTTTGTCGTTTATAATTGCGCAGATCAAGAATATCACTCAGCAACAAATTTTCCGTTCTGATAATCAGAAATAGCCTGATTGATCTCTTCCATCGAATTCATGACGAAAGGACCATAATGAACAACGGGTTCATCGATTGGAATGCCAGAAAGAAGTAACACACCGCTATCGTCTGTTGCCGCTAACGACAAGCCTTCTCCTTGATCAAGCAGGGCCAGTTGACCCGCTTGTACTCTCGCACCTTCCACTTCAATTTCACCCTTATAAACGTAAAGTAAGGCCTGAAAATCTGGATTCAGACAGCTTCGGAATTGTTCACCTGCCGCGGCTTGCCAGTCAGCAATCGTGGTGGGTACGCCTGTCTTCTGGAGCGGTCCGGTCAGAGTTTCCCCCTTAATGGTTAAGTCACCCGAAATGACCCGGATCAGGTTATTTTCATTGAGTGCTTTTTCTGTGATCACTGCTGGCTGAAAGTCGTGGTATTGCGCAGGCTGCATTTTCTTTGCTGCAGGCAGGTTTATCCAAATCTGGAAGCCGTGGAGCTTGCCATCGGTCATCACCGGCATTTCACTGTGAATGACCCCTTTTCCGGCCGACATCCACTGTGCACCACCATCATGAAGTTCCCCGGTGTTGCCCATATGGTCTTTATGCTGGAAATGACCATGTAACATATAGGTCAGGGTTTCGATGCCGCGGTGCGGATGTGGGGGAAATCCACCGATATAATCGTCGGCGTTGTCAGATTTGAGTTCATCAATCATTAAAAAGGGTGAAAATAGCGTGTTATCAAAACCGTGAACACGCTGAATTTTGACACCATCACCATCTGAAGATGGGTGAGACTGAATGATTTGTTGGATACGCCTAATCGCCATGATGACCTCCTAAAGCCTGACTCAGGGTTTGATTCTGAGAGAATACAATCAGTTTAGAGGGTGTGCGGGCAGGTTAACAGCCAGCGGAGATGAACAGCTTATTAGAAAAAACTGATTAAGTTTTGTTGTCGGTCAGGGAGCGTAGATGACGGGGACTGGCGAATCGCACTTATAAATAGTGTTGTATACGTTGCCAGGCTTCACATACCGTGCGAAATTTTCCGGCATTGCCATTTGGCCGATCCGGGTGCCATCTTAAAGCCATTTTTCGCCATTGCCGGCGGATCTCTTCTGGTTTCGCATCTTTGGTCAGCTCTAAGATTGCCAGATCCTGATGATGCGGCCCGATAGTCGATTGTGTATGTGTATTAAAATAGTGCTGACCGGAGTGGTTGTACTCTTTTTCAGAGCCAATATAGTGTTGATAGCGTTTCCAGAAAGAGGATAACAAACCTTCAATGGTAGCCAGATCGGCATTGTAGTTACGCCAATCTAAGTAATACTCACGCAAAGGGTCGTTGAGATCGAGGTGATGGTTATCAGAAGAAAGGTTGTTTAACAGTTGGATGTCCACCGCCCGGGCTTGTAGCCATTGGTCAGGCAGCAGTATTTCCTGCAATTGATATAACGCATTCATGAGTAAGAAGTTACGTTTAAACAGGTCTTTGTTCGGGTCGTCATCTAATGCGCTTAGTATGCCTTGGTTTTTCAGCTCTTCTGACAGGGTATGAATCATCCAGCCGGTGGGTTTGACTTTCAGAATACTGATCATGGGCCAAATCAGAGGGTTATCGTACTGGGAATTGCGGTCAATATACATGGACTGGCGCTGTTCAATTTAGGCTCTGTTATTGATTTACTTTAGCAAACTGAGCAATAAAGAGTATGAATAGTTTGGATATAAACAGAAGGAAGGCAAGATGCCTTCCTGTGTATACCGTTGGGCCAAGTTAATCTCGCTGCGGCAGATTAGTCGCGGAAATTGTCAAACTGGAACGGTTGGCCCAGATCTGCTTCACGGACAAGTGCCATCGCGGCTTGCAGATCATCTCGTTTTTTACCCGTTACGCGTATTTTGTCGCCTTGAATAGCGGCTTGAACTTTAAGTTTCGCATCTTTAATTGCTTTAACAAGTTTTTTTGCGGTCGCTGTTTCAACGCCTTGCTTAAATTCGATGTTACAAGCGAATGATTTGCCAGTACGAACCGTGTCTTTTTGCTCCATTGATTGAGCATCAACAAAACGTTTAGCAAGATTACTCCGGAGGATTGCGACGAGCTGAGTAAGCTGAAAATCAGATTCGGTAGTGATTTTTACTACTTCTTTTTCTAGTTTGAAGCTTGCATCAACACCACGGAAATCAAAACGAGTTTCAAGTTCGCGATTTGCGTTGTCTACGGCATTTCTGATTTCAACGAAATCAACGTCAGAAATAATATCAAAAGATGGCATGTCATCAACCTTAGTTGTTAATCTATTGGTTAGCTTTTTGCTTACAATATTTTAGCAAAAATAATAGATACATCGCTTGATGCGTTGTATCTAAAAATAGCAATCTTACTTACGGCTTTTAACGGCGTCAGCAAGCATGTCTAGCATGGTTACGGTATCATTCCAGTTTACACAAGGATCGGTAATTGACTGACCGTAAACGAGTTCTTTTTCTTTGCCTGGAATTACGGATTGATTACCTTCTTCAATAAAGCTCTCAGCCATAATTCCGGCAATGTAATTACTGCCACTCTTGATTTGGGCACAAACATCAGCGGCAACATCCAACTGGCGCTTATGTTGTTTCTGGCAGTTGCCATGACTGAAATCGACAACAAGACGCGTTGGCAGGTCAAAAGAGGCTAAGGTATCACATGCTGCAGAAACATCTTGCTGGTGGTAGTTTGGCATTTTACCGCCACGCAGGATCACGTGACCATAAGGGTTACCCGCAGTGCGATAAATTGTCATTTGACCATTTTTCGCCGGTGAGCAGAATAGGTGAGATTCACGCGTTGCTCGAATAGCATCAACGGCTATTTTGATATTGCCGTCAGTGCCATTTTTAAAACCAACCGGGCAAGAAAGGGCAGAGGCCATTTCGCGGTGAATCTGTGACTCAGTCGTACGGGCACCAATGGCACCCCATGTGATCAAATCAGCCAGATACTGGCCGGTGATCATATCCAGAAATTCTGTCGCCGTCGCAAGGCCCAGCGCGTTGATATCAACCAATAGCTTACGGGCTTTCTGAAGGCCGGTAACTAGGTCAAGGCTGCCGTCTAAATGTGGGTCAGAGACGAGCCCTTTCCAGCCAACAACGGTGCGGGGCTTTTCAAAATAGGTACGCATTACAATACAAAGTTCATCTTTGTATTTGTCCTGGATGGCAACAAGCCGCTTCGCGTAATCCATCGCAGCATCAGTATCGTGTACAGAACAAGGACCAACAATAACCAGAAGACGAGAATCTTGCCCAGTCAGAATAGCTTCTACCTGACGACGAGACTGAGCGATGTGCTCAGCGATTTCATCAGTAATTGGAAAGGCTGCTTCTATTTCTGCAGGGGTTGGCATTAACCCTAGGCTAACGGTACGGAGTTCATCTGTTTTCATTGGCATAATACGTTTGCCTACCTTGGTATCTTCAAAATAACGACGCGTTAAGATAGCCCAAAAGTCCGCAGGAATAAACCAAACTTGTGATATGTCTTAGGTTTTTGACTGAATTGAAGGCTTTGTTAAAGATAGATGCTGCATTGATAGTCAATCGTCAGTAACTGGCAGAAATCTAAGCGTAAAACAATGTTACCCAAACCATCTCAAGACATGAGATTGAGCAATTCCCCTGGAGATTTAATGCGAACCTATATGAATGGCAATCTCTTTCAACAGATAAGTATATTGTTAGAGTCATAATGATGCCATATGAAGGAGATTGGTTATCAGCTGTATGTTGTTAGCGAGGATTGAATATTTTTGCAATGGTGATTTTTCTGCTTGCTTCAATAATACTGAAACAGTAAGGTCAGGTAAAGGGTAGTTAACAAGTACTTATGCCAAGTAATCTATGCTGAATCCACCTCGGTATTCTCTGTGGGTTTTAGCGTTAAAATCGTGTATTGATGCATTTTATGTGATTTTATATGGCATTTTGAACATGTATAGTATGGCTTCCTTAATTTCTGGTGTTGAGCGTACTTTTGATGGCTCTTAACACTCACGCACATTTTAGCATGGTTGTATTGGTGCCTTATGACAAATAAAGCTCAGTCTGAACTTAGTTACTCAGAATTGTTAGTAGATGCTTCTCTGTTAGAGAAAGAATCCCCCGCGATTGGATTGGTTTCAATGGATGACTTAGGTCATGCCATTATTGGGGTACATCCTTATGCAATTGCCGATACGCATAAGCTCGATGAGCAGCGGCAGCAAGAAGTGTTGAAACGCGCTGGTGAATATAAAACACCTGCTGAATATTATGTGGCAGAACTAACAAAAGTGCTGGTTATTGCCGCACAAAAAATGCAGGGGAAACCGCTTAAAGTGAGGCTGTCCGGGGCAGATTCGCATACTCGTGAAGGGTTATTCGGCAGTGAGCTTGAAGCAAAAGAAGTGAATCCGGTTATCGGTTTACGCGGTGTATCTCGTTTCGCAGAGAAAGCACATCGTGTTAGCTTTGAACTTGAATGTGAAGTGATCAAGCGTGCCCGAAATGTAGAAGGTATGACCAATATTGAATTGGTGATTCCTTTTGTTCGAACGTTTAGTGAATCAGCAACCATCATTGACTTGCTGGCTGAGCAAGGGTTGTGCCGAGGGGCTCAAGGCTTAAAAGTACATATGATGTGCGAGCTGCCAGGAAATGCGGTGCTGGCAGAAAAATTCCTGCAGTATTTCGATGGTATGGTGGTTGATATTGATCAGATAGGGCAGTTTGCTTTAGGTTTAGATCTGCATCATGAGTCTTTGAATTATCTTCACGATGATCAAAATGAAGCGGTCTTGTTATTTGTATTTCAAGCTTTGAAAGCGGCTGAAACGGCAGGTAAACCTTGCGACGTTGTCAGCCATTTTATACGCCAGTCCCCAAAATTACAGAAGTGGCTGCTTGAACAGGGGATCGATACGGTGATTAGCCAGTAGGCTGAAATTATAGTCGCGTAGGGTACATTAAGAAAACAGCAAAACATCAATGCCAGCCAGGAAACTGAGTGGCATTTTTTTTATTCCTGCTAACTATGATGAACAACTTATCGCTAGTTCTTTGCTCCAGTATGGCGGTTTAGCCGCGAATTCATTAAAGTCGGGGTGCTCGTCAAAAGGGGTGCTCAGTACCTGTAACAGCTGCTCAATCATTAAGAAGTCGCCATCTTGTGCTTTTTCGATTGCTTGCTGCGCCAGGTAGTTGCGTAAGATGAATTTCGGATTGTGTTTTTTCATCCGCAATAATCGTTGTTCATCGTCTTGCTTTTGATCGGTAGTAAAAGGTTTTTTTTCGAAACTAAGGCGTGTTGCATAAGCTGTTAGCCAGGTGTTGAGTGAACGGGGGCAGTCAAACAGATCACCAAAACGGTCAGTACTTGCAGATAATGCATGTGATGGAATGTCAGATAAGATCCTAAAAAACAGTGTGTAATCGACATCTTGTGATTTCAACAGGTCAAAAAGACTTGAAAATAAGACCGTATCCTCCTCTCGCTTTTCGATTAATCCTAGTTTGCGGCGCATATTGACACTGTATTGTTGCTGTAGCTTTACCTGATAGCCTTGCAGTGATTGATCAATCGCTTCTTTCTCGACTAACGGGCTCAGCGCATAACCTAATGCCGAAAGGTTCCACAAGGCAATCGAGGGCTGCTGATTAAACGCATAGCGGCCGCTGTAATCTGAGTGGTTGCAGATAAAGCCCGGGTCGTAGTTATCAAGAAAAGCATACGGCCCATAATCAAACGTCAGGCCCAGTACGGACATATTATCGGTATTCATTACTCCGTGGGCAAAGCCGGCGGCTTGCCAGTTGGCGATCATGGTCGCCGTCAGATCGACGATACGCTGAAACATTGCAGCGTAAATTTTCTTATGGGTTACTTCTGTTTCATGCTCGTCCGTTTTGCCGTGGATAAGCAATTCCTGCTGAACGTACAAATCATCAAAATGATGTTTGATCAAATAATCGGCGAGAAGTTTCAGTTCAGCATGCTGGCCGGTGTAAAACAGGTACTCGAAGTGGCCGAAGCGGAGATGGCTTTCAGCAACACGGATCAGCGTTGCACCACGTTCCACCTTCTCGCGATAAACCGGGGTCGTGCTGCCTAAAATGGCGAGTGCATGGGTGGTTTTAATGCCTAATCCCTGCATGGCGGCACAGGCCAGGTATTCCCGGATGCTTGAACGCAGCACGGCACGCCCGTCGCCTTGACGAGAATAAGGGGTCATGCCTGAACCTTTTAAGTGAATATCCCATTTTTTCCCTGTAGAGGTGAGCACTTCACCCATAAGCAAACCGCGCCCGTCGCCGAGGTCCGGATTGTATTGGCCAAACTGATGGCCGGTGTATTTCATCGCCAACGGTGAAAAACCTGAAAATGCGCTGTTGCCAGTAAACACATTGATAAAACACGGCGTGTTTGCTTGCCGCGGATCCAATTCTAGCAACTCACACACTTGAGGGTTCACACTCACCAGAAATGGATTGTCTAGCGGTTGCGGTGTGACTAAGCAACCAAAGGCTTTGGGAAGCTCACTGTAAGTATTGTGAAAAACTAATTCAGATAACGTTCGCATCGGTCCCTGCCTTGTTGGCGTATAAGTGGGTGCTATTGATGCAAGAATAACAATTTATCGCTGGCTAACAAGGGACAAAAAGTAAGGGTATATACCCAGCCACCACATCTTGAGATCACCGGGGTATATATCTAATAATAGGGGGAACGGGTGGTGCTGGACAAGAGGATGCGTTGCAGGAGGCAAGACTCGGACGCTAGTCTTCCGTGATCATTTCGATATCAACGATTTTAGAACGGTTCATTATGATCTTCCAACGTTGAATACGAACGGTATTATCTTCATCGGTTTCTTTGGTGATAAGGTTGATCAAATGGCGTTTTTCAACCGATTCTTTAGTGACTTGGCCTTCTTTTAATTGGTAGATCCGTTGCGATCCTTTTTCCATCAAGCTTGAGAGAATACGAAGGTCAAGCATAATGGATTCTCGGGTTTGTTCATAACCACTCAAAAACTTCGTCGGCGACATGCGTGTGGTGCTCTTGTAGTGAAGCACCGTTTCTTCTCGTTGTGAGACTTTGTGTTTTCGGACGGCTTTAATTTCGGAGCTCAGCGCATTATAACTACTGTATTCCAGCCACTCTAACTGACGGCCAATCAGACGTCCGTTATTGGTATCGAAAAATTGTTTTCGCCACTTCGGCTTGCCTTTTCGCACCCAGCGCCACAACATTTTCTTCAGGTCGTCTTTAAACACTTCACGCGCAGCATAAATAACAGAGATCACCAGAATAAAAGAGGCGGTAATATCGCCGAGGACGCCACGGGCTTTTATCAGCATCATAGTGACGAATATCATCACAATCCCGGTTGCAACAGCGGTAACCACTTTTTTGATGTTGTTTCCTAATTCGATGGTTGTTTCTTTCATCGTGACCGGGTATTCAATCAAGCGCCGCAGAAGTCGCATTTTATTGGACATTCGGGTTTGATCTTGCATTGCTTTGGTTGAATTGTAGCTATGCTTTCTGCGATGCTCGGCCTCGCTCGCACAGGTATCAAGCAGCAGATTTTTTATGTCGGCGTAACTATTACCACGAGGTAGGTGGGCGACTAATGATAAACAACGCTGCTCTGTGAACCATGACAGATAGTTATCGATATTCTCGTAATACTTGAGCAGCTTTTCATCTGTCGGTATGCTACGTCGTAACCTTTTTAGGATCCTAATGGCTAGTTGAACAACCTCTTCGACTTCCTCCAGCGTGCGTTCCTGTTTATCTTCCAGCAGCTGTTGGGTAGTCTCTTCTAATGCCAGCGCATACTGATAGGCATACAGACTTAAACTTAAGCGGTACTGCTCGATAGAAAGCTTACCTCTGCTGGCCAGGCGGCTGTGAACAAGCGGCAGGTGGTTGACGTCACTGTAATAGGTACGTTTGCCGTGAATGGCATTGTGGTAAAATTCATCTTCAGTGATGATCTTAGCGTTCAGGCCAAGTTCACCGGGTACGAAAATGTACATATCAAGCTGTCGATTAGTGGTTTCTTGAATTACATGGGAAATCTTTACTTTGTGTCCATCTTTTTTTTCAACAGTGATCACTACGTTTTCATACCTTTGCTTGTGAGTGGGATATCCTATAATTCTAGATTATTTAGTCGGTTATTATCAGTTGAATGACATAACTTTTCTGTCAATAGAATAAAATTTAGCCAAATAACCGAAGATAGGTCAGGCACGTTGAACTAACATCACGTATAATGCGCGACCAAAGTTCGTATTGATACTCGGATGGCGAGCTTCTCTTATATTGCAAGAGGTTAATGCCGACATATAAGAGTATCACTTATATTTACTCAGAGAGTGCCGGATTCATGATTAAAATTGGACAATACAACACATTAGAAGTCGTCAAGTTAGTTGATTTCGGCGTATTTCTTGATGGTGGTGAAGACTTCGGTAATATCCTGTTGCCGAAAAATTCTGTTCCTGCTGGCACGCAACTGGGTGATGAACTGAACGTGTTCATTTACTTCGACTCAGAAGACGAGATTATAGCGACAACGGAAGAGCCGTTAGCTCAAGTTGGTGAGTTTGCGATGCTGCGTGTTGTCGGTGTGAGTGCTATCGGTGCCTTCGTTGATTGGGGATTGCGCAAAGATCTTCTTGTACCATTCAGCGAGCAGCGTCGTCGCCTAGAAGAAGGCGAGAATGTGATGCTGCGTGTTTACACCGATAAAGCATCAGGCCGTATTGTAGGTTCGACTAAATTTAACCGTTTTCTAGATCAGACGCCTGCTAATTATAAAATTGGTCAGGAAGTGAAAGTCGTCATTGTTGAAATTACCGATCTTGGTTATAAAGCTGCGATTGAAGGCGAACATTGGGGATTGATCTTCAAAACAGAATCCTTTGGTAAATTGTTTATCGGTAAGAAACTGAAGGCTTATATCAAAGAGATTCGCCCGGATGGCAAGATTAGCTTATCTTTGCAGAAGGCGGGTCGTGGAAAAGTTGATGATCTGGCTGATAAGATTTTAACGTCGCTGGAACGAAAAGGTGGCTTCATGCCACTGAGTGATAAATCTTCACCACAAGAGATTTTTGAAGCTTTTCGTACCAGTAAAGCGACCTTTAAGAAAACCATCGGTGGCTTGTACAAAAAAGGCCTGATTGTCATCGACCGCGATGGTATTCGTCTGAACGATAACTAAGAAACAGTCTAACTAGTTACTATCTGAAAGCCGGTGATATTCGCCGGCTTTTTGTTACCTTTTTTACACGGTATATCACCGACTAATCTCAACTCCTGCCTTTCGCTTTGTATTAAGTCTACATTCTCCTAATACTGATTGATAATCAATGATGAATTATTGATTATCAGGTTGAGATTCATCATTTTCAATGATCAGAAAAATAAATGAATATAAACGACTGAAAAATATGAGTTAATTTGGTGGCATGTCTTTTGCTCTATATCAATCACCTTATTTTGAGGTGAATTTAATCCCACTTATAGAGAAAAAGGATATTAAGAATGCCAACTCCTGCATATATGCGCATTGAAGGCGAAAAACAAGGGCTGATCACGGCGGGTACATTTACAGAAGATTCAGTTGGAAATATTTTTCAGGAAGGTCATGAAGATGAAGTACTGGTCGAAGCGTTTGAGCACCAGGTTGTTTTACCTCGCGATCCGCAATCAGGCCAGCCAACCGGTCAGCGCGTGCACAAGCCAGTGAAAATCACCAAAGTGTTTGATAAGTGTTCGCCACTTATCTATAACGCACTGACTTCCGGCGAACGTCTGCCTAAAGTTGAAATTAAATGGTACCGCACATCAGCAACAGGCAGC